>JAZUHH010000001.1:0-6212 GCA_045641625.1 Paludibacteraceae bacterium
AAAATTCGTTAACGAAATTGGTCGAAAAGTGTTCTGTTCATTTAAATTCGTTATGGAAATTCATCGAAAAGAGATCTGTTCATTAAACTTCGTTATCGAAATTCGTCGAAAAAAGTTCCGTTTCTCTCTTTTTAACGAAAAAATATGCTTTTGTTTTGTGAGTTTCAAAAATTTTGTATATTTGCAACGGCATTACTTTTTTTGCTGAAAGAGACTCACTTGTGGGTGCTATTTGGCAATAGGGTGGTGTTACATATACATAACAAGGGTTTACTCGCTTTGCTTTCCAATGTATAAATCTGGAAAATTTTACGGTAGTGGAAGCAAAGTTACGGTAGATGACTGCGGAGGTGTATGTCATTCCTTCGTGTGACCTTACTATATATAGTATGGTCTCGCGTTGGATTTCGATATACTGAATGCGTGGGTCTCTTTCCGTTGCTTTATTTACTACCAGGGTTTTTCCAGAGCCTATACATTGAATAAAGTAACGAGGTAAAGTTCCCACGCTTTTTGTGTCTATGTGCGAGGATTTAAGTATTATTTGTCCGTTGGGAACAGGACTAAACAAAAGTTATTTTATAATAATGAGAAAATTATTATTTTTCATGATGTCGCTTGCCCTAGTCATTTCTTCGTGTAGCAAGGACGATGAAGGTGAAAACAAAGGCGGAAGTAATGGAGGAACAACAAACAGTCAGTTAGTTGGTGACTGGAAACTGATTGAGTGGCGTGACTATGACATCGAGGGTACATTTGCGAATATGAATATAACATTCGCAAATATGGAAGACAAAGAGTATGAGTCATACGACGATGACAAAGAATACTATTCTTTTACTTCGGATGGTGTATGGTACGAGATTACTATAGAGGGAAAGTATGAATATGCAGTGAATAAGTGCAATGTTTCTACTGCAAATGGTCAGATAAAGGTTATCAAACAGACAGGTGCAACAGGATTAACTTATTCTGACGATAATTTGAATTATATGAGCGACAGTGAAATTGTTGCCTTTGCCAAAAAGTCTAATTTCGGTGATTATGGTGGCTTGATGGAATTGTCAAAGGGTATGACTATGGATTATAAAATAATCGATGGCAAACTTTATGTTATCGACAATCATTTTGGTTCTTCTGTCAGCATTTATAAAAAGATGAATTAGAGCAAATATTATGTTCAAATTGTTGATGAATAATTTTAGGGCTATGAGGAAAACATTTATTGCAGTGGCGTTGTCACTGCTCGGTTTGTCGTCGGTGTCAGCACAGGAGAGCGACACGACACAAAGTGCTTTCAAGAAGAACATCATCACTGTGAAAGCGGGATTGGGAGTTTCAAAGACACTTTCAAGAGGGTTGAGTACATCGAGCGTGCTAGGCTATCACGTTGGCGTGAGCGACCAAATCAACGTGTCTAAGTCTATGCCTCTTTATGTCGAGACAGGCCTTTTCGCAAACATGAAGGGCTACAAGATTTTGGGCTATGACGAGAGCGAGACAAAGATGCACTACCTTCAGTTGCCGGCTTTGGTGAACTACCACATCGGCAAGCAGGGCGGTTTCGAGGTAATACCTTCGGCAGGAGTTTATCTAGGACTTGGACTTGCAGGAAAGTTGAAGTACAACATCGACCTTGACACATACAAGGAGATTGACGTTTTCAAGGACAAGACAATCAAGCGATTCGACTTCGGCACACAGATGGGAATTGACGTAGTGTTCAGAAAGGTTCAGGTGGGCTTTGCCTACGACCTCGGACTAATCGAGATTGACAAGAAGGACGCAATCTATGGCGACAGCGAGGAAAAGTTAGGTTACAAAAATTTGAAGAACCGTTCGGCTATCTTCAGATTGGGATTGAATTTCTAACAAATACAACCGTGTCAACGGTTGGCTTGTAGAGCCTATGGTTGGATTCGCCGATGCGAAGCGAGGTGAAAACTACCGTAGGGAACATAAAAAACGAAACAACATGAAGAAATATATATACGGTATAATGGCGATGATTTTTGGTGCAGTTGCCTTCATCGCCTGCGAGGACGACATCGACGAGGTTGCACAATGGAACAAAGTTGTTGACAACTCCGTAGAAATTGCACATCTAAAGGATGTTTGCGAGGTTATCAATAGCAATGTAGTCAGTTTGAATGCCTTGGCAGAGGCACAGAAAGACAACATCGGCATCACCGATGTCAAGGATGTTGAGGAGGGGTGCGTAATCTTCTTTGCAAATGGCAAGTACGTTGTCTTGAGAAACGGAAAGGACGGAGCTGATGGAAAGGACGGTGTTGACGGCAAGGACGGAATCAACGGCACTAACGGTGTTGACGGAAAAGATGGCAAGGACGGTTACGTTCCAGCCATTGCCATCAAGAAGGATGCTGACGGCATCTACTACTGGACTTGTGACGGAGCTTTCATGCTTGACGAGACCGGCAGCAAAGTTCCTGCACAGGGTAAGGACGGAGTTGATGGTAAAAACGGAGCAAATGGTCTTGTGGCACAGTTTACTGTCAGCGAGGCAGGGGAACTTTTGTACCGCTACAGCGACACAAAAGCATGGTCTTCTCTTGGGAATGTCAAGGGTGCTGACGGTGCAAATGGAACAAACGGCACTGACGGAAAGACACCTTCATTCAAGATTGTAGAGGGCAATTTGTTGGTCAGCTATGACGGTGTGAACTGGAAAGACCTTGGCAATGTGAAGGGCGCAGACGGTGCGAACGGAACAAACGGAACAAATGGCACGGATGGAATCAACGGCACAAATGGCAAGAACGGCAAGGACGGAATCACTCCGGAATTCATGATACAGGACGGCAAGTGGTTTGTCACATATAACAACAAATATACTTGGGTTGAACTTGGTCAGGCAACTGGAGATAAGGGTACAAACGGAACTAATGGTACGGACGGAATCACGCCAAAGTTGAAGATTGTTGACGGTTACTGGTACATCTCATACGATGGTGGTAAGACATGGGAGACTGAACCTCTTGGTAAGGCAACAGGAGACAAGGGCGCAGATGGTAAGGATGGTGTAAACGGTACTAACGGAACAAATGGTAAAGATGGAGTTGACGGAAAGACACCGACATTCAAGGTTGAAAGTGGCAACCTATATGTAAGCTATAATTCAGGAACTTCATGGACAAATCTAGGAGGTGTCAAAGGAGCAAATGGTACAAACGGAGTTGATGGCAAGACACCAATCATAAAAGTTGAGGATGGCAAGTGGTATGTCTCTTATGATAATGGCAAAACTTGGACTGAAATAGAAGGAAGTAGTGCTGTTGGCGGAGGAAATAATACTTCATTACCAAGTAGTGGAAATATTGATGGTTATGAGTATGTAGATTTAGGTTTGCCAAGCGGAACAAAATGGGCAACTATGAATGTTGGAGCTTCTAAACCTGAAGATTATGGGGAATATTTTGCCTGGGGCGAAACAAAAACAAAAAATGATTACTTCAGTGAAACTTCTTTTACTTATGGTAAATTAAAGTCAGAATTATTTGAGGTTGGAATTATAGATAGAAATGGCATTTTAACTTCGGAATACGATGTTGCTTCACAAAATTGGAGTGATAATTGGAGGATGCCGACAAAAGCAGATTTTGAAGAGTTGTTAAATAACTGCACATGGACATGGACTTCATTAGGTGGTGTTAATGGTTATAAAGTTATAAGTAAGCAGACTGGTAACACTAGTTGGATTTTCTTTCCTACTGCTGGTCACTGCTTGGGTATTCAAGATGCTATTGTGGGGTCTCACGGACATTATTGGAGTTCTACCCTCAGTGAGTTTGATACTAAAAATTTCTCTTATCTCCTTAATTTCAGTTCAAGTGGCAAGGATATAGGAACCTATTACAGTCATTACTGCGGACTTACTATCCGTCCAGTAGTAAAAGAATAGCATTGTAATTTACTCATCAATAATCAAAAGGAAGTCTATAAAATTACAGGCTTCCTTTTATTATTAGTTATCAAGGTTAGTCGATAGGCGTTCGCCCATCTCCACCCCTTGCTTTTTATTTCTTCATCTTGCTTTCAAAATCTGCCCAAGAGGAATACTTCTTTGTTGCCACTGTGGTGCGAGTCTCGAAATGGTGGCATACCGCCGCAGCAAGCGCGTCTGTTGCATCAAGGTGTTCGGGAAGGTCTTCGGTCTTTAGTTTTAGCAGAGCCTTTAGCATTCAAAAGAAGTGTCTTGTCCTCGATCTCTCCTCCTTTGAATTCCAATGAGTCATTTATCATTATGCACGCATAAGGTTTCTCCATTTGGGCATAAGAACAAAGAGAAAGGAACAGAAGTATTATTGTTGTAATTTTCCTTAACATAGTATAATGTATTGTTTTCCTGACTTTATAAAATATAGGCAAATATAATCTTTTTTTGGTTGTATTTGATTTATTCTGCCTAACTTTGCCTCAGTAAACGATGCATCATGATTCAAACGACACAGGCAATTATCCTTTCATCCCTGAAAACTAACGGAGAGAAACTCGTGGTTAGGGCTTTGACACGCGAGTTTGGAAAGGTAAGTTTTCTTGTCTATGGAGCATGGAGCAAGAGAGGCGGCCACAAGGCATCCCTTATTTTCCCAATGTCTTTGGTCTCTTTATCATTGGACTACAAGCCCAATGCAGATTTGCAGGTGGCTAAAGATATTTCACTTGATGCGTCGATGATAGACCTCATGCGCAATCCGTATAAATCTACCATTGCCCTTTTTGTCGGCGAAATGCTTGACAGCTGCATCCACCGAGGTGACGAGAGCGAGCAACTGTTCGAGTTCTGCTATAACTCGGCCCTGGTGCTTGAGCATACAGACAGGGGAGTCGAGAACTTCCACATAGCCATGCTTGTCGGACTGACTTCACAGTTGGGAATAGCTCCGAATGTAGATAAGGGAGAGAAGGGATTCTTTGACCTGATGCAGAGCGCGTATGTCAGAGTGCGTCCTCCTCACCCCCATTTCCTTGACGACAGGGCGACAGCATACCTGTACACTCTTTCGCACATCACTTACCGCAATATGTCATACTATAAATATAGAAGAGGCGACAAGAGAGTTGTGTTAGAGAAGATAATAGAGTATTTCAGACTGCATGTCGCCGGGGTTGGAGAAATTCGTTCCCTGCAAACTTTGGTAGAGTATTACGATTTTTGACTCATTTTGCGAGGTAAAATAGTTATTTGTTAGCAAAAAGAAATAAATTTTGTTGCTTTGCTTTCAAAATGATTATTTTGTGCGAATAAGTGCAAGTTTTGTTAAGTTTTAATTTGTAAGCATAATCCAAGAATTTGCTTACAAATTGAAATTTTTGATACCAAATTTGAGCGCACCTGAATTAAGAAATAAAAAATAGTGCAATAATGCACACAAAAAAGTTGTGTAGGTTGTGCGTTTGCTCTAACTTTGCATTGTCAAACGAAGAGAATGACATTTAAACAGAAAGAAAAAGAAAAAATAACTATAAAAACGAATCGAACATGGCAAATTTAAGATTCAAGGTTGTAGGCGAGGCTTTCAAGAAGAAGGCGCTAGCAGTACAGGCTCCAGAAGGAATGACTTCTGAGTATTACGGAAAGTATGTCTTCAACAGAGAGACAATGGTTAAGTACTTGTCTAAGGAGACTTACAAAATTTTAACAAAGGCAATTGACAATGGCGAGACTCTTGACCGTACAGTAGCAAACGGTGTAGCAGCAGGAATGAAATCTTGGGCTATGGAGATGGGTGCTACTCACTATACTCACTGGTTCCAGCCGCTAACTGAGGGAACAGCAGAGAAGCATGACTCATTCATCGAGTACGTTGGTGCTCCTGGTGGTGCAGTTCTAGAGGAGTTCTCAGGAAAGTTGCTTGCTCAGGCTGAGCCAGATGCATCTTCATTCCCTTCGGGTGGTATCCGTTCGACTTTCGAGGCTCGTGGATACACAGCTTGGGATCCTTCTTCTCCAGCTTTCATCGTTGACGACACACTATGTATTCCAACAGTGTTCATCTCTTATACAGGTGAGGCACTTGACTATAAGACTCCACTTCTAAAGGCTGTTAATGCTGTAACAAAGGCAGCTACAGAGGTTTGTCACTATTTCGACTCTTCAGTTAAGAAGACTTACTCTTATCTAGGTTGGGAGCAGGAGTATTTCTTGGTTGACGAGGGTCTATATGCAGCTCGTCCAGACCTATTGCTTA
>JAZUHH010000002.1:0-20509 GCA_045641625.1 Paludibacteraceae bacterium
CAGTGTATGATCACATTCAACTTCTCTCGTTCAGCTTCATTCTTCGAGAGCGGTGTTGGTCGTGGTATGGGATTCCGTGACTCTAACCAGGACTTGGTTGGTTTCGTTCACCAGATTCCTTCTCGTGCTCGCGAGCGTATAATTGATATCGCATCTACTCAGTTCCCTGACGGAGGTTGCTACCACCAGTACCAGCCACTAACTAAGCACGGTAACAATGATATCGGTGGTGGATTCAACGATGATCCATGCTGGTTGATCTTCGGTACTGCTGCATACGTTAAGGAGTCAGGAGACTTCTCTATCCTTAAGGAGCCAGTTCCATTCGATAACAAGCCAGGTACAGAGGTTTCATTGTTCGAGCACTTGAAGATCTCTTTCAACCACGTTGTTAACAACCTTGGTCCTCACATGTTGCCTCTTATCGGTCGTGCTGACTGGAACGACTGTTTGAACTTGAACTGCTTCTCTTGGGATCCAAACGAGTCATTCCAGACAACAGAGAACAATTCAGTAGGTTCAAAGGCAGAGTCTTTGATGATCGCAGGTTTGTTCGTAGTAACTGGTAAGGACTATGTAGAGCTATGTAAGGAGATCGGCGAGACTGCAGAGGCTGAGCGCGCTCAGAAGTGCATCGACTCAATGGTTGAGGCAGTTAAGAAGCACGGTTGGGACGGAGAGTGGTACCTACGTGCATACGACTTCTATGGTAACAAGATCGGTTCTAACGAGTGTGAGGAAGGTAAGATCTTCATCGAGTCTCAGGGATTCTGTACAATGGCAGGTATCGGACTTGAGGAGGGTATGGTTGACAAGGCTATCGACTCATGCAAGAAGTATCTTGACTGTGAGCACGGTATGGTTCTTAACAACCCTGCTTACACAACTTACCACGTTGAGATGGGTGAGATTTCTTCTTATCCTGCTGGTTACAAGGAGAACGCAGGTATCTTCTGTCACAACAACCCTTGGGTTATCATCGGTGAGACAGTTGCCTCTCGTGGTAACGATGCTTGGGAGTTGTTCCGTAAGATCGCTCCTATGTACTTGAAGGATCAGGCACTTCACAAGGTTGAGCCATACGTAAACTGCCAGATGGTTGCAGGTAAGGATGCTGCTAAGCCAGGTGAGGGTAAGAACTCTTGGTTGACAGGTACAGCTGCTTGGATGTGGTTGACTGTTTCTCAGTACTTGCTAGGTATCAAGCCTTCTTACAAGGGATTGGAGATCAACCCATGTCTTCCATCTGACATGAAGGCATACTCAGTAAACCGTAAGTTCCGTGACGCTGACTACAGCATCAAGGTTATTCCTAACGGAGTACAGAAGGGTGTTAAGAAGGTTATTGTTAACGGTAAGGAGATCGCAGGAAACATCGTTCCTATGCAGCCTGCTGGTAGCAAGAACACTGTTGAGGTAATAATGGGATAATAAATCCCTGAAACATAAGAGGCGCAGGTGGGAATTCCCCATCCTGCACTCTTTTGTTTATACTTATATAAGACTGAACAATAATATTAAACACAATTCAATGAAGAAACTGATTGTTGCTCTTGTTTCTTTTCTGATGGTTCTTGCTACTTCATGCAACCAGAGGAATGAGGAGCCGCAGGTATTCAAAGATTCTATTCCTGCAGTTGAGCTATATGGCGCATTGCAAGTAAAAGGTCTTCAGTTGTGCGATCAGCATGGTGATCCCGTACAGCTGGGAGGAATCAGCACGATGGGTTATCAGTGGTTTGGCCAGTGCTACACTAGAGAGTCTATCGAGATGATGGTTAAAGAATGGCACATCAAGATTCTCCGTCTCGCTATGTATGTCGAGGAGGGAGGATACAACTATAAACCAGAGATACGCGATGAGATGTGTAATCTTATCGACATTTGTGAGGAGCTTGGTATATATTGCATCATGGACTGGCATATTTTGACACCAGGAAACCCTCTTGATCCAAAGTATTCCAAGGCTGAGGATTTCTTCAAGTTCATGGCCAAGAGAAACGCAGGCAAGCCTCATGTACTTTACGAGATTTGTAACGAGCCTAACGGTAGCAAGGTGACTTGGGACACTATCGCCACTTATGCAAACAAGATTATTCCTATTCTTCACAGTGCAGCGGACAGCGTAGGTGCTCCTCATCCTATTGTTATTGTTGGAACACCTCAGTGGTGTCAGCTAGTTGACGCTTGCATTACAGAGGGACGTACTCAGGGCAACGGACTTGACCTTGACGCATATCTTCCGGTAAACGACAAGAGATTGAAGTTTGACAATGTAATGTATAACTTCCATTTCTATGCAGGTTCACATAACGAGGGACATTTGGAGAAAGGGAAGGAGAACTATTATGACATGTACACCTACATGTATGATGTTCTTGGCCGTATTCCTGTTTTCTGTTCGGAGTTTGGTTGCGTGGAAGCTTGGGGTGGCGGTGACGAGGATTTCGACCGTACAGACAAATGGCTTCTTATGCTTTCAGGAAACAACGCCGGAAAGCAGAAGGTAAGTTTCTGCAACTGGAGCTTCTGTGACAAGGACGAGACATCTTCGATCTTCCTTCCAGGTTCATGCAAGTCTAAGGAGTGGGAGAAGCGTTCTCCTGCAGGCGAGTATATGAAACGTGTGCTTGCTGTAGTGAACGGAGGTATCAAGGATACAACAGTGCTTAAGCGCGAGAATATTTACTTGAAGCCGGAGCAGTAAAGTTTAGACAATCTTTTTTTAATAAATCTATACAAAATAAAACACAAATAATTATGGCATTGATTGACGAGAATAATCACAAGCTTTCCGTACTTGAGAAGTGCGCGTATGGAGCTGGAGATTTGGCATGCAACCTATTCTGGGGAATTGTGTGTATTGCCAGTATGTTCTATTCTGATATCTTTGGATTGAAGCCAGCAGATGCAGGTTTCATGATGATGATTATCAGTTGGTTGGATATTGTTATTGACGTGTTCATCGGAGGAGCTTCCGACAGATGCAATACAAAGTACGGTAAGTTCCGTCCTTGGATTCTTTACGGATTGGTTCCATTCTGTGTGGCAGGAGTATTCGCTTTCCGCACTCCAGAGATGTCAATGACTGGAAAGTTGATATATGCTTATATAACTTTCTTCTTGTTCAGAATTCTTTACGCTGTAGTAAACGTTCCTTACGGTGCTTTGCTTGGAGTTCTTTCTAAGGATCCAGAGGAGAGAGATTCTGTTTCCGCATACAGAAACATTGGTGCTCAGATCGGATTCTGGTTAAGCTTCGCAATGGTTATGGATTTCGCTGATATGATGCAGAAGGCAACAGGATCTTCTACTTCTTCTTCATTCTACTATGTAGTATTGATCTATGGTGTTGTTGCTTTGGTATTGCTATTCTTTACATTTAAGTTCACAAGAGAGCGTGTTAAGCCAGTTAAGGAGCAGAACAATAATTTGAAAGATGACCTTTCTGACCTTGCGTCAAATCGCCAGTGGTGGTGTCTTTCTATTGCGGGAATTGCATTGATCCTTTTCACTGCATGCCATAACTCTACAGCTACTTACTATGCAAAGTATTTCCTTGCTAATATCGAGGTTGTAGAGCCTGCAAGTAAGATTCTTGAAATCACAAAGACTCAAGATAACAAGGAGACTCCTATATACAGATTGGAAAGTGGAAGATTGGATACTCTTTCTGTTGGTCAAATTGTAGTAAATGGTGATACAATAGTTGTCGAAAGATGCTTTGAGACTGTCGGTGCTGATGGAAAGCTAGCTAATATCAGCTCAGTTAGAGGAGAGGAGGCAGTTGTTAAGGTTGGTGACTACGTAAGCTTCTTCAAGTACAATATTGACGGTACTTGTTTTGGAATGCAGGTTAACTGGCAGAGATTCTATTCTTGGTTCGCTTCTTTAGGAACATTGTTTACAATTCTTGGAACAATGCTTATCAAGCCTGTTGTTACAAGATTCGGAAAGAAACCAGTTTGGATTGGATGTTTCATTCTTTCTGCTTTGGTTTCTCTTCTATTCTTATTCATCCCTAAAGATAGTCTTTCAACAATCATTGTACTCAACTGTTTGTTTACTTTGATAATTGGTCCGACAGGATTTATCATGTGGAGTATGTATGCTGACGTTGCAGATAATGCAGAGGTTGAGACTGGTCGTCGTGCAACTGGTTTGATCTATACTTCTGCAACAATGGCTCAGAAGTTGGGTTATTCAATTGCCAACTCTCTTCCATTGTTCGGTCTTGCAGCCATCGGTTTCATTGCAAATGATATTAACATTACAGCTGACATCAAGGATTCTGTAAAGGTTATCTTTGTTTTGGTTCCATTGATCGGTGCTGTACTTGGTGTTATTGCTTTGATATTCTATACAATCGACAACAAGAAGATTGAGGAGAATGCAAAGAAGCTTGCTGAGATGAATGCTAATAAGGAAAGTGTTGTAGCGGAATAATAGGAAATTACACAAATTCCATAATGAGGGGGCTGGTCAATGGATCAGCCCCTTTTTTAATAATTCTTTATTCGGTGTTCTTTCGGTTAAAGTCTCAAGTGCGTTTTCATATAAACTGAGAATGCTTACCTAATAATTGTGGCTAAAAAATCCTTTGTTTTGTTTGATTGCAATATAAAAATCAAAAAAGGTTGTGAAAATTTGTTGATTATTTTTATCTTTGCTACCAAATTGTGAATTGTAGGTAGATGTTTACATTAAAACATATAAGACTTATTTTCTTTTTTGCACTAGTTTCAGTGTTTCAAATTGCTTACTCTCAGGCGTCTTATGTCGGAGAGTTGGGATTGAATGGTGGAATCTCATACTATAACGGTGATGTGAATTCCACTCAGATTTTCGTGCATAACAGAGAAGCCGCAGGGCTGTTCTTCCGATTGAGAGTCAATGACTACATCGGCGTAAAGATAGACGGAGGTATTGCAGGTGTCAAGGGTAGCGGAAAGAACTATCCTAAGAACCATTTGCCTTTGAAGTACGAGAATGGTGCTGCCGGTTATAACTATGAGTTTTCAAAGAGACTCCTTAATGTTGATGCTTTGTTTTGCCTTAACTTCTTCAAGTTCGACTACCATAAGCATGACAGAGAGGCAAAGTGGCACACCCCATACGTCATGTTAGGCCCAGGTCTAGCGATTCAGGACCAGTGGACAGGTAATGACTGTATGTTAAATTTAGCCTATGGAGTAGGATATAAGTTTAAGATAGGCCCTCGTGTCAATGCTGGTGTCGAGTGGACAATGCACAAGCTCACACATGACAATTTGGACAACGAAGGCTTCAAGAAATACTTGGATGACCCATACAAGGTTGGTCACGAGAGATTGAAGAATAATGACTATTTCAGTACATGTGTTCTCTTCATTTCATTTGATTTGATTAAGAAGAGAGGTATTTGTCATTAATTAAGAATAGCAATGAGCAAGATAAACGAGATAGATAGAGACAGACTTCCCAAGCACGTTGCCATCATCATGGACGGTAATGGAAGATGGGCCAAGGAGAAAGGTCAGGAGCGTATTTTTGGACATAAGGAAGGCGTTGATTCCGTAGATAAAGTCGTGGAAGCAGCCGCCGAACTTGGCATCAAATATATTTCTATGTATGCGTTCAGCACTGAGAACTGGAACAGACCCAAGGAAGAGGTGGCTGGACTTATGGAGATATTTGCAACTGCAATGTCTGCATACATCGGCAAGCTGATGGAGAATAACGTCAGAATCATAATCCTTGGAGATTTGGAGAAACTTTCGCAGACTGCCAAGGACAAATTGGTTGACGGTATGCAGAGAACAGCTTCAAACACTGGTCTTACTATGATTCTCTTTATCAGTTATTCTTCTCGTTGGGAGATTGTCGAGGCTGTAAAGAACATCGCAAAGGATGCAAAGAGCGGAGAGATAAATATAGACGACATTAACGATGACATGTTCTCAAGCTACCTTTGCACTAAGGGTATTCCTGATCCAGATTTGATGATTCGTACAAGCGGAGAGCAGAGAATCAGTAACTTCCTAATGTGGCAGTTGTCATACTCAGAGCTTTATTTCAGCAGCGTAAGCTGGCCGGAGTTCAAGAAGGAGGAGTTTTTTGAGGCGATTGTGGATTACCAGAAGCGACAGAGACGTTTCGGTAAGACTGGAGAACAGATTGAAAATAAACTATGATATCAATGTATAGAAACATAATAGGCTGTGGACGAAGTGCAGTAATAAAATGTTTGTTTACCGCTTTAGGTTTGCTCTTGTCGTTGTTTGAGGCAGGTGCACAAGCTGATTCTTCTGCAGTTGTATCGGATTCCTTGGTAAAAGCTGTGACGGAGAACAATTCTTTGCCGCGCATTTATTATTCGTCAAATCCCAAGACATACACTATTCAGTCCGTTGAGGTTGTAGGCGCTGATGGCTATGACAAGAATGTCGTGTCCAACTATTCCGGCCTTTACGCTGGTCAGGAGGTAAAAGTTCCAGGCCCTGCATTTTCTAACGCCATAAAGAGATACTGGAAGCAGGGATTGTTCTCTGACGTTAAAATTTACGCTACAAAGATCGTTGACAACAAGATTTGGCTTGAGATCAGTGTAAAGCAGCGTCCAAGAGTTTCCGATATTACATTCTCCGGAATTAAAAAGAAGGATTCCGACCATTTCTCTTCAAACATAGGTATATCTAAGGGCAGTCAAATCTCGCAGAACATGATTGACCGTGCCCGTGGCATTATCAAGAAGGAGCTTGAAGTTGACGGATACAAGAACGCAGATGTGAACATAACATTTGCTGATGACCCTCAGAAGCCGGGTTACGTTATCGTAAACATCGACATCGACAAGAAAAACAAGATAAAGATCTATCGTATCAATATCGAGGGAAATGAGAATGTCAAGGCAAGCAAGCTAAAGTTTGCCATGAAGGACACTAAGGAAAAGCATATCATCCCTAACTTGTTCAAGTCCAAGAAGTTTGTCGAGGAGAATTATGAGAAAGACAAGCGTCTGCTAGTTGACAAGTATAACGAATATGGTTACCGTGACGCAGAAATCCTATTTGATACAGTTTATCAGTCGGAGAAGAAGCCTAAGCGTGTAGATATCAAGATCAAGGTTAACGAGGGCAGACAGTATTTCATCCGCAACATAACTTGGGTTGGAAACACTGTTTATCCGGAGGCATATTTGTCCCAGGTCTTGGGAATGAAGAAGGGAGACGTTTACAACCAGAAACTTCTTCAGGAAAGACTTTCGGATGATGAAGATGCCGTTTCCGGTCTATATCTTGATAACGGATACTTGTTCTTCAACGTCGATCCTATAGAGTCGAACATTGAGGGAGATTCAATTGATCTGGAGATGCGAATCTATGAGGGAAGACAGGCTGTAATCAACAACGTTGAGATTCACGGAAACGAGGCAGTGTTCGAGCATGTAATTCGCCGTGAGTTGCGTACAAAGCCAGGTCAGTTGTTCAGCAAGAGCGATCTTCAGCGTTCAGCCCGCGAGCTTGCCGCTACCGGTCATTTCAACCCTGAGAAACTTGACATACGTCCTATTCCTAATCCTGAGGAGGGTACTGTTGACATAGTTTATAACCTTGAGCAGAAGAGAAATGATCAATTCGAGCTTTCATTCGGTTATGGTCAGTCTGGTGTAACAGGATCGTTCGGTGTGAAGTTCACAAACTTCTCTTTGGCTAACATTTTCAACAAGAAGTCATATAAGCCATTGCCACAGGGAGATGGACAGACTTTGCAGTTGAGCTACTCTACTAACGGTCGTTATTATCAGTGCGCTAGTGCTACTTTCTTGGAGCCTTGGCTTGGAGGAAAGAAGCCTGTCAGCCTTTCTGGTTCGTTCTTCTGGAGCAAGCAGACTGATGTAAGTAGCAGATATTTCGACAATAGCTATTACGATTACTACAATAATTTTTCGAACAATACTTACTACAACTATGATTCTGACCCGGACAAGTACATTGTTACCTTGGGAGCATCATTGGGATTGGGAAAGAGATTGAAGTGGCCTGATGACTATTTCTCATTGTACTATGAGTTGGCTTATCGTCACTACAAGCTTCAGGACTGGAATTTCTTCACATTGTCAACAGGTAAGGCAAACAACTTGAGAGCAGGTATTACTTTTGCTCGTAACTCTATTGATAATCCTTACTATACTCGTAGAGGTTCGTCATTCTCGCTTTCACTTCAGGCGACTCCTCCATATTCACTTATGAAGGATAACTCTAACGTTGAAGCATTGCTTGAAAAGAAGAAGAATGTAGGTTTGTCTAGTGAGGAGAATTTGAAGTTGAAGCAGGACCTATACAAGTGGGTTGAGTATTACAAGACAGAGTTCAAGGCTAAGGTGTTCACTCCTATCTCTAAGAACCAAAAGCTTGTTCTCCTAACTCGTGCAGAGTATGGATTCCTTGGCTACTATGACAAGAACCACCGTTCTCCGTTCGAGAGGTATTATGTAGGAGGAGACGGAACAAGTGGAACAAGTTCTACATACGCGATGTCAATCGTAACTCTTAGAGGATACAAGAACGGATACTTGACACCTCACGACGATGAAGGCTTGTATGCTGGAAATATGTACTCTAAAGTTTCTTTGGAGTTGCGCTATCCGTTGATGCTCGAGCAGGCTGCGACAATTTATGCGTTGGCATTTGCCGAGGCAGGTAACTGCTGGTACGATTTCAAGGATTTCAATCCGTTTAATTTGAAGCGTTCTGCCGGTGCCGGTGTCAGAGTGTTCCTTCCAATGCTCGGACTGCTTGGAGTTGATTGGGGATATGGATTTGACACGGATCTTGTCACAGGCAAGAAGTCAGGTTCTAACTTCCATCTTGTAATTGGTCAGGAGTTCTAACAATAAACAATGAAGAAAATGAAAAGATACATTCTTTCTATTATATTCGCCACTTTCTGCAGTTTGTGCTCTTTCGCTCAGTTCGGCGGTGGAAAGGTAGCAGTTATTGACCTTGAGTATATTCTTAAGAACATGCCTATGTACGAGTCTGCGAACGAGCAGGTAAAGCAGATTACAAAGAAATGGCAGGCTGAAGTTGAGCAGAAGCATGAGGAGGCTCGTGTGCTTCAGAAAAACTTCCAGACAGAGGTGGTGTTCCTTTCCGATGATATGAAGAAGGCCAAGGAGAAAGAGATTCTAACCAAGGAGAAGGAAGCCAATGACCTTCAGCGAAAGTATTTTGGTCCTGACGGCGAGCTGTTCAAGAAGAAGGAAAGCTTGATGAAACCAATCCAGGACGAAATCTATATTGCTGTGAAGGATATAGCTGACAGCAAGGGATATGGTTTGGTACTTGACAAAGCCTCAACTGCGGGAGTCATATATTATACTTCCAAAATTGACATCAGTGATGACGTGCTTGGAAAGCTCGGATATGTTAAGTAATCTTAAAATTTGCTAAAGATGAGGTTATTTCATGGTGTAGTAATACTTTTCTTGCTTATCTTTGCACCGTTGTCAGCCCAGAACACTAAATTGAGGCTCGCTCATTACGATGAAGAGCAGGTGTTGAATGCAATGCCAGAGACTGCCGAGGTCGAAAGAGCAATCAAAAGTCTTGGCGACCAGCATGAGGCTGAGATGACAAGGATGGAAGAGGAGTATTCTAGAATGGCCGGAGAGTATCAGAAGAACTACACTTCTTGGGATGAGACTATACGAAAGACGCGTATGGAGGAACTTCACACATTGAAGACCAGGATGCAGAACTATTATGATATGGCCGATCAGACGCTAAAGGCAAAACGAGTTGAGCTTTATGCCCCTGTTTACGAGACTCTGTATAATGCAGTGGCTAAGGTGGCGGAGCAAAACCAGTTTCTCTATGTATGGGATATCAAGCAGATCAAGTATAAGTCAAATGATGCTGTGGATATTACTCCGATGATAAAGAGAGCGCTTGGTATTAAGTAAGTATTAAAGTTGTAAACAATAGATTTATAAAAACGATTATGATTAAAAGATTTTTGATAGCACTACTTTGTGTGCTTCCTTTCGCTTCAAACGCGCAGCAGCAGGTTAAGCTTGGACACATTGATGTTCAGTCTCTTTTCTTCTCTCTTCCTGATGTTAAGGATATCGAGACTAAGATGAAGGATATTCAGGCTCAGTACGAGAAGGAGATCAAGGATCAGAACGATGAGTTCACTCGCAAGTTCTCTGACTTCCAGCAGAACTATGACAAGATGGACGAGACTATCCGTAAGATGCGCCAGGATGAGCTTGAGGCTTTGAAGCAGAAGATCGACATCTTCTATCAGACAGCTCAGACAAATCTTGCACAGAAGCAGGAGGAGATGCAGGTTCCTGTAAGAAAGAAGATTCTTGACGCAATCGCTGAGGTATCAAAGGAGAATGGCTTCACTTATGTTTTCGACACAGCTGCTCTTCTTTACAAGGGCGAGAATGGAACTGACCTAACTGAGTTGGTTCTAAAGAAGCTTGGTGTGAATAGCGTTGCCAAGTAATCAGGAGTAAAAGAATTTAATACAAAGAGCGGACTTCTCCGAGGTTCGCTCTTTCTTTTTTAGACATCATGCAGTCCGATTTATTACATAGTTTGTCTTCGGGCCCTATCGGAGTCTTTGATTCTGGATTCGGTGGGCTGACCATATTGCGAGAGATGCGCAGGCTTCTTCCTCAGTATGACTATATGTTCTTGGGGGATAATGCCCGTGCGCCTTATGGCTCGCATTCGTTCGATGTGGTTTATGACTACACGCGCCAATGCGTCGAGTACCTTTTTTCTAATGGTTGCCCGCTTGTGATCCTTGCCTGCAATACTGCTTCGGCAAAGGCTTTGCGAACAATCCAGATGAACGACTTGCCTGAGTGGAACAAGGACAAGAGGGTATTGGGAATTATCCGCCCTACAGCAGAGCATGTCAGTGAATATACTCGAACTGGTCATGTCGGCCTTTTCGCTACAACAGGTACTGTGACAAGCCAGTCCTATCCCATCGAGCTTTCAAAGATAAATCAGGGTATAGAGGTGAGCAGCGTTGCCTGTCCTATGTGGGTTCCTTTGGTGGAGAACGGAGAGTACGACAACGAAGGAGCAGACTATTTTGTGAGAAAGAAGGTTGAAGAACTGCTTTCCTTGGATAGCAAGATAGATTCCGTGATTCTGGGCTGTACCCACTATCCAATTTTGCTCGAAAAGATAAGGAAATATCTGCCTCAGTCCGTGCAGATAATTTCGCAGGGCGAGATTGTTGCACAAAGTCTAAAGGACTATTTGTCCAGACACACTGATCTTGATGCTTTCCTGACTAGGAGCGGAAGTTGTGAATTCCTTACAACAGAAAGTGAAGAAAAGTTCAAACATGCGGCTCAAGTTTTCCTTAACAATTCGGAAATTTCGGCTAAAAAGGTCGTGATTTGACAGTTTTCAACAACTTTATCAACAATTTCAAGCCAAATCGCCGAATGTTGATTATATCTGACGAGATTGTTAATAACAATAGCTTGATATAAGCTGAGGAAACCAATGATTTTACTAATTTTGCATTGTCAAACAAAACGAAATGTGTCACTCTGATGAGTGAGAAGATATACACAAATCGAAAAATGTGATACACAAAATTGTTTTGTAAGTCATTGGAAAATAAGTTCTTTGTTTTGAGAAGAGTCACAAGTGATTGCGACTCTTTTTTCTTTATATAAACTTTTTTACTATCTTTGCACTCAATTTCATAATCAGCTAATAAAGAAACTAGATAATATGGCACTTCAATGTGGTATTGTAGGTTTGCCTAATGTGGGTAAATCGACTCTTTTCAACTGCTTGTCAAATGCTAAGGCACAGGCAGCAAACTTCCCTTTCTGTACAATCGAGCCTAACGTGGGTGTGATTACTGTTCCGGATGACAGACTTGTCACTCTCGAGAATCTTGTTCACCCTCAGCGCGTCGTTCCTACAACAGTAGAGATCGTAGATATCGCAGGTCTTGTCAAGGGTGCGAGCAAGGGAGAGGGACTTGGAAACAAGTTCTTGGCAAACATTCGCGAGACAGACGCTATCCTTCACGTTCTTCGCTGCTTCGACAATGACAATGTAACTCACGTTGACGGAAGCGTGGACCCTGTTCGTGACAAGGAAATCATTGATACTGAGCTTCAGCTTAAGGACCTTGAGACTGTAGAGAGCAGACTTCAGAAACTTATGAAGCAGGCTACTACAGGAGGAGACAAATCGGCTCGCGCCGTGTGCGATGTTCTTGAGAAGTATCGTGCTGTACTTCTAGAGGGTAAGTCGGCTCGTTCGGTTGAACTTTCAAAGGAGGAGAAACTTTTGGTCAAGGATCTTTACCTGCTTACAACAAAGCCTGTCATGTATGTTTGCAATGTTGACGAGGCAAGCGCTGTAACAGGAAACAAATATACTGAGGCTGTCAAGGAGGCTATAAAGGGCGAGAATGCCGAGATGCTTATCGTTGCCGCAGCTACAGAGGCTGACATCAACGAGCTTGAGACTTTCGAGGAGCGTCAGGAGTTCCTAGAGGCTGCCGGCTTGAAGGAGTCGGGTGTGGTTCGTTTGATCAAGGCTGCATACAAGCTTCTTGACCTTCAGACTTACTTCACTGCCGGAGTTCAGGAGGTTCGTGCATGGACATTCATGCGTGGTTCGAAGGCTCCTCAGTGTGCCGGAATTATCCACTCTGACTTCGAGAAGGGATTCATCCGTGCCGAGGTCATCAAGTATGACGATTTCGTTGCTCTTGGTAGCGAGGCTGCTTGTCGCGATGCCGGAAAGATTTCTATCGAGGGTAAGGACTATGTCTGCCAGGATGGTGATTTGATGCACTTCAGATTCAACGTGTAATCTTACTTATATCAAACAAATAAATTGAAGGTCGTGGGAGTTTCTCACGACCTTCTTTTGTTTGGTGTCCCCGAAAAATCTTGCTTTTTTAATCGTAGATGGTTGACAACCGAAAATCCATTTGTAGATTCGTATGCCATAGCCTTGACAGTAAAAAATCAACTTGTAGATTCGTATGTCATATTCCAGTAAGTCGAAAACCAATTTGCCAATTCGTATGTCATAGTCTTGTTAGCTGAAATACAAGGTTCTAAATGAGTTGCACGGAAAATCGCCTCCAACAACCTTTAGGGTGTTGTTTTTAATTTTAATAAATATGTTTTTTCATAATGATTTTATAGTTAGAAATGTCTAAAGTTTATAAATAAAATTCGACAAAAAAACAAAATCAATGGATAATATTGCATTATTTATCTATTAAAATAGTTTTTTTACTTGAAATGTTGTATCTTTGCCATTGAATATAAGAGTTAACAAGATAAAGAAGAGTGTTTAATAATTTAATAGTGTGTTATGATAAAATTGCCGAATCAAGAAGAGAGAGTTTTAATAGAAGATGCCATCAAAGAATTGGCTGACTATTGTGAAACTAAAGTGCCTCCAATGCAAGGATTACCTGAATTTTGGGGACGTATTATGATGTCGCATGTTCTTATTAATCCCGACCTTATGATGGTAGGTATTAATCCAGGAAAGGATTCCGATTATGCTCCATACTGGGAGTCAAAACTCGGGAAAGAAGAAGGAGACAAAGTAAGAAAGGAACGAATTTCTCCTTATCGTGCAACATGGTTTACTAATGATGTGTTTAGGTTTAAGAAGGGAACTCGAAATGGTTTCGTTTACAATACTGTGCGCAAATGCTTTACTCCCGAAAGATGGGATATGATTGCAAATCAAGAAGAAATGCCAAATATATTTTGGACGAATGTATATCCTATTGCTACGCGTACAGAGAAGGATTTGAATGCATTGCTTGCTAAGGATCCTTATTTGCATAATCTTTGTTTGTCAACATTCAAGAAAATCATTTCGATTGTGAAACCTAAAGTTATCTTGACTTGTGGAAGAAGGGTTTGTAATGATCTTGGTGTGCAGAACTATAAGGAGTTATCTGCAACAGCTTGGTCTGGAGAGTATGAAGGTGCAGTTGTAATTGGATATTCCCGAAGATTAAGTCAATTTCACAATTCAGCTGATGTTCCTTTGCTTGTTAATGAGACAGAGAAAGCATTTGTATAATGAGGATTCCGAAACGCGATAAATGCTTCGTTGACCATTTGCTTTGAAGATAACCATAACAAATCACTATTCGTCAGTTTAAGAATAGTGATTTGTTATCTTTTGTAGGATAAATCTGTTTCCCAATGATAATTGAACCAAACCAATGAAATACAAGTACAGACCTAAAACAAAAAAACAATTGATTAAGGCTATCAATGCTGAAATCGAGAGACAAGGCTATCAGGCAGACCTTAATTGTATTGACACATCTGCAATTACAAATATGAATTCGTTGTTTGCAGGAGATTATTATGATGAATTCATTCGTTGTACGAACGAGTTTAACGGAGATATTTCGCAATGGAATGTGTCCAATGTGACAGACATGGGAGGAATGTTCCATGAAAGTGCCTTTAATGGAGATATCTCAAAATGGAATGTCTCAAATGTGACGAATATGTGTTCGATGTTTGCCAGCTGTTATAATGTAGATGAGCATAAAAATCCATTCAATGGAGATATAAGTAATTGGAATGTCGGCAAAGTTACTGCTATGGACAGTATGTTTGCAAGAAGCTCCTTTAATGGGGATTTGTCGCGTTGGAATGTTAGCAATGTGACTGATATGTGTGAAATGTTTAGAGAAAGCCTGTTTGACGGAGATATTTCGAATTGGGATGTTTCTAGTGTGACAGAAATGGGTGGAATGTTTAGAGAAAGCTCGTTTAACGGAGATGTTTCGCGTTGGAATGTCAGCAATGTGACAGATATGTTTGAAATGTTTAGTGGAAGCAGTTTCAACGGGGATGTCTCTAAATGGAAGGTAGGTAAAGGAACTGTAACGGCAGATATGTTTTTACAAAGCAATTGCCCGATACCAGATTGGTATAAAGATAGATAAAGTTGGTTCATATAGACCATGTTAAAGGTTAGTTCACCCGAACTAACCTTTTGTTTTCATATAAAAATTTCAAGTCTGTTGTTTTGTTTTCGTTATCTGCAAAAAATATCGTAACTTTGCACATAAATCTATATTATAGGATAGTTTATGAGATTATTTGCGAAAATGTTTGCTCTTTGTGGCGGTTGGGCTGCGTTGTCTTCGTGTGGAGATGATATCACCAACGAGTATATCACCAACGAGTATTACAACATATACAACAAGGAGTATTATACAACTGTTCTTGCCGACCAGAAGGAGATTACAGAGGATATTCGTGCGCCTTTCCTAAAGAAGGGAGACACTGTCGGTATCTTCGCCTTGTCTAATGCTGTTACAAGGGATGAACTTGCTGCGGGAATAGCAACTATCAAGAGCTGGGGTCTGGAAGTGCTAGAGGCTGACAACCTTTACGAAGTTGACGGCAGATATGCGGGAACTGTGTCGCAGAGAGTTGACGGTACGCAGAAACTGATTGACAATCCTAATGTAAAGGCAATGATTGCCGCAAGGGGTGGATATGGAGCAGCGATGACTCTTCCTTTCCTTGACTTGGAGGCTCTTCAGAACAAGCCGAAGTGGATTGTCGGCTACAGTGACGTCACTGCACTGCATGTCGCAATCAATAACTTGGGAGTAGAGACTATTCATGGCGGAATGGCACAGAACCTTTCCAACAGCACAACTGCAGAGAGCCTTAGAAAGACATTGTTCGGAGAGAGCGACGGACTTGAGATAGGTATAAACGACGGTTGCAAGGAAGGTGTTGCCCAGGGCAGACTTGTCGGGGGAAACCTTTCCCTTATCTATAGTCTGGGAGGTACAGTATATGATCTGAACGCCAAGAATGCAATACTCTTCATCGAGGATACCGGCGAGAGCAACTACAGCCTAGACAGAATGCTTACTCAGTTGAAGTTGAGCGGTAAGCTCGATATGCTGAGCGGTGTTGTAGTGGGTCAGTTCATCAAGATGAATCAGGGGCTTGACAAGTCTGTGATGGAAATCATCAAGGAAAAGTTCAGTGACATTGACATTCCGATCATGTACGGGGTGAATGTAGGACATGACCAGCCGAACAATTCCATATGTCTTGGCAGGACTGTAAAGCTGACTGTTGACGCCAGCAAGGCTTCGTTAAAGTACGTTGATTAAAAGTTTTTAGAGATGAGAAACCTTTTGCTTTTCATATTTTTGTCCTTGACTGTTGGCTTGTCTGCGCAGTCCAGGAAACACAGACAGATGTACGATGAAATTGCGCAAATCTGCAGGGTTAATGACTGTTTCAACTTGATGGATTTTTACATGAAGAATTCAGTTATGGCCAAACAAACTAGAGATTCTGTAGAAAAATATAATGTTGAGTATGTGATGGATAAGTTTACTGTAAAGGAAATGCAGGATTCAGCATATTCAAAGTTCAGTGGGTTCTCTGAGGATGTTATGGTTTCTATTAAATCAATGCTTTCAAATCCTGCTCTTGCTGTTGGTTTGGATTTCAACAGTGTAATTATCATTAGAAGTGATAGTGAGAAAGTTAAGGAAATATTAGAAAAATTGAATGAAAATTCTAATGCTGAGGTATCTCCAATTCATCAATGGAGTGCTGATGATTTGAAAAAGGCTGCAAAAACTTTTCAGTTGCTAGAGAAGTTAAATACGATTGGTCGTCAAGGTGAGGAGGCAACGGTGGAACCTTGGGGAGGATATAGTTCAAACGAACTAAGGAAAGCTGCTGACGACATGAAGTATCTTGAAAAAGTGAAATTTTTAGGAAAAATGTTAGAAGCTATAGAAGAAGCCCCTTCTAAGGTGATAGGAAAACTGGTGAGAAAGCAAAACAGCCTTTTGGAAGCCAAAGGTGTTGACTATAGGGTTAGATAAGTAAAAGAAAAATTGAGATATAATGGATAAGAAGTTCAAGAGAACGACCGTGACTTCTGCGCTCCCATACGCAAATGGACCAGTGCATATAGGTCACCTTGCAGGAGTATATGTGCCTGCTGATATCTACGTTCGCTATCTTCGTTTGAAGGGCGAGGAAGTAATTTTCATCGGAGGTTCTGATGAGCATGGAGTGCCTGTAACTATCCGTGCAAGAAAAGAGGGTATCACTCCACAGGATGTTGTGGACCGTTACCACAAGATTATCAAGGATTCATTCAAGGAGTTCGGAATCTCTTTCGATGTTTATTCAAGAACAACATCAAAGGTTCACCATAAGTTGGCTTCTGACTTCTTCAAGACTTTGTACGACAACAACAAGTTTGTGGAGCAGACAAGCGAGCAGTATTATGACGAGGAGGCTAAGACTTTTTTGGCTGACCGCTACATTGTCGGTGAGTGTCCTCGCTGTCACGCACAGGGAGCTTACGGAGACCAGTGTGAGAAGTGCGGTAGCACTCTTTCTCCGGAGGAGTTGATCAATCCGGTTAGTAAGTTGTCAGGATCAAAGCCTGTCAAGAGACCTACGAAGCATTGGTTCCTGCCTTTGAACCAGCACCAGGATTGGTTGAAGAAGTGGATTCTTGAGAACCACAAGGAGTGGCGCTCAAACGTATATGGCCAGTGCAAGAGCTGGTTGGATATGGACCTTATGCCGCGTGCCGTGACTCGTGACTTGGAGTGGGGTATTCCTGTTCCGGTTGAGGGTGCAGAGGGCAAGGTGCTTTATGTATGGTTCGACGCTCCTATCGGCTACATCAGCAACACTAAGGAGATTTGTGACGCCAACCCAGAGAAGTACGGAAATTGGGAGAAGTGGTGGAAGGACGAGGACACTCGCTTGATTCACTTCATCGGCAAGGACAACATTGTGTTCCACTGCATCGTGTTCCCTGCAATGTTGAAGGCTGAGGGTAGCTACATCCTTCCAGACAACGTTCCAAGCAACGAGTTTCTTAACCTTGAGGGAGACAAGATCTCTACATCCCGCAACTGGGCTGTATGGTTGAACGAGTATTTGGTTGACTTCCCTGGCAAGCAGGATGTTCTTCGCTACGTGCTAACAGCAAATGCTCCAGAGACAAAGGATAACGACTTCACTTGGAAAGACTATCAGGCTCGCAACAACAACGAGCTTGTGGCAATATATGGAAACTTCATCAACCGCGCTTTGGTGCTTACTGCCAAGTATTTCGACGGCAAGGTGCCTGCCTTGAAGGAGTTGACTGACTATGACAAGGAGACATTGAAGGAGTTTGCAGATGTGAAGGCTAAGCTTGAGCAGCTGCTTGACAACTTCAAGTTCCGTGACGCTCAAAAGGAGGCCATGAACTTGGCGCGTATCGGAAACAAGTATTTGGCAGAGACAGAGCCTTGGAAGCTTGCCAAGACTGACATGGAGCGTACAGCTTCTATTCTTCACATCTCCTTGCAGATTGCGGCTAACCTTGCAATCGCATTCGAGCCGTTCCTTCCATTCTCGTCAGAGAAGTTGCGTAACATGTTGAACATGAAGTCATTCGAGTGGAATCAGCTTGGTAAGACTGACCTGCTTCCTGTCGGTGCAGAGTTGGGCAAGGCAGAGCTATTGTTCGAGAAGATTGAGGATGCTTTGGTTGACGCCCAGGTTAAGCGTCTTCAGGACATCAAGGCACAGAACGAGGCTGCCGCTGCAGAAGCCGCTGCCAAGGAGGCCGCCGCTTCATGGAAGCCAGAGGCTGTCAAGGAGTACGCGGACTTCGAGGGATTCGAGAAACTTGACATCCGTGTGGGCAAGATCCTTGAGTGTACAAACGTGCCTAAGTCAGACAAACTTCTTCAGTTCAAGATTGACGACGGCATGGGCGGACGCACAATCCTTTCGGGTATTGCAAAGAGCTACCCTAATCCTGCAGAGCTTGTCGGCAAGCAGGTATGTTTCGTGGCTAACTTCAAGCCAAGAAAGATGATGGGCATCGAGAGCCAGGGTATGATTATGTCCGCAGTGAACAGCGACGGAAAGCTTGTGGTTATTTCTCCGAGCAAGGAGGTTGCCAACGGCTGTGAAGTAGGATAATATTCATAGGACGGAGGATGAGACACTCCTCTGTCCTTAATTTATATGTTATGAAGTCATTTGATATTGTTTTAATTGTAATAGCTTTAG
Source organism: Paludibacteraceae bacterium (assembly GCA_045641625.1). Taxonomy (GTDB): domain Bacteria; phylum Bacteroidota; class Bacteroidia; order Bacteroidales; family Paludibacteraceae; genus UBA1723. The sequence continues at coordinate 19,112 of JAZUHH010000002.1, forward strand.
TTCTGCTTGTAGTTTTGCTGCCAGAACTGCCAAGTTTTCCGGGACTTGGATTGTTCGGAGTGTTGATCAAGATTGCGAGCCTTGCGCTGTTAATGCTTTTCGTTTTCTATTGGAAGTTCGCCCAGTACAAGGGGTCTATGAGCGAGAGCTGGTCTAAGCTTATCGAAAGAGGAGAGAAGATCTTTATCCCCGTATTGACTTGGTTGGATACTAAGGTGAGCAAGATTACGCTTGGACCAAAGTTGGTGACAAGCAAGTCTCCGCTTATCATAGTTATAGTGTTGTCAGCACTATTGTTTATATTGTAGAAATGAATAAATAATAAAATTATGAATAAAGTTAGAGTATTTTTAATAGTTTTCATCCTGCTTGCAGTTATTGGTCTTGGAGTGAAGTGGCTTGTCGGTGTCGAGAGAATTGACGCAGGTTATGTCGGTATTCGCGTAAACCTTGTTGGTGGAGAGCGTGGTGTTGCTGACGTCGAGGAGGTAACAGGTTGGGTTGTCTATATTCCATTGTTGACACAGATTCACGAGTTCCCTACATACATGCAGGTCAAGGACTACAACTCATTCCCTGTAACAACAAAGGACGGAGCAGAGTTTACTATTGATCCAATTTTCTCTTACAAGGTTGACAATGGCAAGGTGCCTCATATCTTCCGTACATACCGTCGTTCACTTCCTGAGTTGGAGGACGGTTATCTTCATAATGTTATCGTGGACAGCTATCGTCTTGCTGCCAACCAGTATATCTCTGACTCTTTGATCTCTAACCGTATGTTGTTCGAGAACGCTGTCGAGTCTCACATCAGAGAGGTGCTAGGCAAGGACGGATTCATCTTTGAGCAGCTTACTTCAAACATCAAGGCTCCTCAGTCTTTGATGGATGCCATCGAGGCAAAGAACCGTGCTACTCAGGAGGCTAAGCAGGCAGAGAACAAGCTTCGTCAGGCTGAGGCTCAGGCTAAGCAGAATATTATCTTGGCAGAGAGTGAGAAGAAGGTTAACGACTTGAAGACTTCATCTTTGACTCCGCTTATCATCCAGCAGATGTTCATCGAGAAGTGGGACGGAAAGCTTCCTGTTTATGGCGAGACTCCAAAGATTTTCAAGGAGGTTACAAAGTAATCGAAGTAAAGCACAGTCATATAGCCAGCCATGGACTCAAGCGAGTCCGTGGCTGTTTTTTTGTAGGCAGCAAATTTTGAAATTAAAATACAAACTGTTTTTTATGTGCTTTTATTTTTTCTTTGATATAGCATAGAGTTCGATTTGTAAGTATGTAAAAATTGATTGCCTGGCTTGAAAATTTTAGAAGACTAACTATTGATTACGAATTTTACTCTGAGTCTTCTGTCGCAATGATTCAATTAGCCTTCTGCTTTTTGATCCTTAA
>JAZUHH010000003.1:0-118816 GCA_045641625.1 Paludibacteraceae bacterium
GTCTCCGTTGAAAGGGCTGTTGTCGAACAATCTGAACATGTCGGTGATCTCCGATGTGTTTATGCAGTTGAGGTCAGCCGAGTCTCCCTGGATGGCAATTTCTGCCTTTATGGCTTCCTGTAGCTCCTCTTTGGTCTTTGGAAAGTATTTGTACTTTGCGCTTGCCACGGAGCTGAACATGACTGCGAAAAGCAGTAGAATTGACTTTGCAAATGTATTCATGGAATGAAACAAAATAGTTATACTGCAAAGTTAGTGGTTTGTTTCCGGAATTGCAAGAAAACCAGGGATAATGTTAGGTGTCGTGTTTTTTTGGGGAGGGGTTGTTAGCCGTGGGTTGTTAGCCGTGGGTTAAAACCCACGTCTGGACCGAGAGATGTCGCTACGCGACAACGCGCCACGCACGTCATCAGCACGTTTTGTCACGTAGCCACGTAGTGGCTTTTCTCTGTCTAGACGGGGAATGTTTATATCGACGACGATTTTATCGAGTCAATGTTTATATCGACGACGTGCAACGAGTCAATTCAATCCCCGGCTGATTACCCCGGCAAAATGCGTGCAACGTGTCATTTCAAACCCCGACATATCCCCGACATCTCTTCCATCTTCCGTTCCAAATTCATGGTGTCTGTGGAATGGGGAGGGGAAGCTGTCAGATGGATTCCCCGAGGGCAGGATTCAGCGAGCAGAAACCGTATCTTCCGCACGTGCTTCCACCGTGAAAATCTTTTGCTTCCACGTTTTCTGATTTGTATGTTGCTTCCGCACTTTTAGATATATACGAAGTATATATATCTAAGTTGGAGGGTGGAAGGAGCTTCCTTCCGCACCGCACACACATTTTTTGCCCGATTCCATGACCTGGAACTACGCTTCAAAAATGGCTGTGGAAATCGTGTGGAGACGCCGCGCTCTGACCTTAACATTTTTTAACCTTTGACCATGATTTTTTTGTGGTAGTTTTTGCGTCTTTTTCCGCAGATCCTTATCTTTGCCACATAATCAAAAAAAATATTCGTATGAAAAAGTTTTTTTTACTTGCTTCCATGTTCCTTTCAGTGAACTCGTTTGTGCGTGCTGAAAGTCCGGCTATTGATCCGGCTGTTGCGGCTGTTGAAGCGACTGTTTATGATGAAGAAGATGAAATCTATCGAGTCGTTGGGAAGAAGGCACAGTTTCCAGGCGGAAAGATTGCGCTTGTAAAGTTTATTTCCGAGAATGTTAAATATCCGAAAGAGGCAATAGACTTCGATATTTCCGGCAATGTATTTGTTCAGTTTGAGGTCAAGTCGGACGGCTCGGTAGGTGATGTGAGAGTGGCGAGAAGCGTTCACCCGCTACTTGACGAGGAGGCTATGCGTGTTGTGAAGAGCATGCCAAATTGGACTCCGGCAGAGCAGCGAGGAAAACCGATCAAATCATGGCACACTATGCCGGTTAAATTCGCTTTGCCGAAGTGATGGGGAAGCGGAGAAGGGCAGTGTCTGCATTTTTCTGCTCTTTTTTCTTGCAGGTCTTAAGGGAAGTCCGTATCTTTGTGCTGTGGCTTGGCAATGTGTTTCAGCCACCATGAACTATAAATATGAAAAGGAATTTTTTTGTGACGGCGGCACTGGCTGTCCTTGTGTCTTCGTGCCAGCTGCCCTCGATGTCTTCGTGCAGGACCGAGACCGGTGCGTTCAGCGGCGTTGTGGTCATGACAAGCACAAGCCTGGACAACAATGGCATGGTCTGCGCCCGAAAGATGAGGCTGGACAACGGCCAGGAAATAGTGATGGACAACTATCAGGACAAGAACAACGTCTCTCTGTCCGAGTGTGTGGTGCGCGGAGACAGCGTGGCTCGCTCTGAGCGCGGAGGTGCGATAACCCTGTTCAGGAACGGGGTGTGTCTGGACACCTTCGGAATAGAACGGCAGTAGTCCGCTCCAGCTTTAACAATTTTTAACTTTCGCCTGTGGTTTTGTTTCCTTTCCGCTTGCAGTATTGTGCGTTTAGATGTACCTTTGCCACGAATCATGACAGAGTTCAAAATTGTAGTTTTTATAGAATATATTATCATGAAAAAGCTGTTTCTAATAATTTCATTGTGTGTGTCTGCGAACATCTTTGCACAGGAGGTGAGGTTAGTAAGCTCATCGCCAAAGGATGGTGTAGCTGAAGTCGTCTCGTCGCCAGAGCATGACGAAGTTGATAATGCCGAGATGATCTACTGGAAGGTAGAGTCTAAGGCCCAGTTTCCAGGCGGACTGTCAGCCCTTGGCAAGTTCCTGACCGATAACTTGAGCTATCCCGAGCAGGCTATGAAGGACAGTGTGCAGGGCAGAGTGCTTGTCGAGTTCGTGGTGGAAAAAACAGGCGAAGTGTCCAATGTGAAAGTGATAAGGAGCGTTCATCCTCTTCTTGACGCCGAGGCTGTGCGTGTGGCAGGCATTATGCCAAATTGGGTGCCTGCAACGATACAAGGGAAACCTGTACGCAGCAAGTTCACTCTGCCGGTAAAGTTCGTCATACCATAGGGGGAGATGTGGGTTGAATTGTTGACGGGGGTTATGACCACGTATCATAGCCGGGGGTGAAATCATGTATCATAGCCGGGGATTGAAATCCCCGGCTCGACCCAGATATGTCGCTACGCGACAACGTGTCCGATGCGTTCCCACACGCATTATTAAACACGTTTTATGCGCGTTTTCCCCGTCATAGCCACGTAGTGGCTTTTCACTGTCTAGACGGGGAATGTTTATATCGACGACGTGCAACGAGTCAATTCAATCCCCGGCTGATGGTGAACACCATCCTCCCGGTTGCCAACCATGGGCTATAATAACCCAAGAACCGTTACCACGGTTCTTGGGTTATTATGAATCATGCAATCCCAAATCTGTGATAATCTGTGTCAATCTGTGGTTGAATGTGTTCTCATCATCCATGCACACCAAATTATGCATTATGAATTGAATATGTTAAAAAGACTTTTATTTACAATATTCGGAATGCTTGCCTCTGCCAGCTCCTTCTCTATCGAGCCTGGTCCGGAATCATGCTATGTGAAGCCCGGAGAGCTGATTGTCAGATGGGAGTGCAGCAAAGATACCGTCGAGGTGGGTGATACCGTGCACGTCGTCTGCAACGTCTATCATGATGCCAAACTTCGTATCTACGGACAAACTCAATGGGACAAGCCTGTTCCTGAGGGTTGCTCGGTAGACTCCTTCGATTACGAAGCCAAGCCTTACCAAGACGGGGATGTCATGCTTGACGGTAAGGCTTACCACCGTACATCTTTCATCAGCTATGTCTTGAGGCCTGCTTCTCCCGGTGTCATGACTGTTGGCGGTGACTCCATCACTTTCGAGGTGAGGGATAGAAATGCCGAGGATTGGCATGAGATTTTCTTTGAAATAGGCTCTTTCTCCCACAAGACAAAGGTCGAGAATGCCTCTTTCGTAGTGGTAGGGGATGCCAATAAGCAGCAGGTCGAAAGAAATGAAGTCTTTCTGTTGATGCAAAACATGTATTGTGAGTGCAGCAAAGACTTCTCTCCCAGCAGACAGAAAGTCGCCGGCAGATTTGCCAAGAAACTGCAAAAGGCTACCCAGAGCTGCTCCTATGCGGTATTTCATGATCAGGTGGTAGAGATGCGTGTTTCCGATGGCAAGTCACAACTGAAGGATACTGTCGAGTTCATCAGTGGCTCTCAGTCCGAAATGCTCTTGAATATGTTCAAGAAGGGTGAGTTGCAGAAGTGCAGGGATCTTGTCATCGTCATGGACAATTATTATGACGAAAAGCGATTCCAGTTCGCTGATGTGATGGAAATGTGCAGAAGGAATGGTGTCCGTGTCAGCATTATATATATCAATACCGGAGATGAGTATGTTGACGTGGTATGGTCGGAATCAGAAGCTGAGGTTGTGCCTCTGAGTGTGAGAAGGACAGGAGGAATGTTCGCCCAAGTCAAGAACAGGAAGGAGCTTATGGCTGTGTACCCTCAGCTCTTGGAGTTGGTATCTTCGAAGATGCCAGAGACAGACACCAAGCGAAACTACTACTATCCGTATTCAAAAGAGGATATCCAGGAGATAGTACGGAAGGAGATGGCAATAAACGGTACTTCTGCAGACCTGAACGGCATTAGCATCATAGGCATTACTGACTTGTCAAATTTGTTCAACCGCAGCCCTTTCAACGGAGACATATCGAACTGGGATGTCAGCAGGGTAACGGAAATGGACGGTATGTTTGCCCATAGCCCTTTCAACGGAGACATATCGAACTGGGATGTCAGCAGCGTGACATCTATGCAGTCGATGTTCTTTTCCAGTCATTTCAACGGTGACATCTCGAAGTGGAACGTCAGCAAGGTCACTAACATGAGTTACATGTTCGAGAAAAGCCCTTTCAACAGAGACCTGACTAACTGGAACGTCTGCAATGTCACCGACATGGGTGAAATGTTCTACGAATGCCCATGTAAGGTGCCATCGTGGTACAAGAGATAATTCATAATTCCCAAATCTGTGATAATCTGTGCCAATCTGTGGTTGGATGTGTTCTCATCATCCATGCACACCAAATTTTGCATTATGAATTATTATTGCCTATTTGTTAACTCTTTAGGAATCGGATGATACATAGCGAGTTATTGATTTCTTATGAAAGTTCTTGCCTAAAAGCTTGCTTTTTGTTCTGAAATTCACTAACTTTGCATTCGTTATGGGAGAGACATGTTCTTTAATCTTTAGTAACGTGTCTCGACCATTTTTATTAATCTGTAGTTTATCTTTTAGTAATGAAAAAATCAAGGAAAAGACGTGGCATGATCCGTAAGAAAGCCACGAATAAGGCTATGACTGCCAATAAGTTACCCCAAGATACAAAGCTTAATATCGTCAAGCTTGACAATCTCTGCGAACCGGTGGAGAAGGAGCCTTCGCACGACATCCAGGCCAAGCCGTCCATGTCAGACAACAACGCTGACTTCGGAGGTGTAAATATTTCTTCCGACCTGCCTGCTGACGTCAGGATGAAGATGCTTGACAAGGCTCTCGGCAACCGCTATCCCTCGGCTTTGGAGGACAGCGGAAACAAGTCATGCCAGGAGTACGAGAAGGAGCTCGAGAACTACGAGTTCCTGACTATGAACGAGGCTCTGGACCAGGTGGACGACAACTACTCAAAGCCGCTTCTCGGGCCCCTTATGCACCAGGGAGACGTGGTGGGCCTTGTCGCCGAGAGTAATGTCGGAAAGACAATCCTCGCAATGCAGCTCGCAGAGTTCTGGTGCTCCGGAAAGTTCGAGCTCGAGGGACTTAGGAACGAGGCGGGACCGCAGAAGGTCGCGTTCCTTTCGGCCGAGATGTCCGACGTGCAGATGAAGAGGCGATACAGCAGCGAAAAGGGCGGTGTATTCAAGTTCTCGGACAACCTCATCTACGTTGACAAGAACCTCGAGAACGAGGAGAAAATGAAGGCTATGGTCAAGGTCTTGGTCAAGAAGGCCCAGCCGAACATCATCATCATCGACTCACTCTGCCAGGTGGCGGACAGCGACATGACCAAGATGACACAGGTCAAGCCGCTCATCAAATACTTCAAGGAGATAGCCAAGGAGAACAACGTGACTTTCCTCATCATCCTCCACACCAAGAAGCGCTCCGCAGTGGATCGCAGAAAGGACAAGATGGACAAATACTCGCTCTACGGATCTTCGGCAATAACAAACATGTTCGACGCGCTTTGGGCTCTGGACCAGGCTTTGAGGGAGAACGTGAAGATAATAACTCAGGTCAAGAGCCGAGACGGAGACCTGGTCTATAACAACGACAACGCGCTGATAATGAGCGTGGTCAAGGACGAGCCGGACAACTTCCTCAGATTCTCGCTCGAAAGGGTGGCTCCTATCGGCAACCTGCTTGTCGAGAAGAAGTCTTCGGACATAGACCCCGCTACGGACCGACAGAAGGCAATCGTCTCTGCCTGCTACGGCGGAGGAGTCATACGCGAGCCTTCGCTGATACGCAAGTATTTCGACGTCACTGCGGGAAGCTCGGTGAGGTGGATAGAGAGCCTGAAGAACGGCATCGTGCTCAAGAGCGACTATGTTCTGACACCCGACGACATGGCGGCCATACGCAGGGCAGAGGACGAGGTGAGGGCCGAAAGATTGCGCAGAGCCGAACAGCTCACTATGTTCTAGACCCTTGCTATGTCTAAAAAAATCGACAATTTATTGAATTCTTCCCACAAAAGTTTTGTAGTCATGGTAAAAGTTACTAATTTTGTATCTGGTATATTATGGACTAACTATGTCCGTATTGTGCCCATGTAGTAAATTAGTAAGACTTATCAAAAAAATAACCATTATAGGACTATGAGGAGACTTTACTCTTGGTTTGAAAAAGTATATACTAGTACAAGCTTGTTTGGAGCGTTGGGGACTGTTCTAACGACGATACTGCTATGGCTAAATGTTGGTAGTGTTTCGGCGGTTGATTTGCCGGTTAGTTTTAGGAATAAAGATGGATGGGGTAACTATTCCATTTCGCAGATAGCAGGGACTAATTGTTATTCATCGAGCTTAGGTAATGGACTTGATTGGCAAAACTGGTACATGAACGGTACTGGCGGTCGTATGAATCCAGTTGAATTGGATTTGAATGGAACCAAGTACACGCCCAATGCAGAAGGTTGGTTCAACCAGCTGAACGGTGCATCTGAAAATAAGACTTTCTATACTTACTACGATGGCAGTAACTGGTACATCACAACAAGCGAAAGTGACTGTAAGACAAAGGGAGTGAATCCCGACAAGCCGGCAACAAAGCCTACAATCACACCTTTTGATGAGCCTATTTATTCGTGTGGCACTAAACCGATTACTCTGCCGATACCTGTTGTTGACGACCCGGATGCAGATGGCCATTGGGAGTACTACTATGAAGGAGGTTTTATGGGCTCTGGTAAGGGATGGAAAGAGATAACATCTGCTGTGACACTCTCGAAGGGTACTTACAGAGTAAGGTACGTTGCGGAAAATAGCATTGGCTCTACAACATCCGAAGAGATGACTTTGATAGTATCAGCTCCAGAAGTCGGTGCAATTCCAACTCTTCCAACTCTATGCCCTGGCAAGACGATAGACTTGTCTGCGTACATTCCTGATGTGTTGGGCGATTGCATTTCTGAAGAAAAGTGGCAGTATTATAACTCTGGATGGAAAGATTTGCCAAGTACGCTTGCCAATGGTACATATAGAATAAGGTATTCTGCGAAAAACAGCTTGGGTACAACAACCAGTGCAGAAGGTTCATTGAAGGTTCAGGGTGGTGTTCCCGTAATCACACAGTCTTCCATTACAGCCTCTTATGGCGACCCGTTGCCTACTATAGCTGTGAATGACAACGGTGTGCCTGTGGAAAGCTTCACTTGGACTAACAACGGTACACCTCTTGACCCAGCAACATTCAGGTTCGCAGAATTAACTACATACAACCTTACTTATACTGCAACAAATGCGTGTGGTACAAGCTCACCAAAGAACTTTACAGTAACAACACAAGCAAGGCCAAAGACATACTACCTTATATCTAATCAGCGTGTTTCGGGAACTAATGTGGATTTTGGTGGAGGTAAGTTTGGAACACCTTTGAATCCTGCGGGTTCTGACTGCTACTCGACCATGATTACCGACGGAGCAAAGAACTCCGAGTGGTATGTAGCAGAGGATGACGGTGTTCTGATCCCTCTAACAGCCGAGTTTGCATTCGGCATTTGGGGAAATCCAGGCAACCCTTATAACAATACAGCCAACAGCAACGGCACTCACAAGCCTTTGCAGCACGATAATTTCGGCAACAACTTCAGCGGAGACCACTATACATTCTACTTCTACAAGAAGAATGGCAACTGGTATGCTTCGGAGTTAGGTTGTGGCGGTGTGGCTATGACTGACGGCTTGGTTATTACTTCAAACATAGAGTCAAGTGACGGTTGTGATGACTATATATTCAAACTAAAGGAAATCGGAGATTTGGGTACTGACCCAATCGAGTGGTACTATGGAACTGGTAGTTCTAGTGATGCTAAGTTGTCTTCAACAACTTCGTATGTCAGCTATATTGATGACAAAGAACTTCATATATCTATTCGAATTCAAGGTCAGAGTTACAAAGCCAACACTCGTATCTATGCCAAGAAAGGCACACATACAAGTAACGATATACCGTTTAGCGGTCTTTTGCTGAAGACCTCAAAGGGTAGTACCTTCGTTTATTCAAGATACACAAACACGAATTGTCCAGACATGTGTGCTTTCCAGACAACTGAGAGCTTTAATGGAGGTGAGGAGATCTGGTTCGAGAGAGCAGGAAAGAAACTGCCTATTACTATTGCCCCTGATGTTCCGTCGGACATAGACGTGAACTCAAAAGGAAACCTATACAGCAAGTCAAATACAACATATAATTTTAGCTATACGAAGTATTTGTACTATGACAAGTACGATGGTTGGACGTTTACGTTTTCAGCCCCTTGCAAGTGCTTGTTCCTGTCTCTAGACCAGAGCAACCGTTGTGTTGACGGTAGTGCCGACATCTTGGTAGAGAACAACTGTGGTGTGCCTAATTGGAACTGGGAGAAGAGTACTGACAAGACAAACTGGAGTGTAGTAAAGAGCAACTCTACAGGTTCACTAAATATTACTGAAAAGGGCTATTATCGTGCTAACAGCACATCAGGAGGAGAGTCCAATATAGTTTTCTTTGACCCTTCGTCTAAAGTGACTATGAGTGATGGTGGTTGGACTAACTATGATTTCAATATTACTCCGAACACTTGCGGTGAGTGCTACTATGAAATTTACTCAAAGTTAGGAGATTGGAACAATAACAGCTATTATTTAAAAGATGCATCTGGTAACAACATCGATGCAAGACTTGACCCTTCTGTATTGACGATAGTTAGCAAAGTCGGTGATACATACAAACCTTTTGAATCACATGATTTATATAAGAAGATTTACCTATTGCACGATGGCAACAACTGGACATTGACAGCAGAAAATCCATGTCAGTGCTTCACTTTGACTGCCAACCGCACAGCTCTAGGTTGTGAGGGTAGTGCAACTCTTACTCTTGACAAGTCGTGTGACGCAATTACTTCTTGGGAGTGGCAGAAGAGTGCAAATGGCAATGACGGTTGGACAAAAGTCAAGGACAACGGTACAACACTGACTGTAACAGAGGAAGGCTACTATCGTGTTATAAAGGGAAGTGATGTGTCCGAGGTAGTCAAGATTGGTGGCTCTGCTATCAACCTATGGTCTAACGGAGATAAGTTCATACAAAAGTATGACAACAACTGTGGCCTATGCTACTACAAGTTTGGTGCAAGTGATAGGGGTGGCTCAGAGTTCTATATCAGGGATGCAGGTGGTAGCAACCTTGATGTGACACTAGGAAGACTTGACTTGGGTACAGACAACGGAAACAAAGTTGTGTTCACTAAGAACGGACAGGCACTACAGTTGAGTACAGGCTGGTCACCTTACCAGGTATATTTGGTGAACAGAAACGGTACATACGAGCTTACAACAAATGACCCTTGCCCTTGCGTTGTGGTCAACTACACAGGTGGAAACTTGGAGTGTGACAGATATGTCACTTTCGAGGGTGACTTCAAATGCTCTGGCACTGTGACTAAGTGGACTTGGGAGAGACAGTACTCTTGGGGTGTTCAACAGGATTACCTGCCTAACACAAAAACTGTAAAGATTACCAAGACTGAGCTTGACGGTGTTTCTGCTATACGCCTAAAGGTTACAGCAGGAGGCAATGACTACTATTCAAACTGGATGGCTATCGACGAGCTTCCTGTGCTGCCGTTCGAGTTCAAGCCTGCATCCCAGTCTCCGTTCGGCGATAAGTCAACTTCTACGCAGCTATCTGTCAAGAAGGTTGAGATGCTATGCTGTGACAACTTCAAGGTAACATTCACATCCGACTCCAAGTGGGCTGATGACGAGTACGCTTACGTCTATGCTCCAGACTATAATATTTATAATGCGGCTGACGGTACCCCACATATAGAAATGTATTTTGCCCACCAGTCCGAAGACAAAAGCAAGCACTATTGGGAGGTGCTAGGTATTCGTGGTGATGTGAACGACGGAAACGGAAATGCATCTACCGCCGACAAGGTTGTATATATATATGTAGATAACGAAAACAAGAGAATCTTTGTGAACTCTGACGGTTATGCAGGCGGAAACGAGCCTTACTTGAAGGACAAGGTTATCGGTTTCGACTATAACATTCCTGCTAACTTCCCTTGCGAGCCTATTACAATAACTCTTGCAACAAACCCTTGTGGCTCGACAACAAACACAAGTGACTATCAGTGGTACGGCGGCTACGGCAGAACTAATATTCCTGGAGCTACAGGCAAGACTTTGACTGTTACCGGAGATATGCTCGAGAAGTACGGCTTCTACTACGGTGTCAAGGTCAAGGTTGACGGAAGCAGCGAGGCATATAGAGGTGGTGACTTGTCATGGCGAATCAGCAAGCCTGCATTCACTGGCTCTGATGGCTTGACAGTTACAGGCATCATTCCTTTGTGTTGTGATGACTATGGCAACAAGCACTACAGAATCAACTACACCGGTGCAGGTACAATAACTTTGAACACTGCGAACTATGACGCGGAAACGACCAAGAGTGACGGTGTTTACTCAATCGTCAAGGGTGGCAAGACTGTAAATGTGACTCGTGCTGACGGCTCTTTGTTCGTCTATGTCAAGCCTGACGCGGCATACTGGTCAGTGGAGACTCCTGACCCTATACTTGTCTTGAACGCTCCTTGCAACGTCTGTGACGACAACAAATATACAGCTGTAATAACTAACATCAGCGAGACTATCCTCAACTCCTTCGGCTCTCAGAAGCCTAAGTTCGTATGGGAGGTCTCTAACAACTACCGCGACTGGACTGTTGTCGGTACTGACGATGACTTCCTGGACGGTGCCATAGCTTCTTCATATATGCACTGCAGGGTTTCGACTATGTTCGGATGTAAGGTCTTGACTGACGAGCATAGCGTCTTGAACTGTCCTAACAAGCCGGTGGCTACACTGTCTTCGGACAAGAACAACAAGTGTGACGAAGCAAACCTCAAGATAAGCAAGAGGGATTTCGACAAGTTCACTTGTGCTTATGTTGAGGAGATTCAGGGTAGCGACGACAAGACTAACTGGTACAAGGTTGATGACGTAACCTCTAGCGAGGTGCGTATCGACAAGGTCATCTACACTTACTACCGTTATGCGGCAGTCGTGATGGAGAAGGACAAGTACGGCAATGACGTTCGCACTGACCGAGGCGTATTCTCTGCTCCTTTGTCATTCAAGGATGTCAGCGACGTTACCTTGACAGCTACTTATGACAGGTCTTTCGTATATGGTGTCAACTCTGGACAGAAGCACGAGGTTATAGTCGAGGCTGAGTCCAACATAGATGCCAACTATGGCTATTGGGAGAAGCTTAACCCTGCGACAGGTGTGTGGGAGGACGCAAGAACTCTTGGCATCCCAGGTGCGGCAACAACCAGACTTGTATATACTATTCCAAACAATGATGACGAGATAAAGTTCAGGTTCGTCTCTGAAAAGGTGTGCCAGACATCGAACGAGGTCAAGGTCGGCATAGACGAAATCGACGTGAACTGTTCCGTAGAGGGTGCTACAATCATTTCATTCAACGGAATGGGTGACAATAACGGCGAGTTCAAAGTTGTCAAGGACGACGTTCAGCCGTATATGTTCATTCATCCAAAGGATACAAGATGTTTCCAGGGATTCGGAAGCGTACACTATGCGGATGCCTATGACGTCACTACAGGTCAGAAATATTTCCAGGGCCAGGGATTGCCTTTATTGGGAGATGATCAGACTCAATACACATTCTTGGGAATTGACGACTGCGGACGAATTTCACGTCCTGAAAATCCAAGAACAGGCGAACACACCAAGTTCCCTCAGTATAGGGATGATGTCTTCACAATGGGTAGTGACGGATGTGCATACCAGATTGCTAACCGCAACAAGTTGTCCGAGATTGCAGGCACTAACTTGGTACTGCCTCCTACGTACAGCGATAACGACATATACTATGTATGGCATCATGGCGGTGCCCACTACATTACCCACAACGACATGAAGTCTGTTCCGACTATCTATCCGGTTTTGGGTATCCAGTATCCTAGCGACATATATCCTGGTGCAAAGGGTAAGGTTTCCCTACGCTTCTGGTTCGTGGGTACAAACGACGACAGCCCTAACAACGGAGGTTACTTCGGTTTCTTCTCTGACCGACACGGAAGCTCGGAATCAGCAGGAGAGCTTAGCAAGAACCCTTTCTTGGGCGGTACGTTGAAGTTCGAGGGTGACGCAGACACTCCGTCATGGACTGTGTCTATGAGCAACACAAACGAGCTTATGGCAAACAGTAACGAAAATGACTGTTTGACTCACTGCTACGTGTCTAACATCAAGCCGGGCTGGTACACTATGACAGCCGAGTTCAAGTTCGAGGGATTCATTACTGACAACCACTGTCCTGTCTTCTATCCTATGGTACTGCCAGAGAACAACAACTCTGCGGTGGCTGTCGAGTACATGATGACAGAGATGCAGGAAGTTGACGGACATCAGGTTCAGGAGCTTCCTTTGAAGCCGGTTGTCTGTGCAAGCACCGAGAGTGCATGTGCGCATGACGCCATAAGCCTGTTCGTAAAGAACTTGAAGAACGTAAGGAATTTTGTTGACGAGATAGAAATCAAGTGGTACAACGATGCTACTGGAGAGCAGGTCGGCCGTACTCTCGGCTTGGATGACATCGCAAGCAACATCGGCCATGTAGAGGGTGGTGTGGCTCGTCTTGACACAGAGTTCCCTGACGCTGACGTAAACTATGTGAACTACCGCTGCGAGGTCACTATGACCAAGGGCGCTACTACTTCGACATTCACTAACAACGTCATTGTCGGTCGCGATCCTCGATGCAGCAACTGTGTGAACATCGGAGAGGACCTTAAGGACGTAGTCTATACAAAGACTAATGATATTCGTATCCAGTCAACTTTCGTTAACCTGCCTGTCGGTGTCAATTACGTTTGGCAGTGGGGAAGCAAGAGATACATGGCTGATTCCCAGTGGAACCCAATCCCATTGACAGGTTCTGACGCCAGGGGTACTGTAAGTGACGGTGGTGCTACGCTGACACTTACAAACCTGAAGAAGACAGACTTCTTTGGTGACAGCCTTTACATCCGTGTGGCTGTTATGGATGGCGAGGAGCCTAGCCAGGTGCTTTACTGTGTTTCAAACGGCATCAAGCTTACACTTGCCGAAGAGCAGTGCGGATGGAGCTTTGAGGGTGTAACAATGATCAACCCTAAGGAGTACGAGGCTCCGGCCAACAGCACATACCGCATGGTGTTCCATGTAGCCAACAACGAGGAATGGAGCAAGAAACAGCCTAAACTGAACTTCAGTGATGTTCAGTCAGGCAGAGGCGGCCAGTGGGGACCAACTGGCAAGAACGAGAACGGAGACTGGTACATTGACATACCTGCAACTACTGACTACGAGCTTTGGATAAACGGCGATGTGTTCTGTCAGAGCGCTGAACACATGTTCGTCCGTGCAATCAGAGAGTGCCAGAGTGTTTCGGGTGACGTTGTGCGTGTGTGGTACGATGACTTCGGTGAGTTCAGCGACTATGCTAACAAGACTTACCCAAGAGTTGAGAAGGGTGGTAAGGACAACAAGTATTCATACCACGAGAAAATACTTTATCCGAACCTTGGATTCGATACCTACTCGCGTGAAATCGAGATTGACGGCAAGCCTGCTACAGATGCCAAGTACAAGTACAGCTACACTCTTGAGCCGGAAGCTGAGAAAATTTGGGCAAGAGACAATTCCGGTGCGTTGAATGTGCCGTTCGTGACTGAATTCTCTCCTTTGAAGACTTGTTGGGACATTGACGGTTTCCAGCTTAGCAACTTCGCCTCTTATGAGGTTACTGACGGTTCTTACGCTATCGTAAGTAACGCCCTTATGGGAGGTTGTGGAGACTGGTCTATCAATACAGGTGACCACACTCAGGCTTCGCCTTCGGGTAAGGCCGGAGGTATGCTGTTCATCAACATGCCAGGTAAAGGCTTGGTATATTCCGGAGAGTTCAAGACTCAGTGCAAGAACGCTGTAGTGACAATTTCTTGCTACGTTGCAAATGCCTCTCAGACTGTGGGTAGTTCGGCTTGTAACGTCAAAATGAGCGTGCTTACCGAGAACGGTACAGAGGCTCTTTCTACGTACCAGTCGGGTGATATCTTTGCCCGTATCCAGAACGGCTATCAGGACAATATATGGACTCACTTGACTTTCCAGGCACCTTTGGAGCCAGAGGATAATGACGGTAACTATCATGACGGTGAATACTACTACAAGTTCGTCATCGAGTCCAACGCTTCTTCAAACCAGGGTAATGACTTCCTGTTCGACGATATCGAGGTTTATGTATGTAACCCTGACGTGTCTATCGCGTCAGAGAACAGAGTTACACACGAGCAGGAGATTGACCTATGTATCGTTGACCCTCTTGACGCAAAGGTATATGCTGTGCCTGAGTTGCCATTCTCTAACTTCTTCGCAGATATCGAGAAGCTTCAGGTTCATTGGCAGCTATGGACAGGAGGTGATGACGACTATATCGGAGAGTGGGTTGATGTATATAGAAGCTGTGCTGACTCCGGTCGTGCGGTGCATCCGGGATATGTCGCAGGCACTCCTGGTGACAAGTATGACTTCTTCTATCCTCTTGCAGAGATTGGAGACTACAGACTTCGTGTCGTAGTGGCTGACAAGTCTGATATTGAGGGAATTCTTACCGAGATAAAGCCATACAGCTCACAGTTGAATTTGGGATCAAATTGGCCTAAGAATGACTGTGCCTTGATCTATGCCCATTCGGATGACTTCTGGGTTCATGTCCACGAGAGAAAGAACCTGAAGACAATCGAGCTAAGTGCATGTCCGAACGATATTGTAGTGCTTCAGGACACTTTGCCAAAGGGCTATGAATATGATTACACCGATGTCAGCGGCAAAGTGTTGAAGAGCGGCAAGACAACAACTGACGATGAGGTTGTCTCTGCTGAGGTCGTCAAGACTACCGTGTTTGACACATACTATATGGTGGCTCATCCGGGTCACTTCAAGTCTCTTGGTAACGAGGAGACTATGGTATGTCCTCGTACAACAGAGTATAAGTTGAGCGTGCCTAAGTCAATCGTTATCGAGTGTGAGCCTAATGCTGTGACTCTTGCCTGTGCTTCAGACTACGTGGATGGTGTGGAATTGCCGCTAAGCAGACCATCACTGCCATTCTGTGTCCCTGATGCAGAGGTTGTAATGGAGTTCCAGAATATCAAGAAGAACGGCGTTGAAGTCGGTAACAAGAACAACAAGTGGGGTGGTAAACTTAAAGGTTCCCTTGATGACTGGACAGTCAAAATGGGAGTGGCTGACAAGGGCGAGTACGAAGTTTTGTGGAGTGCCTATGCATATAAGCTTAACCCAGAAACTCACGAGCGTGAACTTGGTGCAGATGGAAAGCCTATAAGGGTTGCTACTCTGCCTACAGTAACCAAGTCTTGTAAGATCTCTTTTGACGCATATACAGAGCCTACAATCACATTGACTGTTCCTGACGGTGACATTTGTCCGTTCAAGAACGACATCGAGTTAGGTGGTGATTTGAAGACTTTATACGAGGCTCATGAGTCGCTTCACGGTGACTATGAGAAGTACAACAAGCTTACTGCTCTCAAGAACATCAATCAGCTGACTAAGAGCTCTAACGCTTCAATATACGAACTTAAGGAGATAGCTGCCTATGTGCTTCGCAAGTTCACTAATGCGGACAGGGACAACAGCTATTTTTATTCGACATACTATAACACGGCCTTGGGCATGACAGCTCCTGCAGAGGTGTTCTCTTTCGTTGTGAACAAGGACAACGACGCCAACACAACATTCGAGCAGAAGCTTGTGCATGATGCACATCCGTCTAAGAACGTCTATGTCCAGTTGGATAAGTATCCGAACAACAGCATGGACGAGCCAGTCTATATTGTGACTGTAGCTTCGAGGGATGCGGCTGACAGACAGACTGTCGATGGTCTTGACTATTATTCGACAGTAAGACTATATTCTGCTACCGATGACATCAAGGCTGCAGGTGCATACTCGGCAAACACATTCATTGACGGTGGCAAGAACAAGCTTCTTGTCGAGAACAGCACTTTCAAGGCCAATATGGATGCGGCTATAAGCAAGGATGACGAGGCATACTACAAATTCTATGACTTTGCTAAAGACCAGTACAACAAGGTTAATGTCAAGGTAGAGAACGGTACTGCTCCTTTCCATTTCGAGTACGAGAACGCCTTGGGTATTGGCTGGGTTGATACTGAGGACGGTGAGAATGACGCCCTTGTGATTATCAAGGACTGTTCTACAAATCCGGTTGAGTACACCGTAAAGGTTACTGACGCTATGGGTTGTGTAACAACCAAGCCCGGATCAGTGGAGTTCAACACTGATGATGTTAAGGTTACATACAATGCCTTTAAGGCAGATGGCAATGACGAGGATCATCGCTTGGTTGTCAAGGGTGAGAACTGTAAGTTCAAAGTTCCTGACTTTACAAAAGACGCAAACTATACTACAGCCACTAGCGGCTGTGAGCTTGAGTTGACTTACACTCAGTCTCCTGTAGCAGGTGCTGAGATTACAGGTGATACAGAGGTTGTATTGACTGCAACAAACGGCTGTGATGAGTCTGCTACCAAGAGCGTGTTCTTGACTACAAACAAGCCTGTATGGCCTGATGGTGGCACACTGACTGCAGCCAAGTGTTATGGAGATAACAGCACTTACGAGTTGGACGGTGATTTGACCGCATACGATGTTGCCGTTTATGACAAGGATGGCGCTAAGACTACCATCACACCTGATGGCAGTACATTCACTTTGCCATATTCTACTAAGTACTCCATTAAGTTGAGCCATGCCGCAAGCGGTTGCGACACAACATATATTGTTGCTATTCCTCAGGTTTCATTGGTTACCCTTGATGCTGAGGCAAACAGTCCTGTCTGCTACGGTGGAAACGGAACCATTACAGCAACTCCTGCTGGTGGAAACGCTGGCACTTACACACTAAAGTGGGGTGAAACTGAATCGACTATAACTAATGTTTTTGTCTCTGCCACTACAGAGTTTGAACCAGACAAGACATACTACGTCCAGGCATTTGACGCCGAGAACTGTCCAAGTGCCAAGATACCTGTGTCTATTTCTCAGCCGGAGAAGGTTGTCCTAAAGACTCATATACCAAACAATGCAGAGTGTAGCGGAGGTAAGGGTACAATCACCCTTGCAGGAGACAAGGGCAATGGCGCTCCTTACACATTCAAGTATGGTAGCTCTGCAACTTCTGTAACCATGCCTTTGACTTCTTCGACACCGCTTGATGCCGGTATATACTATGTCAAGGCATTTGACAAGGAACTTTGTGAGAGTGATGCTGAAAAAGTTACAATCACCCAGCCTGAGCCTTTCGTAGCCGGAGAAATCGCGGCTGATGGACAGTCAATCTGTGAGGGCGGGGCAATCAGCACAATTGAAAGTTCTGTACCTGCAACTTCGGGTGTGGGAACAATATCATATCAGTGGATGGTATGGAACGAGACAGCTGGCAAATGGGACGAGATACCAGGAGCAACTTCCGCTTCATACAAGCCTGCTGTGTCGGGCAAGTACTCTCGCTGGGCTAAGGACGGAGTCTGCCAGACAGAATACTCTAAGGCTACAGGCGAGTGGACTTTGACAATCCACCCTAAACCTGTTGTCAAGTTCGGCGATACACCTACATATTTGAGCTGTACAGAGACTATAGAGGCTGTAGTTACCACTAATACTGCCGGAGCTACAATAGGCTACTGGTGGAATCGTGAAGACAAGGCTGGCCAATCATCGTTTGTATTTAACAATGGAGACAAACCGGCAACCCTTTATGTGGTGACAGATTACGGTAAAGTTCAATGTACTTCCGATGAGATTACTTACGAGCCGACTTTGAAATCAACAATAACAATTACTGCACCAGATGAAGTGTGTCCTTTGGCAAATAACTTCACTCAGGTAATGATTGATGATCTAAAAGATGTTAGGGATGAAGCGTTATCTGCGTATAACTTTGCGAAGGATACTACAGGTTTTTATGATGCTGCGTCTCTTAGCCCTGCAGACGGTAATGTGTACTGGTACAAGGAAATTGCTGCATATATATGGCGTAAATTCTCTAATGTCGATAACGATAACAACTATTTCTATGTTCAGTACTACAAGAACATTCATCACGAGAAGCCTTGCGCGGAAATAAACTTCTGTCACAAGGATATTATTCAGGGACCTGTTTTCTTTGATGCGACATATACAGAAACTAGTACAAAGCAGGATGCAGATGTTGTCAAATACTTGTTCCAGCAGGAGTTCAAGGGCAAACTACCTGCAAGTATAGAGGGATTCTTCTTTAAGCTGCATAGAGATTACGACCAGGACGGAAAACCTGTATTCCAGATTACTGTTGTGTCTTTGAGCGAAGCTGACAAAATACTAGCCAAGGATAAGGATGGTAATCCTATGATAAACAAGAATCTGCCAAATGATTCGGCAGACCGCTCGCTGTATCTATATCCATGTGTGAGATTCAGTACTGCGTCTTTGTCTAAGGAGGTTTGTAATAACATCAAAGATCCGTACACAACGACTCCAAAAGTTATTCAAACCATTCCTGCCGGCTTCTCTATAGCTCGTACATATTATATGAAAGCTGACTATACCGGTATTGAAGGAGACGTCACTAACAAGAATATAGCTATGCCGCGTGCTGCTATGGACAGATACAATGTTGCGGAAGCAGCATACCAAAAGGCTTTGGCTTCTTATCAGAAGCAGTTGGAGGCGTTAGGTACAGTGAACGAAATCAACGTGAATGTAGAACCAGAGCACAGCTATGTGTTCACTTATGACAGTGAAAAAGCCATACCAAAGACAGCAAACGACGCCAATCCAAACTCTGCGTTGGTGAAGTCGGGTGATTGTGATGCTACTGAAGCTCGATTTGTTGTTCATATTGATGATAAGACTACAGGTTGTAAGTATGATACTACTGTAGTGTTTGGTGTGAACGGTGACAATAAAGTCTGGTTCGAAGGCATTCCGGTTGAGCATAAGACTTGGACAATTCTTTCTGACGAATGTGTCTTTACAATACCTGACTTCGTACACCCTGATCAGGACGCTATCGACAGGTATATGAATGATTCAAGAACTCAGGATTTGAAGAGGTACCTTATGGCTAAAAGCAACTGTGACTTGAATATCACATACACTCAAAATCCACCTAAGGGTACAAGATATGATCCGTTTACAAATACTCCTAGCCAGGTAGTGCTAACTGCTACTAACGAGTGTGGAGGAAAGGATGAGTATGTTATTGAACTTACTTCAAATATGCCTACTAGATGGCCTGAAGTTAAGGTTCTTAACCCTCAGTGTCCTGTTGAGCCTATTACTGTGAACATCACTGGTTGGGAGCCAGGATACCAATATAAAGTTTATTCTTCTCCATGGGATATGCACAAGGGTGGTGTGAGCCAGGCAGATGAAGTTATTGTGGATAACGTAGATGAATCAGTTCCAGGACAACTTTCATTCATACTTGATCCAGGTCCTTACTATCGTGTGCAGTTCAAACACATAGAAAGTACTTGCTACAACAACCCTGTTGTGTCTGTGGGAAAAGCTCAGCTAGAAGGATTGGCTATCAATGGTACACCAAAGATGTGTGATGCTGAAGCTGACTTGACAGCTACTGGTTTGAGTCAGTCTGTCATTGATGGTATTGATAGTGGTGATTTGACAGTCAAGTGGGAAGTGTCAAGGTTAGAAGGTAATCCAAGTGATTATA
This sequence comes from Paludibacteraceae bacterium, assembly GCA_045641625.1. GTDB lineage: Bacteria > Bacteroidota > Bacteroidia > Bacteroidales > Paludibacteraceae > UBA1723. Next base: position 20,108 of record JAZUHH010000003.1, read on the forward strand.
AAATTAAGGGTACAAAGGTATGGGAATCTAGTGCTGATGTCAATATTAACTTGACTGATGTTCTAAGAGCATTCTATGCTGATGCTGTACCAGGTGGAGACTACTATGTAAGGGTGACTGGAAAACTTAAGGGTTCAGAGGAATGTAACTGGGAGACTGACTGGTATAAGGTTAGCCTTAAATCTATGGCTAAGTTTGTTAATGTTAATAAGAGGGAATGTAATACATCTCTATCTCTTGTTAGGGATAATGCAAGCTTGGCTTATCCAAACTTGAAGGAGCTATATGAGAATAATCAATTAGTTCTCGGTTTTGACTGGAAATATTACGGAAATGTAAAGAAGTCTGTAGTTGATCCATCCAAGGATTCTGTTGCTAGGTTCTACTTTACTCCAGAAGAACTTGATAAATATGTTTCTGTAACCGGAGACAATGAGATTGTAATCACTTATCCGTTCACATGGACTGACTATGACCACATAGAAAACGGAAAGGAATTGTTGCAATCAAGCTATACAGTTTTTGCTGAAATCACTGATGAAGAAGGTTGTATGTGGAAGGCCACTTCTTCATTTAGTGTTACAAATGATGACAAAGCCATTGACGGCCCTGGTCGCTGGTCTAAGTGTTCTTCTCCGACTTATGTGCTAAAAGAGTATAATAGTAGTACTAAGGTTATTGGCGATGAAATTATCCCTACAGGTATTGATAGTATCAATTGGTACTATAAGCTAAGAAATGGAGATTATTCAATTCACGATAGTTTGAAGGGAGGAAAAGAAACACAGTTCTCTCCATTGCTTGATGTTACTAACACATATAAGATTTATGCCTTTGTTTATGATGAGAATGGCTGTAGGTCTTACTATCAAAAGGATGCAGAAGTACCTACTCCTGAGATAAGAATTAATGATAGTACTTCTACTCAAAGTAATAATCACCCTGATTCTATTTCTCTTTGTCAGAAGCTTGATTTGACTGCTACAGCTTGGTCTGATGTTACTGTAAAAGGAACTAAGGAAGATGTTACTGATGAGTATGAAAATGTTAGATGGGAGATTAGTAAGGACAATAAAACTTACGAACCTATTCCAGGTAATCCAACAACCAAGACATACTCATTCTATCCAACTGAGACAGGTATATGGTGGTTAAAGGCTACTTTATTCAATTACTATACAGACAAGAATGGTGATACTCAGGAATGTCCTCTTTGGGCGACTCACAAGATAGTCGTTACTAACCCTGTAAAGGCTAACGCTTCTGAGGTTTGTGAGGGTAGTGAGATCGAGATTGAGTTTGACTTTAAGTCTAACTTGGACTCTCCTATTTATCCAGACTTTATAGTAAAGAATAGCGAGGAAAATGTAGTTACTGCAGTAGGTGGTAAGTACACACTTTCTGACGTGGGTACATATAAACTTACTTATACAAACAGTAGTTTATGTAATTATAGTCTTGCCTTTACTGTCAACCCTAATCCAGAGTTTGACCTTGAAAGTTACACTGCTTGTACTCAGCATGAGGTTTACTTCAAGGATAATAAGAAGACTGCGGCTGACGATGAGAAGGTTTTGGAAGGAACAAACACAAAGAATACATACGGTTTCACTTATTATGACGCACGTATGTACAATACTCTTGGCAGGAGTTCTGGTGATGCAATTTCTTACTATAAACCATACTCTAATAATGATACTGTTAGGTTGTTTGAGGAGATTGTACGCTACATCGACTACTTGTTAAGTTCTGGAAGCTTGACAAAAAGTGATGGTGTTGTTGTGACTTACGATAATAACAAGATACAGAATAATGGTCAAGTTGAGGGTCTTAAGAATGGAGCAATAGAAGGCAGTCAAAAACTTGGAATCTATAACAAGTTGGTTGAAAAGTTCGGTAAGACAGTTATTGATAACATTAACTATGATGTCCGTAACTACAATACAACTGCCGATCCATGTGTGTCTATCACTGTTGCCAGCAGATTGAATTATGCTTACAAGGATGAACATACTGCTGTCAGGTACATTACTGGTGTTAATGAGCAAGTCTCAGGACGAAATGCATACAAGACTGGTTATAATAATACTAAGGCTATAAAGCCAGGCTGGTATTTGTTCTCTAATAATGCTTTTAGTCATACTGATGACGGCAGATTGTCTGGCTTCCTTATTGACGCTGACTATGTTCGTGGCACTGACAATATTGTTCGTGATGCAAACTATAAGACTTACGATCCTGCTCAAATGCCACCAGTTGCAGAGTATAATAGAGGATTCAATGTCTCAGCAACAGTAACAAATGCTGAGACTGGTGACTACTTCGACTATGACTGGGCTAACAAAGCAGGAGAGCCTTGGGGTAATGCAGGAAGCAATAACGCTTACGTCTTCTCTGACATTTGTGAGGGAGACATCAAATATGGCTTGACTGTAGTCAACAGAAGAACTTTGTGTCATACTACAAAGAATGATGGATTGCTATCTATCAAACTTGGTGATTTGAAGTTCGACGGATATGATGCGGTAGATGCAGTAGATGCTTCTGCCCCAGTAGTAAATGTTGATGGAGTAAGAGGTGCTGAATGTAAGATATACGCACCAGAGATTGACTTTGTCAACTGGTCTTTCACTCCTTGTGATGCTACAATCGATGGTGATTTCGTTTGGTCTCAATCTCCTGCTGCAGGTACTGAGGTAAGTGCAGGTGATGTAATCGAACTTACAGGTACTTATACAACTAAGCATGGTTGTAAGGTAGTAAAGAAGGTAAATGCTAAGTTCACTATCTCAGAGCCAGCACCTATGTCATTGTCTGATGTTGCTGATGGCCGAGTTTGTGAGGGTGGAGAATACTCAGCAGTAATCAATGTTACCAACGGTGCGGAAGGTTATAGTGTTTGGAATAAAGATGTCAAGATTGACGCAAGCAAGGTAACTATAGATGAGAACGAGATAACTGTCAAAGTTCCTGCTGGTTCGTATGTGCTTACAGTAAAAGATGCCAACGATTGTAGCGCTGATGTATCTTTCAATGTGACTACAATCGAGGTTAAAAAGCCAGAGATTGACTTTACTAAGGTCTGTGAGTATGACAAAGTTTCTCTTGCCGTGAAGAATCCAAATGAGGCTCTATATACATATTCTTGGGTTGATGGCGAGGGTAATCCCGCTACGACTACAGATTTGACCTATGCAGACAACGATGGCGACAAGTTCACATTGATAGCTACCGCCAAGGTAAAGGCTACCGATGAATCTGTATGTACTGATAAGAGTGATGTGTTTACTTTGTCATTCCACTCTGTGCCAGAATTGACAGCAAATGTTGTTACTCCTAAGGTGTGTGAAAAAGATGGTGTCATTACAGTATCTGCGGAAGGTGGAACAGGAGAATACACGTTCTCTATCAATGGCAGTGAGGCTATATACTCAGCCGGACAGTTCTCTAACTTGGGTGCATCTTCATATACAGTCGAGGTTGAAGACATCAATAGATGTAAGGATACAAAGAGCGGTTTGGTTATTGCCTCTTACGGAGACTTCTCGGTCGGTGAGTTGAACCAGGTTGCAGACATCTGTGCTAATGCATCGTCTCTGCCTACATTCGACTTTAAGACTGCTCCTACCGGCGACGGTACAATCAAATACCAGTGGTACGAGGGCGATGCCGTTGCTGAGTCCAAGAAGATTTCTGGTGGAGTAGGCAATACATACACTCCAGAAATTGCTAAGGATGCCAACGGACTTTACATTGCAGGAACATACACTTATACAGTCTATGTTACAAACAACACTGATTGTGGCAAGGGCCACTTGACAACTTCGTTCGTTGTCAAGCCTCAGCCAACTGTTAGTATAAAGGCAGATGAGAAGTCATGTGAGACAGACATCACATTCACTCCGGAGGTCAAGATAGGCGAGACAGTTGTGACAGAGGGTATCACATACGAATGGACAGGAACACCTGCCCTAGCAGACGCTTCTGCCGCAACTCAGACATTGAAGTTAGGTGATGCTGATCATGTAGAGGGAAGCTACTCGGTAATGGCTACATACAACGGATGTAAGTCTGCTCCTGCTTCAAATACAGCAGACATCTACAGCAAGCCTACTGTAACACTACACAATCCGGAGAGTTCATGTGCAGTCAGCGATGACGACTACGTTGTAACTGCTGAAATCTCAGGATATACAACAGGTGCTTCATACGAATGGACAGGTGCCACAAAGATAGATGACTTGTCTGCAAAGATCACGAAGAACGATTGCGGTAAGGACTATACATACTCTTTGAAGGTTACAACAGTAGCTTGTGAAATAACTGAACCAGGTTCATTCACAACGACTACGGAAAGTCCTGTTCTTACAAGACTTGACGACATAACTTTGAACAGTACATCTAAGGACTGTAAGTTCAACTTGACAGCTGCTGATGTTCAGCCTAAATTCAAAGTTACTAATACATGCGGTAAGGTTGACAACCTTACTTGGTCATACTATAGCAATGCGGAGGGTACAGCTTCGTTGACATTGCCTATCAGCGACATGACCGAGACAACAACAATCTATGTTGGCGTAGCTGACGCTTGCGGCAAGAAATCGGAGATATTGCCTATAAAGGTGACTATCCCTGGCAAGCCTGCTGCTCCTGGATTGACAGCTACTTCAAAGAGCTGTGAAAACATAGCAAACGGAGAGATTACAGTTGTGCCAGCTGACGGAGTAACATTCACATTGGGTGGCAAGAGTCCTGTTGACAACAAGTTCTCTGGTTTGGCTGCAGGTACTTACACTGTTGTGGCTACTGATGATAACGGTTGTGAGAGCAAGGCAACAGCTACTGTCGAAAACTTCGACAGCTATAGCGTAACTGCTGACAACATCACAGAGTGCTACTCGGTGGCAAACAAAGTTACTTTGAGCGCTAACGTGGGCGGTGAAACTGACGGATATACATTCCATTGGGTAAAGGGTGTTGTTGACCAGACAGAGGCACCTTCTATCACTTCTGACAATAAGTCTGAGATTACTGAAACATGGTCGGTATATGCTATTGACAATAATGGATGTAAGTCTGTTGTCAAGGATAATGTCTCTATGACAATCATTCCGACTCCAGCAGTCGAGATTATTGCCCAGGATAAGTCATGTGAGGAAGACATCGTCTTCAAACCAGTGGTCAAGATAGGCGAGACAGTTGTGACAGAGGGCATCACATACACATGGACAGGAACACCTGCCCTAGCAGACGCTTCTGCCGCATCGCAGACATTGAAGCTTGCTGCCGGAGCTACACACTCAACTGCAACATACACAGTTGTGGCTTCTGTAAACGGCTGTGAGGCAACTTCGACTCCTGCAAGCGCAACAGTATATCGCAAGCCATATCTTGGTGATTTCCTTGTTGACGATATTGATATGGTTACTGGACTTAGAAAGACAGGCTACTGTTCAAGTGAGGACAGATATGGTGTTGAAGCTACATTCGTAACCGGTGAAGGCGCAGGATATACAGAGGGTACAAACTCTTATGTATGGACAGCAGAGGGTACAGGAGTTGTCGAAGATGGTGCTCATGTCAAGATTAAACGAGACATGACAAAGCGTTGTGGAGGAACATACAATTACTCACTGACAGTTACAAATGACGAGAGCGGATGTTCAGCCACAAATGATGGCAGTTTCTACGCAGGTTTGGAAGAGCCAACAATCAACAAGAATCCTGATCCAGTCAAGTAGACAACAGGAGTGAACTGTGTGTTCCCTGTCGATATCGTCATGATCAAGGCTAACATACAGTTCAAGATTGCTGACTGCTTGTTCGAGAAAGACAACGAATACATATTCAAGGTTGGAGACAAGGACGGAGAGACTTTGGGTGCTACAATCTCGAAGGATACAAAGGTATATGTCTTGGCAAAAGATACTTGCGGACAGTCACAAGAGACATACATCACTCTTACTGTTCCTGAGTCATTGAAGCTAGACACTTGGTCTGCAGATGTGACAGAGGTTTGCCACGATGTGAAAACAGACATCAATTTGGCTATAAGTGGTGGTACAAAACCATACACTTACAGGGTAAACAGTGATGAAGCTGTAAAAATGGGAGAAACTGAGTCAACAGCTACAATCAAGGAGGCTCAGGGTACATACTCGGTTTCAGTGACCGACGCCAACGGATGTTCTGTTTCAAGTGAGACTGATGTTGTGATTACAAATCCATCGTCATTCACAGTCGGAACGCTTTCTGATACCAACACTGACATTTGTAAGGGCGGTGAGATTCCGACAATAACAGTTTCCGGCTCCAAGTCAAAATTGGACTGTGATGACTGCATATCGTATGTTTGGACTAGCGATGCTGACACCGAGGATCCTAAAGTCAAGCTAAGCGAGACAGCTTCATTCAAGTCAACTAAGACTGAGGTGGGTGTCTATAAATATACGGTTACAGTTAGTGACAAGTGTTCGAACACAAGCAATGATCTTCATTACACATTGTCAATAAGCGGCAAGCCGACTGTGTCTTTGTTAGGATCAGTTGCCGATATCTGTCAGGGCAGTGCATTCGACCTTACTTCATTGACAAAGAATGTCGTTGACAACCAGAATACAATAACAGCTGAGGGCTGGAAGTACAGAAAGTCAGGTGCAGAGACATGGTTAGACTACACACCTGACACACCAGTCAGCGACGCAGGTACATACGAGATCAAGTATTATGCAGAGAACTCTTGCGGCGGTACTTATTCAGAGGCTACTGTAACAGCAAACGTTGACGCGACATCTTACGTAGAGTTCGCAGACGCAAGCGTAAGCGTATGTCCTGGCAACGATGCTACGGTAACACTTCAGAATGTTGTCGGAGACGTCACAGCATACATCTGGAAGGATAAGGAAGCGGACAAGTTGCCGGCAACAATTACTGCCGGCAAGATTACTCAAGCTATCGGAGACGGTGATGTATGGCATATATCTGCAACAGCCAAGAACGGAACTTGTAGCGCATCTGAGCCTGCTACTGCCACAATGTCAGCTTCCGCAAGACCTTCGGTAACAATTACAGAGACAACAGCGTTGTGTAAGGACGGAGACGAGGAAGCACAGCAGAAGGCTTTGTTGACAGCAAACGCTACAGGTGTGACATACAACTGGTACAAGGAGGGAGCAAAAGAGACAAGTCTTGGCACAAAGAACACTCTTGAGGTTGCCGAGGCAGGCACATACCATGTCGAGGTGTCAATGGGCGAGAACTGTACAAACTCGATATCTCATATTGTATCAGCAAACTCTAAGCCTAGCGTATCGCTAAGCTATGATAAGGTTTGTGAAGGAAAGAATACAACACTTAATGCTAATGCCACAGGCGTTACATACAAGTGGGACTCAGAGACTGAATACAGTGACAAGCCTTCAATCACAGTAAGCTCTGACAACAAGGAGCATACAGTATATGTCAAGGATTCTAAGGGTTGTGTGAACAGTGACAGCAAGGTAGTTGAGTTCAACGAACTTCCTCAGCCTGTTATAGAGAAGACATATGCTGACGACTACTTGTGTAACGATGGAATTGCATTGGCATTGAGAACTTCTGAGGAATACACTACATACAAGTGGAGTACAGCAGAAGTGACTCGCGAGATTAACGTGAGTGCAGCAGGCAAGTACACAGTTACAGTCACTGATGGAAACGGATGTAAGAACACATCAGAGGAGCATGTGGTCATTCTATATGACTCTCCTGCACTCAACGATGTTGACCCGCAGACAGTGTGCGAAGGCTCTCCGGCTGACTTTACATTGACTATTAAGACAGCGACTACGGGAGACTACAAGTACACAGTTGACGGTCATGAGTCCACTGATGCTACTGACAAGACAAAGTTCACTCTTGGAAAAGGAACACACAAGGCAGTCGTTACCGACAAGTACGGATGTCCAAGTGGCGAGATCGACGTTGTGGTCAGCGAGTATCTTGCTCCTGTAATCGGAGACGTTACAGTTCCTGCAATTTGTGCCGGAACAGAAGGAGTTACATTGACAGCTCCATCAGTAACATGGAACGATGCGAACGAGAACAATACGGCACGCAAATTCGGATGGTATGTCGGAGATACAGAGGTCACTTCAGACTACATCAAGGACTTGGCTGCCGGTACACATACTTTGACATACAAGGTCAAGAACGAGTGCACCAAGACTGAGAAAAGCAACTTTACGTTGACAGTGAACGCCAACCCAACAGTAGCGATGTCTGCTGTGTCAGATTGTGATAAAAATACAACGTTGACTGCTGCCGGAGATAACGGAACAACTCCATACACTTATGCATGGTCTAATGATGGTGTTGCATATTCTGAATTTGCTACAACTGACGTTCAGCCTGTTTCTAAGCCTGACGCTTGGGCAGAAGGTCAATTGAATGTCAGTGAGCACTGGTGGGTGAAGGTGAAGGACAAGAATGGTTGTGTGAGCGTAGATCCAGCAGATAATACTGCTACCATTTATAGAACACCTTCTATTACATTGGATCCAGAATCTCAGACTATTTGCAAGAATCAGTCCGCAGAGATTTCTTACTCTAATTTGATCGGTAGCTTGAATAGTTTCGAAGGTCTTTCTCACGGAACAGGCAAGTTCACTACTGAAAGTCCTTTGACAGAAAGCAAGGTATTCGATATTAAGGTTGAAAATGGTACTTGTGATGTCAAGCCATTCCAGGTAACCGTAGGAGTTTATGATGATTTTGTTCCAGGTGCAATTGTCCTAGATTCTAAGACAATCTGTGCAAATAGTGCTGAAACAATCACTATAGGCGAGTCAGCTCCTGCAAGCGGCGGAAACGGAGCATACAGTTACCAGTGGTATGTAAACGGCACTGAGATTGATGGTGCAACGTCTGCAACTTATACTATTGATGACGCATACAAGAATACAGCCGGCAATTACGACTTCACAAGAGAGGTTAGTGACGGCAAGTGCTCAACAACTCCTGTTGTCAGCACGAATACATATACATTGAATGTTTCGGCTGTTCCGGCTGTAATGTTTGCCGAGGAGAACTATCCTACTTGTGCAGGCAACGATGCAGAGATTGAGGTTAAGGGTATAAGCGGAAGCGTTTCGGTTATATACTCCGAGAACGCTGACTATTCTTCGCCAAAACCATTGGCTTTGTCATCGGACAACAAGATTAAGCTTACAGTTGACAAGAATTACTACATCAAGGCTGTAGCTACTGCTGAGGGTTGCTCCGATGTGCAAGCAACGACTATGGTCACTGCGACAGCATTGCCGACAGTAACATTGAAGAGTGATTACCTATGTGTGAATGCAGGAGGTACTATTTCTGATGCAACAATTACTGCAACTGAAGGATTTGATTCCTATACTTGGTACAAGGATGGTGTGAAGTTAGATGGAAAGACAACTAACGCTATCACGACTAGTGAGGAGGGATCTTATAAGGTAGAAATCACTCAGGGATCTTGTTCGAATGAGTCAAGTCCTTTGGTTCTTAACAAGACAGCTTCTCCTGTAGTGACTGAAAACTTCATTACCGGTTCAGTTTGTCCTGTAAGGGCTTCTAACGCATTTGGAAGTCATGAGTTGTCAGTCACAGCAAGTGATGCCGTAGCAGGAGAATTCTCTTACTTATGGACAGGAGTTTCTTCTTCTGCTTCAAATACTGCCAAGATAACATCTTCGTGTGACGCAACACACAGCTACTCAGTAACTGTAACAAATGCGACAACTAAGTGTTACACTACTGTTGGAGGGGAATTCACTATCCAGGCACCGACATTGACATTCGAAAAAACTTCTTATGACGATGTCAAGTTGTCCGCTACAGGCTGTAGCTTCTCAATACCTGACTTCACGCAGGGTGATAATGCCATGAAGGCAACATCTGCTTGCGTAGGCAACAACTATGACAGCAGCGAGATTGCTTACGTTCAGTCAGATAATGCAGGCGGTGATTATTCTGCGGGCTCAGCAGACAGAACAATTACTGTAACGATGTCCGCTACAGACTTCTGTACTACTACACCTGTTGAAGCTACAAGAAAAGTCATTATCCCTGCGAAGGCCTCTATTACGAATGTCGAGCCTTCACAGCCTAAGTGTTTCGGAGAGGAGAACGGATCCATGACAATTACAGCCACTGGAGAAGGCGAGTTGAAGTATGCTTACAAGGAGCACTCTGCATCAACTTATAGTGAGCCTAAAAACTCATCAGTAATTTCCGGCTTGGGCGCAGGATTCTATGACGTTAAGGTTATTGACGGTAACGGTTGTCCTGTAGAGCATGTAAATACAGAGGTGAAGGATCCAGACAAGCTTGTATTGAGTGGAGCTGATGCCTTTGTATGTAACGGACAGACAACAAGCATCAAGGTTACGGCTTCGGGTGGTACAGTGACTGCAGAGAATAAATATACATTCTCGCTTGCAGGTAAGGATATTACTCATGAGTTGGAAGCTACATTCGATGATTTGGATGGAACATCTTCTGGAAAGGCATATATATTCACAGTTAAGGATGCAAACAACTGTGAAGCAGAGAAGACAATAACAGTTACTCAGAGAGATAACATTACTGTTACATTGTCCGCTACAGAGGACAAGTGTGATGTTAGCCCTACAGTAACATTTACACCATCTCTAAATGATGCGACAAAGTATGAGTTCAGTTGGAACGGTGGCGCTTATGGCTCTGATAACAGCCAGACACTGAAGTTTGAAGAGACTGATGGCGCATTGAACTATAAGGAGGCTACATGGACTGTTCAGGTTAGGGACAAGAGCAATGACTGTATGTCAACAGTTTCTGCCCCACTGACTGGAAAGATTTACAGAAAGCCAACCATATCGTTCACAGTACCGACAAATGCTTGTGCAGTTTCTGCTGAAGACTATGAGATTGTCGCAACTGTAAACGGTTACACTGATGACGCATCATACTCATGGAGCGGTGACGCCAAGAATGTGAATGACACTAAGACAACAATTACAAAGAGTGATTGTGCCGAGACTTACAGATACTCTTTGAGTGTAGTGTCAGCAGGTGACAAGTGTAATGCAACTGATGATGGTACATTCACAACAACTATTTCTGCTCCGGTACTTACTAAGAAGGGAGACATCGTACTTAAGGGTACGGATTGTAATTTCGTCTTGAACTCTGACAGTATCAAGAAGAAGTTCTCTGTAGAAAGCACTTGCGGAAATACAGACGACTCTAATTTGACATGGTCATACTATTCGAATGCAGAAGGAACTTCTCCTGTAACATTGTCAGATATAAGCGAGACATCAACAATCTATGTAAAGGTTGCATACAAGTGTTCGGGTGACAACACTGAATCAGCTCTTGTGCCTGTTACAGTGACATTCCCTTCGAAGCCGGCAAAGCCAGTTTTGACTCCTGTGTCTAGCTGTTCTAATGTCGATAACGGAGAGATCGTGGTAACAGAGGTTGCTGACATTACATATACAATGGCAGGTCATGTATATGATGAGGCTAACCACAAGTTCTCTGGTTTGTCAGCAGGTTCTTACACAGTTGTTGCTACTGACACTAACGGATGTATAAACGGTGATGATGTAACTATAGCTAACTATGACAGCTACGATGTTACAGCAGAAAACATCACAAAGTGCTACTCAGAGGCAAGCTCTCTTACATTCAGCGCTAGTGTAGGCGGTGTAACAGACGGATATGAATTCCACTGGGTTAAGGGTGCTGTTGACCAGACAACTGCTCCTTCTATAACTTCTACAAATGTTGGCAAGGAGACTGACACCTGGTCGGTTTACGCTATAGACTCAAAGGGATGTAAGTCAAATGTCAAGGAAAATGTTACATTGACAATCAATCCGACTCCGAGAGTAGAGTTGAATTCTAGTGAGAAGTCATGTGAGGAAAATATTGAATTCAAGGCAGTGGCTAGTGGCGGTACTTCTCCATATACATACAAGTGGGACGGCTCGACAACTGCTGAGGGATCGGATTCAAAGACATTCTACTATTCTTCTTTGACTGATGCTGAAGTAAGCAAGCTTGAGACTCATAGTGTAGTAGTGGTTGATGATAACGGATGTGAAAGCGAGTCATCTGGAAACAAAACAGCTACAATCTTTAAGAAGCCTGTATTGGGTGCATTTACTATTACAGATAAGAACACTGATGGTACAATAAGAACTGGCTACTGTGCTAGTGAGGATAGATATGGTGTTGGAGCCACATTTGCTACCGGTACAAATGCAGGATATACAGAGGGTACAAATACTTATGTTTGGACTCCAGATGGTACTGAGATTGTAGGAGAAGGTGCAAATGTCAAGTTCAAGCGTGACATGAAAAAGCGTTGCGGTGGCGAGTACAAATACACCCTACAAGTTACTAACGACAAGAGTGGATGTAGCAGTGACATCACGCCAGGCAGATTCTATGCTGATTTGGAGCAGCCTACGATCAACGCGACTCCGGATCCAATCGAATTGACTTCAGGTTCGGAATGTAAGTACCCTGTTGATTTCGAAAAGATCAAGACGAATATAAAGTTCGAGATTGCCGACTGCTTGTTTGAAAAAGACAACACATACGAGTTCAGAGTTGGCAGCAAGGATGGTGAACTCCTTGGTGCAGATGCGACAATTTCTGCCGAAACAAAGGTATATGTATTGGCTAAGGATACTTGTGGTAGCATAGATCCAACTAATCACTCTAGGGTGACTTACATTACCTTGCAGGTTCCAGAGGCATTGAAGCTTGACACTTGGGCCGCTGCAGGCGAGACTGAGGTCTGCTACAACGAGACTGCTGACATCAATTTGAAGGTGAGCGGAGGTACAGCTCCTTACTCTTACAAGGTTACAGGTGATGAAACAGCTACTGAAATAGCCGATAAGAAGGCGGAAGCTACAATCAGCAGAAAGCAGGGCATATACTCGGTTTCAGTTACTGACGCCAACGGATGTTCTGTTTCAAGTGAGACTGATGTTGTGATTACAAATCCGTCAACATTCACGGTAGGAACACTTTCTGAAGCAAATACATCAGTATGTGAAAAGTCAGCGAATCCGGAAGTTGAGATTATCGGTGCTGTATCGGCTTCCAAGGCCGCTTGTAGCGACTGTATCGAGTACAAGTGGGTAGCGAAGGACAAACCTGAAGTTACTATAGGAACAGATGCCAAGTTCACTTCTTCAGAAACTACTGTTGGCAAGTACGAGTATCTTGTTACTGTTTATGACAAGTGTTCTAACAAGACAAGCGATCCGTTCGTGTACACTCATGTAATCAACGAGAGACCAGTCATTACAGCTCAGGATACCAAGGTATTGTGCTACAACGCTACTGCAGAAATTGAACCTGTGGTAAGCAAAGGTAAGCCAACTTATAAGTATGCTTGGACTAAGGCTGATGACGCATCTTACAGCGCAACTACTGCCAAGATAACAACTTCTGCTGAAGACCACAAGACAGTCACTTACTCATTGGTTGTAACTGACGACAATTCTTGTGTGTCTGACAAGGTTGACTTCCAGGTTGAACAGCCGACAAGTCCTATCACTCACACAGTTGTTGACGTTAAGGAGCCATCAGCTTATGGCAAGGATAATGCTTCGTACACAGTTACTCTTGATGGTGGATACGGAAGCTTCAAGTATTGCATCACAGATAAGTTTGGTGATAATTGTACTCCTTCAGAACTATACAATGGCACTTCAATCAACGAAACTGGTTTGGTTGCAGGTACATATTACATCAAAGTAGTCGATGACAATGACTGTCCACACGACTTCTCAGTTAATGTTCCTTCTCCAAGCATGCCGGATGTTAATGTTGTTCACTCCGATGCTCTATGTATGAAGAATAGTGAGAATAATGGTAACGAGGGAACAATCACTATCACATCAATCTCTGGTAAGTTTACAATGGAGATGACTGATGGCAGCAAGAGTGTTACTTCAACTTACGACGAAGATAAGGAACTTAACATTGCAACATTCACAGGCCTTGAAGCCGGTGAGTATGAGATGAAGTTCGTTCTTGACGCTGACAACAGTGTGACTACGGTGGTAACAGAGACTATCGGAGAGCCAGCAACTGCAGTGTCATTTGACTTGGCTTACAGCGAGGAGGGTGTTGGTTCTCCATGCACATACAACTACTCGGTAGTTGACTTGAAGAATGTTGCGGGAGGTACTCCTTACACAACTGTCATTGCAGGAGACAACTTTAATGACAAGTATCTTGTAGAGGTATTGTCAAAAGAGGCTGCGGCTTCATACAGCTCAGACAAGGACAATTTCACATTGTCTGGCGATGTTAAGTATGCAAGTCTTAAGGTTAAGTTGACAGATGGTAACGGATGTATTGCCACTCGCGAAATCAAATACACCCCTGCGATTGAAGATCTGCATATCACATGCGAGAATTTCAAGGGTATAGTTCTTCCTCTTGATGATAGATGCAAGAGTGATGTAAATATTTCTGCTCTCGATGTTATTGACAGCGTTTCTGCAAAACTTTGCGCTCCAAACGACGAGATCATTGTTGAGTATGCTTTGGATGGTTCGTCATTCAATCCAATGTCATTAGATCCAATGTCATCAAACCATACTCTTAACCATACTCTTACAAATGACAAGCGTAGCGAGACAATCACTTGGAAGTTCTCTACTAACTATGACGGAATCGGTACGACTTGTACTCAAAAGATTGAGGCTGTCGATGACAAGGCTCCAGTGATGAACGATCTTAACCCTTATTCAATAAGCTATCAGGGTTCAAGCAAGACTTGTGGTGCCGACTATGATAGAGATGCAAATAATGTCAAGGAACTTCTTGGTGTTAAGGACTGCTCGTTGAAAGAGGTCAGCTGGTGCTTGAAGAAGTCAGAGACAGATACAGAGTGCATCGAGGATGGTACTGTTTACGACAGCAAAAAGTCAACTGAGTTTACTGGCATCAAGATCGAGGATCTTCATTTCGGTGACTACGTGATTGTCTATACTGCAAAGGATGACGATGACCGTACAACATCTAAGGTTGAGAAATTGACAGTAGTTGACGATGTCAAGCCTTCATTTGAGTGTGTGCCAAACAACACATTGATTCTTGACGAACGTTGTGAGGCTGACAGTACAATCACATTCCAAGACTTTGCCAAGGATTACTTGTTCAAGGCTGGAGTAATTGACACTGTCGGAGGTGTAATAACTGATAAGACAACTACTGGCAGCGGTGTAACTTACAAGACTGACGGTTCTGGCAAGATTACAGAGATTACCGACGAGTGCGGCGATCCTCTAACAGTCGAGTACAAGACTAACAAGGACGCTTCGGTTAAGGAGTTGAACACTACAGACCTAAAGGTTGAACTTAGCAGCATGTCTGACAAGGTTGAAATCGAGTGGACATTGGTTGACGCTTCTCCTAACAAGAACCGTTCGGAGTCTTGCACAACAACTATCACTCCGGTAGATACAATCAGACCTGATGTTTCTGCAGTAACTCTTGCTGACAAGACAATCAATTACAGTGAAACACCAGCTGACAAGTGCTCGGCTAAGTACAAGACAGTCGAGTCTGATCTAAAGGCATTGATCTTTGACAAAGTATTTGACTGCTCTAAAGCAAATTCAATAGACATTGTGATCAGAGACAAGGACGGTAATGTCGTAGCTTCAAAGGACAATGTATATGTTGACAATAACGGCACAGCTGAATACAGCGAGCTTGTCAAGGATTTGAAGCATGGAGACTATAAAGTTGAGTACACAATCACTGACAAGAGTCCTGCCGGAAACAAGTCATCAATAACTCAGAATTTGAATGTGAAGGATGACATTGCTCCTGATGTCGCTTGCAACAATGACGATGTAATCAACGTACCTGTCGGAGTAGAGTGTGACACAGTTGTCAAGCTTGACTTCGAGAAGCTGTTGTTCGCTTTGCGTGCTGAGGCAGTTTTGGGAACTTCAGCTACAGACGAGAGCGGTAATCTGATCAAGTACGAGAGCAGCGATTCGATCCAGACTTCAATCTTCAACACAGAGTTCAATTTCTCTGACGATCAGAAGAAGGCTATGAAGAACGACTGTGACGAGGCTCTTACTACTAAGGTTGTGGTTGCTACTAAGGACGAGTCAAACAACTTCGTAGCTGACGGAGACACACTTCGTTCTAGCAGTTCAATGTCAATCAAGTACAAGGAGGAGAAGCAGGTAACTATAGTGATTGCCGACGCTTCAGGAAATCCAGTCGAGTGTGTATATAGATTGGTCGGTGCTCCTCAGATTCTAAAACATCATGATCTTGATGATGAAACAGAATTCAAGACCAAGAAGGATGATTCTGGCAAGGAGGAGTGTTCATACGATTACTCTAAGACATTTGAGGATGTTTACAGGGAGATCTATAAGCAGGAATACAAGGATTGTTCTCCTGTATCTGAGTTGAAGTACACAATCACCGATTCTAAAGACAGCGACAAGAAGATTGACGGTTCTATTAAGCCAACAGAGTCATTCAGTGAACTTCTTGTTCCTGGAGACTACACAATCGAGTGGAATGCTGTTGGACTTGACGGAACAACAACTAATAAGGTTGATGAGCATGAAATCAAGGTTACTGACGGCGTAGCTCCAGAGATTGCCTGCCCTGATACAGTAAGAATTAACTTGACTGCAGAGTGCAATGTGTCAATTGACATGGATCTTCACCAGTTGGCTCTTGGTCACTTGAAGGACAAGATAACAGTCGGTTCTGACGGTGTAATCAGCGCAAAGAACTCTGGTGACGAGAATTACTTCAGCACTTCTGAAACTGACGGTCACAAGACTATCACAAATATCTATGATGACTGCGGTATGGATTTGACTGTGAAGGTTTCCGGAACTGAGGGTGTTGTTGGCGACGTTGACAAGATGACTGTTTCATTCGATCAGTTCGATATTGACAACAACAATCTGAAGAAGAATGTTTATTGGACATTGAACGATGGAACTAACAACTCTAAGCAGTGTAAGACCGTAGTCAAGGCTGAGGATGTTACACCTCCTACTATCGCCACTTCTTTGAAGGATATGGAGCTTGTAGCTGACAACAAGTGCGAGGGTAAGACAACAATGTCCAAGACTGATGTTATCGACCTTCTAAAGGTTGCTGATTGCAGCGGCTACGACATCACTTACAAGCTAATGAATACTGACGACACTTACGTTCAGGACGGTGATAAGGACAAGGTATTCATCATCGGCGAGAGCAATGCCATCACAGTAACTGACGGTCAGACTATCGAGTGGTTCGCTACTGACCGAAGCGAGAAGCACAATACAAGTTCTGTTACTCAGAAGGTGGTTGTCAAGGATATGACTGCTCCTGATGCAGTCTGCAACAAGCTTGTCCCTGACGTTGTGGTTACAGAGGCGATGTTGGGCGGTGCCAAGTGCATTGATTCTACATTCTTGAAGTCTAACGGCTTGTTGACTCTTGAGAATATAGATGCCAAGAAGCAGTACATTACTGACAACTGCTCTCCATACGAGGATATTACTAAGGTTCCTACTCGCTATTTCGGTGACGAGAAGGAGGATATGGGTGCTCCATTCAAGGTTGGAGAGACTCAGATCCAGTGGGTGTTCACAGACAAGGCTGGTAATGCAAACAATTTCTGTACTCAGACAATCACTATTCCGAATATTGCTCCAGAGATCGCTTGTCCTGACACAGTTATAGAGATTGCAGTTGACTACGACAAGATGTGTCTAGCTACAACTTCTACTAAGAGCGAGGATATGGTTGAGTTCTTCCGCAAGCCAATCTTGGCAGAGCGAGGAATTGACGAGACTTCTGCTGACTATGACAGCCTATTGCATCACAGCGACTGCGGAAGCAAGTTGAGCGTAGAGAACGACAGACTTGACCAGGATGTAGAGTTGGCACTCGGCAAGACTGAGACTGTCAAGTACACTATCAAGGACGAGCTTGGAAATACAACTACTTGTAAGGTTACATACAAGGGTGTTGACAAAGATAGTCCGGTTCTTACTTTGGACGCTGTCGATACATTGTTGAATCGTGGAAATGACTGCAAGGCTAACTATGAGCTTGCTCGCGATGAAATCTATACTCTTCTTGACATCAAGGACTGTACAGAGAAGCTTACAATAGAGTATTCAATCAATGGCGGCGAGAAGGTCAAGGTTAACAATAAGTTCTCTTATGACTTCGCCGAGCTTCTTGGTGACAATACAGTAACTTGGTACGTAAGCGACGGTATCAACCCAGTAAGCAAAAAGGATCAGAAGGTAACTGTAACAGATACTCTTGCTCCTGACTACGTTTGCCCTACTGAGCCAATCAAGGTTTATGTCGGAGATGACTGCAAGAATACAGACGTTATCTCTGCTAAGCAGATGTTGATCAACCTTCGTGCTGATGCAGTATTGACTCCTAAGGGTTCAAGCTATTGGGGTACACCGGAGTCTATGCTTGGAAGCCGAGACATGGACAAGATCTCTCATGACTGCCAGGATTCAGTATTGGTAAATGTCAAGGACGGAAGCTCATTCACAAGCTTCGAGAACATCTCGTTGTCGTTGACAAGAGGTGAGTCCAAGTCTTACGAATTCGAGGTTACCGACGGCAGAAATGCATTCGAGTCTTGTGTCGTGACATTCGTGGCAGTCGATACAACAGCTCCTAAGGCTGACAGGTTGCATGACTTCTTGATATATTCTGAGGCAGGCAGATGTAGTGCTGACTACGAGGCGACTCTTTCAATGATGAAGGATTCTCTTCACCCAACAGACAACTGTACTGCTGAGCCTACAATATCTTATGTGAGCGGAAACGACACTATCAAGTTGACTGATGAAAATCCATTCAAGATTAAGGACTTGATGAACAAGGCAAGTCAGGAGATCACTTGGGTGGTTTCTGACGAGAGCGGAAACAAGGTTGTTCGCAAGCAGACAGTAGTTGTCAAGGATACTGTGCCACCGGCAGTGGACTGCGACAAGTATCCAACATTGACATACGTATTGAGAGAGCATAACAAGACAGTCTCTATCGCAGACTTCCGCGGTTTGCCTAAGTATGCAATCGAGGATCAGTTCGACGACTTGTGCGACGGCTTGTTGGATCCTAAGATTGAGCGTCTTGACGGCAAGAGCTTCACAGATGACATCTATGATTTGGATGAGACTGTAGGTGTTAAGATCTCGTTCACAGACTTGTCGGATAATACAAGCTATTGTCAGACTGAGCTTGTCGTGAAGGATAGCGTTCATCCTGAGATTATCTGTCCAATGGACTACCAGGGTGTTCTTGCTTGTACTAACGACAACGTGATTCCGGAGATACCGGCTGATCTTGACTACTTCAAGACTTACATCGGAGGTAAGGTATTGACAGAGAGAAATGTTACCGGATTCAAGGTAGAGGATTCTATGGAAGGAACCAAGTGTTCGGGTGCTGTGGTTCGCACTTACACAATCTATGACAGATTCAGGGACTCAAGCGTATGTGTCAACAAGTTCGCTGTAAAGGATACTTTGAGACCAACTTGGGTTAACAAGCTTGTTGGTGAGTTCCCTGTTATCGCTTGCCACGAGACTTTGGACGAGTCAATTCTTCCAACAGATCTAAGTGCAGTTGATAATTGCGGTGCAGCTACTGTCAAGTACGCATATAGCACTACTCAGAGTGACGATGCTACAGAGTGTAGCCATTACAACTACGAGCACATCTATACATACTATGCAGTTGACGAGTGTGGTCTTTCAACTGTTGACAGTGTAGTCTTCAAGATTATTGTTCGCGATACTATCGCTCCGACATTTGACTTGCCTGAGTCATTTATTGACAGCGTGATTTCAGTTCAGTTCAAGAAGGAATGTATCTTCGAGATGATGGACATCACCGGATACCCTTATAACTTGGATGACAATTGTGCCGCAGCTTCGGTATTGAAGGTTTCTCAGACTCCTGAGGCTGGTACACATCTTCACGAGGACACTAATGCAGTGATATCTCTAACAGATGTCTGTGGTAACAAGACAGACTACACTAAGAAGATTATTGTTCCTAACCGCAAGGTTATCGTTGACATATCTTCTCATGACGAGGAGTTCTGTGAGGGATCTCGCAAGGATTTGAACTTGTTGTCTTCTGACCTTGTACCGGTTCACGGTAACTACTGGTATTACGATCCTGAGGTTAAGGAGTTCGTCAACAGAATTTCATTGTTCTCTTACGATGTGTTCAAGGAGCAGATTGACAACGACCATGTTATATGGAGTAACAACAGAAACATGCCTTACTACCGCAAGTTCTTTACAAGCGACAAGGCAGAGCGCGACTCTATCAAGAATGTGGCTCTTTCAGTGAACAATGTTACCCATACAGGTACTTACTTCATAGTCGCTACTGATACGTTGACTGGATGTAAGGATACAACTTCATTCTTCGTGAAGGTTATGGAGAAGCCTCGTGTAGCAATGGCTACAACCGTAGTTGAGAGCTGTGAGAACTTGCCTCTTCCAATCAGCGGACCTTCAGGTGAGTATGTTGACATCTACAACGTATGTGTTGACGACATGGGTTCTCCGATCACAAATTCAGGTTGGATCTTGAATGACACAGTTTACGCAGGTCGTCCTGTTGTATTCGGTGATGACGGAGTTAAGCTTGTTTACTATGCAGAGAACGAGTGTGGTGTCACTCGAAGCGACAGCTCTAAGTTGTGGAGTTGTGACTACTCATACAACGAGCTTGACGGAACATTCGTAAGCGACACGACTGTTGCAGGTCTGTTGAGAGACTCTTCTTCTAATGCTTTGGAGCTTGATGTTCGCGAGCAGATCTTGCCTGAGAAGATTCTGTTGACTTCTAATCCAAGTGACAAGCCAAGAGTTTGGGCAGGTGATCCTGTTGACCTAAAGGTTACAACTCACTACAGCGAGGATGTAGAGTTGTTGTGGTACAAGGTTAACGGTCAGTTCGATGCTGTTTCAGGCAAGTTCGACGGATACGGAAATGTTGTTGAAAGCTACTTGAATCCTCTTGACGAGCGAGACGAGTTGATCGGTACAACTAACAGCTACGAGGAGTTCTTCAAGAACATGAGGGTAAACAGCGTTCAGGACACTACATTGTTCTATGTGGTTGCTACTGATAACGTATGTAGCTCTGCTGCTTCTAACGTAGTCGAGATTGATGCTTACGACTTCATCCCTACAGCATTCACTCCTCATAACTCAATCGGAATGAATGACGTATTCATGAAGGGCTTCAAGGTCGAGATCTATAACCGTTACGGTAACTTGGTATTTAGCGGCAATGACGGTTGGGATGGTATGATTCGCGGCCAGCTTGCTGATCCTACAGTTTACTACTACGTGGTTACAAGAGAACGTGACGTTCGTAAGGGTACTATTGAGGTTGTTTACTTCAAGTAGTATTATTAGTAATTCTTGAAAAATGCGAGGCTATGCTTTTAGTGGTATAGCCTCGCTTTTTTTAGTAGGAGAGAGACAAATGTTGGGATTTACAAAAATTGTTTTTATTTTTGCGCCATGTTTTGAATGTAGGTATTCTTTTCTGTACGAACGTGAAGAAGTTTGGACTCAAAAAAATATTTTTGACTCAGTTCCTCTTGGCGATATATCTTATGATTATTGCCTGTGGCTCTATTCACGTTCATGAAGACCATGAAAAGGCAGAACCTATAGATTGTAAAGATTGTTTAAGTCACAGTCATTCCCATAGCCATTTGGTAAAATGGATAAGTTCATGTGATGATTGTGCCTTGTGTGATTTGCTGCATAGTCCGTATTTGGCGCCGGCTGAGTTTGCAATAGCACTTTTATCACCTAATTATCCTGTTTATTGTATGCCTGCGTCAGATGATGAAATCTGTCGTATCGCATATTTGCCAAGTCAGAGAGCACCTCCATTCTCTTGTTAATCCTTTATTTTTATTAAAGAAAGGGGAAGCCTAACTTGACATATAATTCTGCTGGAGTCGGAATACGTTGCAAATAACAGGGATTTCTTGTTTTTTGTTATGTATTGTTTTTTGTCGCAAGGGAAACTTGTAGATTTGTGACTGTTCTGTACCAATGTTAGTTTATCTGTCAGTTCCTCTAATACTTTTTCTGTAGAAGGTTATTACAATGAGAATAAAACAAGCAATCGGTATTGTCCTATTGTTTTGCTTTACTTCTTTAGATCTCTATGCTCAGTCTGTTGAACCGGAGGATTCTTTCCAACTGGAGGAATTCGTAGTAACTGGTGTTAAAAGGACATCAGCAGACGCTGTGCTACTTCCTGTCGTAAATATTCCCCATGAGGCTCTTGATCTGCACATGGGACATAGTTTGATGGATGCCCTCTCGCATACTGAGGGCGTGCAGTCTATGGATATCGGTGTTGGCTTCAGCAAACCTGTGATTCGTGGATTGGGTTTTCAGCGTATAGTGGTCATTGATAATGGAGTGAAGCAAGAAGGACAGCAATGGGGTGCAGATCATGGTTTGGAAATTGATGCGTTCAATGTTGAAGACGTAAAGGTTGTCAAAGGTCCTGCTTCTGTCATTTATGGAAGTGACGCTTTGGGAGGTGTGATAGAGCTATTGCCTACACCAATTCCACAAAAGGATACTTTGATGGGGGAATGTCTGTTTCAGCACCAAAGTGTGTGTGCTGGTTTGAGCAGTTCTCTTATGATGGCAGTCAAGTGTAAGAAATTCTATTCTCAAATCAGATATACTGAGCGGCACTGGGGCGATTATCGTGTCCCTGCTGACAGCTTTACCTATTTGAGCATAAGATTCCCTATTATTGATAGACATTTGAAGAACACTGCTGGAAAGGAACGATGTGCAAGCCTTTTGCTCGCATTCAAGAGTGAACGATATGAAGGTCGAGTAGGTATAAGTGACAGCTATCAGAAGTCAGGTTTCTTTAGTGGCGCCCATGGAATTCCTAGCCAAAGCAACATGATGAATGATGGCAGTAACTGGAATATAGACTTGCCATATAGTTTGGTTAATCACTTGAAGATATATAGTTCCAACAAATGGACTTTCAAGTCTTTGCAGACATCTCTTGTCCTTGCTTATCAAGATAATCATAGAGAGGAGTGGAGCTCTTTTCATACGCATACTGTGGGGCAGTTTCCTCCTGCAGTTGATCCTGATAAAGAGTTAATGCTTGACTTGAAGACCTTTTCAGCCAATTTGCAGTTCAAGCTATATAATTCTGCTGTCTTGAGCCAGAGTCTGGGCTTTTCTGCCTCTTATCAGGATAATGGGATTGGCGGCTATGGTTTCCTGATCCCAGAATATCGAAGAAAAGAGTGCGGAGCCTATTATCTTTCTAACTTCAAATTTGGTTCATTGTGGGAGTTGAATGCAAGTGTTCGTTATGATTTAGGTCATATAGACACTGATTCCCACGGGTCTGATGTTGTTAGTGTAGATAGACGCTTCAATGATTGCTCTCTTGCTGTTGGAGCCGTGTTTTCTCCTGTAAAGGAGCATGAATTCAGAGCTTCTGCAGGCAGAGCCTATAGGCTTCCATCCGCTAACGAACTTACTTCTAACGGTGTTCATCATGGAGCTTTCCGTCATGAGTTAGGAGATGTTTATCTTGTTGGAGAGAGAGGGTGGCAGTTCGATTTGTCATATTCTTTACGCAGAAAAAGGGTAGAGGCTTCAGTTTCTCCTTTCTTTAGCTATTATTCACATTTTATTTCGTTACATCCTACGGGGGAATGGTCTATGTTGCCAGATGCGGGCCAGATTTATAAGTATGTTGATTCACCAGCAAATTTTTACGGAGGGGAACTGCATGTCAAGGTAAACATGGTGCGAGACTTCTATTATGACTTCTCTGGAGAGTATATTCATTCCATGGATTTAGATTCGCACACTGCAACGCCATTTTCTCCTCCTGCATCTATGCGCAATACATTGAGTTGGGAGCGTAAGCAATGGCAGGCCTATGTTGAATTTCATAGTGTTGCTGCGCAAAGACATGTATGCCATAATGAGGACGAGACCCCGGGATATAACTTGTTCAATATAGGAGGAAAGATTGATTTCCCGATTAAAACAGGGAATCTCTCTTTGCTTGTCAAGGCAAGCAATATATTCAACACTTCCTATTTGAACCATCTAAATTTTTATAGGAAAATTGAACTGCCGGAGGCTGGTTTCGATTTCCAGACAACTATTCGTTTAACTTTTTGATTAAAAAATGGAAAGAAATATTTTATTTATTGCTTTTTTTGCCTTTGCTGCAATGTTTTGTGCTTCATGTTCTGATGATAAGGATGCTGATACTGAGAAGCCTGTTATCATGCTTGACGAGCCTGAGGATGGCGACTCCCTTCGTATCGGCGACGGAGTGCATTTCGAGGCAGACTTCTCTGATAACGAGAAGTTGGGAAGCTATCTTGTTGAGATTCATAACAACTTTGATGGTCACGGTCACAAGGTTTCTTCGACAAGAGTTGGTGACGGAACAGAACCATTTTTCTTTAAGAAGTCATATGATTTGGGAGGACTTCGCAATGCTCACATTCATCATCACGACATCGTGATTCCTGAGAATGCTACTCCTGGTGCATATCACCTTGTTGTTTATTGTACTGATGCGGCAGGAAATCAATCTATGACAGCCAGAGATATTTTCTTGTCTAATGAAGTTGAGTCTCATGAGCATCATGGTGCTGACCACGATGATGCAGACTAACAATTTTTAGCCGTCAGATTAACTAATCTTGCAAATTCCGAGAGAAATGGAATTTGCAAGATTCTTTTTGCTTTGTCCCCAAGCGTCTTTTCCTGTTTTTTTGATTGTAGAATGTTTTTTAGCCAATAGTTTGATGCTTTTTAGTCGTATATGACGTTATGTGTCTTATTGTTATGTGGAGTTTGTGTTTTTGTCTTGTGCTGTATAGGAAAAATTAAAAGGATTTTGCTTTGTTCCCTTATTTGCCCATCGAAATTTATTTGGTATTTTGTTTTATGTTTTTCCAAAAAGACAAAATCAAGTTGTAATTGCTTGTTATGTAATTCTCTGCAGAGTTTCTCTTTTTGTCTGTAGGTGTGTGCAGTCCAATATTACAATATCTGTATTATTTGGGTTTGTGTTAATTTATCTTAATTATTACTGTATATGAGGTGAAATTCCGCAAATTATATTATATTGCGCATTATTATAATTTTTAAGAGGCAGAATATGAAAGAAGAAATTATTTGTAGCCTTTACAAATTAGGCGGAGTTGTGTTGTTTATTATAATCTCTCTTGGTTTAATAAGACTTTTTGTACATGGTGATCAAATAGGAGCTTTTTTATGGGTGGGAATTTGTATAACAGCACCATGGCTTTGGATTGCTGAAACAATAATCCAATTAATACTAAGAAGGTTTGAAGCTAAAGATTTTGTGCATTATCTCGCTTTTATATTATTGTACTTTTTACCTCTTATTATTATATTGATAGTGGAATTTTTTATGGGTATTGTATTGTCAGGTATAGTCTTGGCTGCGGGACTGCTTTATTATAAAGCTATAGGCGGAAAGGACATAGATGTTGTCCGTTATTCTATTTATGGCTATATTTTTGATTGCTCGGTATTAGCGCTTCCTTTAATATTCAACAAAATCATTTAGAATAAGAACAGCCGGAATAGGACCTTTTAAAAGGTTTTCCAATACTGGCTGTTCTTTTTAGCAGAATAGTCTATTTTGTTATTTCTCTGTCTCTGTATTCTCTTGGGCTGATACCTACAGCCTGTTTGAAATACTTGCCAAAGAAACTTTGTGATGGGAAATTGAAGTGGTATGCAATTTCCTTTATAGTCATGTTCCCCTTTGCCAGATAATGCTTGATTTCCTCTACAACAATCTCTTCGATCCACTGTTTCGGAGTTTTACCGCTCTCAGTTCTGATCGTGGTCGAGAAATATCGTTTTGAAAGTCCCTGCTGGTTTGCGTAAAACTCTACGCTGCGTTCCTTGATGTAGTTGTAGTAAAGAGAGACAAGGAACTTGTGCAGGATGACAGACCTGGCAGTCTTGGGCTTGTCACTGCTTGTGTCAAGAACTCTGGACCTGGAATAGAGGTCCATAACATAGAAGCATACGCTTTCAAGCAGTGACTTCATAGTCTTGTCGTGGAAGTCGGAGTTTGTTGCACTCTGCTGTATGTATTCCACTTTTTCGGAGATTATGCTTAATCCGGTCTCGATAAGGTTGAAAAGTCTTTGTCTCTGCTCTTTTTCAAGGTGGAAAGTTGGGTTGCTCCTTATGTCCAGAACGCGTTCTGCGCTAAATATTGAGTGTATTGCGTTGTGTATGAGCTTGTTTGAGCCTCCGACCAGGATTCCGTTTATATTCTGGGATATGGAAAGAAGCCTGACGTCCCTTTCTGGCGTGTATATGCATACGTCTCCGTCTCCAAGTTCATAGTTTTTGCCTTCAAGTTGAATTTTTGCCTTTCCGTTTATGCAGATGAACAGACAGTATATGTCTCTGTTGAAACCTTTTTCAAATAGTTCTACGATCTTTTCGTCCTTGCTTTCAATCTTATGGAAAAATATCTCGTTTGGGTCCGTCATATCCTTTTGTTGTGTATTTTAGTTGTTAGTTTGTCCAAATATAATAAACAATAACTAAAGAATTGAAAACCGGCGCAAGCCAATTCCCAATTCTCTAGTTGAAGTCTATTTTATACCATTTGTTCGATGTTCCAAACAAATGCCTTTACTCCTACCTCTTCAGCTCTTAGATCGAGTTTCTTGATAGTAAGAAGCAGTTCGTCAACCTTGTCATCCTCCACAACAGTCATTATGGCAGAGTTCATCTCCGGCCAAGTGTGAGTTCCTCGTCTTGGCTCACCATTTACAGAACCGCGTCCCTGCACCTGTTCGAACATTGTGAAACCACGGATCTCAAGGGTATCAAGAATGTATTCTACTTTGTCTGTATTTGCCTGGTTGAAGACAATAAAAACTGATTTCATATTATCATGTATTTTTGAGTTGTGTCGAGGAAAATGAGCAATACGCAAAACTCATTAACCTCGATCAACCCAATGTTTTTACTCTTTTAATAGTTTCGGCTTTTCAGCCTCGGCCTTCTCGACATCAATGTCCATGAAGATGAATTGCTCTCGAACCTCCTTCATTTGGTCTCTCTCGCCCTTCTTACTCATGATTCCGTACATGACAGGAACGACGATCAAAGTTACCAATGTACTTACAAGCAAACCACCGATAACGACGATACCCATAGGGATCCACATCTCACTTCCTTCAGCCTTACTCAATGCCATTGGAAGCATACCAAGAAGTGTAGTTGCTGCAGTCATAAGTACCGGACGAAGACGGCTCTGACCAGATAGCGCGATAGCCTCGTAAAGCTCGCATCCTCTGTCTCGCATCAAGTTGATGTAGTCCACAAGCACGATACCGTTCTTTGTTACGATACCCACAAGCATGATGATACCAAGGGCACCGATCATATCAAGTGCAGTGTTTGTGAAGAACAATGCAAGAATAGCACCCGAGATGGCAAACGGCACAGACATCATGATGATGAAAGGCTTGGCCAAACTCTCGAACTGGCTCGCCATAACGATGTACACAAGCATAATGATTAGGGCAAGCAACATTCCCATGTCTGCGAAAGACTCCTGCTGATCCTCGTAAGCACCCGAAAGAGCTACAGTAATTTCGTTAGGCTTGTCTGAATTGTCAATAACCTTCTGTATGTCTGCTGCTAGCTCTCCTAGAGAAGTGTTGAATGGAGTAACCTTCAATGTCATGTAACGCTGACGGTTCTTACGCTCAATCTCAGGTGGTGACCAGTATTCCTCAAGTTTGGCAATCTCGTTAAGCTTGACATTACCCATCGCTGTAGGAATAGAAAGCTCGTTGATTAGAGATAGAGTGTTTCTGTTCTCCTCCTTAAGTCTTACAAGTATTGTGTACTCATCACCGTCTTCCTTCAGGAATCCTGCATTCATACCGTTGATACGGTTTCTTGCGTAACTTGAAATCATTGCAGAAGAAAGACCAAGTCGGGAAGCCTTCTCCTTGTCAACTGTAATCTTTAGCTGTGGACGGTCCTTCTCTCTTGAGTTTGTGATGTCTCGGGCAGTAGGAACCTTCTCCTCGATCAAGTGACGAATCTGCTCTGCGTATGCACTTGTAGTGCTGAAGTCGTAGCCATAGATTTCAATATCGACAGTAGAACCACCGCCACCACCGAATCCTGACTGTGTCTGAGCCTGGTAATCCACCAATTCAGGATACTTCTTCATGATGTTACGAAGGGTCTCACTGATGCTGTCAATAGGAATATCACGATCATACTTCTTCTTACAGATGACACGCATCTGGATCTTGTTGTTTGTAGTGCTGGAGAACAATGCCGAGATACCAGCATCATCATTAGAACCACAAGTTGTAGAGATCAATCTAATCTCTCCATTAGGGTATGCTGCAAAGAACTCGTTCTCTAGCATACGAGCTATCTTGGCAGTCTCCTCAACTCGGTTACCCTGTTGAAGCTCGCAGTTTACGATAATCTGACCGCGGTCAGAGTCTCCTACGAAGTTTGTTCCGATCTTGCCCATGGCAATAGGAAGCATACTTGCAACGAAGAATACTACTACGCCAATAATTGTGATAGTCTTGTGAGACAGACACCATCTTAGTACGTTAGCATAGAACACATCAAGTTTGTCAAGAAGACGCACAACATACTTATGGTATAGACCCTCTTCTTCTTCAACATCTTTTAGTGTACCATTTACAATCTCCACTTCCTTGCTCTTCAATAGCTTTGAACATAGCATTGGAGTAAGTGATATGGCTACACAAGTTGATGTACAAACTACGATTGTTACAATCCAACCTAGCTCCTTGAACAAGATACCTGCCATACCAGTTACCATTGTCAAAGGAACGAACACCGCAACTACTACGAGTGTTGTGGCGATAACTGATACCCATACCTCGTTAGTTGCATAGATTGCAGCCTCGCGAGGAGAAGAACCACGGTCGATGTGTGTTGTGATGTTTTCGAGTACCACAATAGAGTCATCCACAACCATACCGATTGCGATAGTCAATGAACATAGGGAAATAATGTTGATTGAACTGCCTGCACCAAGAATGTAGATGAATGCAACAAGCAATGAAATCGGAATTGTAACACCGATGATGATACTTGCTCTCCATTTTCCAAGGAAGAATAGAACGACTAGAACCACGAAGAACAGAGCGTAAAGGATACTCTCCTCTAGTGAGTTGATTGCGTTTGTAATCTCTCTTGACTGGTCGTTGATCTCTGTGAACTTAACATCCGAAGGAAGTGACTTTTCGATTTTCTTTAGCTCTTTCTTTGCGTCAGAACAAATCTTTACAGTGTTACCTCCTGTCTGTTTCATGATCATAAGACGCATACCATCCTTACTGTTGATCTTCTCCTCAAGAGTAAGGTCCTTGATAGTATCCTTGATAGTTGCGATGTCCTTTACATGAACAACCTTTCCGTCAGGTGTAGTTGTCACAACAATGTTTCCGATCTCAGCACTCTCGGCATACTCACTTCTTACCTCTAGCTCGTACTGCTCTTTGTTCATCTTTACAGTACCCGAAGCAAGGTTAAGGTTGTTGCCCGAGATAGCCTGACCTACCTGCTCAAGGCTTAGAGCATAACCGTCAAGCTGGTTCTGGTCGATGTCAACATATACTCTACGAACAGGTTCTCCGGACATTGCGATGTTTCCGATACCGTTTACACGGTTAAGCTGAGGGATAACCTGGTCGTTCATCAATTTGTCAAGTCCAGCGTATGACTCATTTGCTGTTACAGCATACTGAAGAATAGGCATTGAACTTGTGTTGAACTTCAATAGCAAAGGGTTGCTGGTTCCGTCTGGCAGGTTGTCCTTGGCCATGTCGATGTACGAACGAATATCGTTCACAACCTCGTCCAAGTCCTGTCCCCACTCAAACTCCATAACACAAAGTGAAAGGTTATCCTTAGAGATACTTGTCATATCCTTTAGACCATCCACTGAGTTAAGGCTATTCTCGAGTACCTTTGTTACGTTCGTCTCAATCTCACTCGCATTGGCTCCACCATAGGCTGTCATTACGCAGACAATCGGTGGCTCCATCTCTGGGAACATGTCGATTGGAAGGCGAAGGAACGAGAATACACCCAATATCATTACAGCCACAAAGATGAGGACTGTCGTGATTGGCTTCTCAATCGCCGTTTTGTATATACTCATTTCTTATGGAAATTTATGATTTTACAATTTTGATTACTTTAGGAACTCCTCTCCGTTGCCAGTTACAATCTTGATAAGAGCATTTTCCTTAAGCTTGCCTTGTCCCTGACTTACGATCAAGTCGCCCTCTTTGATGTTTCCGCTTTCGATAGCGATATTCTCGTCAACTCTCTCGCCAAGAACGATGTCAACACGTCTTGCTCTGTCTCCGTCAGCGATGAAAGCGTAACGGTTGTTTGAACCTGTAAGCTTCAAAGCCGCCATGTAAGGGATGATTACAGCGTCAACCTTACCTACGTTCACATTAGTCTTGACATACATACCAGGGCGAAGGCTGTTGCCAGTGTTAGGGATTCTTACCTTGATCTGGAATGTGTGAGTGCTTGCATCAATAGTAGGGTAGATAGTCTCTACAACACCTGCGAACTGCTTACCTGGGTAGATGTCCGAAGTGAAGCTCATCTTCATGCCCTTCTTGATAGATGGGAAGTAGCTCTCAGGGATGCTAAGGATAGTCTTCAATACACTTACCTGAGTGATCTGAAGGATGCCGCGAGCACCATTGTAAAGCTCTCCGTTCTCGTAGTTCTTTGCGGCAACTACACCTGCAGACTCAGCCTTGACGAAAGTGTTCTTCTGTAGGAAGTCAAGGTTTGTCTTAGCTTGGTCAAGCTGTAGCTTTACTGCATCATACTGCTGCTGTGTTGTATTACCGCCAGCAAGCAAAGCCTCCATTCTCTGGAACTCTGTCTGAATGTTTGCGTAGGCAAGCTTGGCAGCGTTAAGCTGTGTCTGGTCCATGCGTGCAAGAAGCTCTCCTGCAGCTACATTCTGACCAACATCCTTATAGACCTTTTCAATAATACCTGTTACAGATGGGCTGATAGTCATTGTCTCCCATCCCTCAAGTACGGCTGTACAAGAAATCTCTTTGTTGATAGACTTCTTCTCTACCTTAGTAACTCTGACAGGCAAAGCAACTTCTTCAGTTTCCTCTTCGCTTCCTTTTGCATCTACAGTCTTAGTGACTTTCGTAGAGTCCTTAGAGTTAGCCTTCTTGTCTCCTTTGCCACCATTTCCACAAGAAGCTAGAGTCAATGCCATAGCTCCGAAAAGTGAAATTGCGCTTAAATATCTTCTATTCATTGTTGTTTATGTTTTTTCTATTTATTTGTTCAATAGTTTCTTTAGCGAGATGTTTGCATTCACCATGTCAAGCACTGCGTTGATGTAGTTAGTCTGTGCAGAGACCAAGTTTATGCTTGAGTTGGTGATGTCCATGCTCGATGCCTTTCCGTACTTCAACTTCTCGCTGTAGCTGTTGAATACGTTTGACATTACACGGATGTTCTCCTTCTGAATGTTGTAGTTCTCGTAAGCTGAAGTAAGGTTGAACTTAAGCTGCTTCTCCTGTACCTTCAATCCGATCTCTGTCTGCTCGATAGTGTTAGCCTGCTCCTGCTGAGCAATCTTTGCCTCCTTTACAGCGCAAGTTCTCTTTCCAGACGAGAATACAGGCACGTTCACTGTTGCGGCGAATGTGTTAGTCGGAGTCATGTCAAAGCCTGCGTCTCCGAAATAGTGCTTGTGTGCGTTCTGATATGCAACTCCTACTGTAGGGAAGAATGCTGCAATAGCCATCTTCTTCTGCTTGTCAGTAATCTCGTTGCTCTTCATAAGCATCTGGTAGTCAAGGTTGTTGTTAAGATCAAGATCAGTTCCTGTCAAGCTTAGGATTGTTCCGTCGTTAACAACATCCTCAAGCTTCTGAGTTAGGTTGATCTTTACATTGCTTTCTGCACCAATGCTAAGGATAAGAGCGTTGTAAAGAGTCTCTATTGAGCGTTTTACGGAATTTAGTCCGTTCATCATCGACACTACCTGGATAGAAATCTGGTCGGCGTCATTCTGCTCTGCAACTCCAACCTTAACGGCATTGTCTATCATGGACTTCAACGAGTTAAGGTTCTCCATATTCTTGTTCAACAGGTTTGCAGTCTCTTCTAGTGCAAGGATGTTGATGTAGCTGCTTTCCACATCGTATTTAGTGTCCTGCTCTGACTTAAGCACGTTGATCTCCTGAATCTCTTTTGCTATACGCTGCATTTGTGCACCGATGATTCCCTGAGCCGAAACTCCTGCAGCTGCCTGCCAAGTCATCTGTCCATAAGGATTCATAGGTATCGGCATGCCTCCAAGGTTCATTTCCTGTCCAAACATGTTAGTGTATTGGAATGTACCGTCGATCTGAAGAAGCATCTGTGCGATAGTCTGCCATCTCTGCATCTCGGCTTTCTGGACCTCTAGAGAAGCGTTCTTTAGTGAGCGGTTGTGCTCAAGCGCATACTTGACAGCTTGATCCAGAGTTAGATTAAGTTCGTTTGCGTTTGTTTGTACTGTCGTTGTATTGGTGTTCTCCTGAGCCATAACGCAAGGAGTGATTACCAACGACGAAAGTATTAATCCGATAGACTTAAATACCTTATACATTGTTATAGTTGTTTTATTATATTTTCATTTTTTTAATTAACTCTCTGCCCTTGTCCGTAGCTATGCCGTTCAATGACATGCCCCACATTGTCCTGTAAACATCAAAGAACGACACTTGTGAGAAGTCGTACAAAGAAGACTGGCCAAGAGCCATCATCTGCGATTCAATGATTTTGACGACTATTTCTGGCTCATAGTAATCTACGATGTCACCGTTAGCCTGTCCCTCTTTTATTACATCTACGAAGTGGTAGTGATACTTCAGTTTGTCGTCTTCCTCCCTTTTGTTTTTTGCCTCCTTGATTCTGGTCATCAGTTCATCAAGAAAGTTTTTGTTTGTGCTGCGGATTATGTTCAGCTGATTCTCTATTAGCTTGATCAGTTTCTCGAACACGCTGCACTGACAACCTGTGATTTCGGAAAATCTCTTCTTGCAGTTCTCGTGAAAGAATGCTATGCATTGCTCTACAAGTTCGTCTTTGCTTTTTACTTGTTCATATAGTGTTCTTTTGGATATGCCAAGCTCCGCAGCAATTTCATCAACGCTGACAGCTTTAATGCCCCTTTTAATGAACATTTCCGTGGCAGTTTCGACTATCTTGTAAGTTAAATTCATGTTTGAAAAGCTTTCTTTATGAGTTTGATTTCCCCTTCGAATTCCAATGCAAAAGTAGAGAAAACTTTTGAAACTAAAAAAGTTTTCTGCGGAAAAGTTATCAAAAAAGTGTGTTTTTTAACATTTAACCCAAAACTTTGTAAACATTTTCAGTTTTCTTGGTTCGGGTTTGATAGTCATAGTGTTTGTTATAAATAAAGAAAAGGAGCAAGTTCCATTTGCTCCTTATTCTTTATATTCTTTAATCAGCTCTTTGGCTCTTTCCACTTTCTCGTTCATCGGAAGCTTGTAGTCGATCCATTCTATTTTGGTGCCTCGTTTTTCCATGCCTCTGAACCACGTCATCTGTCTCTTGGCGAACTGGTGTATGGCTATTTCTAGCTGAGAAAGCATCTCCTCGTAGCCCAGGTTTCCGATTATGTAGTTTGTGAGATACTTGTATTCCAATCCGTAGTAAATAAGGTCGTCCGGTGCGATTCCGCTGTCAAGCAGCCTCTTTACCTCGTCAACCATTCCGGATTCGACTCTTGCACGGAGTCTTGAGCTGATTCTGTTTCTTCTTTCCTCGCGTTCAATGTCCACACCTATAACCAGGGCGTTCAGTTTGGGAGTTGTGTGCTCCTTGACTTCATTCGGGTGAAGCGAGTAGTATTCCTGAATTTCTATTGCTCTGATTGCTCGTTTTGCAGTATCGACATCGGTTGTGTTGTGCAAGGTCTTGTACTGCTTTAGGATTTCAGTTAGCTCTTCCAAGGATTTGCTGGACAGTTTTTCTCGCAGTTCCTTGTTCTCTGGTACTGAAAGCAGAGTGTAGCCGCGCAACACGCTCTCCACATAAAGACCTGTACCTCCACACATTATGGGAGTAATACCTCTGCCCTTAATTTCCTTGTATGCGTTGTTGAAGTCTCTTTGATACTCAAACAGGTTGTATTTGTAGCCGGCATCGGCTATGTCAATAAGATGATAAGGCACAGTCTGCCCGTCGATTGTATAGTCTTCGATGTCCTTGCCGGTTCCCAAATCCATACCTCTATAGATTTGTCTGGAGTCAGCAGAAATGATTTCGCTCTTGATCTCGTGTGCAAGGTGCGCGGCAAAATCGGTCTTGCCGCTTGCAGTAGGGCCGACTATGGCAATCAGGTCTATCATTACTTTACTTCTTCTGTAGAGTTTCCTTTTTCCTCACTTCCCTCTCTGATTACAGCGCCGGCACCGCTCGTGCTGTCTGCTGCAGCAGCTTCAGCGGCTTTTGCAGCTTCCTCTGCCTCGCGAGCCAATCGCTCAGCCTCAAGTCTTTGTCTCTCCTCCTCGTAGTTTGTATAATAGAAATGGATAGTCTTTCTCACTTCATCCTGAGAAATCATGATGAGCTTGACATTTCCATCCTTATTATATATATAGGTAACCTCTCCGAACTCGATGCTGTTCAGAGCCTTCATCTTTAGGTCAGGGTAGTATGAGAACTGCTCGTCGCGCTGAATGTCTCCGTTCTGGTTTCTCACAACGATTCTGCTTGTCATGTTCTTGGCTCCACCTTCAGCTCCGTTGGCATAGGACTCGAAAGAAATTGAAGCGGTAAGAATAGGCTCCTTTTCAAGTCCCTTCATCTTATAGATATTTCGGTTGGCAACCTTATGCTCCCTTAGGTAAGTGTCACCATTGTTCTTGCAGTAATATGTGAAAGCGTCGTAAGGCTTGCTTTTCGAAATCTTCTCGTCAAGCTTGTAAACGATTGGGTCATATACACTTGACTCGTAATCAGAGAATTGGTATAGGGTTGTTGTAACATCTCCACCTTTCTTCATCTTCACTGACTCGACTCTTTTCTGCGGAGTGTATGTGAATGTTGCGGTCATCTTTCCGTCCGCGCTCGATGATGCTGTTGCTGTGAAAGGCAATGAGTTCTTGTAGCTCCAGGAAACCTTTTCCGTAGTTCTGCTGTTCTCGTTAAGCTCGTACTGGACAGGCTTGCCCGATGCCAATTTGTAGATCATCTGGTCTCCGTTGGCGTATTCGATAACTCTTTCAACTTCCTGGTGCTTCTCGTTTCTCTTGATTGTGATCTCAGAGTAAACATTTGCGCCGTCCTTGATGGTCTGGTTTGTCAAGTATCCGAGTGAGTCGTAGCTAAGAACCACTTTACCCCCACCTCCGTTTTCGGAAGCTATGACAATGATGCTGTCAAGTCTTTCTGCGCCCGGATTTATAACATATCCTGTTAGGGAAGTGTAGTAAGGCGGCAAAGCCGGAACCTTGTGCATTCTTGAGTATTCGGCAAATTCCCTGATGCTTAGAGGGATCTGCTTGTCAGAAGGAATAGGTGTTGAAGAGAACATGATATATTCTCCGTTCACTAAAGGAACTCTCTCCATAGGAAAGCGGTGAGGATTTGCATTTCCTGCCATATAAGCCGATGCCGACAAAAATATTCCTAATATTGTTCTCTGTATTCCCATCTTCACATTATATACTTAACATTTTTTGATGCGCAAATATAAGACAGAAAATTTGTAATAGAAAAATAAACTTCGATTTTCTTTTCTGAATACAAAAAAATACAGAATTTATGTGTTAAAGAATATATTTTTAGTATATTTGCGCAAAATTTCGGAAATTATGAATCAAACTCAAATGGACAACAAGCGAAACAACATTCTTTTCTTTGTGGTTGTCTTCGTAATAATTTTTGGTTTTCAATGGTATAACCAGCCTTCTGCCGAGCAGCTGGCTGAGATGCGTATGCGCGATTCCATAGATCAGGTTCAGGCTGCGGAGAAGATGAGAGCCGCTGAGTTGGAGCAGGCCAAGAGCAAGTCGTTGGACCTTTCAAAGATGGATTCAGCACAGCTTTCTACAATTCAGGAGGAGTACGGAGCCTTCTATTCGTCATTGTCCGGAACTGAGAATGTGGTGTCTTTGGAGAATAATCTGATCAAGGTTGATTTTACAACCAAGGGAGGTTTTGTGAAGTGTGCAGCTTTGAAGGAGTACGATTCATACAGAGGTGGAAACGTAAGGTTGAATGTTGACTCGTTCTCCAAGTTCGACGTAGTTCTTCCGACTGCAACAAAGAACGATATCCATACAGCACAGATGAACTTCCGCGTAAAGGCCCAGAGCGACACTTCTGTAACTCTTGCTCTAGAAACTGCAGGAGGAGAAAGCCTTGATTTCGTTTATACTTTGCCAAATGACGAGTATATGCTTGGCTTCAAGATCATTTCAAACGGCATTGACAAGTACATGAAGTCGGAAACTCTTGGAATCGAGTGGGATCAGGAGGTTTTCCAGAACGAGAAGGGTAGAGATTTCGAGAACAGATACTGTACTGTATATTATAAGGAGTACGAAGGTGGCGTAAGCTATTTGTCCGAGACATCTGCGGACAAAAAGTCTTTTGATGATGACGAGCCTTTGAAGTGGGTGGCTTTCAAGGATCAGTTCTTCTCTTCTTTCCTTATCGCTGACAACAAGTTCGAGAAGGTTAATGTTGAGTCCTTTTTGCCAAAAGACAAAGAGTCTTTTCTAAAGAGGTTCAAATCAAAGATGTCGTTGCCTATGTCTGCTGACAAGGGAAATGCAGAGGCATCGATGCACATGTATTTCGGTCCTAACAAGTATTCTATTCTATATGACTACGACAAGAAGCTTGATGCAGATGTCGATATGAACAGAGTGCTTACTTTGGGATGGGGTATCTTCCGTTGGGTTAACCAGGGATTGGTAATTCCAATGTTTAACTTCTTCGGTTCGTTCCTTTCCAACTATGGTTTGATCATCCTGTTGATGACACTAGCGATCAAGACTCTGATCTTCCCTATGACATACAAGTCGTATTTGTCAAGCGCAAAGATGCGAGTTCTTAAGCCGCAGATTGACGAGATCAACAAGCGTATCCCAGAGGATAAGCCTATGGAGCGCCAGCAGGAGATGATGAAGCTGTACTCAAGTGCGGGAGTCAGTCCTATGGGTGGATGTCTGCCAATGTTGTTGCAGATGCCGTTCCTGTTCGCAATGTTCTCGTTCTTCCCGGCATCCATCGAGTTGAGAGGCCAGTCGTTCTTGTGGGCAGAAGACCTTTCATCATACGATTCAATCGTAAGTTGGGATTACAACTTGCCTTTTATCGGTGACCATATCAGTTTGTTCTGTCTTCTGATGACTGTTACAAATGTCATTTACTCTTACTGGAACATGAAGCTTACTGATAACGGTATGCAGCAGGGACAGCAGGGAGTTATGAAGATCATGATGCTGGCTATGCCGGTCGTATTCTTCTTCGTATTCAACGGATACGCTTCCGGTCTGTCATATTACTACTTCATTTCTTTGCTAATCACTATCATTCAGACTTATGTGATCAGAAAGACAATCAACGAGGCTGAACTGCTAGAGAAATTGAAGGAGAATCAGCGCAAGCCCCAGACAAAGTCTTCCTGGATGTCAAGACTTGAGGAAATGCAGCGAATAGCAGAGGAGCAGAAGAGAAATGCTCAAAAGTAATTTTCGGGATTTCTTTTGATGTAACAAAATAGTCCTTTGGTTGTTATTTTAACACGGTTTAACAAATTTTAAGGACTTTTAACTAAAACTTTGCTACGTAATCTAATAATATGTATTAACTTTGGCACGAAGTTGAGAGTTGGCAATGTCATGAAATGGCATAAAAAACTCTTCGAAAAGTCCGGAATACTAACAATTGAAATTTTTAGAAAGATGAAATTGATCAGAACTATATTGGCAACAGTTGCTATGTTTGTTTCAACTGCGTGTTCATTTGCCCAGTCTAATGACACAAAGTCGTATGTTAAGCATATCGACTCTCAGGAGTTTAGAACTGAGATTTTTGATTTCGCTCAGGAGAACACTTGGAAGTTCAAGGGTAACAAGCCTTGTATCGTTGATTTCTATGCTACATGGTGTGGACCTTGCCGTTCAATTTCTCCTTATCTAGATGAGTTGTCTGTCAAGTATAAGGATCAGATCAATATCTATAAGGTAGATGTTGATAAGAACAAGGAGTTGGCTCAGGCATTCGGTGCACACAGCATCCCTTTGTTGATCTTTATTCCTAAGACAGGTGAGCCTCAGTCTAATCGTGGTGCTCTTCCAAAGAGTGAGTTGGAGCGTGCAATCATGACTGTTCTATTGAAGTAGAATCTAACTAATCTGCAATGAAGGGAATTATTCTTGCTGGTGGTAGCGCAACTCGATTGTTCCCACTATCGAAAGCTATAAGCAAACAGATAATGCCAGTGTATGACAAGCCGATGATTTACTATCCGCTTTCTACATTGATGTTGGCTGGAATTAGAGAAGTATTGATAATTTCTACTCCACGTGACTTGCCGATGTTCGAGCAACTGCTTGGAACAGGAGAAAGTCTTGGAATGAAATTCTCTTATAAGGTTCAGGAAAAGCCTAATGGTCTTGCCCAGGCATTCGTACTTGGTGAGGAGTTTCTTAACGGAGACGAAGCATGTTTGATTCTTGGCGACAATATGTTCTACGGACAGAATTTTTCGTCAATGCTTCGTAATGCGTCGGAGATTAAGTCAGGTGCTTTAGTATTCGGTTACTATGTCAAGGACCCAACAGCTTATGGTGTAGTTGGTTTTGATGACAAAGGTAATGTTACCTCTCTAGAGGAGAAACCAAAGGTTCCTAAGAGCAATTACGCAGTTCCTGGTCTGTATTTCTATGACAAGACAGTTTGCGAGCGTGCCAAGGCATTGAAGCCATCTGCTCGTGGCGAGTATGAGATTACTGACTTGAACAGAACATATTTGGAAGAGGGTAGTTTGAGAGTAGATTTGTTCGGCAGAGGATTTGCTTGGCTTGACACAGGTAATTGCGATTCTCTTCTTGAGGCGTCTAACTTTATCGAAACTATTCAGAACAGACAAGGTTTTTACGTCTCTTGTATCGAGGAGATTGCTTGGAGAAACGGTTGGATAAATGACGACCAGCTGCTTGCCTTGGGAGACCAGCTAAAGCAGACTAAGTACGGTCAGTACATTATCTCGCTTATAAAGAAATAAAGAAAAGATTATAGAGTATAAGACGGCGTGAATGCGTCGTCTTATGTTTGTGTATAGGAATAAGATATAAAGCATTTTTGAAATGAATTTTATAGATACTGACATTGAGGGAGTATTTATCATCGAACCTAAAGTTTTCGGTGATAGTCGTGGTTATTTTTTCGAGGCTTTCAAGCAGAATGAGTTTGATGCCCACGCAGGTAAGCATGTTGAGTTTGTGCAGGACAACGAGAGCAAGTCTTCAAAAGGTGTGCTAAGAGGTCTTCACTACCAGAAGGGTGATTGCTCGCAGGCAAAGTTGGTTCGTGTTGTTAAGGGTGCTGTCCTTGATGTCGCTGTTGATATCCGCAAGGGTTCTCCTACATTCGGAAAGCATGTTGCTGTCGAGCTAACTGACGAGAACAAGAGACAACTTTTCATCCCTCGCGGCTTTGCTCATGGCTTCTTGGTTCTTAGTGATGAGGCAATCTTTACTTACAAGGTGGATAACGTATATGCTCCACAGGCAGACGCAGGTATTATGTACAATGACCCTGAGATCGGTATCAAGTGGCCAGAGGTCAATATCGAGTTGTTGCTTTCGGACAAGGATTTGAAGCACCCTAACTTGAAGGATGCTGAGGTCTTCACTTATGGTAAAATCTAATTTCGGAGAAGAATGAATATCTTGGTTACAGGAGGAAATGGCCAGCTTGGTAATTCCATCAGAAAGATTTCTGTAAACTATCCTCAACATAGTTTCCTATTTACTGATATGCCTGAAGTTGACATCACTGATCTTGAGGCATTGAAGTCTTTGGTCAAGGAGAAGAATATCGGCGCTATAATCAACTGCGCTGCATACACAGATGTAAACAAAGCTGAGCAGGCAGAGGAGTTGGCCTACAAGATCAATGCTATCGGTCCTAAGAATTTGGCAGAGGCTGCCAAGTCAGTAAATGCTAAACTTCTTCATGTCAGCACTGACTACGTGTTCAACGGAAAGAACAATATCCCTATGAAGGAGACTGACGCAACTTCTCCGCTTGGAGCTTACGGCCGCACAAAACTTGCAGGTGAGGAGTCGGTTAAGGAAGTTGGCGGAGATGCCGTGATTGTCCGTACTGCATGGTTGTATAGCGAGTTTGGAAACAACTTCGTTAAGACTATGATGCGTTTGGGTAGCGAAAGAGAGAGTCTTGGTGTTGTTTATGATCAGGTAGGAACTCCTACTTATGCAACAGACCTTGCTCTTGCCCTTATGACTTTGCTCGAGAAGGGTATTTCTGGAGTTGAGGTTTATCACTATTCTAACGAGGGTGCAGTAAGCTGGTATGACTTTACTAAAGCAATCTTTGAGGAAACTAATTGCAAGGCTAAGCTTAATGCCATAGAGTCTTGGGAGTATCCAACTCCTGCTGAAAGACCTGCATATAGTGTCCTTAACAAGAGAAAGATTAAGGAGGCTGGAGTAGCTGTTCCTTATTGGAGAGACTCTTTGAAGGAGTGCTTGAAATTGATGTAAGAAATTACTTACTTATCATAAACTAAAAAGGATGCTCATTTCTGAGCATCCTTTTTTGTATCAATTTGTTATTCCCTTACAATACCTTGTTTTTCGCTACCGTAGTTTGGAACTCCTTCAAGTAGAAAGGCTCGAAATAAGCTACATCTTCAAATTTGCCGGCCATGAATCTCTCCTCGGCGAACTTTACCATATACTTGGCTGACGGATGAATGCCTGTAAGGAAGTGTGCGTTGCTATCCTTGATCAAAGAAGAGCATTTGTCCGCTCCGTTACCGCAGAAATACAACTCCTGGGATTTCAGTTCCTCCGAGAACGAAGTCTCGTCTATGATTTTAGCCTCAACTTCTGATGACGAGCCGTCTGCCTTGTATAGGGCAGTATAGACCTCCATTCTTCTAGCGTCAATCATCGGACAAATAGTTCCGCTAATGTTGTGCTGTTGGCGAGCCATCTCTGCGATTACAGCTAGTGTGTCAACGGCAATCAGTTTAGCCCCCGAACCGAAGCACAATCCCTTGGCAGTTGAAACTCCGATTCTTAGTCCTGTGTATGAGCCGGGACCTTGACTAACGCATACTGCATCAAGAGAAAGGTTGCGCTCCCTTAGAGTGTCCATCGCCTGCTTTATATATGTGCCAAGAAGTGTGGCATGATTCATTCCAGAGTTGTCTTCGAGTGAAAGAATGACCTCAGAATTGTGCGCTACTGATAGCGAACAAGAGGGTGTAGAAGTCTCGATATTTATTATTGTTGCCATAATCTTAAAACAACTTTTTTGGTATAATTCTAAAAAAATCGTACAAAAATAATACTTCTCAAGGAGAAAAAGATTATTTTTGCCATAATTTAGTAAAAAACTGCGGCTTTCCGTAAGACGAAGGTCGCAATAAAGTTTATTTTTTCAGGTATGATTTTGTCGATGACAGGCTTCGGCAAGGCAGTCGGAGAATATGGCGGAAAGCGCTTTACAGTAGAGGTTAAGTCTCTTAACAGCAAGCAGATGGACCTCTTTATGCGTTGGCCAGGTATATATAAGGAGATAGAACTTGATGCTCGTTCTACTGTGGCAAATTACCTTCACAAGGGTAAGGTGGATTTCGTGCTTTCTGTAGAGACTCTTTCCGGAGAGTCTGCAACAAAAGTTAATCTTGCCGCACTAAAGTCATATAAGGAGCAAATTTCCAATGCCGCAAAGGAGCTTGGAGTTGCTGAACCTCAGGACTGGATGAAGATTATGCTTCGCCTTCCTGATGTTATGCAGAGCGAGACTCAGGAGATCGAGATGGCCGAGCTTGAGGCGGTGAACGATACTGTGCGCCGTGCACTTGAGGCACTTGTGGATTTCCGAAAGACCGAGGGAAAGTCACTTCGTGCTGTGTTCGAGAAGAATCTTAACTCTATTTCATCATTGTTGAAGGAGATCGAGCCTTACGAGAAGGGCAGAGTTGAGAGCATCAAGGCAAAGCTGATCCAGAGACTTCAGCAGGTTAATGTCGAGTTCGACAGAAACAGACTTGAGCAGGAGATGATCTACTATATAGAGAAGCTTGACATCAATGAGGAGAAGAATCGTCTTACTCAGCACATCAAGTATTTCTTCGAGACAATGGATTCCTGCAGTGATACTGTTGGAAAGAAGTTGGGATTCCTTGCTCAGGAGATCGGACGTGAAATAAATACCCTTGGCTCAAAGTCAAACGAGGCAGAGATGCAGATCATCGTCGTAAAGATGAAGGACGAGCTTGAGCAGATCAAGGAGCAGGTTTTGAACGTGTTGTAACAAATACAGCAATATATGGACAAGATAGTAATTTTTTCAGCACCTTCTGGTTCGGGTAAGAGCACTCTTATCAACCATTTGATGAAGGAAATGGACATATTCGAGTTCTCTATTTCTGCAACTAGCCGCCTGCCTAGGGGTGAAGAGCAGAATGGCAAGGAATACTATTTTCTAACTCCGGACGAGTTCCGTCAGAAGATAGCTAACGACGAGTTCCTTGAATATGAGGAGGTTTATCATGACAAGTTCTATGGCACTTTGAAGAGTGAGGTTGAGCGCATCGTGAAGGCCGGCAAGGTTGCTATTTTTGACGTGGATGTAAAGGGTGGTGTGAATATCAAGAAGTTCTACGGAGAAAGAGCTTTGTCTGTGTTCATTCAGCCGCCAAGCATCGAGGTCCTAAGACAAAGACTTGTAGGTCGTGCGACTGACGCACCGGAAGTTATAGAGAACAGACTTGAAAGAGCATCGTTCGAGCTAAGCTTCGCCGACAAGTTCGACAAGGTTGTCATCAATGACGATCTTGAGCAGGCAAAGAAAGATATCGTTAGTGTGATCAAGGCATATCTTGAGGCATAGAATATGAGAATTGCGCTGTTCTTCGGTTCTTTCAACCCGATCCATATCGGTCATTTGGCTTTGGCCAACTATGTGGCAGAGTACGGAGGTGTTGATGAAGTGCAGATTGTCGTTTCTCCGTTGAATCCATTGAAGAAGGCCAGTGACATGCTGCCCGATGAGGTGAGGTTCGATATGGTCAGCAGGGCGGTTGCAGACTATCCCAAGATCAAGGCTCAGGACATTGAGTTCAATCTTCCCCGTCCTTCCTACACCTACACTACGCTTACACACTTGAAAAGTCTGCATCCCGAGAACGAGTACGTTCTGGTCATCGGTGCCGACAACGTCGAGTCCTTCCCGCGATGGAGAGACTATCAGAAGATTCTGGACGAGTTCGAGGTGATTGTCTATCCGCGATTGGGCTATACAAGCCAGATCCCATTTGACAACATGCACTGGCTGCAGACTCCGATCATCGAGGTTTCTTCGACCTTCATCCGTGAGTCTGTATGGGCTGGCAAGGATGTCAGATTTTTCCTTCCTGACAGCATCAGCGAGGAGGCAAAGGATGCAATACTAAAGTTGAATAACAAAAAAGAATAATATACAGAGAAATGAAAGAGAAAATTAGTTCATTACTCGCAGAGATTGAGAATATCAAGGCAGAGAATGCTGAGCAGCTTGAGGCGTTGAGAATTAAATATCTTAGCAAAAAAGGTGAGGTTACAGCTCTGTTCTCTGACTTTAAGTCGGTACCTGCCGAGCAAAAGAAGGAGATGGGTGCCTTGCTAAATGACTTGAAGAATAAGGCTACTGACAAGATTGCAGAGCTAAAGGCCAAGTTTGACAGCGAGAAGCAGGTTGAGGAGAAGATTGATGTGACTCGTACTCCGGACCCTATCGAGATTGGTACTCGTCATCCGCTTTCAATTGTGAAGAATAAAATCGCAGATATCTTTTCTCGTATAGGTTTCACAATCGCAGAGGGACCAGAGATCGAGGATGACTGGCATGTGTTCTCTGCATTGAACTTCCCGCCTGAGCATCCGGCTCGCGACATGCAGGATACTTTCTTCATCACAAAGAGCCCTGATGTTGTGCTTCGTACTCACACATCTTCGGTCCAGACTCGTGTGATGACTAGCCAGAAGCCTCCTATCCGTGTGCTTTGTCCTGGTCGTGTGTATAGAAACGAGGCAATCTCTTATCGTGCGCACTGTTTCTTCCACCAGGTAGAGGGATTGTATATCGACAAGAATATCTCGTTTGCTGATTTGAAGCAGGCGTTGCTATATTTTGCCAAGGAGATGTTCGGAGAGGAGACAGCCATTCGTCTTCGCCCTTCGTACTTCCCATTCACTGAGCCAAGTGCAGAGATGGATATCTCTTGCAACATCTGTGGAGGTAAGGGTTGCGCATTCTGCAAGAACACAGGATGGGTAGAGATTCTTGGCTGTGGTATGGTCGATCCGGCTGTCCTTGAGTCTTGCGGTATTGACAGCAAGGTTTATTCGGGATA
The DNA here is from genome assembly GCA_045641625.1 of Paludibacteraceae bacterium. Taxonomy (GTDB): domain Bacteria; phylum Bacteroidota; class Bacteroidia; order Bacteroidales; family Paludibacteraceae; genus UBA1723. Next base: position 64,967 of record JAZUHH010000003.1, read on the forward strand.
TGCCTTCGGTATGGGTGTAGAGCGTATCACAAATTTGAAGTATAGAGTGAAAGACTTGAGAATGTTCTCGGAGAACGATGTCCGTTTCCTTGATCAGTTCAAGTCAGCATATTAATAACCAGATTTATACGAAATCGTAAATTCTAATGGGAATTATGTCTAAAGAAACAATCAATGCTGGAGCAGAGTACAATACGATTGCGGCCGGCACTAAGATGACAGGTGACGTCACAGCAGAGTCAAGCTTCCGTCTTGATGGTCACATTAACGGAACATTAACATGTAAGGGAAAGGTTATCATCGGCGCAAACGGCTCTATGGAGGGTACTTTGACTTGTGCCAATGCTGAGATACTTGGAAAGTTCAGCGGCAAGATCGTCATTTCTGACACTCTAAGCTTGAGATCTTCTGCAACTGTTGACGGAGAGATCAAGACTAAGGTGTTGAGCGTTGAGCCTAACGCCAAGTTTACTGGTACTTGCGATATGTCGGCAGCTCAGCAGGGCGGACAGGCAAATCAGCAGATCAAGAAGTAATAGAAATCTCTATATATTTCAGATTTGAAAGAAAGACGCATGAAAGTGCGTCTTTCTTTTGTTTTATAAGGTATGCAGAGATGGTCCGAAGATAGGGATTTTCATTTTCCCTTGTTGAATCGGACTCCCTTAATTTCATAGATTACATACTGCCGGCTGTATGTCCGCTTGCCAAAGCTTTGAATGTGGACTGCATATCTATAACTCGTGGTTGCCTATTGTTGGTTTGCCATTGCTTCCCCAAGTGAAGAAGATGCCCAAATCAAACTCCCGCTTGCACCTTCAAAACCTTTTGATTTAAAATGGAAGATATCTGTTATATGTTTGAAAATAGGGAGTTAGTCGGAGTCTTGTCCAAAAAAGTTTGCGTTGGGTTCCGTTCTTCTCAAAAAAAATTCTTATCTTTGCCGGACTAACTATATAGTGGTAAGACAATGGCAAAAAAAGAGAGTTTTTTACATAAACTTAACTTCAAATATAAGCTGACTATCCTGAATGAGAATACTTTGGAGGAGGCTTGGCATATCCGCCTCTCGCGCATTCAGGTCATTCTTTTCTGCTTCGCTATAGCAGTGCTTTACTTTCTCATTATTGCCTTTTTGATAATGAGGACTCCGTTGCGCACATTCCTTCCAGGATATACTGACATCATCGAGTTGGAGAGCAAGGTGAGAACCCAGGCCTTGGTGGTTGACTCTTTGCAGGAGATGACTACTCAGAACCAGTTGTATCTGGATATGCTTCATCGTGTGGTATGCGGAGAAGTTGAGACCAAAGACAGCAATGCAGTGTTGTCAGATCTTGTCAATGTAGAGTTGGAAAAGGTCAAGATGGACCCAACGGAGAGAGAGAACTCATTCTGCTCAAAGTACGAGATCGACCAGAGGTATTCTACTGACTTCAAGGTTACATCTTTGAGCCAGCGAATGGTGATGCACAGACCTTCTCTGGGTGTGGTGACAAAGCCTTACGACAGCAGTATCGAGAGATATGGAGTCTCTTTGGCAGTCGATCCGATGGCAAGTATATACAGTGTGTTGGACGGTCACGTAATCTTTACAGGTTACTCGGCACACAACAGATACTGCATTCAGATTCAGCATGAGGAGAACCTTGTTTCCACATACAAGTTCACTCAGCCTTTCTTCAAGAATATAGGAGACAATGTTCACGCAGGCGAGATTCTTGCCACTTTGCGAGAGAACGAGACTCAGGAGATGACTTTCGAGTTGTGGCTGTCGGGAAGACCGTTGAATCCTCAGGAGTACATATCATTCTCTACGGGCAAGGTTATCAAGGATGAATCCGCCAACAAGAGGAAGGCCAAGTATCAGGTGTCTCCGGTTGACTTGAACAACAGTGTCCAGCCAAAGAAGCCAGCTCCTGTACCAGTGGAGAAGTCTGAGTCAAAACCTGCAGGCGAGGCTCCTGCCCAGCCAAAGAAGGAGACTCCTGCTGTAGAGTCAGCTCCGGTTCAGTCTGCACCGGCTCCTTCGACAAAGGAGGTTGCTGTTCCTGCACCTGCACCTGCTCCGCAGGCAGTTCCAGTTCCTGCACCAGCACCAGCTCCTGCAGAATAGTGACGTTGCCGACGTTAAGCGAGTCAGTAATAAAGAAGATTTCAGCCGTTTAAAGGCAAAATATATGAAAAAGATTACTATTTTAGGTTCTACTGGTTCTATCGGTACACAGACTTTGGATGTGATCCGAGACAACAAGGACAAATACGAGGCTTATGCAATTACGGCAGGCCGCAACGCAGATTTGCTTGTAGAGCAGATTCGCGAGTTCGAGCCAAAGTATGCAGTAATTGCAGACGAGTCGAAATACAGTTCGGTCGTTGAGGCTGTAAAAGGCACAAGGACAAAGGTGCTTGCCGGTGACAAGGCTGTATGCGAGGTTGCTGAGATGAGTGAGGTTGATATGGTTCTTGTCGCTCTTGTCGGCTATGCCGGTCTTGCCCCTACGATTTCTGCTATCAAGGCAAGAAAGAAGATAGCTTTGGCAAACAAGGAGACTCTTGTTGTGGGAGGAGACTTGGTATGCGACCTTTGCAAGGAGTACGGTGTGAACCTTCTTCCTGTGGATTCGGAGCATTCCGCCATATTCCAGTGTCTGGAAGGAAATCGTCATAACAAGCTTGAGAAGATCATTCTCACAGCGTCGGGAGGCCCGTTCAGAGGCTGGACTCGAGAGCAGTTGAAGGATGTGACTCCGGCTCAGGCATTGAAGCACCCTAACTGGAGCATGGGAGCAAAGATAACAATCGACTCCGCTTCAATGATGAACAAGGGATTCGAGGTCATCGAGGCAAAGTGGCTGTTCGACCTTACTCCCGAGATGATAGAGGTGCAGGTCCATCCGCAGAGCATCATCCACTCGATGGTTCAGTTCGAGGATGGAGCAGTCCTAGCTCAGCTTGGAACTCCGGACATGCGTATCCCGATCTCTCTGGCAATGAGCTATCCGGACAGAATATACCTTGGCGGAGACAGACTTGACTTTGCGAAGGTTGCCACACTGACTTTCGAGAAGCCGGATCCAAAGGTGTTCAGAAACCTAGCCTTGGCGTACCGCGCCTTGGAGGAGAAGGGCAATTCGGCATGCGCGCTTAACGCAGCCAACGAGGTTGTTGTCGCAAAGTTTCTGAAGAACGAGATAGGATTCCTTGAGATGAGCGAGGTTATCGAAAAGACTATGGACGAGGTCAAGAGAAGCCATTTCGTGCTCAAGCCTTCCTATGAAGACTATGTCGAGACTGACAAGATTGCCCGAAAGCTGGCTGAAAGCTTTTGCTAATTGGAATTTAATTGTTACAACGGAACTATGACAGTATTGCTTCAATTTTTCGGATGTCTTTCGCTCTTGGTGATGATTCACGAGTTCGGTCATTTCATAACTGCAAAGATGTTTGGCGTTAGGGTGGAGAAGTTCTATATATTCTTCAACCCCGGTTTCAGCCTGTTCTCGTTCAAACCAAAGAACAGCGAAACCACATACGGTATAGGGTGGCTTCCTTTGGGCGGCTACGTGAAGCTTGCAGGAATGGTGGACGAGAGCATGGACACAGAGTTTGCTGGCAAGGAGCCTCAACCCTGGGAGTTCAGAAGCAAGCCCGCATGGCAGAGACTTATAATCATGGTTGCCGGTGTGTTCATGAACTTTGTTCTGGCTATAGGTATATACATAGGTATGCTATACCATTGGGGAGATGACTATGTTGCCATGAAGGACGTGACATACGGATTCGAGTTCTCGTGGACAGGACTTGAGGCCGGTTTCAAGGATGGCGATGTTCTGGTTGCCGCTGACGGTGAGAAGATAGAGAAATTTGACCAGGAGAGCGCTCACAGAATGTTCGAGGCAAAGACTGTGACCGTGAACAGAAACGGAGAGGAGGTTATAGTGAACTTGCCTTCTGACTTCGTGAAGAAGATGATGACTGAGGGCAGAGGCTTTGCGTCATACCGTCTGCCGTTCATAGTCCAGGAGGTAATGCCAAATATGCCAGCGTGCAATGCCCGAATTTTGAACGAACCTGCAGGTCAGGAGGGCCTTAGAGTAGGAGACCGCATCCTTACAGCAAACGGAGAGGAAGCATTTTTCTCTGTGGCATGCAAGGTGTTCAAGGCGAATCCAAACAAGCAGGTCAACCTTTCGGTGTTGCGCGGATCGGATACTTTGCAGATGTGTGTTGTGCCGGACAAGAACGGAAAGATAGGTGCGGCAATCAACACCAAACTAAGTGACATATACAATGTAACTCATACTGACTATAGCTTTTTAGAGGCTGTACCTATGGGAATTTCCAGAGGTTTCAGCAAGCTGACAGGCTATGCAAGTGACATGAAGTATGTGTTCACACCAGAGGGTGCGCAGAGCATGGGCGGATTCGGAACATTGGCTTCTTTGTTCTCATCCACATTCGACCTTCGTTATTTCCTTTCCATCACTGCGTTCCTTTCTGTGATCCTTGCATTCATGAATGTTCTGCCGATACCTGCGCTTGACGGTGGTCACGCAATGTTCGTGCTTTACGAGATAATAACAAGGAAAAAGCCTAGTCACGAATTTCTTGTGAAGGCTCAAATGATAGGAATCGCATTGCTGTTTGCGCTTATGCTGTTCGCAAACGGTCTAGATTTGTTTAGATTTTTTAAGTAGTTAATAAGAATTTTAATAATACAAGATATGCACAAAGCCGGATTCGTAAACATCGTGGGTAACCCGAACGTGGGCAAATCTACATTGATGAACGCATTAGTCGGAGAGAGAATATCTATCATCACCTCAAAGGCTCAGACTACGCGTCATCGTATCATGGGTATAGTGAATGGTGAGGATTTTCAGATAGTTTACTCTGATACTCCCGGTGTGCTAAAGCCTAATTACAAGCTGCAGGAGTCGATGTTGAACTTCTCCAATAGTGCCCTGACTGATGCTGACGTGTTGCTATATGTGACAGATACAGTCGAGACAGGCACAAAGAACATCGACTTCATCGAGAAAGTGAAAAAGCAGAACGCCCCAGTGCTTTTGATAATCAACAAGATTGATTTGACAGATCAGCAGAAACTTGAGGCTCTTGTTGCGTCTTGGAACAAGTTGTTGCCTGATGCCGAGATTATCCCGTGTTCGGCTCAGAACAATTTCAACCTTGACTATATCCTGAAAAGAATCAAGGACCTGCTTCCTGATTCTCCACCTTATTTTGACAAGGACGCTTTGACTGACAAGCCTGCACGTTTCTTTGTTACAGAGATTATTCGCGAGAAGATCCTGACAAACTATGACAGAGAGATCCCGTACTCTGTGGAGTGTGTGGTCGAGCAGTTCAAGGAGGATGACAAGCTTATCCGTATCAATGCGGTGATTTATACCGAGCGCGACACACAGAAGGGTATCATCATCGGGAAGGGCGGTGTGATGCTCAAGAAGGTCGGCATGGAAGCCCGCAAGGACATCGAGGCTTTCTTCGGCAAGAAAGTGTTCCTTGAACTATATGTTAAGGTAGAGAAGGACTGGAGAAGCAAGGACTCGAAGCTTAAGTCTTTCGGATATGAGCTGGACTAATGTCCAATGCAAAAACATTTGTGTAATAGAAAAGAGAAGATTAAAATGGCAAGTAATATAGTAGCTATAGTAGGTCGTCCGAATGTGGGCAAGTCAACGCTGTTCAACAGGTTGACTCAGACTCGCCAGGCTATCGTGAATGAGCAGGCCGGTACTACACGCGACCGTCAGTATGGAAAGGTTTTCTGGTGCGGCAAGGAGTTCTCTATCATTGATACCGGTGGTTGGGTTGTCGATTCAGACGACATCTTTGAGGAGGAAATCCGCAAGCAGGTTGTCATTGCCATCGAGGAGTGCGACGTTATCCTTTTTGTGGTTGACACCATGAACGGACTTACAGACCTTGATGCCCAGGTGGCTCAGCTTCTTCGTCAGAGCAAGAAGCCTGTGATTGTGGTTTCTAACAAGGTGGACAACTATGACTGGCAGTATGCTTCTGCGGAGTTCTACAAGCTTGGACTTGGAGACCCAATGTGTGTGTCTGCAATCAACGGTTCGGGTACAGGAGACCTGCTTGACAGGGTGCTTGAGATCATGCCTGCAAAGGAGGAGAACCTTGATGAGGATTCATTGCCTCGTTTTGCAGTGGTCGGCCGTCCCAACGCTGGTAAGTCGTCTATCGTGAACGCATTTATCGGCGAGGAGAGAAACGTGGTGACTGATATTGCCGGTACAACAAGAGACAGTATCAATACAAGATATACCAAGTTCGGTTACGATTTCTACCTGGTCGATACTGCAGGTATTCGTAAGAAGGGTAAGGTGACAGAGGATCTTGAGTATTTCTCGGTGATCCGTTCGATTCGTTCCATAGAGGATTCTGATGTGTGTATCCTTATGCTTGACGCTACACGCGGTCTCGAGGCTCAGGATTTGAACATTGTCCAGCTGATACAGAAGAACAGCAAGGGACTTGTGGTTGTTGTGAACAAGTGGGACTTGGTCGAGAACAAGGATTCAAATACAACAGTTAAGTTCGAGAAGACTGTTCGCGAGCGTCTTGCTCCTTTCACTGACTTCCCGATCATCTTCACTTCAGTAACCAACAAGCAGAGAATCTTCAAGGTTATCGAAGAGGCGATGGAGGTTTATAACAATCGTACTCGCAGAATCAGCACAAGCCAGTTGAACGAGTTCTTCCTTCCTTTGATCGAGAACTATCCGCCGCCTGCATTGAAGGGCAAGTACATCAAGATCAAGTATGTGATGCAGCTGCCTAACACAGCGGTTCCTTCGTTCGTGTTCTATGCGAACCTTCCGCAGTACGTCAAGGATCCTTATAAGCGATTCCTTGAGAACAAGTTGCGTGAAAAGTGGAGCTTGACTGGTACACCGGTAAATATCTACGTTCGTCAGAAGTAAATTTATTAAAGGGAGTGTGGTCGAAAGATTTGCACTCCCTTCTGTTTTATTTTATCCATAATTTGTATGAAAAAGCTTGTGGTATTGACAGGTGCCGGTATCAGTGCAGAAAGCGGAATCAACACGTTCCGTGACATGGCAGAAGGGTATTGGCACAAGTATAAGGTCGAGGATGTCTGCACACACCGTGCCTTGGTCGAGCATCCTCAGGACGTGTTGGACTTCCTGAACTATTTTTATGACGATGCCAAGGACAGACAGCCCAATGCCGCTCATTTGGCGTTGAAGGAGTTGGAGTCCCAATTCGATGTTGTTGTGGTCACACAGAACATTGACGATCTGCACGAGAAGGCGGGAAGCTCAAATATCATTCATTTGCACGGGGAACTGGCCACGGTCTGCTCGACAAGGAACCCTAACCTTATCGTAAAGCGCACAGACTTGGAGGATCCGCATATTACGGTCAACTCCATAGGACCAGACGGACACGGGTTGAGGCCCAATGTCGTTCTCTTTGATGAAGCCGTGCCAAAGTTCGAGGATGCCATTGATGCAGTCCGTGAGGCTGACATATTTGTGGTTATCGGAACTTCAATGGTTGTCTATCCGGCCGCTTCTCTGATTCAGTACATTCCGGATTCTACACACACATATTTTATAGACCCGAATCCGAACAGCTCGATGCTCGGCAATCCTAGGATAACAGTTATCCCAAAGAAGGCTAGCGAAGGCGTCATTGATCTTGCCAAGTTGTTGGATAAAGAGGCCTAAAGCATTAAAAAAGACAGTCATTTCGGCTGTCTTTTTAGTTTTTGCTATTCAAATAATGTTTTTCAGCACTAAAATAGCTTTTTTTGTAGTTGAAATTTGTTGAATATATCAAAAATTATCTATTTTTGCATTTGAGTATGCTCTTTTTATAGGGTGTTCCGTATTGAGAAATAAATAATAATAAAAATAACATTCTATTCTAAAAATGAAAAGAATTACATCTTTAGCATGTGCAGCTTTGGCATCTCTTTCGATCGCTTCTGCACAGAACGAGTCTAACCCATGGGCTATCGGTGTCTATGGTGGTTTGACTGAGTATGAGGGAGAGTTGGCTTCCGATATGTTTGGAATCCTTGGTAAGGGTTACACTTTCCACGGACACGGTGGCCTTCAGGTTTCTCGTTTCTTGAACCAGCGTTGGGATGTTTCGTTGTTCGGTGCATACGGACGTATCGGAGCTAAGTTCAATAAGTCAGTTGCTCCATTAAGCAACGGCCCAGTTTACAAGCAGAATGAGATCTATGCTGATTTGACAGCTGCTTTCAAGTTCGTTAAGAACGAGAAGTGCAAGTTCCACCCATTCGCTTTCGCCGGAATTGGTTACCGTAACCTTTCTACAGTAGAGGATTTCATCGGTGTTGACGGTGGTGATTTGGTTATCCCTGCAGGTCTAGGATGCGACCTTCGTCTTTCTGAGCGTGTTGCATTGTCTTACATCTGCCGTTACGGATTCACTCTTGGTGATGACAAGGATACTCGTGACTGCGGTAAAGTTAACGATCAGCAGATGATGCACTCTCTAGGTGTTAAGTTTGCATTCGGAGCTCCTAAGGATTCAGATAAGGATGGTGTAGAGGATAAGCTTGATGAGTGTCCTAACACTCCAGCAGGTGTAGCTGTTGACAGTAAGGGTTGTCCACTTGATGACGATAAGGATGGTGTTCCTAACTACCTAGACAAGTGTCCTGGTACTCCAGCAGGTGTTCAGGTTGACTCTCTAGGTTGTCCTATCGATTCAGATGGTGACGGTGTTGCTGACTACCTAGATAAGTGTCCTAACACTCCAGCCGCTGCTAAGGGTATGATCGACGAGAACGGTTGTCCTCTTGATTCTGATGGTGATGGTGTTGCTGACTACCTAGATCAGTGTCCTGGTACTCCAGCCGCTGCTAAGGGATTCGTTGACGAGAAGGGTTGTCCACTTGATTCAGATGGCGACGGTATCTATGACTACGAGGATGCATGTCCAAACGAGAAGGGTGTAAAGGAGAATAACGGTTGTCCTGAGGTTAAGGAGGCTGTTAAGCAGTTGTTCAAGAAGGCTCTTAACGGTATCCAGTTCGAGACAGGTAAGGCTACTATCAAGAAGACTTCTTACAAGATCCTTGACGACGTAGTTAATGTAATGAACGAAAACCCAACTTACAAGTTGTTCATCGGTGGTCACACAGATAACGTAGGTAACGCTGACAAGAACCTTAAGCTTTCTGACGATCGTGCTGCAGCTGTTAAGGCATACTTGGTTAACCACGGTGTTGACGAGGCTCGTATGAAGTCTAAGGGATTCGGTCAGGAGAAGCCAGTAGCAGACAACAAGACTGCTAAGGGTCGTGCTGAGAACCGTCGTGTTGAGTTTAGAGTAGTATTCGAGAAGGTTGTTGAGGAAGCTATTTCTGTTAGACCTGTAGAAGAGTAATATAAATTCGACTTTCAGATAAAAGGGGTTGTCCATTGGGCAACCCCTTTTTGTTTCTTTATGCCGAGGAGTTTTCCGCTTTTATCCTTTTCGTATGGCTTTTATTTTGATTCATTCCTTATTAAATTCATTTCCTTGCCATTCATGTTCTGTTTGTGTGAGGCTTATATTCGTTTTGCCCTGATCTGCCCCTCTTTTGTTATGTGATACAGTACGAGAATGGGGTATAAGTGCCCTCTGATTTTTGTTAATTTTTCTTAAAACAACAGTATTTTGACTTGATTTATGTTTGTTTTAACTTTCGTTAACATAATGGTGAAATTTTTATGTAAAAATATCATTTTGTAAGATTTTCTTGTCATATCTTTGCATTGTGGTTGAGATGAAAACGATATCACAACAGCTTCGAAAATCTAGTTAGTGGGTTCTGCTAGAGGTTATGAGGTATATTGAACGTATTATTCAGAACCCAATTTATATATATTATTTTTATCATGAAAAAGCTAATTTTTTCTGTAGTAGCAGCGCTTGGATGTCTATCTTCGTTTGCCCAGAATCAGGGCGAGGACAATGGTTTCGGCCTTAAGTTTGACTTCGGTTTCAGAGGTGACAAGTACGGAGCATACGAGGGTGTCGGACTTTCAGCGAATGATCAGACTGTAAACATAGTTGACGACACAAAGAAAGTGTTCCCTATCAAGGAGTTCGAGAAGGGTGATAAGTGTTCGGTTAGCAAGATTCCTATGTTCGGTCTTACAATGGATAACCGTTGGTATGTTGCAAATCCTGGTAATTTCGGTATCGGTATCTCGGCTCGCTGGTTGGATGTTTCAGTAGGAGCTTTGAAATATGAGGTAAACGGCGAGGTCGTTGCAAGAGATCTTGACGTAAAGGTTGACTTCCTTGGACCTGGTTTGATGGGTACTTACTACCTTGGTGATGACAAGGCTATCGACGTTTACTATCAGATTGCTCCAAGTATGAACATTGTCGGTTCTACTGAATACAAGGACGGTAAGCAGGACGATGATTCATGGAGCGGTAGCGGTGAGTTCGGTTGGTCACACTATTTCGGTGGTGCTTTCCGCTACAAGAAGTTCCAGTTCGGTTGTGAGTACAACATTGCTAAAATGGCAGGTATCAGCTTGTTCAGCGATGATGATAACAGCTCGTCAGGAATCGAGATTGATGCTACAAGAAGAAACTCGCTACGTGCTTTCGTAGGATTCAAGTTCTAGGATAGTAACTTCAGAAGTAAAGAAGAGGATATGTTGCATGACATGTCCTCTTTTCGTGTCTTTATGCTTGGGGTAACGATATTTTGCCTATATTTGCATCATTATATATTCAAACATTATTGTTATGAAAGTTCTGATTATAAATGGTAGTCCGCGCAAGAACGGAAATACAAGCATTGCTTTGAAAGAGATCGCTAATCAGCTTGCAAAGCACAATATCGAAAGCGAGATGTTCTGGATAGGGACGAAGCCTGTACGCGGCTGTATAGCCTGCAATTCGTGCCAGAACAACCGTTGTGCGTTCGATGACGACATAGTTAACCGAGTTATCGAGAAGATGGAGCAGTGTGACGGACTCGTTATCGGTTCACCGGTATATTATGGCCAGCCTGCAGGACCTGTCTGCTCGTTGCAGCAGAGAATGATGTATGCCGGCAGCTCTGTGTTTGCCAACAAGCCTGCTACAGGTGTATGTGTATGCCGCAGAGGTGGAGCCACAGCAGCCTTCCAGTCATTGAACATGCCTTTCCAGATGACCAACATGCCAGTTGTAACTTCCCAGTATTGGAATATACTTTACGGTTGTGCAGAGGGGGAGACAAGCTTGGATGCGGAGGGATTGCAGACAATGAGAACGCTTGCGAACAATATGGCCTGGCTTTTGAAGAAGATCGCTACGGGAGAGGGTGATTTGCCCGTTTTAGAGCCTCGTGACGCGATGAACTTCATTAGATAGCAAAGTGATCACAGATATGCAAAAAGCCTCGCTAAATCGTGTTTAGCGAGGCTTTTCGTTATTTGCAAGTGTTTGTGTTATTTGATTTCGTTGCCGCAAGAGAATGCCTTGCCGATGACACTTCCCATTTGTATGTAGTTGTGTCCGATCGGCTCGTAAGCAATTAGCTTCATCTTCTCCACATCTGGGTTGCCGCTTTCGTCAAGATACTTTTCGTCGCATAGAATGTTCACCACCTCTGCAACAAGATAGTATCCTTCCTCTGACTCGTCGATCTTGTCTTTGATACGACACTCCATAGTTAGAGGGAAGTTTTTGAACAGTGGTGCGTTGATGTTAGGTGCCTTCTCCACTGTCCAACCGGTTTTCTCTATTTTCTTAGGCTCTTTCTTTGCAGATATGATGCCTACGTAGTCGCTTGCCACCATTGTTTCTGCAGTTGCAAAAGAGACCGTGAATTCGCCGTTGTTAAGCTTCAGGTTCTGGGTTGTTGCATGGGCTCCCATAGAGATGACGATCTCGTGCATGTCCCATTGTCCTCCCCAGGCTGCGTTCATGGCGTTGGCAGCACCGTTCTCGTTGTATGTACCGATGATTAGTACGGGCTGAGGCACCAACCAGGGCTTTGATCCAAATGATTTCATATTTCTTGTTATTCTATGTCTGTTTTATTTTCATCACCAAGTCCAACTAATATGCAATTTCCACATTCATCAACCTTAACATGCGCAAATTTTGCATCAGCATATTTATCTCCCTCTCCTTCTTGAAAGAATAGGTTTTTTATTGCTATTTCTGGTCTTGCATAGATTTTTTTTGAAATCTTTAAAGCTATTTCGTTACTGTTTTTAGTATAAATGTCGTACTGAACTCTAAGGAGTTCTCCTTCATCTTTGCTGACAATAGCATAATTCAAGCTATCGGAATTTTGCTGACCATAATAATCCGATGATAACATGTTATTGATATCAAGATTCAAAGTCATATAGTCACCTTGCATCATCGAACGGGGATCAACGGGTCTAAGTTTCAAATAGACGCTCTCTCCTTCGTTTATCACATGCTCTGACTTGCTTACAGAGAACAGGAACAAAATGACCAAGACTGCCAGGTTGGCACTCAATAGAATATATTTCAATTTACTCATGACTCATTTCTTTTTTGTTGTCTATTTGTTTGTCTTGCTTGAATATGTACAGCGACACAAGAAGCAATGCAGTTCCTATTGCCATAAGTCCCAATGACTTCTCCAATAGTGATATTGTAACATTGTAGTAGTAGAATATTATGCAACCAACAGAGAACACTATGGACATTATCCATATTCTGCGATCCTTTGTCCAGAATCCAATCATAATGCACAATAAAGACATCACAATAGGACGGTAGAATGAAGCCAAGACAATGATTGCTGCACTCATAATCATAGGCACAAATGCAAAGTCGCCATAATATTTGTAAATAAGATACCAAGCAACAATTATCGCACATATTGCATATATTGCAGAAAGCCAGTCAAAATTATTTATCCCCTCATTAACAGTTTCCCAGGAATATTTCCTCTGGTTTATTATTGTATTGTCATTAAAGAATACCATGACGAATCCACCAATTACGGTTGAGAACCTTATTGCAGACAATGCTTCGTCCAACACCTTTATCTTTTTAATTGGCTCCTCAAGGAAGCAAGTGGCCAAGTAAATCATTATATATACGAATCCAAGTATGCATAAAGATTCTTGTCCGTATTTTATTTCATGCCATACACTATGTGTTCTTGTCATATCCCATATTAGTACAGGTAAAAGGGAAAACACTTGAAGTACAAGCAGGTTCTTGAAGAATCTATTTTCTATGAAGAAATATGTTACTACGGCTATTATGATTGGTAATAAAGCGTTGATAGCTATATTTTCAATATGCAGACCATTCAAAAACAATGAAATTCCGTCAATATACATTGGCAGACAAAATGCATATATAAATCTCTCGTCTTTTTGTCTGCTAACAAAAACATTTGCAACAAGCAATCCTATACCAAGAATTGCACATAATGCCTCGGCATCTTTTATTATTAATGCAAAGAAAGCTAAAATAGAGCTTGCTGCAAATTGCCCTCCTAAGAACAGAAGGATCTTTATTCCCCAGGGCAGTTTCTTTATTTCTTGTGTGTTATTTGTTTCCATCTTTCTTATACCATTCTTTATATTTATCCATCAGGTGCTTAGTTATGTAGAATAAAGCGGCAATAATTGATGCTGATAAGAATAAGAATCTGACACCATCATCATGGAACATTCTTTCATTTGCGAACAAGCGAATATAAAGAAGTATTAATCCCAAGAAGAACATTGAATACACCCATATGTTCTTTTCTCTTGTTGCATAGAAGAACATCATCACTAAAGCCACCAAATAAACTAAAATATTTGAACTTAAGTCAAAACATACTAAAGTGAATGCCCATACAAGTGTTGCTGTCAGCAGAATACTCATAAACCACGCTGGCGCAGGCTTACGATCTTTTATTATCAATGGCAGACTCCAGAATATTCCTACAACTGAAATCAGGAAAAAAGGACCTATGCAAGACATTCCTTTTAAGCTAACGAAAAATAGTTTTGATGTGAAGTACTGTATTATGGCAACGCTAAAAAGTGTCGTGACAATCATCCATAGGGGATAGAAATCTGCCACAATAGCCCATACAAGTATGGCTATACCCCAAGTCAGAAACATCATGTAGCTGTCTGCCTCGAGTTGATATATCTGTCCGTATAGGGCAAGCATTATACCGACAATTACACTCATCGAGGTAATAAGGATTTTCTGCACCAGTTCGTTTTTCTTTGCTAAGAATACTCCTCCGTAGCAGGCAAGCATTATAGCGCCCACAATTCCCATTTTTGTGAAGCGGTGCATCTCGCTCCAGTTATAGGCAAAAAAGAAGATAATACCAGATAACAGGAATCCTGCTCCTGCTCCAAGCGTAAGGAATTTCAGGAATTTCGTCCATTCCGTGCCTGTTGCCCTGGTTAGTGAATTTGTGTTTTCTGTCATAACGTATTGTTTCGTTTCGAATTATGGATGCAAATATATGCAAATGTTACAAGACAAGAGCCTTTATGTCTAATTATTAGGCAAGTTTTAACAATAATTAACAGTCTTGGCTTAAATGTAAGAAAGTTTAAGGCCATAAGTAATCGCTTACTTACGGCCTTCTTTTAGTATTTGTTAAAGTTGTATTTTTCTCTTAGAACTGCTTTCTCCTCATCGTTCAGAGAGGTGAAATAACCCTTCCATCCGGGACAGAAGTTGATGTGCCATCTCCAAAAGCGTCCCATCAGTGATTTGGGGTTGTTGTCGTATTTTGCGCGGAACTTGCAGTTTGCGCAAGGCTTGTTTTCGCTTGCCATTTCTTAGTCTTTTTATGTTATCTCTTCTTATTTCAATAGTTCCTTTATGGCAGGTTCCAAAGTTTCTTTGTCAGCTTTGGACTCGAATCTTGCCATGACTTTGCCTTCTTTGTTTACAAGGAATTTTGTGAAGTTCCAATAGATGTCGGGCTTGCCATCGGCTTCATCCTTGCTACCTACATACATGACATTCTCAAGCTTGCTGATGCTGCTTTCTTCGGGCAGAATTACATAGTTCTTCTTATCCTTGATGTAAGCGAACAAAGGAGCTTCGTTTCCCCCGTTTACCTCAACTTTTGCGAATTGGGGATACGTGGTGTTGTAGGTAAGAACGCAAAACTCGTTTATTGAGGCGTCTGAGCCAGGAGCCTGTTCGCCGAACTGGTTGCATGGGAAATTAAGCACCTCAAGACCGTCCTTGCCATATTTTTTGTAAAGTTCCTCAAGGTCTCCATACTGTGGAGTGTAGCCGCACTTTGTGGCTGTGTTTACAATGAGCAGGACTTTGCCCTTGAACTTGTTCAGAGAAACTTCCTTTCCCTCAAAGTCCTTGACAGTGAACCCGTAAATGTTATCTTGGGCTAATGTTGCCAGCGACAACATCAGAGTTGCCGCTAGCGAAATTAGTTTTTTCATCGTTATAGTTTTCTTCTTAAATTACGTCGTTAATGTCTGCCGGAGTGTATCCAAGGCAGTAAAGTACGGCAACGCATGCAAACATCAGAATAATCACAGTGCTGTAAATGTTGCTAATTCTCCTTATGCGAGGCATCCACTGGGAATTGTTTACTCCCAAGGACTGCATTGAACTCCAGATTCCGTGGTTCAAGTGGAACCACAATGCCGCAAACCATATAAGGTAGCAGATTGTGAAGAAAATACCCATGACCCTGCAGTCCTTCGGACCGTAGAATGTGCTAATTATGTGGTATATTCCGTTATTTGCCATTTCTTTGTTACCTCCGATAATCTCCTCAAGCATCATGTTACCGAAGAAGTTGTAAAGATGAAGGAACAGGCCGCCAAGCACGATTACACCAAGAGCAAGCATGTGCTGGCTTGACCATTCGATAGCGTCGTTCTTGTGTGTTACTGCATATTTCTCTGGTCTTGCCTGGTGATTCCATACAGAGATTCTGATTGCCACGGCAAAGTGAACCAGAATTAGTATTCCAAGCACTATTGTTGCCGCAACTGCGTACCAGTTAGCTCCTAAAGACTCGCATATCGCATTATATCCCTTTGCACTGAACAGAGACACTACGTTCATGCAGGCGTGGAAGGTAAGGAACAGTACAAGCGCTATTCCTGTTACAGCCATTACGGCTTTTCTTCCTATTGATGTTTTAGTTAGCCACATATTCTATTTTTGTATTAGTTCCTGATAAAGAGAGAACAGGCGCTTGCGGACATGAATCACGGCGTAGTGCTTTCTTGAAAGGAATGTGTTTTGCGGAATTCCCAGCATGCTTGAAGCCTCCTTTACTGACAGACCGTTTATCTCTGTCATCTCCAGAGCCTCCCGCTGTTCCTTGGGCAGTTCTGCAAGAGCCTTGTCCAGTTCCTTCCATACCATAGAGCGCAGAATCCTTATGTCCGGACTTTCGTTGTCGTCTGCCACAAAGATCTCAGAAATTTCGCTCATGAAGTCGTCGTCGTTTGTCCCCGAACTTCCGAAAGTTTGTTCCCGATTCTTTTTGCTATGGTTTATAATAAGGTTGTGTGCAACCGTATAAAGCCATGACGAAACGTGCCCGATAGGGTTCTCTATGGCTCTGATTGTCCTAACGAACTGATAGAGCGTATCCTGAACGATGTCGTCTGCGTCATCATGATTTTTGACGTTGCGTCTTACGAAAGCTCTGAGCCAAGATGAATTTTCACGGATTATGTCGTCTATCTCCTTATTTTTCATCTTGAGAAAGTCCGTCGGAATCACAGTTGCAGCTGTTGTAGTGCTCCATAACCTTCTTGCGCTCTTCTGGAGTCATGTTGTTCCAGTGCTCGCGAAGTTTGTTTTTCCCGTGGTGGCAATGCCTCCCGTGAGGGTGGTGCCCGAAACCTATGCTTCCGAACAGTATCTTGCATAGCGCCAGCAGACCTACTGCCTGCCAGAAGCCAACCTGAGCCAATCCGAACATGCTGGGCATGAGCCAGTTCCAAAGAAGCATCACTATCCAGCCGAAAAGACCGCCGAAGACAATCAGGCATAATGGAATGAAAACAAGATGCTTTTGTAAAATCGTCATAAACTATTCTCTTTATTGTTTCTAATTATATAGACAATGTGAATTTGATAATATTTTATAAAAATGTCAATTTTTTTATAAAATTCTTTGATATAGTTTTTTTCAATTCATTTTGATGGTCAAATTCTTTTTCTCAAGATCAAGTAATCCGGTTTTAGTTTTTATTTTGGTCCCTTTTTATTCCTATGTTAGATCTGTTTTTTTGAAGTGATTACGGGAATTTTAATGTCATAATATAAAGAAATTGTATGGCCAAAGCTTTCGCCTGACCATACAATTACTGTTATTAGTGATGATTTTTTATTTCTCAAGGAAAGTCTTTGTGAGTCTTTCAACTTCCTCTATCCAGATTTTACTGCTTGCGTCGCTTGGCATTCTCCAGTCACCTCTTGGCGAAAGGTTAACGCTTCCGACTTTTGGTCCGTCCGGCATGCAGCTTCTCTTGAACTGCTGTGCGAAGAATCTCCAATAGAAGGTGCGCATCCATTTCAGAATTATTGCGTCATCATACACTCCGTTGAATGCCTTTCTTGCCATGAAGAAAATCTTTGTTGGCGAGAAGCCGAAGCGTAGTGTATAGTAGATGAAGAAGTCATGAAGCTCGTATGGTCCAACCAAGTCCTCGGTCTTCTGTGAAATCTCTCCCTTGTCGTCGGCGGGCAGTAGCTCAGGGCTGACCGGAGTGTCGCACACGTCAAGCAAAGTGTCGCGAGCGGCTTCATCCATTTCGTAAAGAGCGGCGTACTTGACCATATATCTGACCAGAGTCTTAGGAATGGAAGTGTTCACGGCATACATGCTCATGTGGTCTCCGTTATAAGTAGCCCATCCCAAGACAAGCTCCGAAAGGTCTCCGGTTCCAACCACAAGTCCGCCGATCTTGTTCGAGTAGTCCATAAGGATCTGTGTCCTTTCGCGTGCCTGAGTGTTCTCGTAGCTGACATCAAGAACAGAAAGGTCGTGGTCTATGTCCTTCAGGTGCTGCAGACAGGCAGGCTTGATGTCAACTTCCTTGATGGTTACGCCAAGGCTCTTCATCATGTTGAGAGAATTGTTGTAAGTGCGGCCTGTTGTACCGAAACCTGGCATGGTAATACCCACGATATTCTCTCTAGGTATGCCGAGTTTGTCGAATGTCTTTACCATTACCAAAAGGGCAAGGGTAGAGTCAAGTCCTCCGCTTATTCCAACTACCGCCTTCTTGATTCCCGTGTGGAACAGACGTGTCGCAAGACCTCCTACTTGGATTGAGAAGATCTCGTTGCAACGTGTCTTCATCTCGTCCTCCGGCGGAACGAATGGGTGCGGAGCGAATGTTCTTGTGATGTGTTGAGGCTCTGCACAAGTTGGTTCCTTGCTTATTGTTATGCTTAATGAGTCCTCTTTGTTAGGATTCTGGCTTCCGATGATATATGCAGAGTTTCTTAGTCTGTCGGCCTGCAGTCTTTGTATGTCAATGTCCGCTATGACTAGCTGTTCGTTGAACGAGAATCTTTCGGAAGTGGCGATCAGACTGCCGTTCTCTGCAATGATAGTAGTTCCAGAGAATACGAGGTCAGTGCTGCTCTCTCCGAACCCTGCGCTGGTATAGACGTAGGCGCATGCGTTTGTCGCTGACTTCTGCTTTACAAGCTGGCGGCGGTATGCCTCCTTGCCAATAAGCTCGTCGCTTGCTGAAAGGTTGAAGATTATTTCTGCTCCGGACAAGGTTAGCGCGTCGCTTGGAGACGAAGGCATCCACAAGTCCTCACAAATCTCTATTGCGAAGCTAAGGTCTCCGAATTTGAATATCTTCTTCTTCTCTCCGAAGCCCGGAGTAAACCATCGTTTTTCGTAAAATTCATTGTTGTTCGGAAGGTATTGCTTGTCCACCTCTGTGTCGAGGTAGTCGTCATTACCTATGACAAAGGCGGCGTTGTAAAGTTTTCCGTCTCTATATTTTGGAGCGCCGACAATGGCGTGTATGCCAATTTTCTTTGCCGCTTCGTTTACTCTGTCAAGCTGTCTTTCTGTTTCCTCGATCAAAGTCCTCTGGAAGAACAAGTCCGCACATGTATATCCTGTCAGGCAAAGCTCGGGGAAGCAAACTATATTTGCATTTTCCTTCGCGGCTTTCTCCATTAGCGAAATTATTCTGTCTGCGTTCAGCTTTGGATTGGCAACCTCGACAACGGGGATTGCGCTTGCCACGCGTATGAATCCTAAATCTTCTTTTCTCATTGTGTGTTGTGTTTATTTGTTTTGAGTTGTCTTATTGTAACTTGGTGGAGGTCTTTCGGTTTTCCTTGAATAGGAATTTAATTAGCGTTCAGATTCAAGGCTTTGATAAATTTTATGTCTCCGTTCAAAGTCAGCGCCTTGATATATTCGTCCTTCCACTCCTGTCTGTCAAGGTTTGACAATGGTGAAAGATATGATATAGCTGTGCCATACTCCTGGTTTTCAATGTAGATTCTGCCAAGCATGTAGGCAGCCTCCATCATCATCTCCTTGTCGATGTTGTCGATTTTGTCGCTGTATCGTTTTGCCGCAACAAGCTCGTAGGCCTGAGACAAGAAGTATAGCGCAGTTCCATAGACTTTGTAGTTGAATGCCTGCAAGCCCATGATGAAGTAGTAGTGCGCCTCTGCATCCATTCCCAACGAGAAATACTCGCCATAGCCTAGCTCCTCCTCCTTTTCGGATACCTTCTTTATTGACGAGCCTCTTAGCTCGTTGAACTGCTCGGGAGTCATCACCGCGTCAAGATAGTATTTTAATGTTGCAATCTTCGGGTATCCGTTCAAGTCGTTTGGCATTGTGCTGAACGAAGGCACCATTATGTTGATCGTTGCAATGTCAGTTACTCTGCTGATGTGGACAATTATCTCTCCGTCAGTGTTTGCTTTGGATTTGTCCGGACAGGCGTTAGGGATTTTCTTTGATTCGTCAGTAGGGTAGTCAGCGCCCTCTTCCAATAGTTCGTCGCAAACCGAGTCCCTGCTAGAGCGGTGAGAAATGTATAGCGTCATGTCGTCACAACCATATAGTTCTGGAACGATGTTGAATCCGATTATGTCAAGCTGGTTGCTGACAAGGTATGGTTTGCAGCCTTTCTTTTCGACAAGCATTGATGATACCTCGGAATGTATAACTCCGAAGAAGTTCAAAATTTGATAGAAAAGGTTCTTCTCGTTATTAGGTTCGTGGACTGTGTTCAGAGCAGTCTCTATTTGAGAAAGGAACTGCTTGTAGTCCTTGTCGTTCGGAGCTATTTCTTCTGCCTCTTTCTTAGCAGTCTCCAATAGCCAGAGAGTGTTGAGGTCGTTCGCGCATGTTGAGGCGTGAAGCAACGCTTGTGAAGTCTCCTTGTTATTGCAGAAAGTGTTGGCTACATCGAAGTAGTGAAGCGCCTTCTTGAATTGGTAGCGCTGAAGATAGCAGGCTCCTATGTTGTATGACAAAGATGAACATAACTTGTTGCTGTCAGCAGATTTGTCCTCTTGGTTCAATTCCCTGTATTCGTTCTCCAGTGTACTCAAGGCGTCGATGTACTGCCCGTTGTTCAAGTATGTTGAGGCTTTGTTTACATCGCTCTGGAAAGCCTTGTTTATAATCTCCTCATCTTCCTTTGACAAGGTATCAATGCTTCTGATTGATGCCTCCAGCTTGTTTTTTATGTTATCGAAACCGTTGCAGTCGTATGTTATCAGCGCAAGAGCGGAGTTTAGCACATTTCCGTCCTTCCACATGATAGAAGCGTTTACGCAGGCATAGCTCTCGCAGTCAGCGTCTCCTTCGTGTCCGTAGCCGTTAATGTGAACGTGAATGGAGACGTTCTGGTTTGTGTCCTGTCTCCTGTAGGTGATGTGCAGGATTACGTTGTTTTTGGGAGCTACAAACTTTATTTTGTCGTTGTCTATTTCTATAAAGTCCTCAAGTATTTCGTAGTCCTCGAAATTGTCGCATTCGTATGAGTTCTTTTCTTCGGTATTGTCGGATACAACCGAAAATGACACGACTCTTTTATTGCTTATAATATGGTTTGTTATGCTCCTTAAAAGGTCCTTTAGGAGTATTTCTTCATCCTTTGACGTCCTGAATACAAAAGTTTTTTTGTTGTCTTTCAGTTGGTCAACTTTCTTTTCAAATCTGTATCTGTTTATTAGTGCTTCATTGAGTGCCATTGTGCTTATATTTTGAGTTGTGAAATGTGTTGATGTTTTGCTAAAAATGAAAAGAAGAGCGAAACCATATAGCATTCGCTCTTCTTAACTCTGTATTTATGCCTCGATTATAGAGGAATGTTTCCGTGCTTCTTTGCTGGGTTCTGACGATTCTTTGTCTGAGCCATGTCAAGACTCTGGATGATCTTCTCACGAGTCTGAGATGGAAGAATGATCTCGTCAACATAGCCAAGCTCTGCGGCGCGGTATGGGTTAGAGAATGTCTTCTCGTACTCAGCCAAAGTCTTAGCCTTCTCCTCGCCAGTCTGTGTGCGGTAAAGAATGTTTACAGCACCCTCAGCACCTAGTACAGCGATCTCTGCGCTTGGGTATGCAAGGTTGATGTCTGTTCCGATATTCTTCGAAGCAAGAACGATGTAAGCACCACCATAAGCCTTGCGAGTGATTAGAGTTACCTTTGGAACAGTAGCCTCTACGTAAGCGTAAACGATCTTTGCTCCGTGACGGATGATACCGTTGTGCTCCTGAGTGCATCCTGGAAGGAATCCTGGAACGTCCTCTAGAGTTACGATTGGAATATTGAAACAGTCGCAGAAGCGAATGAATCTTGCAGCCTTGTCTGAAGAGTCGATATCAAGAACACCTGCCTGGAATGCTGGCTGGTCTGCTACGATACCAACTGTCTTGCCTGCCATGCGTGCGAAACCAACGATGATGTTCTGAGCGAAGTGCTCGTGAACCTCGAAGAAGTTGTTGTCGTCAACGATGCTGCTGATTAGCTCCTTCATGTCGTATGGCTTGCTTGGATCCTCTGGGATCAAGTCGTTAAGAGCCTCGTCCTGACGCATAACGTCATCCATAGTGCTGACGTATGGAGCCTCCTCCAAGTTGTTGGAAGGCAAGAAGCTTAGCAACTCACGAACCATCATTAGTGTATCCTCCTCGTCGTCACCAACGAAATGAGCGACACCACTCTTTGAAGCGTGAACCATTGCACCTCCAAGACCCTCCTTGTCGATATCCTCGTGTGTTACTGTACGAACTACATCCGGACCAGTTACGAACATGTGGCTCTTCTCCTTAACCATGAAGATGAAGTCTGTCAATGCTGGAGAGTAGCAAGCACCTCCTGCACATGGTCCCATGATAACTGAAATCTGAGGAATAACACCCGAAGAAATAGTGTTCTGGTAGAAGATGTCTCCGTAACCTGCAAGTGCAGAAACTCCCTCCTGGATACGAGCACCACCCGAGTCATTGATAGCAATGATAGGAGCACCCATCTTCAAAGCTAGACGCTGTACCTTAGTGATCTTGTTAGCGTTTGTGCGGCTCAATGAACCACCAAGCACTGTAAAGTCGTAAGCGTAAACATATACCAAACGACCGTCTATCTTACCATATCCGGAAACGATACCGTCTCCACTAATCTTTTTCTTGTCAAGACCAAAGTTTGAGCAGTTATGGATCACAAACTTGTCAATCTCTACAAATGTACCCTTGTCAAGAAGAACCTCGATTCTCTCTCTTGCAGTTAGCTTGCCCTGCTCGTGCTGTTTGTCGATCTTGTCCTGACCGCCACCCAACTCAGCAATTCTACTGAACTCTTTGAACTCTTCGAGTACTACTTTCTTATCTCTCATAGATTTATGAATTAAGCATTCTCAGTTCCAGGGATGTCCTTCAATGTGATCAAAGTCTGATCTCCGTTGATTACATCTCCTACGTTAACCAAGATATCCTTTATAATACAATCACGCTTTACCTTGTACTCACTCTGCATCTTCATAGCCTCGACTACGATTACGCTCTGTCCGCACTTGACCTCCTGATCCTTCTCGACCAAAATCTTGACGATCTTTCCAGGCATTGGCGAGAACACGCGGTCCTGAGCCTCGCTTGCGTCACCCTTCTTGCGGTTCATCAAATACTTGGCCTGCTGGTCGATGATGTCAACAGGGAAAGTGTTGAAATGAGTGTTTACTAGATAGCTCTTGCCACCTTTCTCTCTCTTGAACTCAGCGTTATAGCTTCGTCCGTTGTTAGTGATGATTGAGCAGCTACCGTTTTCAGCCATAACGATATCGACCTCGTAAGTCTTGTCGTCAATCTTGATGGTAACTTTGTTATCCTCTTTGCTGATAAGTTCGACTTCAGCAACTCGGTTTCCTACATGTACTTCCATTCTCTCTATTCTTAAGAATTAGATTCTGACCATATTTGTGCGCTTTCCGAATTCTCTCCATCTGCTGATAGGTCGGTTGTCGCCTGTCTTTGGAGAATTCTCCTCCAAGTTCACGATATAGTCCATATATGATGCGATGATAGCGATATCCTCTACCTCGCTCTTCTCTGCCTCGTAAAGCTTCTCCTCACTTAGCTTGTCGTTGTTTTCAGCGATGAACTTAGTGTTGTACTTACCTTCCACGAATGCAGGTACATCCATAATCTTTCTTAGGTATGAGATGTTTGTCTTTAGACCAGTGATTCTGTATTCGTAAAGAACTCGTCTCATTCTCTCTATAGCGAACTCTCTTGTTACCGCCCATACGATAAGCTTACCGATCATAGGGTCATAGTGAACAGGGATTTCGTAGCCTTCGTAAACGAAGCTGTCAACACGTGTTCCGATACCAAGAGGCTCCTGAAGCTGCTTGATTACACCTGTGTCAGGCATAAAGTTGTTCTCTGCATCCTCTGCGCAGATACGGCACTCGATGGCGTGGCCTCTCTGCGACAAGTCCTCCTGCTTGAATCTCAAAGGAAGGCCGTTAGCCACATTGATCTGCTCCTTTACTAGATCCACACCAACAACTTCCTCTGTGATAGGGTGCTCCACCTGAAGACGAGTGTTCATCTCTAGGAAGTAGAAGTTAAGGTTGTCGTCAACAAGGAACTCGATTGTACCGGCTCCCTCGTACTTTACAGCCTTAGCAGCGCGAACTGCGATCTCTCCCATCTTCTTTCTAACGTCCGGAGTCATAAGCGGAGAAGGACTCTCCTCTACAACCTTCTGGTTACGGCGCTGGATAGAGCACTCGCGCTCGAACAAGTGTACGCAGTTTCCGTGCTGGTCTGCAAGCACCTGGAACTCAATGTGGTGAGGAGTCTCGATAAACTTCTCTATATAAATAGTACCATCGTTGAATGATGATATAGCCTCGCTCTGTGCTGTGTTGAATGCCTCGGCGATCTCCTCCTTTTTCCAAACAAGGCGGATACCCTTACCACCACCACCGGCACTAGCCTTAAGCATAACTGGAAGTCCGATTTCCATGGCTACCTTAACGGCCTCGTCAGCGTCCTTTAGTGCCTCCTGTGTTCCAGGAACAACTGGCACACCAGCGGCGATCATAGTCTGTCGAGCCATAATCTTGTCTCCCATCTTGATCATTGCTTCAGCAGGAGCTCCGATAAAGATGATGCCCTCTTTCTTGCATCGAGCTGCAAACTCAGCATTCTCGCTCAAGAAACCATATCCTGGGTGGATTGCGTCTGCTCCGAATTTCTTGGCAGCATCGATAATCTTGTCGATGCAAAGATAACTCTCTCTTGATGCAGCAGGGCCAATGCAAATAGCCTCGTCTGCGTAAAATACATGCTTAGATGTTCTGTCTGCCTCAGAGTACACGGCAACCGTCTTGATGCCCATCTCCTTGCAGGAGCGCATCACTCTCATTGCTATCTCGCCTCTGTTGGCAACTAAAATCTTCTGTATCATTTACAACCAATTTTCGTATTTCTACATTTACAGTCGTCTTGAATTTACTTGAAAAAGTAATGATTCGACATGCAAAATTAACATTATTTTTTTAATCTAGGTTATATTTCGCAATATAAATGTCGATTATTATTGCACATGCGTCTATAAAATGTGCATGCTTTTGCTGTTAACTGTTTGAGATTTAGATTTATATAACTTTCTTGTTTTTTCGAACAAACGTTCGTTTTTTCTCATTTTAGTTCGCCGACATTGATATTTTGTAAAAAATATTTATTTTTGCATCTATAATTATTAAAGTGTATTAGGTATGAAGATAAGAAGAGTATTAAGTTCGTTCCTAGTTTCCATGTCTCTTGTGGCATCAGTGCCTATGATGACAGGATGTGAGGAGGTCGCAGACGCTTTGCAGGGTGCAAGTGACGGAGAAACTGCCAGCGCTTTGAAGCAGGCTTTGCAGATAGGTGTTACTACAGCTGTCAATAAGTTGAGCTCTGAGGGCTATATGGCTGAGGTAGCTACAAAGATTGGACTTCCAGAGGGAGCAGTAACTGCATTTGAAGTTTATAATTCATTGGCAAGTACTGATGCTGGCAAGTCTATAGTTTCTGCTGTTGGCCTTGGTGATAATCTTCAGGAAAATTTGGTAACAGCTTTCAACAATGCTGCTACTGATGCTGCCCCTAAGTCTGCCAAGATTCTTGCTGACGAGGTCACTGGTCTTACAATTCAGGATGCAAAGGATATCCTTTTTGGCGCTGACAATGCCGCTACAGTAAAGTTGGAGACTGATACAAGGTCTGACCTTATGGCAGCATTCCATCCTACTATCACAGAGAGTATGCAGAATGTAGGTGTTGGTGAAGTTAATGCTGTTACATTGTGGAGTAAGTTTGCTAAGGGAAATAATGCTCTATATGATGCTTTAAATAGTACTGCAGGAAAGACTGCTTTGCAGTTAGCAAGTATAAGTGGTAAGATTCCTGCTTCTACTATGAACAAAATTAGTTCAGTTCAGCCAGTTGATAGTGATATTTCCGACTACGTTACCGGTCGTGCATTGGACGGTTTGTTCACAAAGATTGCCGAGAAGGAGTTGGGTATCCGTACTAACGTGGCTGAGCGTACAAACGATCTTTTGAGAAGGGTATTCGGTCAGTTGGACAAGAACTGATTATAACAGGAACCATAAGTTAAAAGGCTGTTCAACACTTGGTTGGACAGCCTTTTTTGTGTCTTGGCTTCCGATCAGTTCATTCCGCGATGTTCCTTTATGATGTCGTAAGCCTCGTTTATTCTTTGGGAGTTTTGAGTCGCCTTTTTTATGGCCTCTTCTCCATCTTGGGCATAAAGGTCAGGATGCCACTTCCTTAAAAGTTTATTCTTCCTTGTCTTTATCTCCTCGTCTGTTGCGTTAGCGTCAATTCCCAAAGTTTTGTAGGCCTTGTCAAGATCACTGGTGAAAGTGTTGCTATCTTTTTTGCTGTTTCCGTAGTTGTAATTGTAGCTTTGGTTTTGGTCGTATGAGCTTCTTTGATTGTTCCAGTCAAAGTCACCTCCTCTTCCAGACGTGTATTCATCGTATGTTTCTCTGGCACTTATGCCCAGTTTCCTTGCAAATGATTCGATGAAGTCACGTTGCATTGAGTTCATCTCTCCCGTAATCCTGCATAATTCGAAAAGGTGTTTCAACAGCTTCTTCTTGTAGAATGTGCTTTGGTTTGTGCGGATTATTGTGTCTCCGGCGTCCCTTACGAGCCTTATCAGAGTGTTTTTGTCGATATCTGAATATCTGTCAAAGGTTGAATATGCCTCGAACCTCAATGTGTCTTGGGCAAAGAAAGCCGGTGTAAGTACGTTGTTCAGGTAGATGTTTATTCTGTTCTGCTTCTCGCGTGTTAGGTTAGGTGACATTCTCACAACCATCATTGCAGGAGCTGCTATAGAGTTGACGTAGGATGATGCCCTTTCATCGTAACTTGCCGATGATGAGAATGCACCCGAGCTATACAGCTTGTACAGAATGATCAGGATTATTATAAAGAAGCTACTCATATTTACTTGTCTCTAGCTATTCAAAGCGCAAAAATAATCAATTATTTGCAATATACAAAACGAAAGGGTACCCACCTCGCAGTGAGTACCCTTCGACCATAAATATTTATACTGGATTACTTAATAATCATTAGCTTGTTAACCGAGTCGCCCTCAGTTGTAGTAACTACTACCACGTATGTACCGTTTGACAGGTTAGATACGTTTACATCTACATCGTTAGTCTGAATCAAGACTCTTCCGCTCATATCCATAACCTTGATCAACTCAACGTCTGCCACAGAGTTTACTGTGAACTTGCTAGTTGCAGGGTTTGGAGCGATAGAGATGGCAGCCTCAGCCTCAGCGTCCTCTACAGATGTAGGAACTATAGAGATGTTGACCTTGTATAGCTGGCAATCCTCGAAAGAGTAGATTGTTTTGCTCTCTGTATAGACATTGTTGTTGTATTCAACCTCGCCATTTCCGCTAACAGTCTTCTCCTTTACGCTTGGAGCTGGCTTGTAAATCTTGAATGAACCGCACAAGTGAAGCATAGACAAGTAGTGAACTAGACCGTCGTAGTAGCGATATCTGCCAGTAGCCAAACTTGCGTTCCAAGCCATATTCAAGTTCTTCTCTACCTGCTTCTTGTATGAAGGGTTGTTTAGCAAGCAGAAGCAAGCAACTGCGTTAGCTCCTGTCTCACCTAGTGTGTAAGACTCTGTACCGTTTGTTCCGTCCCAGTTGAAGCGAGCATGAGAGTAACCGTCATTCTCGAAGTGGTCAATGATTCTCTTTGCCATATTCTCCTGGTTCTTTGCGTCCTTACCGAACAAGTAGTAGTCCATACCATAGTTCATAGCGCAACGCATAGCATCGTACAAGTATCTGTCTGTACCACCGTTCCAAGGGTTGTGAGGAGAACCGTCGAAATTGTTGTAGTCAGAGAACAATCCTGACTTAGAGTTGCAAGATTTAACCAAGTGTGCACGTGTGTTAGTTGTAGCTGTTGCCCACTTGCTCTGGTTAGTAGTTGACCAGCGAGAGAACAATTCAAGGAATGCTGGCAAGTCGTATGAAGGGTCAGAGAAATCTGCGCAGTTGTATGGCTGGAAAGTAACAACCATCTGGCTCTCGTTGAACAATGAACCTGTTCCGTTCTTCCACATAGACTTCAAGATGTACTGGGCATCATCCATGTAGCTCTTCTGATTCCAACGGTTTGCCGCTAGCATTAGGGCAGTAGTGAAGTAAAGTTCACCGTCAGGGGCACATTTAGAGTCCTTCTGTGAACCGCTTGATGTACACTGCCATGCGAAATAACCATCCCACTGGCCTCCCTTGATCCACATGTGGTTCTTAGCCCAGTTCCATAGCTTGTCGAACTCTGACTTGTGGTCAGTCTGTACACAAATCATCATACCGTAAGACATACCCTCTGAACGAACATCGTCGTTGTTTACATCCAAGATATAAGCCTCGTTTCCGCTCTCGTAATATACCTTAGAGTTGTTGTCTCCCTTGAAGTAGTGGTTCCAAAGCTGATCCAACTTGCCTTGAATCTGCTCGTCAGTCTTTCCTAGAACAGACTTGAATGGAGAAGTGTAGTCTCCTGTGTAGAATGCACCAGAGTAGTTTGTTGACTCACACTCAGGTCCGAAGTAAGCACCGTTGGCATCGAAATACTCTCCAGAGCCAGTTGCAACTGGAGTATTTCCCTGATTTCCCTGGTTACCTTGTTCCTCATTACCCTGGTTACCCTGGTTACCTTGATTACCCTGGTTGCCCTCTTCTTCGATAGCATCCTTAGAGAATACTAGATAGTCGATGTTAGTATAGTTATTATCGAAGTTAAGAACTAGTGTGTGCTCACCCTTAGTTAGGTTGATTGTTCCCTTAGCCATTGCGTAAGTGTCCCAATCTCCTGCACCAACACCTGTCAAAGAAGCAGCCTTCTTGCCATCAACGCTAAGAGAAATCTTAGGGTCTGAGCTACCGTTAGCCATATATGCGCCTACGTTGTAAGTAGCGCTCTCCTCAACATTGATAGTGTACTTAAGCCACTCAGAGTCAGTTGTGTAGCCGATAGCCCAACCGTCGTTAGCCTTTACGATATCTACACCGTCGTTGCGGTATCCGTCACCTTCGTTATTGCTGTCAGAGTCAGAGTAACCGAATCCGTTGCCTCCCTTGTCGTAGTTCTCACACTCAAGTTTGCCTGGGATTGCGATCTTGCCTTTGTATGGCTCCTCTGTCTCAGTTGGCTTTGCTGGTTCTGCACCTTCTGCGCTTCCAACCCATACATTACCATACTTCAAGTCGAAGCTACCTGTTCCTGCACCAACCTCGCAAAGGAACTTGCAGTCATAGAGCTGACCAAGCTTAAGTCCTTTCTTCTCCCACTCTCTCATGTGAGCTGAAATTGATACATGACCGCACTTACGCTGGGTTCTTCTGATTGCATATATCTGTGTAAATGTTGAGTTACCCGAGATAGAAGGACCTGTACGTGTACCTGTTCTTAGCTCGTATGTGTCTCCGTCCATAGTGTACGAACCTGCAGGGTTCGAATTCCAGTAGTTTCCCTGTTGCTTTTCGTTGCTATTAAAGAAACAGTTCTCTACGATGTAATACTCAACCTCTGTAGGAGACTTAGTCCAACCATATACTCCGATGTAGTTGTAACCGCCACCAGAACCTGACTTTTCGAAGTTGAACTCACAGTGTAGGTCTCCGTTCAAATCACTGTATCTAGGAGTGTTTCCTCCACCCCAATATAGTCCGATACGGCAAAGCAAGTCATTAGGGTCGTTGCTCCAGCGTGCCTGGAATTGGAACTTGTCCTTGTCAGCTTTGTAAGTCATGCTAGACGAGCTGCCAGGATTCTTAGTCTCTGTCCACATCTCGTAGTTGAAAGGAGTTCCAGAGATGTCGTGTGTACCTCCGTTTACTGCCTGTGTTCCACCGCTCATTGAACTGAATGAACCACATGGGTCAACAGCGAATGCTGAACAAGCAAATGTAGCCAAAGAAAAGCCTACAAGAGCCTTCTTGATAGATAAATGTTTCATTTGCGTTTTAATTAGATATTACTAATAAATGTTTTGTATTGCATAGCACGTTACAACGCTATGTCTAGATATCAATAATGTTTCGATTATTTCTTAACCGTAAGTTTCCTTGTCTCTATGCCGTTTGTTGTGCAGATTCTCAATATATAAGAACCGTTTGAAAGCATAGAAAGGTCTAATGTGCCATACTCTGTGCTGATGAGTTTGTTGCCCATTACGTCGTATAGCTCTGTCTGAATAATGTTTTTGCCTTTAATTTCTACATACTCTGTGGCAGGATTCGGAGTAACTGTTATCTCCTCTGCCAATGCGTTGTCATAAGAGTCCGGAATATCCTTAGAGAACTTTATGAAGTCGATGTTAGAGTAGCTTGTAGCTATTTCAACTCTCAGTACATGAGTTCCTTCGGATAGCTTTATTGAGCCCTTAGCCATTGCGTAAGTGTCCCAGTCTCCCTGTCCCTTGCAAGATAGAGCGCATGCCGAGTCCCCATCCACGCTAAGAAGAATCTTAGGATCGCTGTCTCCGTGGGCCATTGACGCTTCCACTATATAGTCTCCGTCAGACTCAACATCCACAGTATATTCAAGCCATTCGCCCTTCTGAGTGTATCCGATTGCATATCCTGTAGGAGATTCAACCACATCAACTCTGTCGTTGCGGTAAAGCTCGCCCTTGTTCTCCTTGTCAAGGTCATAGTATGAAACTCCCTGTCCGCCCTTGTCATAGTCTTCCATTTCAACTATGCCGGGAATAACCATCTCCTTGAAAGGCTCCTTGTCCTCCTTGATGAAAGGTCCCTGCTCGTCACCTATCCACATTGTGGCGTGCTGGAAGTCAATCTCGCCGGACAGACCGCCTGTCTCGATGAAGAACTTGCAGTCGTAAAGCTCTCCCATCTTGATACCAAGTTTCTCCCAAGCCTTGAAGTGCTCAGTGATAGAGATGTGACCGCATTGTCTTGTTCCTCCCTGTCTGATAGAGAATACCTGGGTAAAGTCAGAATAGTCATAGATCGAAGGAGCGTTGGTTCTCTTGCCACTATAGATGTTGTAAGTGGCGCCGTCAACAGTAACCTTTCCTACATACTCTGTGTTCCACGGTGTAGTCATGCGGTTGAACGAGTCGTCAACAATGTAGTATTCCACTGTGTTAGGACTCTTTGTCCAGCCATAGATACCCATGAAAGAGTAGTCGTTGCTTGTGCTGCCCTTGGATACGCTGAACTTGTACTCTGCATGAATGTCTCCGTCAAGGTCAGTGTATTTTGGAGAAGCCTCCTCCTTGCCCCAGAAATAGCCGACTCTGGCAATGAAGTCACCTGAATTGTCCCATCTGGCAGTGAAGGCGCAATCCTCGTCTCCACCATACACTTTCATGTATCCCTTGGTGCTTTCGTGTCTCCAAAGCTCGTAGTTGAAACCGTTTCCAAGATCCTTGATGGAATTCTCTTTCACAACCATTCCCGTGCCGTGCTGGCCGGCAAAGCTGCACGGGTCTATTGCGTAGGCCATAGACGGGCATGACAGCAAGATCGCTGCAGCTATGTTGTAAAAGTTCAATTTCATCCGATATTCTTTTTATTGTTCTGTGCAAGGCAGTTTGGCACCGCCTCGCACAGACAATATGTTTATTTCTTTATTGTCAGTTTCTTTACAACTCTTGTGCTTGATGTAGTGATTTCCACTGCGTAAACACCTGTGTGCAAAGACGTGATGTCGATTTTCTTTGACGTTCCAAAATTAGCAATATTTCCCAACATATCCATGAATTTTACAGACTTTATTTCGTCTTTAGTGCTGATTTCAACGAATGAGTTTGCAGGGTTTGGCAACAGAGTGATATCATCTGTGTAAACATCCTCGATGCCAGAAATTGTACCTGTGAACTTAACGTAGTCGATGTTAGTGTAGTTGCTGTTGAAGTTTAGCACGATAGTATGCTCACCCTTAGTAAGCGGGATTGAAGTGCTCTCGCTCATTGCGTAAGTGTCCCAGTCGTCGCCGCCTTGTCCAACACCATTGATTGTGTATTCGCTCTTTCCGTCAACAGTTAGTGTGATCTTCGGAGTCTTAGTGTTTCCGTTTGCCATGTAGGCCTCGACTGTGTAGTTGTCGTCTTTTTCAACATTAACTGTGTACTTTAGCCACTCTGAGTCAGTTGTGTAGCCGATAGCATATCCGTCTGTAGTTGATACAATATCCACACCGTCCTCACGATAAGCCTTGCCCTCGTTCACGTTGTCAGAGTCATAGTATCCGAATCCGTTGCCGCCCTTGTCATAGTTCTCGCACTCAAGAGTTCCAGGGATTGCGATAGCGCCGTCGTAAGGCTCCTCTTTCTCTGATGGCTTGATTGGCTCAACTGGTAATGGAGTGTAGTCGCCGATAGTTACAGTTGCGTATGTGAAGTCAACTGTTCCCTTTCCTCCACCTGCTTCTACAAGAATCTGTGCCTCCATAATCTGACCAAGCTGTAGTCCAAGCTTGTCCCACTGGCGGAAGTGCTCAGATACATTGATTACACCGCACTGGCGAGGAGTTTGACGAATAGAGAATATCTGTGTAAATGTTGAATTTCCCCACTTTGAATCTCCTGTACGGCTACCTGACCAAACCTCATATACGGCACCGTCAACTGTGATCTTTCCGTAGCTCTTTCCGATATAAGAACCACCAGGAACACCACGAGAGTGCATCCAGTCATCAACTACATAATACTCAATCTGTGGGTTGTCCATCCAACCATATACACCGATGTAAGAGTATGTATTGCCATCGTAAGCATCTCCCTTGTCGTATGCATAGCTTGCTACAAGTTCACCGCCAAGGTTGTTCCAAGCTGGCTTGTTGAATGTCTTTCCTACACGGCCAAGGAAGTCTCCTGCATTGTCCCAAGATGCCTTGAAGCAAGCGTCCTTAGGGTAAAGAGTAAGCTCTCCTCCTGTTTTGTCTCTCCAGATTTCGTACTGGTATCCTGTAGAAGTGTTACCAGTCTTGTTCTGGTTGTATATTGTAGTACCG
The DNA here is from genome assembly GCA_045641625.1 of Paludibacteraceae bacterium. Lineage (GTDB taxonomy): Bacteria > Bacteroidota > Bacteroidia > Bacteroidales > Paludibacteraceae > UBA1723. The sequence goes on from JAZUHH010000003.1 coordinate 98,062, forward strand.
CCAGTTAGCTTTGTCTTGTAGTCGCATGGGTTAAGTACGTCGCTTGTCTGGCCGCCCTGCTGTTGGCTACCTTGCTGCTGACCGCCCTGCTGCTCTCCAGGATTAACCTCTGGTGTAGAAGCTCCGTCACCGCTAAGTACGATGTCGCCTGCATCTGGAGTAGCGTCGAAATAGATGTAGCCGTTAAGGATGTAAGCCTCGATAGACTTAGAGCCCTGCTTTCCGCTTACCTTAGACCAACCTGGATTCTTGTATCTCAAGGAAAGAGGGTAGTTGTAAATGTTATCGTCAAGGTTGTCTGACAAGCTGAATGTCAATGTGCTTCCTCCGTTAGACTTTAGTGTAGCCTTTGCTGCGTCTCTCTCCTTGATGTACTTGATTGCCTGTGCGAATGTACAGCACCAGAAATCCTGGTCGTTCTGGTTGATGTGCTTCAATGTGCCTGCTATGCAGTCAGCACTCAATGGCGAGTAGCCGGAACCGTTGTTGACCTCGTGAATTAGGTAAACGCACCATCCGCCCTTGCTCTTTGCTGTGTTAAGGTGGTTGATAAGTCCCTGAGTACTATTGTTCGAAGTCATTGTGTTACCACAAATAATAGAACCAATCTCGTAGAAGTTTCTTGGAGTCTTTCCCTCAACCTGTCCGTTACAGATACGACCACCGATGTAGGTCTGCTGTAGCAGGTTCCTGTTCGAAGGTACGTTACAGTTAGGGTATGCAATAGTTACACACTCGCTTCCTGTATTGTTCTTGATTGTAGTCTTGGATGCTGTTAGCTCGTTGTCTCCGTTAACTGTGTGGGACACTGTGTGCGAAGTTACCTCGTGACCATTGTTGACAAGTGTCTTCCACTGTCCCCAGCTGTTTCCTACCCAGTTAGTTACAACATTAAATGTAGCCTTGTAGCCATACTGGTCGAACAAAGGTACTGCGTATGTTAGCTGGTTCTGCAAGTTGTCATCAAATGTGAAGCTTACAGCAGAGGTTCTGAATCCCTTCCATGTAGCAATCTCCTGTGCAGTAGCCATCTGTGTAGATGTAGCTGCCATAAGAGCTGCTCCTATAAGTAATCCGTGTTTCATACTCTAATGTTTTAATGTTAAGTTTTTCATTTTGTTTCTGGTGCAAAACTATAGAGTTTGCTGTTTTCTACTTTGCAATATACAGTCAAATTCTTGAAATCGTGTTGTAAAATCCAATCTTTTCTATAAAAATCCAATCTTATAATGTTGTATAGCAGATTTTTGTCTTATATTTGCCCCAGATTTTCAAGTCGAATTCAATTAAATCTTAGAATTTTTTAAAGATTTTATTTATGAAGGAATATAAATTTGAACAGGAATTTGATGTTCGAGACTACGAATGTGACCTTCAGGGCATAGTGAACAATGCAAACTACCAGCATTATACGGAACACGCACGCCATAAGTTCCTGCTTTCCAGAGGTGTGGATTTCGCTGATCTTCATAACCGTGGCATTGATGCGGTGGTTGCACGTATAAGCATCGAGTACAAGCGTTCCCTAAAAAGCGGAGACAGGTTTGTTTGCCGCCTGAATATCGAGAAGGAGGGTGTAAGGTACGTGTTCTATCAGGACATCTATCGCCTGCCTGACAATGTGCTTTGTGCAAAGGCTAAGGTCGAGACTGTGTGTACAGTAGATGGCAAACTTGTCATGGCTGTTGATGAGTTGGATAAACTGTTGGAGTAGTTAGTAGATTTTTTATATAGTGCAAATTTACTGATTTGTAACGAAATAACCAAATTTTACAGGCAGAAGTTATCAACATTCTACCTGTTTTTTTTATTCTCATTTTGGGTTGGCAAATACTGAGGATTCTCTTTCTTAGGGTCTTCCTTTTCGCTCTTCGTCATGCTCGTGGTTTCATTCCCGTCTGGCTCCACGAACAGGTCATCGCCGTTGCCATATTTCTTCTGTGGTTGGTACAGCTTTATTATTGTGCGTGCAAGTAATAGCAGCCTGACTGCAACTAAACCCAATGGTATCCATAGTCGAAAAATAACTAAAAAAAGCATAGGGCAGAGGTAAAGGTGTATTTTAAATACGGTAGCGTATTTTTTGGACTGTCTGTAATATTCGTTTAAAAGCATTTTAAGGCCGGTGTATATCGCAGCACACCCCGAACCTACAAATAGAAAAACAAACCATTGTTTTTCCCATTTCCAAAATGGCTCTAATAATCGTATTGAAAGGTATATTGTGCATACCAAAACTCCTATAATATAGATTTTGTGTATATGTTTTATCTCTTGGTCAATCTCTTCGCTAAATCTATTATCCATTTTTATGCTTTTTAAACCTAGTTTTTCGCGTCTTTAGTATCGGAAGATTTTCGTCACTACTATCTTCATTCTCGCTCTTTGTCATGCTCGTGGTTTCATTCCCGTCCGGCTCCACGAACAGGTCATCGCCGTTGCCATATTTCTTCTGTGGTTGGTACAGCTTTATTATTGTGCGTGCAAGTAATAGCAGCCTGACTGAAGCCAACCCAAGTAATATCCATAGTTTACAGATGTAGAACATAGAAAAGAGAAAGAGGTAAAGGTGTATCTTAAATACTGTGACGAACTTCTTGGAATTTCTATAATATCTTTTAGAAAAAAGTGATGAAGCAAATATTGTTAGAAATATCATAGAGTTTCCACATAGTACTAAGAAACATTCCTTTTCCCATTCCCAAATCGGTTTGTTACCTATCGATGCTACTGGTATTCCTATAATAATGGCAAGAATATAGAGATAATTTAGATCTTTGATGTCTTTGTCAATTCTTTTATCCATTTTTTCCTCCTCATTACTTCATGCCTCTGTGTTGGCAGATCATGTCGTATGCCTTGTTTATCTCCTTAGTTTTCTCCTCAGCTCTATGTATGGCTTGCTCTCCGTCCTGAATGAACCGGTCAGGATGCCACCTCTTGACGAGCTTTTTGTATGCGTCTTTGATGTCTGTGCCCAAAATAACGGTCTCTTCTTCCTGGATAATATATTCTGCTTCACTGACTTCTTCCTGGGTGTCATCTTCCTCTTCTGTGTCTATCGAGAATATGGCAACAAGGAATAATATGATTCCCAATAGCATATAGAACAGAGCCTTCTTGATGTTCTTTACAAAATTTGAAGCCTCTTCCGAGTTGTAGTTGCCATAGCTTTCTCCCTTCAGTTTGTCGGAGTTGTCCCCTTTTGTGCCCGCTGATTTGTCTTTTCCTGTGGTTGAAAGTGCGATGTATTCGTCTATCACTTCAACCTTGTCGTTATCCTGCTTCATAAATTTAGCCGTTTAATATATTGTTAGTCTCACTCTTTGTTCTCAGCACCACATTTAGCATAGTAATTGGTATAGTTTTTCCAAGTAAAACTCCATAATTGCTTGCTGTTATGTTCAACCAGGATACCTTCCAATCTGAATATGTCATCCCTCAGTTTGTTCATTGTTTTCTCGTAAATAGGGTCGTATTCATTTTCTCTTGAGCAAGTTACCGCAAATACAAGAATGTAGGTGACTAGTTCTTCTTCTGTATTGATCTCCTTCTTTAATAACCTTTCCATAGTATGGACCAAAGAATCTGAGTGAGGGCTATGTATTATGGTCTTGCCTGGTTCCGAACTTACGGGTTCTTCGACTGTGGGATAGACAGTTTCCTCTTCAGCTGTAACTATATGCTCCTGTTTGTTGTCCGGCACGGATGCAGTATTCTCCTCTTTGGGAGAAAATATGAGGAGAGCTATCCATAAAGCAATTATTATATAGACTAAGTATTTCATCAGTTGTTGTTTTTTCTTATCTGTTTTTTGTTTTTAGTCTGTGCGCAAATTCTATATAGGCAGAAGTTATTTCAGAGTCCAACTCATTTTTCTTGTTCTTGCCTAGTTTGTCCTCAAGATGAGCTACGTTAGAAATGAGTATGTTTAGCGCAGTTACATAAATATCGTCGTATTCCTGCGCTTCTTCCATTATTATCAGTTACGCTCTCTTGTGCAGAGTGTCTCGTTATACTCCGGAGTGCTGGTTGTCTTCGTCTTGGTGTAGAGCAACAAGATCGCCACCCATGCGATAACGATTATGTAAGCTATGTTTTTCATTGGACCTATTTGATTCCTCTGGCTTTACAGATCAAGTCGTATGCCTTGTTTATCTCCTTAGTTTTCTCCTCAGCTCTGTGAACGGCTTGCTCTCCGTCCTGAATGAACCGGTCAGGATGCCACCTCTTGACGAGCTTTTTGTATGCGTCTTTGATGTCTTCGTCTGATTCGGTCTCGACAACACCAAATGTCATGTATGCATCCAGCAGGGCAAAGTTTGTAGTGCTTTGCCAGGTCTGCTGCTGCTCGTTAGAATGCCATTTCTTCCTTCCGTAGTGGTCACGATACCAGTAGCCGTTTCCCTGTTGGCTTTCGTTCTCTTGCTTGGCTTGCTGTTTAGCCTGTTTCTCAGCCTGTTGTTGTTCTCGCTCAACTTCTTCTTTTCTCTTGAAAATTTCGGCAATTGTAAATTTCATGGAAATGGCAAAGACTATGTAGAATATTATTAAAAATATCCTCCAATTACTTTCTGCAGCACTTAACATTACCGAAGCATGAACGGCAATAAAAACATATACAAATATGTATGCTGTTGTTTTATTCATTATTGTTGATGATGTTTCAATCAATACATGTGCAGTGGACTATGTAGAAGAATGTCAAGTCCAGAATTATAGTCGCCCAAGTCAGGGTTTGCCAGAAGATGCTGCTGATATTAACACTGAGCCTTGATCCAGGGTTATAGAATAGTTTCTTGTCGCTGTTTTTCATTCTCAAGCCGTGATCCTTGATCCTTTGGTCTATCTCATCCCTTGTTACGCCTTCCTCCTCAATAACTTGTTCTATATCCCCAATAATTTCAAGGTCTTTCTTCTTGCCGAGACTAACCAGGAATGACGTGAACAAGCCAAGAATAAAAATCGCGGGAAAGACCACATACTGCCACTTGTTGAGGAACCATAGCCATTCCCCGAGCTCCCAGTCTCTGCATGGACTCTCGTTGTAGGTGCAGTACACCACCAGTCCGCACAATGAGATGCCGAAGACAATGGCAAGTATTTTGTAAATCAAGTTGTCAAAAGGCTCAACTGCCGCATATATCGTATATGCCATTATAAGTGTGCCTAAGCCAAGTGCGAATAAAAGTATCTCAATCATAGTATCCGAAATGTTGTTTGCCTGTCTAAATTTAGTTAGTTTTGTCGTTGCCGCATCAGCTCTGCATGGCCCTGCTTATGGTCTCGTATGCCTGGTTGATCTCCTTGCACTTCTCCGTAGCCATACGCACGGCGTTCTCGCCCTGGGATGAGTATAGGTCGGGATGGAATCTCTTGAGCAAGGTGCGCTTCTGGCTCTCCAGCATTTTCTTAGTGCAGTTGTGAGAAAGCCCAAGAACTGAATATGCCCGGCTGAGCTCGGACGGTGCGGAACTGAACGCCCTCGACTGGTTGCTGTTCCTGCCCGACTGATGGCTCTGACTTGACTGATGGCTCTGGTTTTTGAAGATGTATATTCTTGCCCTGACTCTGTTCCCGTATATTTTGTTGAACCTCTCGAGGGTGCTGTCTGACAGCTTCATTCTGCCCATTACAGCCTCATACAGAGCTTTCTGCTCGCTGTTGCCTCCGTCATATTCGACTATTGCTCTCAGTACCAGGTATAGGTTCCTGTTTGACTTGAAGTCGTCGAATATCGGCTTGTCCATGAACGAGTCATCCACCTTACTTTTGAACAGTCTTTCCATGTTTGTGCCTGTAGAGAAGCTGTTGTAGTAGGATTGTTCAGTTTCGCTTTTTATGGCGCTGTATGCTATCTTGACAAGGTATTTCCTGGAAGTCGAGTCGTTCCACGAGCTGGAGAGCTGGCACATCCTGATAATGAGCTGTTTCCTGGCATTCAGGCTTTTCAAGTCGTTCCATCTTTCCCCTATCATGCTGATGACAAAGAGTATCAGTATGACCGATCCGAATATAATGGCAATTATATCAAAAATCTGGTTCATGATGTCCTGCCGCTACTTGATGCCTCTTCTCTCGCAGATGATGTCGTAAGCCTTGTTTATGATCTTGCAGTTTTCAGTTGCTCTGCGCACAGCCGCCTCACCCTGTGCTTCGTATAAGTCAGGGTGCCACTTGACAAGGAGTTTCTTTCTTGCACTCTTTATCTCGTCATTGGTTGCGTCCGGTTTAACGCCAAGAGTTTTGTATGCATGCTCGATCTCCTCGTCTATGTTCGGCCTGTAGCCCGAATTGTAGTTCGAGTTATTGCCCGAGTTGTAGTTCGAGTTGTAGTTCGAGTTATTGCCCGAATTGCTTCTGTTCGAATTGTAGTTCGAGTTATTGCCCGAATTGCTTCTGTTCGAGTTGCCATAGCTTCTGCTGTTGCTGCCGTTCGAGCTGTTGTAGCTTGAACCGTTGCCATAGCTTGAGCTCGAGTAATAGTCGTCTCTTCGGCTGTGTCTGCGTTCGTATTCGTTGTCGTCCTGGATGTAGGTGTCGCCGTGCAGTCCGGCTTTCTTCTGCACTCTGAACATACTTTCCAGTGTGATGTACTCCACATCAGTTATGCCCAGGCTGTGGTATATCTGCTTGATAACCTCTTTCTCGGCTGCTTGATAGACGCCGTCTGCAAAAGCTACCGATAGAAGTTCCAAGATTAGAAGCTCGCAGGTTGACTTGTTGTACGAACTTCTGATTCCCTGGCATAGTTTTGGGATGTTCACCCTGTAGTCCTTCAGGTACTCCTTGAACTTGTTAAGGGCTATCTTCTGCTGACTCTCTGACTTATACATCTTTTTGATGCTTTCCTTAACTTGGTCAAGTTCGCACACCATCTGCTTGCCGTTTGCGTTCATCGTAGCAGCCAAGAGTCTGAGTACATTCTCCCTGTATGTGTCAGACTTTGTCTTGGTGTAGTTGGTTTTGTTCATGTGGCTCGTAGAGAAAGGGTTGTACCTGCCCTGATTGTCATTAAAGTCGTTTGGGTCGCCCTTGAACGAGTCCGGGTTGTCCATGAAAAGCTTGAAGGTATATGCCACTATTGCAGACAGGAACAATGCTGCTAAGAAGTTGATTCCACAAAGTCCACGAAAGAATAGTACAGCTAAGAAAAATACTGTTGTATATGATGCTTTCATTTCCTATGGTGTTAGTTCATGCCGCGAGATCGTGCGATGATGTCGTATGCCTGGTTGATGATCTTTGAGTTCTCTGTGGCGTTGCGCACAGCTTCCTCTCCCTGAGACTCGAACAGGTCAGGGTGCCATTTCCTGAGCTGTTTCTTCTTGGCTGAGCGAACCTCCTCGTCAGTGGCTGTAGATGCGATTCCCAAAGTCCTGTAAGCCTCGTTAAGTGCGTAGCTCGAAGCCGAGGAACTGCCATAGCTGCTTCCGCTTCCACTGCTTCCGTTGCTGCTACCGCTACCGCTATAGCTGTTGTTGTTTTCTGTGCTCTGCCAGTGCTTTCTGCCGTTGCGGTCTCTGTACCAGTATCCTTTTCCCTGTTCCTTGTTTTGCTCCTGCTTCTTGTTTTGTTTCTCTTGTTCTTCTGCATCTTTCCACTTGTAAGGGTCGTTGTTGATGGTCGAGTCACCATAGAATCCATCCCTTTTCTTTCTTCTGAATACTGTGACTATTGTTTGGTACTCCTCCTTGTCCAAGTGTAACAGCTCATAGATTTTTTTTATGGTAACAATCTCAGATTTCTCGAATTCTCCGTCAGCATAGGCTATTGACAGAAGCTCCATGATGATCACCTCGCGGCAAGGAAGCGAGAATGCGCTGTATATTTCCTTGCAGACCCTTTCGACGTCTATGTTTGTGTTAAGGTATTCCTTGAATTTGCTTAGGGCCTCCTTCTGCTCTGCCTCGGTCTTGTAGTATCGGTTGATAGTGCTCTTAACCTGGTCAAGCTCGCATACCATCTGCCTGCCGTTTGCGTTCATTACGACCGAAAGCAGCTGAAGGATGTAGTCCTTGAAGACCTCCTCCGTAGGACGCTCCTCCTTGAAGTTGAAGTTGCCGGCGAACCCGTTGCCGGTAAATCCGTTCATGTTGTCCTCCTTCTCCTTTATCTTGTGCATTCTGTTGGCAACCAACCAGTATGCTGTGCACAGGATGAGCATAAACGAAGCTCCATAGGCAAAGTTCCAGCTTCCCAGTCTGTTGCCGTAGAATAACTGGAAGGTGATGATTGCCGAAACTACTGCCAGGCAGATCTTGAATATTTTGTTGTTCGATTCCATGTTCAATTTTGGGTTGTTTTACAAATAATGTTGCAAATTTACTGCTTCCTTCACTTGACTGCAAGACGTAGGGGCAACTTTTTGTGTCTGATTTAACAATTTTTAGCAAATCATTTCATGTTTCTCGCCTTGCAGATGTTCTCGTATGCCTGGTTGATGATCTTCGAGTTCTCTGTGGCGCTTCGTACAGCCTCGTCACCGGATGCCGAGAATCGGTCAGGATGCCACTTGCGTATCATCTGCTTCCATGCTGTCCTTACCTCGTCGTCGGTAGCTGACGAATTTATGCCGAGAGTCTGGTAGTCGATCTCGGTAGCGGATGGGGTGTAGGTCCTTGTGTCGCTCTGCCTGTTGCTTTGGTTGTCGCTCTGCCTGTTGCTGTTGCTTTCGCTCCCTCTGCTTCTGTTTGAGAATCGGTAGTCGGTCTGCACCCATGTCTTCTTTCCGTTCTTGTCACGCTGCCAGTATCCCATTCCGTACTGGTTGAAGTCGTGGGTTGAGTACTCTTTGAACTTCTCCCTGGTCTGCAGTGGTGTGTCGTCGTTGTTGACCTTGGTGTCTCCAAAATCTCCCTTGGCTTTCCTTCGCTTGAAGATTGCAAGGGTCGAGATGTATTGGGAGTAGTTCATTCCCAGCTTGCTGGACAGTCTCTGGAGCAGAGCCACTTCGGGTTCGCTGAACTCTCCGTCGGCAAACGCCACAGCCATAGCCTCCATGATGACGCTTTCGCTGTCGAAGTTCGGGTCGTTCTTGAGCAACTCGGCAAGGCTATTGATGCCCATGTTGTTGAAACTCCCAAGGTACTCCCTGAAGGTTGAGAGGGCTTTCTTCTGATCCTTTGGGGTCTCAAAGTACCTTCGTATTGTGTCCTTCACCTGTTCAAGCTCGCACACCATCTGCTTGCCGTTGGCGTTCATCACCAGGGCAAGAAGTTTAAGGATATTGTCGTTGTATCTGACCGATTTTTCCTTGACTCCTTCTATATATCCCGAGATGATTATAAAGTAGATTACGCAGAAAATCATCACGATTGGTGCCAGTATAAGGGCAAAGTCCCCGGTTCCGAAATTCATGGACAAATATATGCAGACAAATCCTGCTGCTATGCCGATTTTACATACTATATCTAGTTTTTTTACCTCGTCGAGTTTATTGCTTCCCATGTTTATTCTTTGCTGTTCTCATACATTGCTAAGCAAAGATATACAAAAAAGTTGGTTTTCTATGTCATAGTCTTGATGATTTTAAGTTGCAGGTCAAAATGGTCCGGTTTCTAAGTTTCTTGTTTGTTAATCTCTGTTTATCTTTGGGTGCAAAGTTAATGCTATTATTTGGAATATGCAAGAAAATCGGAAATTATTTTTCAAAGATATTGCTGAACAGTGCGTTGTGTCCTCCGTTTCCGTTCCGTTCGTGTGCAGGTGCGGAAGGAAGGTGGAGTCAGTTTCCGCGTTCCTTCCGTCCAGTCATCCTCTCGTCACTTCCAGAGGGTTGAACATGACTGTCGAGCCGGAGTGATTTCGGTCAGTGAGGGTAGTGTCCGGGTGACTTTCAGAAGGGTGAATTTTCAGGCTTGATTCATGACAGAAAATTCCACTTGAAACTACTCTCAAAAAAATGTGTGGAAGATGCGGAAGGAAGCTCCTTCCACCCTCCAACTTAGGTATATATTTATATATACCTAAAAGTGCGGAAGCAGTACCTTTCTGCACTTTGTGGAAGGAAGGTGGAAATTACTTCCGGAAGACATGTGGAAGCAATGTGTTTTCCAAGTGTGAAATTCACCACTTTTCATGACCGTCCTTCCGCTTCCGTTCCATGCCGGAAAGTGTGGTGTTGTGGATAACTTTCCGTGCAAAAATTTTGTGGAACGGAAAGTTTTTTGTAATTTTGTATTGTGATCGGCATTGAGGGTGTGTGTCGGTTTTTTCAAGTTTATGTACTAGGTTATTGGTTTGGTTATGTTAGACGTGCAGGAATGGGTTGAATGGGTGCGAGAGTTCGTGCTTTCCTGGGTTGCCGGTTATTGGCTTTCGGAGCCTGTGAACGCAACCATTTTCTTTGTGTGGCTGTTCGTGGCGGTGATTTCGACCGTGCAGATCCGCAAGGTGAACAAGAGAAAGAGCAAGGGCAAGGTTTTCTATGGCAACGAGATAGAGAACGCAAGGTTCTTTCGCATGATAAGGATTTGGGCGACTGTCCTGCTTGTTGTGGACTTGGCATGGACAATCCACATGTATGTCGGCTGAACCTTGGTGCCGGGACTTGAGTGATAATAATGTATATATGTTGTATGGGATTTGAACTGTTGGCGAGCGTTGCCGAGCCGTATTATCCGGACTTGTCGAAAATGTATGTCAGGGAGCTGTTCTACCTGGTCTTTGCGATTTACGGCATAGTCTATTTCATAGCCAAGAGAAAGGGCGGTACAGGACCCTGGGAGACTGCCTCGAGAGTCGTCGGAGCTGTGCTTGTGCTCGGACTGCTTGCCGTGGTCTTTGTGAGCATGTTCGGAATTTAGACGTGTGGACTTCCGTGTCCTCTCTGCCTGTGTCATAATTCAGAGCCAAATAATCCGTCTTGGGCGATATTTTTGCAAAAAATTGCATTTTTGTTCGAAAAAATATGTTATTTGTTTGAGAATTGCTATCTTTGCACCGCTATTTGCTTATACTGCGTTTATGCAGATAATGCAGTAAAAAAGGTTTATCTTATTTGGGAAATAGAATAGATTAGTATATGAATGAGTTTTTTGTTGGAGTAGGAATTCTTGTTGCATTCAGCTGCTTGTGCATTTTAGTGATAACAAGATCCTTGAGCAAGAGAAAGGCTGACGAGGTTATCCGCGGTAATATGGATATAGTGGGCAGAATTGACAAGTCCATTAGGCTTGTTGTCACTCTGGGTGTGCTTTTGACCCTGTTGGCGTGTACCTGCATGTTCCTTGTATTTACTGTAGAGTAGTAAATCCCAAGGATTGGCAAAGTTAGTCAGATACATATTCCTTTTCTGCATGCTGATGCAGTGCGGCTTGTGCTTCTCGAAGGACAGGAGGGGCATTGTCCATGTCAGAAAAGGAACGGATGTGTCTCTGCTCAAGAAACCTAACACAATCTACGTTTTTGAACACGACCACCATATAGACAACAACTGGGTGGTCCCGAACAACTGCACGCTTGAATTTCGCGGCGGTACAATCTCAGGCGGACTGATATACGGAAGCGGAACGAACATAGTCTCCGACTCCGCAAGGTTTGTTATCGGAAGCATAGTAAAGGGTTCGTGGAGCGTATCCGGATGGATGCCGGAGTGGTTTAAGCCCGACACGAGCGAGTATTGGAACACGGCTCTGCAGAAGTGCATGGACTTGTCCGGATCTACGGGCAGACCCGTTGTGCTGACCGGAGACCTCTATATGCTCGACAACTATGAGCGAACAGCTCCGACAAAGGCGAATCCGGAGCCGGACTGCTACAACTCACTGCTCAACATCTGCAGTGGAATGACAATCATCTCAAGGAACAATTCAAGGGTCAAGGTTAAGCCTCTGCCCATGCATGCCGGCAGATACTACACCGCTGTGTTCGGACACAGGTACGAGGGTTGCAACGACTATCCCTCGACCAAGACTCTGAAGGACATAACCTTTGACGGAATAACCATCGACAACTATGACGACAGCCTGGCAGAGGCTCCGTCCGCACCGATAATCAACAAATACTGCATCTACGGATACAATGTGAGCAACCTTACCGTGCAGAACTGCAGCCTCTACTGCAGCGGCTCTAACTGCCTGTTCATGGATGTCGCATACAAGAGGGGAGGAGTGAGGTCCTATGAAGGTATAGCAGAGAACTGCGTCATCAGGAACAACTATTTCCGTATCAAGGAGAAGCAGTACCCGTATGACCTTTCTGCCCTTTTCGTGGCCATAGAGAACACGGAAATACATGACAACGTGATCGAACACCACTATCGCGACGAGGCTCGTGACAGATGGGGATGCGCAGGCATAGAGATCCATGCGGGCAGCTTCAAGGTGTTCAACAACAAGGTCATAGGCTTCCATAACGGAATAAACGACTGCAACTATGTGGGTCCTACGAAGGGCATACACGACATATACGGCAACGAGTTCGACGACTGCAGTGCTCCGCTTGCGCTGTGGAGCTACGGCTCTCCCAAGATGTTCTCTGCGCTGAACGGCGTATCATTCCACGACAACGTATGCAGGCAGTGCAGACAGCCGGTCAGGTCCAACGCCACGGATCAGGGCATGAAGGATATCAAGGTCTATAATAACACGTTCTATTGCGAGACAGTAAGGGGTGGGGCAGTCTCGTTCAGCAAGATAGAGAACGGACTGGATATTTCTTTCTCCGGAAACACGTTCTATCACGCAAACCCGACTCCGTTCTTCGAGTTCCAGGCACAGTCCGGCAAGAGCCATTACGAAAAGAGCCATATCGAGGTCAGGGGCAATGTGTTCATTGACAGCTTCGAGGACACTTCTTCGGGCTATTCGTTCTTCTACTTCGTGCCAAGAAACGCTGACACCCGGCTTGAGGTGCATGGCAACGAGTTCAGGGTTCCGGAGAGTTTGGCGGATCCGTACTTCTATCGCAAGGACAATACTGCAGTGCAGGTCAAATGGGGTGAAGACAACACGGTTTTGAGGGCAAGTACAGGCGAATGACACCTCCCATCCGGTGACTTATGGAGGTCAATAGTACCAAAAATGTTATAAAATGTCTATCTTTTGCCATTTTTAGTGCCCTTATGCTTTGAAAGTGCGCTCCAAGTTTGTACTTTTGCACCGTTGATACAATACTTTATTCTGATTCGCATATCAAATGGGAAATATGTAGTGTGATTGTGGGTTTCTGCAGTCATCCCTTGCTGGCGGCGATAGCTATGCCTCCGCTTTATAACTAAAGCAGGTCGTGCTGTCCTGTCCCCTGTAGCTTGAGCAGTCCGTATAGGCTGTCGTGGTTCAGGTCCGGCAACGGTTCCCGTTCAATTTCTTTACAATGAATTTTTTGTTTATACATAGTTTTTGTAGTTAGGTTAATTCGGGTTAGGGTGCGCTTGGGCGTACTCTAACCCTTTTGCTTGAAAAAAGGTGGTCTAATGCTCTATTTTGGTACATTTGACACACCCAAAAATTTGGAAATAAGCAGGATTTTCATTATCTTTGCTAAAGATTTTGTAAGTGATGTCGAGTGTGTTAAAAAGGTTTATAATATGAGAAGCATGATAAGGGGATTTATATTTGTTTTCATGGCATTATGCAGTGTCATGGGCTTGAACGCACAGTCATGGTCGCTGGTGTGGCGAGAGGACTTTGGTGTGGCTGAGGATACTGTCTTGAAGGACTTTGCTGATCCGGACAAGAAGGTTGATGGCCATTACTTTGCTTATAATGCTAAGGAGGTTTATGGTTCGGACGGTAAGCCTCATTTGGAATATGATCCAGTACCTGACAAGAACAGATGTATTGTTGATGGAACATATGCCATTGCTAATAGCGTAAGATGGTCGTTTATTCGTTATAATGGTGGTCCTGGTTACTTGACTCCTGGTCGTGACCATACAGGCAACCAGAATGGTGCTATGCTTATCGTGAACTCTGGTGCTGGTATTGACCGTGAAATCTACTCTCAGGATATTGTCTTTGACCTTTGTGATGCTAAGAAGTATCGCTTTGGCATTTATACTGCAAGTGTGTGCCACTATGGTTCTATCGATGAGGTGGCAGCTGCCCTTACTCTGCAGATATATAACAAGAAGACAGGTAGATTGATTGATGAAAAATTTACTGGTGATATTCCTCTTTGGAAAGGTACATCTGACCCTCATGCTGTGCAAGACTGGTCTTACTACTATATAGATTTTGTGGCTAATAGTGGTGATGAGTTGGAGCTTAAAGTTATCAATCACAAGCCTTCCGGCGGTGGTAATGACTTTGTGCTTGATGATATATCCTTGTTCCGCTATGACGAGGATGTAGAGGTTCCCGAGATGAAGATAGAGGAGAGTGCTATTGCTTCTGCAGATGGCGGTAGCTCTTGTTCGTACGAGGCTCAGTTCTCGGTTGTAAACTCTGTGTATGAGGCATGGAAGAAGATTGACAAGTCTGTATATATCCTATGGCAGAAGTCAAGTGACGATGGTCTGACTTGGTCCAATATCACAGATCAAAGCGGTGTGGGTAAGACTAAGCTAAAGATGACTGTTGACGGTACAGAGACTGAGGTGTTCCGTGTTATCGTGACTGCAAGCCCTACTGATGCCGAGGCTAAGTCTCAAGCCGAGTATATAGCACTTCATGATGCTCCTCAGAACGGATGTGCATATTACTCTATATCTAATACTATATCGAGCATTAAGCCTGAACCTAACTGCTCTTACAAGGAGAGCCTAAGAGAATTGTGGAAGGAAGACTTTGGAGTATGCGACACAATGTATGCCGGAACTAATGCCGGTGTGGTGTTGACTCCTTATGTGCCTGGTGTAAAAGTGGAAATGAAGCAGAACGGAGAGTATGTTATATGCTCTGTGCCTGACTCTGCCATATACTATATGTCATGCGATTGGGATGGTGTTAGCAACTGCGTGGCTAAAAAGCAGTTCCTGCCTAATAACAATAACGGAGAGATTAAACCTAATGATGTGTCATTCTTCAGACTACCGGAGGTGGGTAATGCATTTGCCTTCATCCGTATGAACAAGAACGACAACAAGACTAATCCGGTATTCTATAAGAAGACCATTTCTGTGCCTCTATGCCCATGCAAGACCTTTATGTTCAACGCTTCGATCATGTGCAAGGGTAGTGACTGGGGAACTAGTGTGGTGCCTAAATTAACGGTCTATGACAAGTCCGGTACTGAACTTGCAAGCGAGTCCGTAGTTTTGAGATATGAGAAAGTTCTGGGCAAGCAGATGGCTTCTGTGCCTTTCTCTGTACCTATTGGTTACACTGGTGACATTACAGTGGAGATAGCTCTTGACTATGAAGGAGTTAAGGTAGGTGGAAACACTTATGCCACAGCGGACTGGCTGGACTTCGGACTTGACGACTTGTCCATAACAATATGTGGAGAGGCAATGCCTAAGCCAAAGCTTTGCATAGACGGAGACGAGAGCCTGCAGATGCTGTCGGGATTCGAGTGCAATGACGAGACTCCTCACGCAGTAAAGATGTTGGGTATGAACGACGTCTTGAGGGAGTATCCTAACGCAGGCTTTGTATGGCAGTATTCAGAGGACGATGGCAAGACATGGACAAACATGACAGCTTCTTCATCGTCAATAAACTATGAGGGAGAGCCTGATATTCTCTACAGGGTGGTCATCGGAGAGTCAAAGGCTGTGGCACAGCAGGTGGCTGACAATGGTGCCCCTACTGACGTTTGTTCTGTGTTCTATATCACCAACGAGGCTGGTTTCAAGTGCAAGGAAGCAGGTTGCAAAGATGCAATCTTCACTTTAGTGAAGGGTGACGAGGTGTTGACTCTTGACTCGTTGCTATGCGAGAAGCCTGCCGGTGACATAAAAGTCAAGGTTTACCAGACAAACAAGGCTAACGTGGATGACTTCTACATCGAGGCTATGGATGCGTCAAACAAGTGGGAGCCTGCTTCATTATACTCTCCGAAGCCTGTGTTTTCCGACGGTGCATGGACTTTGAACTTCGCTCCGAGAAGCGGCAAGTACAAGTTCTATGCGTTGAACGACACCTGCAAGAGCGACAGCTTCTACATCAACATAGAAGTAAGGGAGAAGCTTGAGCTTGAGCCTGTAGAAGACATGATTCTGTGCGAGGATGCCATACCTGAGTTCGAGGTTAACCTTTCCAGCGGTAAGGCTAACAAGCTTGTTCTTTCGATAGAGTCTGACGATAACGAGATTGACTTGGGCGGCTCTGTCCTAACAAGCACATTCAACGTGGATGGCATAAACTTCACAGCCAAGGAGCTTAAGTCTCCGAACATCTCGATCGTGGCTACTGACGGGGAATGCAAGTCAGAGCCGATAAAGTTCAAGATCGAGTACGAGGACATTCCTTCGTTCACTTTGACAGCAGACGATGCAAAGATCTGCAAGGGTAACTCTACATTCCTTAACATTGACAAGAAGGCAGGTACCGCAAGGGGAGTGAACGACCATACCTATACAATATCCGGTGACGACGCTACCACTTACGCAGACGGCTCTAAGGTCGAGGTGTTCCCTAACGCCTTGACAAAATACACAGTCTCTGCTGTGGGCAAGTATTGCAAGACTCCGGTTACGCATGATGTCTCTGTGGATGTGGAATTGCCTCAGTCCATAGACTTGACACCGGTAACTTCTCCGGACCTAATCCCTATCAATGCGGTGAGCGGCATTGTCTGCGCCCCTGCGACAGTAGAGTTCAAGACTACGGGAACAGGTCTTACAAACTGGGATTGGGAGTACAAAGAGGAAGGAGATGCAAACTGGACAATGTGGGAGCAGTCAAGCACTGACCTTACAAAGTCAAAGTCAATCACAAAGAACACTTCTTTCCGTGTCTCTACACCTGTGGCAAGCTCTAATGTTTGTGACAAGGCAACTTCGGATGTCATAACTATCAAGGCTGAGTACCTTGTGAACTTCTCTCTTGCCCTTGACAAGGAGAGAGTTTGTGAGAACGGAGAAGTGGAGCTTTCTATCGTTACTGACGAGAAATATGACGAATCAAAGGTTGTAGCCTCTGCAAACGCTGCACCTGTAACAATCACAAACGGCAAGTTCAAGACTAACATCACCGACGACACAGAGTTCTTGGTAAGAATCGAGGGAGAGTCTTGTGTGGCTACAGACCAGGACAAGACAGCTTACGTTGACCATCCGTTGGACTTTACGGCTTCTGTTTCCGATGAATTAGTATGTAGGGGAACAGATGTGACTTTCAGCTTGACAGGAACTACTACAGGTCTTGTCTGGTATTCGAGTGTTGACGGTAATACTTTCGAAGAGTTCTCTATGCCTGCTGATTTGAAGTGGAAGGCAGATACAACAAGAGTTTTCTATGCTGCGGCACCTGCTAACGGCGCTTGCGGAAACTTTGAGTCTGAAAAGATGAAGGTTGAGGTTGAGAGACCTCTTGACGACTTCAAACTTGTCTATATTTTCCCTTTGCATAAAGATTTGTTATGTAAGAGTACCGGAGCTCCTTTCGGTTACAGATTCGACAATGGAGCTCCTTCCTTCGTCGATGTGAAGTGGTACGTAGATGATGCTTTATATACGCCTACAGACGGAACTCCATCGCATTTCTATTACCCTCACGTAAAAGACACAAAATATACAGTAGAGCTTACCGGAAAGGTTTGTCATGTGGGTAAGCCAAAGACAAGTACATGGAATATTCCTGCAGAGGATAGACCTGTGGTTTCGCTTGCCATTGACAACAACACTATCTGCGAGGGCGGGGCTTTCACTTTGACTCCTTCGTTCACTAATGTGCAGGATACTGCAAAGAGATACTATCAGGAGGTTGACGGTGTTCGTACCGAGGTTCCTTCTTTTGACAACCTGACTCCTACCAAGAAAACAACTTACTACGTCAGTGGTGGAGGTAAGCACTGTAAGTCGGTAATGTCTGAGGGTGTTACTCTTGATGTTGAGCAGAAGATTGACTTCGAGTTGTCAAAGAACACACCTGACGTTATCTGCGAGGGTACAGAGGTGAAGCTTGACATGAACTTGAAGAAGGGAGACGTCAAGAATGTTCTCTTCACAGTAAACGGCACAAAGACCGACAACACATTCCTTACAACCAAGAACTATATTTCAAAGCCAACCGAGACTGCCGATTACGAACTTGTTCTTTCGGGTGACGCTTGCGAGCCTGTAAACAAGGTTGTCAGCATCAATGTCGAGAAGAAGCCTCAGCTTGGCTTTACCGCTTCCAAGAGCGGAATCTGCGAGGGTGACCAGGTGGTTCTTAGCGTCGAGTTCAGCAATACCGATGACTTGTTATGGGAGACAAGTGTCGATAACAAGCCTTTCGAGGTTGACGGACACTATACAGCAGAGCAGACTCGCGAGCCAGTCGAGACCACAATATACCGTGTATCGACTACCGGCAAGACTGTTTGTGAGGAGAAGGTCTTGACTCAGCGCGTGGTTGTAGAGAAGGCGTTTGATGTCGCTATAGACCCTGTCTCTGAGGTCTGCCCGGGTGTTGCCAATGTTATCGAGGCAAATATAACCGGAACTCCGCAGAGCATCCAGTGGGAGTCCAGCACTAACGGAGGTGCATTTGTCAAGGCCGGAACATCCGACAAGATTTCTGTCTCTCCTTCTGCAACGACAACATACAGGGTTACTTTGAGCGGAAAGTATTGCGATCCTAAGGACGCAGAGGTTACCGTTGATGTAACAAAGGTTCCTGCGCTTTCTTTGGACGCTTCAAGCAACCACATCTGCGAGGGTGATCCTTTGTCAATACAGACTAAGTTTACTACTGACAACTTTGACGAGAGTTCGATCGTCTGGTCAATGAAGGAGGTCAAGTCTTCCGATGCGCTAGAGGAGGTGACAGGCATTCAGGTGATAACTCCTACACCTGCGGCTACGACTGACTATACTGTCACTGCAAAGACTCCGAACGGTTGCGAGATTGCTTCTGCGCACAAGATAGTGACTGTTGACGAGCAGATTGTGGCTGACATCCGTGACACAGTGGTCTGCGAGGGCAGTCGCGTGAAGATGTCTGTGGATGCCGCTGCTCGATACAAGTATGTATGGACAAGTGCTGAGGATGGTGCAGATGTGTTGAGCTCGTCTTCAAACTATTCTGCTGTTGCGGCTGGTTCAAAGCATTTGAATGTCAAGGTTTTGAACGGAAACTGCGAGAAGAATCTTGTGGCTCTTCTTGAGGTGGTCTCTAAGCCTGTCATAGAGGATGTTCAGGATAACGGAAACCGTGAGTTGGCTGTCGTGGCTACCGGTGGAAGCGGAAGCTTCAAGTATGACTTCGGTTATGGCGAGCAGGATGACAATGTTCTTGCCGACATCACCTACGGCCGCAAGTACAGAATCTCGGTCAAGGATGATGCGGGATGCAAGACCGACACGCTATACTACACACAGCTGTATGACATAGAGGTAAATCCTATTTTCACGCCTAACGGAGACGGAGAGAACGACGAGTGGGAGATCAAGCATATCGAGAAGTATCCTGATGCCAAGATCACTGTATATAACAGGTTCGGCAAGGTGGTTCTCAAGACTACAGGTGCTGACTTCACTTCCTGGGACGGTTCTTATAACGGACACTTGCTTCCGACTGACGACTACTGGTACGAGATCCATATCTTCGAGGTCGGAAAGACTTATACAGGCCACTTCACGCTTCTGAGGGACTGATTTGCAATTCATAGTTCATAATTTTATCACAGATTATATCTTTCATCTGTTTTAGTCTGTGGTTGTTTCAATTCATAGTTCATAATTGTGCATTCTGCATTATGAACTATGAATTTTATTGTCGTGTTTCCCCTGTCTTTTATTTCGATACCGTTTTGAAACCTGTTTTTTTAGTTTCAATAGTAAATAATTCATGAAATACTTTTTTATTTTTGAATTAAATAGTAATTTCGCGCCAAATTTGAGGTATTGGCATTATTTACATTATGTTGAGTGGTGTTTTTGAAGTTGTTTGTGGCTTTTTATAAGTGCTGAACGCGAATAGAAAGGTTGTATTTGCCTCCTCAATGAAATTGTATCAGAATTGAACAACTTATGTAAGTTGCATTCATATAGAAACTGAAATTTACAGTCATTTGGGTAGTAAAATTTATTTTTAAAAAAAGTAATTTTCATAATATTGAACAAACTTATTAGCTATAATATGAAGGATTTTTTCAAACGCTTATTTGCTTTCGCAGCATTGTTCTTGTGTTTCAATGTGTCTTTGTCTGCACAGTGTAAAACTCCGGTAATCAAGTCGATAACTTTCTCGGAAAAATATTTTTTGTTCGAGTGGGAAGCCTGAGTTTACTGTCGATTTGGGAACTACTACGGCAACTTCATTTTATGTTTATAAGGAAGGTGATCCCGACACTCATATTTTTGAAGGTACTACTGCTGCAACATCTAGCTATACTGTGCTGTTTGATGAAATATGTGATTATTATGAAAACAGTTATGGTGTTATGCCAGTCATGTATGTCGTAGCTGCGGATGGTACGTGCGAATCTGAACCTCTAAAGTTTAGCGTGAATAATCAAAATACAGGTGGTTTGACTGTAGCATATGATCCTGTTGCCTTTTGTGAGGAAGGTGGAGAAAATGAAAAGACATTCGAACTTTGTGTCGGAGATTGGCAGCAGGACATTTCTGTTTCAGTTTATGACAATAATGGTAATATTCTTGAACCGACTATGGGTCATAGGGATAAATGGCAGCCTCGTGGTGGAGGTGATGTTTACT
>JAZUHH010000004.1:0-30161 GCA_045641625.1 Paludibacteraceae bacterium
ACAACTATTCAATAATTCTTTGAACTCTTCTTCTGTTGGCATTCTCCATCCTTTACCCCAATTTGATGTCGCAGCATCATATTTATCGGCAAGTTCATTATTGGCATCAACAACTCCTCTTTCCTTTAATTCTGATGTACGAACACCGTAAGCAGAACAATTTTCTTCGCTATAGTTGTTCGATGGAGCAGGTTCAACCTCTCCCCAAGCAAAATAGTCTCCATACTCCTCTGGTTTTGACGCTCCAACATTGCAAGTTGCCCATTTCAAACCACTTGGAAGTCCAAGATCAACATAATCGTGTCCTAACAAATTACCATTACCTGAGTTCACAACATTATTTTGTGCAAAAGCAAGCAAAGATACAAGCGACGCAACTAAAAATAAAAGACTCTTCCTCATAGTAAAAATTTTTTTAGTTAATTCTTCCTCAAAGTTACATCATTTATCAAACCTACCAAACAAAAGCAAATTTTTCGTACAAATCGAACAAGAGAACGATCATTAACCTCGCTGAAAGTTTCAAAAGAGCAAACTAAACTCTGTCAAACGAATTGAAAGTTTTAATTTGGCAAAACTAAACTCTGAACACCGTTTTTGCAAATTTCAAAGGTAATAAAATCGTCATGAATAATGTTTAATAGTTATTTATTTTTAACTATTGACTGTTTTTGCAATCTTTTCAATGTTCAGACTGCGAGCTGACGCATCAAAGATTCTGCGATACACTCCGTTCATCGCATAGCACTCCTCATGAGTTCCGTGTTCCTTGACCTCTCCCTTTTCGAGCGAATAAATCATTTCGGAATCAATGATCTGGGAAAGGGAGTGAGAGATGATTATAACCGTACGGTTCTCCTTGATGGCATCTATACTGTTCTTTATCTGCTCGGTAGCAATGGCATCCAGAGAGGCAGTCGGCTCGTCAAGGAAAATTATCGGCGGATTCTTGATGAACATTCTTGCTATTGCCACTCTCTGCTGCTGACCTCCGGAAAGTTCCGTAGCCTTGGTCTTGAATCCATCAGGAAGAGCTATAATCTGATCATATAGGAATGCTTTCTTGGCAGCCTCGATAACTTCCTCGTCAGTTGCCTCTGTGTTTCCGTAGCGGATATTCTCCTCTATTGTTCCGTCAAAGATGTGGTTCTTTTGAAGCACAAGACCTATCTTGTCACGCAAATACTGGGTATCCCAATCCTTCAAGCTCACACCGTCAAGCAGCACTTCACCATCCGTAGGCTCATAGAACTTGTCAAGCAGATTGATGATTGTACTCTTGCCTGCTCCCGACAATCCCACCAAAGCGGTAATCTTGCCGCTTTCAATCTTCATGTTTATATCATGAAGGGCTTTGGTTCCATTAGGGTAGGTGAAGTTTACGTTTCTCAATTCAAGTTCTCCCTTTATAGTCTCAGGCCTATATTTTCCAGTCTGCTCCTTCTCGTTGTCAGAATCCAGAATTTCAAAGAATCCGTTTGCATAGATTAGAGCATCGTTGAAGTCATCGTATATTCTATGTAACTGTCGCGTAGGTGCAGTTACATTATTGAACAACATGATGTGGTACATAATTGCACCTATTGTCATTGCCCCCGACAAAACAAGGAAAGCGGTGAGAATGATAATCAGCACCACTCCGATCTGCTCCACAAAAGTTTTCAGACCTTCGAAGGCAAAGGATGTTTGTCTTGTCTTCAACTGGTTCTCGGTAATGTTCTTCTGCAGGTCGAGCTGTTTCCTGCCTTCAATCTGCTCGCGGTTAAATGACTTGATAACGGTGATGGACTCAAGTATAGTCATTATTCCGTGACTTTTTGCCTCTCGGAAATCCTTGTGCTGGGTTCTCCACCCCTTCAATTTTGCCGCCTGAAGGTAAGTGATATAGAAATATATCGGCACAATGACCAAAGCGACAGTACCCACATAGACATTCTGCTTGAACATGAGAACAAGGGCAAGCACCGCACTGCACAATAAAGGAAGAATGTCGATAAAGAAGTTCTGCACTATTCTGGTAAGGCTTTCGACTCCCCTGTCTATTCTTGTCTGAAGCTTCCCCGGCTCGTTGCCGCTTTTTGTAAAGAAGGCAAGTCGGTATGTCAGCACCTTCTCTATCACATGCTGTGCAAGATCCTGAGAGATGCAGATCTTAAGCTTTTGACCGAAGAACTTCTGGCCGAACTGGACAAGGATAATCATGATCTCCTTACCCAAAAGCACCGAAGAAATGATGATAAGAATGTTTACTCCGTCAGCCAATCCCTTGCCGGCGTTGACCAGTGCGTTGATACTATCCACCGTATAGTTAAGAACTACGGCATTGACCTGGGCCATCAACGAACCTATAAGTGTCAAGGAAAGTGTTGCGAATACCAGCCATTTGTATGGCTTGACGAAGAACGATATTCTCTTGAAAATATCTAATACTGACATAGTTGTTGTTTAAGACTTACAATGCGCCACTCACATCTGCAGGGGATTCCTAGCGACAATCTTTGAGCATACATTTAATGCGGTTATTATTATTTTGACGCCGCAAAATTACAATAATTAGGGAGAAACTTGCACAAATACAAAACAAAAACGCATGCAAACCTGAGATGGTCTGCATGCGTAAACTGTCTATTTCAGACAAAACTAGTTCAAATTTTCCGGGTCGAATTCGTCATACTTGTAAGCATGGATGTAACTGGCAGGAAGGTCGCCGACATATCTGCCCTTGGAATTCGGTTTTTCGTTTGACAGATATATCTGTGACATCGCGCCGATTGTCTCCTTCCAAATATAGCCTCTATAGAATACTTTGGGGGTGTCTCCGACGTAGAGAGTCATGGTAAGCTCATACCCGTTGACTGTATATTCGTATCTGCTTGAATTCTGGAACAACTTATAGCTCGGAGCGGTGTGGTCCCATACATTCATAGAACCATTGCGGAACCAGATGTAAATGTAGTCCCTCTTGTCTTTTGTGTCGGCAAGATAATAGAATGAAGTTGTCGAAGTCAATTCCTGGACCGAGATTTCATGGATATAAGGATTTATATATTCACTTTCCTCCTCATCGCATGACACAAGGGACAATGACATGAACAACAAACAAACGATTTGGAATCGACAATGCGACAACAAGATAATGCCTAGACGATTGAACAAACTTTTCATTAAATAACTTTAAGTGTCAAATAATAATATTGGATGCAATATACTGCCAATATCGTCTATAGCAAATATCGTGCCAATGCGCTGTTATGGGTTCCAACGCTGAACATCGGTCTTTTCAGGACCTTGGTGCTTGCCTTCAATTGGCTCACGGCTGTTGCTTTGCGGCTCGTTGGATTTGGTCTTACGATAAGATTTCTCGGTGCAGTCGCTTTGTGGGCCCGCCTTAGGTCCTGTACGGTGCACTTTGTATCGTATCCTGTTCTTTTTCTCGAATCTGAAAGGATATGCAAGGGTCAACTGCGGCGATACCCAGGAAGACACACTCCTCTCATGATGGTACGTGTCCGGAACTTCTGCTGACTCCTCGCCAACCTCGTCCTTTACCCTTACCAAGTTATATTGCGGACAGATAACATATCCCAACGCGCAAACCATGCACTTGCCGTTGCGGAACGGGATTCTTCCTCCAAAATAGAAGTCAACGTATGGATAAAGCTTGTCATCATAATAGCTTACTCCACCGCTTTGAGATATTGTAAGAATGTTCTTCCTTCCGAAAGTCCATCTTACATTCACTGCGGCAGGAAAAGAGAAGAAGTCGTCAATCATATACATGGCTCCTACCTTACCTCCAAGAAAGAAATAATTTGTGATTTGCGCACCCGGAGTCAATGACAGTCCGAGAGCAGGCTTTACCTTTCCAGTGGTGTCAGCCAAATCGGCTGTTACCATTAAATCGGCATAAAGACGAAATCCTGTCTTCTCCTTAGGCAAAGCCGAGTGCTTGGAATATCCTGATCTGGGATGTGCCGCAATCAAGCAAAGCGAATATATTAAACCAAGGGTTAATGTCAATAACCTTTTAAAGTTACTCATATCTCTAGAGTTTTGTTTGGAGTGCAAATTTATAAGTTTTTGATTAAAAAACAACGACAGGTGGGGGATTTATATATTCATAGGAGGATAAGAAGGATGGACGCATTGAATTCCCTTCTATAAAATTCAATCTCCGACATGTATTTTTTAATCACGACACAAAAGTCACAGTGGAAATTCATACCAATATATAATAGTTATTTTCGCAAACTATAAAGTAGCAGGAAAAATACTTTGAAGAAACAGAAGGAACATATACTTTTGCCATTGACACAACATTTTTTTACTGTTCTAATACCACACTAATAAACTAATAGATGAAAACAAAGGGAATTAAGGTAGCGTTATTGGCTACTTGTCTAGCCGCATGGTCAGGCGTGTCCGGACAAACAACCCTCAAGGTTGACTTATCCGACAGCATCCGCTCTGTGACACATTGCGCATCAGGAGCATTGTATGGCATAACTAACGATTTGCCTGCAGACGTTTCAAGTTTGATTGCACCTCTCAAGGGTAATGTTTACGTTCAGCCCGCAATAAGCGGAAAAGGTCATCAGCAACCTATCGGAGACGCATTCGATGTTGCCAAGCGCTTGCAGGGAACCACTGGAAAGGTCCAGATCCGCCTTGCCGACATTCTTCCTGGATGGCCATATAATTGGCCGGGCATGGATTCTTGGAAGAAGCAGGTAAGCGAAATCATCACCAAGAAGAAGAATTCGGGTCTCAACAATTTCGATGGCTACGAGATTTGGAACGAGCCTTACGGAACTTGGAAAGACAATAACGGAGACTACCACTCGTTCCTTTGGAAGAACACATACGACCTGATTCGCCAACAAGATCCGGGAGCCAAGATTATCGGTCCTTCTTTGGCATTCTACAGCTCGTCGCGCATGGAGGCTTTCCTTAAATACTGTAAGGAAAACAACTGCCTGCCAGATGTCATCTGCTGGCATCAGTGGGGAAGCGGTGGCTTTATGGATGCGCTCGAGAATCTACATTCAATAGAGAAGAAATATGGAATTCCCGACCTTCCAATCTCAATCAACGAGTATTGTGCAGGATCAGACGCCGCAAACCAGAAGTATGAGGGATGCCCCGGCTATTCAGTTCCTTTCATAGCAAAATTTGAGAGAAACAAGGTCGAGAGTGCCATGATTTCATGGTGGTTCACAGCACTGCCAGGAAGATTGGGAAGCCTATTGACCAAGAACAACGAGAAAGGCGGCGGATGGTGGCTATACAAATGGTATGGCGACATGACAGGATACATGGCACGCGTAACTCCTCCTAAGGACAAGAGCGACGGCGTGGACGGATTTGTTGCCGTAGATAGAAAAAAGAAATATGTGAGCCTAGTGTTAGGAGGAAACACAACGGGAGATGTAAATGTTGTGTTTGACAAGATTCCTGACTTCCTTGGAGGCAAAGTAAGAGTTAAGATTGAGCGTGTCACATGGGTTGACAAAGACACCCCTGTATCGGGCACTAACATGATTTCAGAAAATGACGTAACTGTCAATGGAACTACTCTGACAATTCCTGTAAAACTTGAGAGCATTCTTTATGCCTATAGAGTATATCTGACTCCTCTTGATGTTCCTCAAACTCCATACGACGGGGCAATAGCAATTCCTGGAACCATAGAGGCGGAAAACTTTGATGTTGCAGGACAAGGATTCTCTTACTACGACAACGACGAGGACAATCGTGGCAAAAACTACAGACTGAACGAAGCGGTTGACATCGTAACCGGCGGAACTGGATATGCTATCGGATACACCGAGAAGGGAGAATGGATGGAATATACTGTAAACGTAAAGGTTACAGGCGATTATGACGTCACAGCAAGCGTGGCCTCGGATGCAGAGAAAGAAGGCTTCAAACTTTATGTCGATGACAAGGATGCAGGAACAAGTTTCACTATTCCTCAGACTGGAGAAGGATGGGACATCTATGACGACGTAAATATTGGACGCATCAAACTGACTGAAGGCGAGCACATTATAAAGCTTGAAATTGTAGGCAGCTATGCGAACATAGACTACATAAAATTCGAGCTACACGATCCAACCGGACTAGAATCAATAGAGAGTGGCGAAGTAAATGACGCAGATGCCAGATACTACGACATTTCCGGCAATGCAACTATGGAGAACAACCTTCAAAAAGGAAAGATCTATATCAAGGTAACTCCAGGCAAGAGCGAGAAGATTATCAAGTGATGATCGTCTTGCAACAAAAACAAAACAGGGGTTAGCGTCATGCTATCCCCTGTTTCTGTTTTATTTGGACCTCTATTACCCTAGTCCAATGAATCCTCGATATTCTTTGGAAGATTAAAGAGCTCGTTAAGATTAAGCAATGGAAGAATGGCAGGCGCCAGACTCATCACAGGACTGCAAAGTACAGAATCCTCAGAATGATGCTTGTCCAAGACATTCAGCCTTGAATTTATTGGGCCCAGGACATTCATTACAATGCTTATCACCAAAGCATACTTCAATGCCGAGATCAACGCACCCAAAAGGCTGTTAAGCCATCCCAAACTTACAGCTTTGATAAGTTTCACTGCGAGCATAGCCAGTCCCTTGACGACAATCAGCGAGACGATAAACGCCATCACCATACCAAGTGCCGGGCAATACTCGTTGCCTACATTAAAGAACTCGTGAATGAACTCCGCAAATGGGGTGCTGTGGTACCTGGATATATAGACCGCAAAGACAAGTCCCACAAGTCCGGAAACCTCGAAGATGATACCTTTAGAGAAGCCTCGAACCATTCCTGCAACCACGAGTAAAAGAATCAGAAAATCTACCCAATTCACTTTTTGTGAAATTAAAAGTTATAAGTCCGGAAAGAAAAATATATTGCGTGTATAAAAAAACTAAGAATCGGGCAATATAGCCCAATTCTTAATTCTTATAGTTTTTGTGCGATTATTAAAGCTTGCGAGCCACCTCAATAGTCTCGAATCCTTCGATCATATCGCCGACCTGAATTTCATTATATCCGGCAAGTCCGATACCACAGTCGAATCCGTTGGCAACCTCCTTAACGTCGTCCTTGTATCTCTTAAGTGATGCAAGATCTCCTGTGAATACAACAATACCGTCGCGGATCAAGCGTACCTTGTTGCTTCTCTTGATCTTACCGTCACGCACCATACAACCAGCGATTGTACCGACCTTTCCGATCTTGAACACCTCCAAAACCTCGGCTGTACCGGTAACCTGCTCCTTCAACTCTGGAGCCAACATACCAGTCATGGCATCCTTCAACTGCTCGATAGCGTCATAGATGATAGAGTGAAGTCTGATATCTACACCCTCCTTCTCTGCAAGCTTGCGGGCTGACTGCGAAGGACGTACCTGGAATCCGATGATGATTGCGTTTGATGCTGAAGCAAGCATGATATCTGTCTCAGAGATCTGACCGACTGCCTTGTGGATAACATTGATCTGGAACTGCTCTGTAGAAAGGTTCTGCAATGAATCTGACAAAGCCTCAACCGAACCGTCCACATCACCCTTGACAATGATATTCATCTCCTGGAAGTTACCCAATGCACGACGACGGGCAATCTCGTCAAGAGTAATGATACCATTACCTGTACGAAGACCCTGCTCACGCTGCAACTGCTCGCGCTTGTTTGCAACCTCGCGTGCCTCCTGCTCCGAAGCCATTACATTGAAGCTGTCTCCTGCCTGAGGAGCTCCGTCCAATCCAAGGATTAGAACCGGCTCTGAAGGACGAGCCTCCTTGATTCTCTGGTTACGCTCATTGAACATAGCCTTGATTCTACCGAAGTGTGTACCGGCAAGAACCACATCACCTACGCGAAGAGTTCCGTTGCTTACCAACACAGTCGCTACGTAGCCACGACCCTTGTCCAACTGGCTCTCTATGACTGAACCTGTAGCCTTACGGTTTGGATTTGCCTTCAACTGAAGCATCTCGGCCTCAAGAAGCACCTTCTCCATCAACTCTTCTACACCGATACCCTTCTTGGCAGCGATGTCCTGAGACTGGTATTTACCACCCCACTCCTCGACCAAGTAGTTCATATTTGAAAGGGCCTCCTTGATCTTGTCTGGATTTGCAGTAGGCTTATCAATCTTGTTGATTGCAAAGACAATAGGCACACCGGCAATACTTGCGTGGTTGATAGCCTCCTTTGTCTGCGGCATGACATCATCGTCGGCTGCGACAATGATGATGGCGATATCTGTAACCTTGGCACCACGGGCACGCATGGCAGTAAATGCCTCATGACCTGGAGTATCAAGGAATGTGATCTGCTGACCGCTCTTCAAAGTTACGTTATAGGCACCGATATGCTGAGTGATACCTCCTGCCTCACCGGCGATAACGTTAGTCTGGCGGATATAGTCAAGCAATGAAGTCTTACCGTGGTCAACGTGTCCCATCACAGTTACGATAGGTGGACGAGCAACCAAATCCTCCTCCTTGTCAACCTCCTCCTGGATGGCCTCGCTTACTTCAGCCGACACATACTCTGTCTCGAAACCGAACTCCTCGGCAACGATATTGATAGTCTCGGCATCAAGTCTCTGGTTGATAGACACCATAAGACCGAAGTTCATACAAGTTGTGATAACCTCAGTAATGCTTACGTTCATCATTGTGGCAAGCTCGCTGACAGTCACAAACTCAGTAATCTTAAGTTTGTTCTTATCCTGAGCCTCTAGAGCCTCCTGCTCCTCGTTACGCTGACGAATAGCCTCACGCTTGTCATGACGGTGCTTTGCACCGCTCTTGTTCTGGTTCTTGTTTGAAGTCAGACGGGCAAGAGTATCCTTGATCTGCTTCTGTACATCCTCGTCGGAAATCTCCTGCTTCTGTGGTTTCTTGAAGTCCTTGTTCTTCTTCTTTCCGCCACCGTCGTTATTGTTGTTTCTATTGTTTCTGCCGTTTCCGCCGTCGTTGTTCTTTCTGTTGAAATCCTCAACATCCACCTTCTCGCGGTTCTGGATACGGTTTCTCTGCTTCTTCTGGCCACCCTCCGGATTCTCGCCTGCCTGGCGATTACCACCGTTGTTGCCTGGATGGTTACCGTTATTGTTACGCTTAGCCTGCTGCTCTTTTCTGATCTCCTCCTTGCTCTTCTTCTTAGGACGAGTCTGCGAGTTAATAGAAGCAAGGTCGATAGTACCCACCACCTTAGGGCCTGACACCTGCTGAGTCTGTCCAAGACGGAACACATCAGTAGAATCGGCAACCGGCTGAGCTGCTGATGAAGCTACAGGCTGCTGAGACTGAGAAGGCTTGTTGTCGTTGATGTTACCGACAATCTTAGGGCCGTTCAACTGTGGTGCAGTTGTCTTGATCTCGTCCGCTACCAATGTAGGTTTTTTCTCCTTTTTCTTGTTGTTTTTAGCCATTTCCTCAACGCCGGCCTTCTTCTGCTTGTCCCTTTCGAACTCTTGGCGAAGAAGCTTCTCCTGCTCGTCAGAAATTCTAAAATTCATATCGCCTGCGACATCCTGAAACCCTTTCTTTCTCAAGAAATCGGCTGCTGTCTGGGCGCTAATATTTAATTCTTCACTTAAACTTCCTAATCTCGACATATAATAATATAAAAAATTCTACTCCTTAATAAATAGCACACTTCACTTACCTTAGCCGTATGCTGTATTATAAAGTAGAAACAGCACTAAGCTAAACTATAAAAGATTTCATAAGACAAAAAAACTAGATAAAGACGGTGCAAAGCACACCGTCTCTATAGGTATTATGCCTCAGTGTCCTCGAACTCTGTCTTCAATACGCTGATGACATGGTCGATTGTCTCTTCCTCAAGATCTGTACGCTCGATCAACTGCTCGCGAGGATCGTTCAAAACGTTAAGTGCAGTGTCGTAGCCTGCCTTCTTGAACTCGTCGATAACCCACTGATCGATCTCATCGTTGAACTCGTCAAGATAGATATCGCCGTCTGCGTAGTCAGCGCCACCGTTGTCCACATCTCTGTAAACCTCGATTTCACAGCCAGTGATCATACCTGCAAGCTTGATGTTCATACCGTTCTTACCGATAGCTAGAGACACCTCCTCAGGATTCAAGTAAACAGAAGCCTTGATCTTCTTGTTTCCGTCTCTATCTACATCATCATAAAGCTGGATTGAATTGATACGGGCAGGAGCAAGGGCACGCTGAATGAACAGCGCTGTATTCTGAGTGTAGGAAATCACGTCGATGTTCTCGTTCTTCAACTCCTTAACAATTCCACGGATACGAGAACCGCCCATACCTACACATGCACCTACCGGATCAATCTTGTCATCATAGCTCTCTACGGCAACCTTAGCTCTCTCGCCAGGGATACGTGCGATAGCCTTGATTGTGATCAAACCGTCAGCGATCTCAGGAATATCCTCCTCGAACAATCTCTTCAAGAACAAATCTGCTGTACGTGAAAGAATAATCTTAGGCTTTCCGTTCTCGTTGTCCACCTTGGCAACGACAGCGCGGATGTGGTCACCCTCACGGAAGTTCTCTGACGGAATCTGCTCAGTCCTTGGAAGGATCATTTCGTTGTCCTCCTCGTCAGCTAGCATAAGCTCACGCTTCCAGCTCTTATAGACCTCACCTGAAACTATCTTACCAATCTTATCCTTATACTTGTTGTAAAGAGCGTCTTTCTGAAGCTCAAGAATCTTGGATGCTAGAGTCTGGCGCAAGTTCAACACAGCACGACGACCGAACTTAGTGAAATCAACCTTCTCGTACATCTCTTCACCTACAACGTAAGTAGGGTCAACCTTGCGAGCGTCAGCCAAAGAAACCTGAGAATCCTCGTTGTCAACCATACCGTCGTCAACAATTACACGCTTGTGCGTAATCTCGAAGTCTCCCTTCTCTGGATTGATAGTTACATTGTAGTTCTCATCTGAACCATAAGTGCTTGCGATCGCCTTTCTTAGCGACTCCTCGATCACACTTACCATAGTGTCACGGTCAATGCTCTTTGACTCCTTGAACTCAGCAAAAGAATCTATCAAGCTTATCTCCTCTTTCTTTGCCATAGCAACTCTATAATTACTTAAAATTTATTGCGTATTTTGTATATTTCACTTCATCATAGGCAAAAGTCTTCTTGACCTCCACCTCTACTTTGCGCTTGCTGCCCTCGGGCTTAACCTTCTGGATTGTCACCACAGTAAAGTTCTCGTCGTTCACGTCAGCCAAGACTCCTGTAAGCTTTTCGCCTCCCTTTGAAAGCACCTCGACCTCCTGTCCCTCGTACTTCTTGTACTGGCGGAGAACCTTGAACGGAGAGCTCAAGCCGGCAGAACCCACCTCGAGTTCGTAATCCTCCACATCTCTGTCAAAAATGCTCTCGATGTGACGTGTAAGGGCGATGCAAGAGTCTATGTCGATCGCATCGTCGCTATCCACGGATACCACTATCTCGTTATCGGGGCTTACAGTAATATCAACAAGGAACATACCCTTGTCCGATATATACTCCTCAACTACCTTTGTAAGTTCAATCTTGTCTATCATCAGCAAATTTTGACTCGTTTTTTACTCCGTTGGCATAAAGATTTAATAAAAGTAAGAGGAGAACTTAACGCCCTCCTCAACACCAACGATGCAAAAATAATACATTTTTTGCAACCTGCAAAGGTTTTTCTATATTTTTTCAAATAAAGTGCAGACTAAGGTCATGAAACAAAATGTTTACATTTGCTCCAAATACTTCAACAATTCGTGAACTGATATGGCATTCTCGAGTTTGACATTCTCGAACACCATGAAATAGTTGAAATCATCACCCGACTTGTTAGCCCAGTATTTACCTATCTCTATTTTGTCTCTGCTGTCGGAATTGTCTCTGTCATCCCCTTTTGTCTCGACCAACACAACCTTGCCGCTTTTCAGATAGACAATGAAATCGGGATAATGATTTACAAAACCGTTCAGGCAGAAACCCTTACCCTTTTCCGGATTGCGGTGCCAGAACACGACATTATCCAGATTTGCAACCTGGCTGATCACCTTGTACTCAAAGTCGTTCATGTCCCCCTCGTCTGTATATAGTCCCTTGCTCAAACCTACTACAGTCTTGTTGAGGGTTATACTTTCATGGAACCTGTATTGAGGTATGCACTTTATCTTTCCTGTGTCCATAAACTCCTTGAATTTCTTCTTTTGGTGCTCATGAATCAAAGCCTTTATCTTGTTTCTAAAGGCACTGACTGTCATAAAGTCATTGTCAAACAGATCCACTAAGGTCTCATCAGGCAATCCGCCAAGCACTTTTTTAACATAGTTCGTGATGTGCGGTTCGTGAATTTCGTCGAAACTGAGCTTTTGAGCCACCATACCTGCAAGTTGCACCCTTTTTGTATCTGTTCCGTAGCCGGTGAACAGCTCTCGTATGGCGGCAACCTGAGTGCTGTTCATTGCATACTGCTTTGGCACATACTCGTCATCCTTTCTCTTTTCGAGGTCTATCTTTACAGCCTCCTGATTCGCCCTTGCAAAGTCAATGTTGCTGTCAGCATTCTCTAGGACAAAGCCTTCTGCAAGCATGGTCTTTGTCACGTTCACATACTCTCCGTCAGAAGCGAAGATGGAGTTAGTGTTTACTTTCTTCTGAAAGACTGGCAGGCAGATTGACTTTGACAGCTCTGCAAAATCATCCTTTATCTTGTATGTCTTCACTATATCCTTTATTTCCGATGGTATTTCTTCTTGTATATCAGTCTTGTTTGTCTGCTCATAGTCTTCGTTCTGCTTCTGAGCTTGCTCCAACATAGTCTCTATATGCTTTTGCTGTTCCTCAGATGGTGATGTTGTTGCCACCTTGACAGTTTCATGGTCGATGGATATGTCGTCAGGAATAATCTCCGTTGCCTGAGGTTGCGATCCTTCGTCAAATATGGAAGTCTGCTGTCCAGCCTCAACAGTATTCTCAGATACTGCTCTATCCTCTGCCAGACGATAATCCTTTTTGCTGAATCCTGCCCTATTCAAACTTCTGATCACACTCTCCACAGTCTCCCTGAAATTTACTGACGCTGTGAATACATAAGAGTAATTCAAAAACTCGTCGGCATGGTGAGTTGTGTATGGAAGTCGTAGAATTCTGCCCAATATCTGCTCCACGTCGATTCGTGAATTCTTGTTTGCAAGCGACGCAAGGATATATGCGAACGGACAATCCCAACCTTCTTTCAACGCATTGATTGTGATAATGTATCTTATTTCACATTCTCTGCTCATAAGATTGTGGTTCTTCAGTTCATTCTTCTCTGCTGTCTTTATTGCAATATGACTTTCTGGAATGCCTGCCTTCACAAGACTTTCCTTCACTTTGTCGAAGGTTACAGTGTCTTTGTCATTCTTAGGCTGAGCCTGGAACAAGACAATCGGACGGATGTATGCACCTCCGTTTTTCTCCATTTCTATGGCTCTTTTCTCCAAATTGCGCTGCATCTGGATAGCGTCGATTATCACCTCCTCTGTGCTGTTTCTGTTGTAGAGAATCACGGGAAGCTTCACCATGTTCGCCTGCTTCAGTTTCATGGCATCCACAAAACTGATGATATTACTTTTCTTACGAGGTGTAGCTGTAAGATCAAGTATAAAGCGAGGATTTATATTGTTGAGCATATCGACACGTAAATCAGCCTCGAAGTTGTGGCTCTCATCTATAATGACAACAGGATTAAGATGTGCAATGGCTTGTATGAGCGACGTTTCATCTGCACCTTCTATCTTGTGTCCTCCACCGAAAGCATTTGTATATTCCGCAAGACTTGAGTTTTCACGATACACTCGTCGTCCATCCTTGTTGTTGGCGGCAAACGACTGCACACTCAACACGAATATCGTCAGCTGACTCTGAATCTGACCTGGCTTAATTCCCTGCCCGTTAAGAGCCGACTCCTTATCCACCACCTGCACTGCATGATTAAAGAGTGTGTCAATCTTTTGTCGATATGGGTGATGAGGATTGTTCAGGTTCTTGTACGTCTGCACCAATATAGGATCACTTGGCACAAACCATACGACCACACGTGGAGCGTCTGACGGAGTATGGTCGAAGATGGTGCGCAAGGCATTGCAAGCGATAAATGTCTTTCCTCCTGCAGTAGGTACTTTGAACATTACTCTTGGCACTCCTTTAATGGTATTGTCGTAGGGATGCAGTACATCATTACCTATCCCATTGACATCTATTCCTTTATGTAGCCAATAGTTGCGATAGGCATGGCTGAGATTATTATCTTGATTAAGCTGCTCCATAAACGATGCAAGATCGTTGAGCACCTCCTGCTGATATGATTTTAGTTCCATTCTGTTCCTTTTTTAACTTACGCAGATTAAAACTTACGAATATCTCTCGGTATCTTCTTGAAGATGATGTTCTTAGCAAGCAAGTCGTCTTTATCTATCAGACATTGGTCAGCATAGATGATGTACTGCTCTGCCCTCTCCTCAACGATATTCAGAGTGTCATACGACAATGTGGTGATGCTATCCTTTTCATAGTAGAAATAGTAACCTGCCCCATTATGATTGCCGAGGAAATACGACCCTTCCCTACCCTCATATTTAGAATGAGTCTCGCTGTACCAGATATATTCCTTAATTTTCTCCACTGGCTGATTCTCGTTGATGTAGTCGCCGTTCATAATCGGCTCACCCAACTCATAGTAGGAGAAAGATCCGCCAGTTCCCTCCACAGCGTTCTTACCCTCGCCATAGCCGTTTATGACACGCTTCACTCTCTCAGCAGTGATGGTCTCGGCATAATCTTCCATCTCCACCAAGATGAATTTTCTATTGCCTCCATCCTGCTTATTCAAGTTTAGGACTGCGTGGGCTGTAGTGCCACTACCGGCGAAGGAATCGAGGATTATGGAGGATTTGTCGGAAATTAGATTTATAAAATTACTTATTAATTCAACTGGTTTTGAGTACGGAAATATATTGGAAGAAAATATGTCTTTAATTGCAGAAGCAGCATCAGCATTTAATATATCTAATATCAGATTTTTATATGGAGCTGCTCTATTAACTGGATTATTTTCATTATCTACCTTAAGATAATTTTTATAACACACAGCCCAACCACTCTTTTTACTTTCAGATTTTCTAAATTCAACAAATTTGTTTTCAATAGCCCAATCTAATTTTGATTTACTCCATTTCCAAATCCAACCATCATTATAAAATTCGGTTCTTCCATTCGGAAATGTTATAGTTCCATCAGGACATGAAATACCATAATTCAAAGAATCACTATATTGCAATCCTCCTCTATCTAAATTATCTATGTAAAAAGGTCCTCTTTGCTCTACGAATTCATCTTTGTATCTGTAACGCTTTAAATCATACGATTCCGTATTTTTCTTAACATTCAATAAGGTTGAAGATCCTGCGTAAAATAATATATACTCTGTTACAATCGCTATATTTTTTGCATCAGAAGCACCTGTTTTCTTTTGCCATATAAATTGTGCTATAAAATTACTTTTTCCAAAAATCTCATCACACAGCAGTTTCAAATTTGCCTGCTCATTATCATCAATAGAAATGAAGATAGCACCGTCGTCAGCAAGAAGCTGATGAAGGAGAGTAAGGCGAGGATACATCATGCAGAGCCATTTGTCGTGACGGGAAAGGTCTTCTGCCTCCTTGCCAACCACCTGGCCCAACCATTTCTGTATGCGTGGAGAATTCACATTGTCGTTGTACACCCAACCTTCGTTTCCAGTGTTGTAGGGAGGATCGATATAGATACATTTTATGCGTCCTTCATACTCAGGCAGAAGGGCTTTCAAGGCTTCAAGGTTATCGCCATGTATGATTTTGTTTTCCGTAGAGACGGTGTGCACACCGTCTCCACAATCGTCAATAACAGTTTTACCGTTATCGAAAGTGTATTGTTTTTCCAATGTCTTGAAAGGCACATCGTGATGATGGTTCACCACCGACTCCTTTCCCAACCAGTTGAGTGTAGGCATAATGTATATTGTTTGCTCACATTGTCCTACTACTCACGAGAACGCATAAAAAAGGCATGAACCTTCTTATGCGTTCGTCGAGGCTGCCTCGGAATGGAACCTCATCCGTCTATAAGATGCTCATGCCTAAACATGAACATTGAACTCTCTTATAGACGGATAAGGCACACTTCACCCAAGGAAGCTGCCTAACCACTATCTTTTGTGTTCTTATTCCGATTATAGTTTCCGAGGCTATTCAGACGAACGCAAATAATAGTCAATGCGAATATGTTAATATTTTAGTTTACTTAGTTTCTATGTTTTTATTGTTTTTGCACCTACCAATGCAAAGGCCAATTAGTTTTTATTTATTTGTTTCACTTCCGTACAATTTATCTTACCTCTTCAACAAGAGCTCTGATTGCAAGTCATCATAGAGATAACCAACACTCTGATAATAGTAACCAGTAGCGGTATTTTGCAAGTTACGAAATGTAACAGAGTTATAGACCACACTCAAAGCATCCTCCATAGAATAATGTTGCTCCTCGATGAGAATCTGCGCCAAAGCAACGGTCATATCCTCTTTCATGCATTGTATTTGTCCTTCTGTCAACATAAGAATTTCAGTTTTTCAAGAGCCCTATCACTTCCAAAGAAGTACTGAAAGGTAATCTTGGGTGTATATTGTAATTCCTGCATCAACACGTTCAACGACTCGCTGGGCCATTTCCATTGCTTGCTCAAACGTATCGGACAGATAGAACCCTTGCCCGAAGTCCTTGAAAGGCTTGCCTTTGGCTAAGTTGGGATGATCAACAACCACATTCGAACCATGATAAAGTCTCATCGCAACTGTCCTCCATTATTGGCACAAACCTGTATCAGGTCTTCAACATTTTCTTCAAAAGATAGCGTATGCAAGATATTATAGTGCTTTAAATAATACTCCAAGCCATGATACTCGCGAATATAATTATAAGCCACATCTTGGGAAATGTCAAGACGGGCAGCAAACTCCGCTACAAGTGCCACCAGAAACTCTAATATATTTTTTTCCTTTCTTGACATACTGCATTAATTTTTCCCTTGGGAATTATCTGATAAAATAATTGAGCCACTATGTTAATATGTCAGTTTACTTAGTTTCTTTTTATATTAATTATGGCTCTAAATCGCGTCATATCAACAAAATACAAAGACAATTAGCCAGTTTGCTCATTATTCCGACTGCAATTTATGAAGATTCCGCAAAAATCCCAAAGGACAAACCTAAAAAAATATGACTGGAGGACTCAATTATCCCGGTCAGTACAAATCCAAGTTTGCAACACTGATACTCGATTCTTTCCCAAAGCCTATCCTTTTCGGCAAATGTTCCTGAAGTCGCAATATGAACAGTTCTCGACGTACGGAGTCTGGCAAAAGGATACCGAAGGGTCAAAAATAGATTCCATTGCGGGCATTATAGTATTCAGGAACTCATCGGCATTTTGTGAATTGATCTCGAGAGCTCCATGTTCTTTCCCGAAAGAGATAATTCCCTGGTCATCATCCTCCATGTTCATTTTTAACTTCGCAACGTAGCTCAAAGAAGGAACTACACTGCATCCCCTCTCTTTATGGAGAATTAGGGAATAAATCGCTGTCTGCAGGGCATAATGGCCTCTTTTGTCGTGAGGCAGATCAGAATCCACCATGCTAAAGAAATCACTTACTTTCTCCGGCGAGCCTCCTGTCTTGTAGTCAACCACCCTCAGACAGTCGTCCTTCATATCGACACGGTCAATTAATCCGCCCAAACCAATCTTTGTCCCGTTTGAAAGTTCCACATCCATCACATGCTCCTTCTCGGATTCAATGTAATAGAAAGGACAATGGCGAAGATCCCTGCTCAACTGCTTTTTCACATAGATGACAATCATCTCCTTGTGGATCTGCATCTTTCCCGAATAGTCGCTTTCTTCAACATGCTTGCCTTTAAAGAACTCTGTGTTGATTCTGTTGTTGACAATCTCGGACAGCTTCTTGTCATTCATCATGAACTGCCTGATGTACTCCTCGGTAATCTCGCAGTTCTCCTGCCCCCTATAGATGTCCTCCATGCTTCCGTGAAAGATTTTTCCGATGTCCGTGTTCTGGAAATCCTCCTGGTCCTGCTTTGGTCTGATCTTCATGATCTGCTGAAAATAGAACTTCAACTGGCAGTCAAGGTAGGTGTTGAATGCAGACGGCGAAAGATACTTCTTCTCTTTTGGGTCGCTGTATCTTCCAAGCTCCTTCATAATCATTTCGTCCTTCTCGACCTCGATCAGAGAGGACTCTATGGACGGAATTGAGGTCTCTACGTTCTGCTCCTCGATCTCAAGATCGGTATCAATCTTCAACTGCATCATGAATCGGCTCATCTGACCTGTCGAAGTCAAAGAAGGGGTTCCATTATAAAGAATAGTAATATTCTTCGCCCTTTGAATAAGCCGATAGAAATAATAGGCATAAATTGACGACTGATTCTCTAAAGTTGTCAGTCCTTGGGCCTCTCGGATGGTCTGGGGAATGAAAGAAGTGATGTTTGCCTTGGGTGGAAGCACTCCCTCGCCAGCCGACACAAGCACCACATTGGTAAAGTCGAGTCCTCGGGTCTCGAGGAATCCCATAACCTGCAAACCTTTGTCCACTTCTCCGTGGAAAGGTATGGTCGTAGATGAAATAAGCTGGCTCAAAAGCTTGCCTATCATCTCTGCCGAGATACTCACACCCACAAGTGAAGACAGCGTGGTCTTCAACCTCACGACCAAAGTGTACGCCCTATACAGAGACTCCTTCAACAATGCATCGTAAGTCAGAGACTTCACAGAGGAAAGGAACTTCAGCTCCGCAATCATCCAATCAAGGTAAGATGAAAAATCATTCCCAACATAGGAAAGCAAAGGATTGAAAAGCGGTTTCCCCTCGTGCTCGAGCGACATGACCTCGGACATCCTCAAGTAAAACTGCTTTTCTCTCTGCCATGTCAAGGCCTGATTCAAAGCCCTGCTATGTCCGACAGAAATGTATGGATGGCGAAGCAATGGGAGAATCATATTCAAAGGCACAGTCTCGCTGCCATAGGTTGCCAGATAGTTCTGGTACTGCACCATAGCCTTCAACAATGAACCCGCCGGAGTGATGGACAACGGATAGCCCATAGTCACGTTCACAACCAGGTCATTGTCTCCCAACTTTGACGGAAGGGAATGAAGCACCGGAAGAAGCATGTTCTCGTCACAAAGGACAACAGCAGTGTCACGCTTCTCCTCATCGCTCATATCACTCTTGTAAAGGTCTTCGATATACTTTGTAAGGTACTTTGCCTGAGCTGTATTAGTCGAAGTTGAGATGAACTTGACTTTCTTCTTTACATTCTTGAAATTGTTGAATAGAGTCTTGTCCTTGTCTTTGATCGCACTTTCGTACTTGTTGACAAACATATTCTTGCGGATATGCTTGCCCGCCTCGAAGGCTACGAGAAGGTCTCCGGTCTTTTTCATCAGCCTCTCTCTCTCGTCGTCCGACATTGAATATAGGTAGTCGTAATCCCAATAGAAATGTGTCCTCTGCTTGCCAATATGCTTGAAAAGCTTGCGGTCCACCTCGTTCAAGACATTGAAACCAATAAAGGAATAGTGCATCTCGGGATCAAGATTCAAGTCTTCAGCCTCAACGATTTCTCTGCTTCTCATTCCTTCGTAAGCCCAGCCCTTCTCCTTTAGCAGAGCCTTGAA
Source organism: Paludibacteraceae bacterium (assembly GCA_045641625.1). Taxonomy (GTDB): domain Bacteria; phylum Bacteroidota; class Bacteroidia; order Bacteroidales; family Paludibacteraceae; genus UBA1723. Next base: position 19,798 of record JAZUHH010000004.1, read on the forward strand.
GTCAAGATATATGTTGTAGAGCTGACTGCAGAGCTGCACGAAATGCTCGAGCATCTCCTGCTTGCTCTCGAAAGAGAAATTGAAGTATTCCTCAAGCATTTTCTTCTGCTCTTCCTCAAGGTAGTCGCTGTTTATTTCCGCCAGGTTCTGCATATTGCCGAACACAATCTCCGCATTGACGCAATTCTTGTCAAGGTCATCGAAGTCCGAAATTATCGTATTTCCCCAGGGATAAAACAAATCGAATTCCGACTTTAACGCAGTACCCATAAGGCCTGAATACTTTTTACTGTCCTTTATCAGGTTGAACAGCTCGACGCACAATGCCAAATCATCTGCCAGAACATACTTGCTCTTGTCAAGGGAAGTGAACAGTTCCTGAATAGTGATACATTCGGGAACCCAAGTTGCCTTTCCTTTGCGCTCTAGCCAAGCCTTCTGGAAGAACAGGATTGCTCTTCGTCCGGGAAACACCAGAGTATGACCACGAAGCTCCTCTCCGCAAGTCTCAGTAAGCTTGCCTAGCTCCGTACAAACCAAATTGATAAATGAGTCCTTCATCGTGAAATCTTTTGTAGATTAACGTTCATAAATAAGTTTGATTGTCTTATGGAGGCAAATTTAAGGCTTATCTCGGAAAAACTATGGCTATTGCAAAAGAAAATCCTCCAAATTTCGCATAAAAAACAAAAAGTAGAGCCTAGGCCCTACTTTTGGATCTTGTTTCTTGCTAATTCCTAGTCCACTTGTCGTTACTGGAATTTTACTTTATCTTTTCCCTTGCAGAGTTAAGGTATCCAAGCATACGCTCATAATCCTTGCTCTTGACAATCTCCTGAAGGTCGGCAAGCTGCTCCTGAATCAAAGCCAACTGCTTTGTAGTGTTGGGGTTGAACAGAATCTCTGAGATCAAGAAATCATCCTCGGAAAGAACTCCCTCTGCGATTGCCATGTGGCGCTTGAATGTAGTACCCGGCGCATCCTGATGCTTCATTACCGACGCAAAGGCAAGAGTCGAAGCGAAAGGTATTGAAAGGCAATATGCCATAGTCTCGTCATGCTCCTCGAACGTGTACTCGAACAAGTTCAGGTGAAGCGAACTATACAGGTCCTTGAAGAACGCCTTGCCCAAACAGTCACTCTCGGCAATAATGATTGCATTCTGAGTACGCAGATCTGACAAACTTGCGAAAGTAGGTCCGAACATCGGGTGAGTAGAGACAAATCTGAATCCGCAGCTGGCATAGAACTTTGGCAATGCTGTCTTTACGGAAGAAATATCAGAGATAATGCAATCCTTAGGAAGGTAAGGCAACACCATCTCGAAAGCTGGAATAGTGTACTTTACAGTAACAGCATTGATCAACAACTCCGGCTTGAACTCTTTGATCTCATCCAAAGTTGTCAGACGCTGAGTGTTGAACACAAAGCGAAGTCGCTGTTGATCTTTGTCATAAAGGGCAACCTCGTGCTTCATACAAAGCACATCTGTCAGGAATGTACCCATCTTGCCGGCACCAAGAATCAAAATACGCATTTCTTTCTCTAATTAGGCATTAAAAGATAAAAAATTAAGAGTTAAGAGGATTTCCTAACTCTTAATTTTTCAAAATATATTTCTTACTCCTTGTTCATGACTTCCATCTGCTGGCGTACACTCTCAGAGTGAATTGCCTCGAAGATAGTGTTCAAGAAATCCTCGCCCATTGCCATAGACTTACCGTCTGACACGCGCTTAGAGATGATCTCGTCGTAACGCTGGCTCTGAAGGATTGGCATGTCGTGCTCCTTCTTGTACTGACCGATCTCGCGAGAAATACGCATTCTCTTTGCAAGAGTTTCAAGAAGGTTCATGTCGATCTCGTCAATCTGCTTGCGAAGAAGAGTGATGTTCTCTGTTGTCTCGTTAGTGTTACGAACAACAAGGCTGTTCAACACCAAAGAAAGAACATCAGGAGTAATCTGCTGTGAAGCGTCGCTCCAAGCGTTATCCGGATCACAGTGGCTCTCTATGATAAGACCGTCGAACTGAAGGTCCATAGCCTGCTGGCAAAGAGGAGCGATAAGGTCACGACGACCACTGATGTGGCTAGGGTCGCAAACGATAGGCAACTCTGGCAAACGGCGGTGAAGCTCGATAGGAATATGCCACTGTGGAAGGTTGCGGTAAAGCTTCTTGTCGTATGAGCTGAATCCGCGGTGGATAGCTCCGATCTGAGTGATACCTGCGTTGTTGATACGCTGAAGCGCACCGATCCACAACTCAAGATCTGGGTTTACAGGATTCTTGATCAAGACTGGGATGTCCACACCCTTTAGAGTGTCGGCGATCTCCTGAACTGCGAATGGGTCAGCAGTTGTACGGGCACCAATCCAAAGCATATCGATACCATACTTCAAAGCCATCTCTACGTGCTTTGCAGTTGCTACCTCTGTAGAGACATACATACCTGTCTCCTTCTTAACTTCCTTCAACCATCCTAGAGCCTCTTCACCAACTCCCTCGAAACCACCTGGCTTAGTACGTGGCTTCCAAACTCCTGCACGGAATATCTTTACACCCTGAGCGTGTAGCTGGCGTGCTGTATTCAATGTCTGCTCCTGTGTCTCTGCACTACAAGGACCTGCGATGACCATTGGTCTGCTATCACAAGCTCCTGCAAGACTAATCTTCTTAATTTCCATATATTAATTCTTTTCTTATTTCTTAATTATTTATTCAAACCGGCCTTGATTCTATCCAAAGCCTCCTTTAGCTTCTCTTCTGTGGCACAAAGCGAGATACGGATGTATCGCTCGCCGTTGCTTCCAAAAATAAATCCCGGAGTAAGGAACACTCTGCAGTCGTAGAGAATCTTGTCCGCAAGCTCCTCGCTGCTCTTGTATTCAGCAGGGATCTTACCCCATAGGAACATACCAACCTGAGTAGGGTCGAAAGTACAGCCAAGATACTGCATGATCTCCTCAGCATACTTTCTTCTTGCACGATATACCTTGTTGTTCGACTCGTACCAGTCCTTGTCAGCGTATAGAGCCTTGGAAGCGGCAACCTGCATAGGCTTGAACATTCCCGAATCGACATTGCTCTTTGCCTTTAGAATCCAACCCACGAAAGTTTCGTTTCCTGCAAGCATACCAAGACGCCAGCCCGGCATATTGTGGGCCTTGCTCATTGAATTAAGCTCGATACAGCAGTCCTTGGCTCCCGGAACGGAAAGGATGCTCATCGGGTTGTCGTTAAGGATGAATGAGTATGGGTTGTCGTTGCAGATGATGATATTGTGCTTCTTGCCGAACTCCACAAGTCTCTCATAAGTCTCCTTGCGGGCATTACCACCGGTAGGCATGTTAGGATAGTTTGTCCACATCAGCTTGATGCCGGACAAGTCCATCTTCTCCAGCTTGTCGAAGTCAGGCTGCCAACCGTTCTCCTCAAGAAGGTCGTAGTTGACGATTCTTGCACCCAAAATCTTTGAGGCGGAAGTGTATGTAGGGTAACCTGGATTTGGTACCAGAACACCATCACCCGGATTTATGAAAGTCAAAGTAAGGAAGAAAACGCCCTCCTTGGAACCGATCAAGGGAAGGATCTCCTTGTTTGGATTCAACTCCACTCCATACCAGCGAGAATAGAAGTCAGCGAAACCCTTGCGAAGCTCAGGAATACCCTGATAAGACTGATAACCGTGTGCGTTCGGCTCCTTAGCCGTATTGCATAGTGCCTCGATTGCAGTATTCGAAGGCATTCTGTCCGGGCTGCCTATACCAAGGCTGATGATGTCCCTTCCTTCAGCATTTAGCTGTGCCACCTCTCGAAGCTTCTTTGAAAAGTAGTACTCCTGAATGTTGAGTATCCTATCTGCTGGACTTACGTTCATTGTTGTTTCTTTTTATTTGATGTGATTTACTTTTTCTAAAACTAGATTGTCTGTCTGCCCTCCTGATATTCGCCAAGAATCATAAGATCACGAGTCAACGGCTCCATTGCGTCAAGACTCTGCTTGTACCTCAAGAAGTTGTCGAACTTCAAGTCAACATAGAACTCATACTCCCACTCCCTTCCTATGATCGGCAAGGACTGAATCTTGGTAAGGTTCATGCCATAGTACGACATAATTGACAACACTTTTGCAAGGCTACCCTCCTCGTGAGGAAGTCTGAACACTATAGATGACTTGTTCACTACAGCGTTCGTGCCCTTTATCTCCTCTACTGTCCAAGGATCAGAGATCACAAGGAAACGAGTGAAATTCTTCTTGTTGGTTTCGATACCCTTCGCGATGATGTCAAGTCCGTAGATTTCGGCCGCCCATTCACTGCAGATACCGGCCTTGCCCATACACTTTTCACGGGCAATCATCTTTGCTGCGGAAGCTGTATCGTCCCACTCGACAGCCTTCAGATGCTTGTTCTCGCCAAAGAAAGCCGAGCACTGGGCAAGTGCAATCGGATGAGAATAGACCTCGCTGATCTGGTCAATTTCCTGACCTGGCATGGCAACAAGGTTCTGGCGAATGCGGACCTTATGCTCGCCCGCGATCTTCAGACCGCTTTCCTTCAACATAATATGGTTCTGCAGAAGGCTTCCTGCGATGGTGTTCTCAATAGCCAAAGTAGCAATGATGCCATCACGCTTCACTGTCTCGAACAAATCCGGGAAAGTTTCACACTCTACTACCTCAACTTCTTCTCCCTTGAAGAATTCTCTTGCAGCGATGTCGTGAAATGCTCCTGCGACTCCTTGTATAGCTACTCTTCTCATCTTTAAACTAAATGAACAAGTCCCACACTTTGTTAAGTGCGGGACTTTATATTGTTTTAATTTCTTGCTTCATTCTAATAGAACACATACAAAACCCCGCCTTTACTGTCGATAGTAAAAGTAAAAGAAAAAGTAATATGCATAAAAAATGTGCTCCACGAACTATTTGTTTATGAATTATGATGCAAAAATATATAATATATTCAAGTTAGCAAACACATTTCACATTTTTTTTTCTATTGTTATCTGTTTTTCTGCAAAGGGTACGGATTTTTTAAGAGGTATCCAAATCTTCGAAATGCTTAAAAAAACTTTGCGAAAGTTTTATTTTTATTTATTTTTTGGTTACGGATCAATTTTCTAATTTTGCAACGAAAATAAAAAATTATTACAAATAATGAGCAATTTTTTTAGATTAACAGCTACCGGATTAGTAGTCCTTAGTTCATTTCTTGCCACATCTTGCAAGGAAGAAGAGGAGGAAACACACGATAAGACTCCAGACAACTTTTATACTGGAGAGTGTTCACTTAATGCAATGGGCAGTACAGTAAGCTACGGCAACACGGTGAGAATATTAGAGAATGGAAAGGTTGCCGTAATAGATTCCATCTCGTATGGTCCTTTCAATGCAAAGAAATTTGAAATCAGAAACCTTATACCTTCAAAGAACAAGGAAGGTTGGAACATCAAAGTTGACGAGACAAGACTTGACACAATAGAAAATAGCGGATACAAGTTTATTGTCCTTAGTGGAAACGGTTCCATCAACAAGACTGAAGGAACATTCAAGTTCAATATCTTACCCGTTGGTATGCCAAGCAAAACAGGCTTTGAGTTCACTTTGACCGGCAAGAAGACTTTATTTGATGAGTAAATCAAGCAATCACTTAACAATAAAGGCGAGTTTTAATGACTCGCCTTATTTTTTATCTGCCAAGCAAAACTAGCAGGATATTCACATCGCTAGGGCTGATACCCGAAATTCTGCTCGCTTCACCAATGGTCTCCGGGTCGATGCGTGTCAGCTTTTGTCTTCCCTCCGTACTTATCTGGTGGATGGACATATAGTCGAACTTGCCCTTTATCTTTATGTTTTCAAGTCTGCGAAGCTTCTCGGCAATCTGAGTCTCTCGCTTGATGTAACCGTCATATTTGATTTGGATCTCTGCAGCCTCAACTATCTCCTCGTTTCTGTTTGGCATGGAGTCAACCAGTTCCTTTAACGGAGCCACTGCCTCGCTCAACTGGTTTATTGTCAGCTGAGGACGATTTACAAGGTCAACCAACTTGCAGCCCTCGCGAAGCGGTGTCGTTCCCTGGCTCTCAAGGAAAGAGTTTATCAAGGCAGGCTTGATAGAGAAGTTGCGGCAGAACTCACCAAGCTTCTCCATCTGCTCGATTTTTTGATTTAGCAAATCCATTCTTTCGCGCGTTGCAAGACCTAGCTCATAGCTCCTCTTTGTAAGACGCATGTCTGCATCATCCTGTCTAAGAAGAATACGGTACTCGGCTCGGGAAGTGAACATACGATAAGGCTCGTCAACTCCCTTGCAGACAAGGTCGTCAATCAACACGCCGATGTAAGCCTCGTCACGGGCAAGAATGAATTCACCTGCATCATGGGCACGAAGGTGAGCGTTTATACCTGCCATAAGTCCCTGACCGGCAGCCTCCTCGTAACCTGTTGTTCCATTTACCTGTCCGGCAAGGAACAAGCCCGGAACAACCTTGCTTTCAAGCGTATGACGCAACTGAGTAGGATCGAAGTAGTCATACTCTATTGCATAACCTGCACGATAGAGCTTCGCATTCTCCAGTCCTGCAATAGTGTGTATCGCATTGACCTGAATGTCGAGAGGAAGAGAAGAAGAAAATCCGTTCAAGTAATACTCCTGGGTTGTCTCTCCTTCCGGCTCGATGAACAGCTGGTGCTGTGTCTTGTCAGCGAAAGTTACAATCTTAGTCTCTATGGAAGGGCAGTAACGAGGTCCTATACTCTTAATCTGTCCGTTGTAAAGAGGAGAGAAAGGCAATCCCTCACGCAAAATCTCGTGAGTGCGCTCGTTAGTGTATGTGATGAAGCAGGGACGCTGTCTTAACGGACGTGGCTTGAAGTCCAAGAAAGAGAACTTGTGGAAATCATTCTCGCCATCCTGGATTGAGAGTCTGTCAAAGTCAATGGAGCGTCCGTCAATACGGCAGGGAGTTCCCGTCTTCATTCTTCCGACATTTATTCCTGCCTCCTTCAGTCTTTCAGTCAGACCATAGGCCGCAGGCTCGCTTATTCGACCACCCTTGATCTGCTTTTCGCCACAATGCATAAGACCTGACAGGAAAGTTCCCGCAGTTATGACAATGGACTTTGCACGGAACTCGGCTCCCATTTGAGTCCTGACACCTACGGCAGTACCATTCTCCAGAATGATGTCGTTGGCCATGTCCTGCCAGATGCTTAGGTTCTCGGTATTCTCCAGGATCTCACGCCACTTTTCGCTGAATCTCTGGCGGTCAGCCTGGCTTCTCGGAGACCACATCGCAGGACCTTTCGAACGATTGAGCATACGATACTGAATAGCCGTCAAATCGGTAACAATTCCCATCATACCGCCAAGCGCATCAATCTCTCGGACGATCTGGCCTTTGGCTATTCCTCCCACTGCAGGATTGCAGCTCATCTGGGCTATTGTATGCATGTCGATTGTTATGAGTAGTGTCTTGCTACCCAAATGCGCCGAAGCGGCAGCTGCCTCACAGCCAGCATGTCCGGCTCCGATAACTATAACGTCGTAATTCTCTGTCATTGCTCTTGTCTCTCAATTTGTCTGCAAAATTAGTAAAAAATAGGAAGAATGAAGACAAGTAAGATATTTTATATGCGGAGAAAAAATAAGATAGTCCGTCAGTAAAAAAAAATGCCTGACCAATAATTGCATCGTCCAAAAATAAAAATGAGATAAAGAAATTACTTTCTTCACCTCATTTTTAACTACAACTTTCATTGCAGTACAAAAGGATTTAATATTAGGACTAAACTACAAGTAAAGACTTCGTTTCACAACGAAACGTCTCTCGCTTATTATAGTTGCAAATATCGTGCCAAACAACCTATTAGCGAGAAAAAATTTTGAATTATTTTCTTATCTCTCTATTTATCTGACAAATAAATTTACAAATTCTCTAAAAGCAAGAACTTCTAAAGAGACAATCAAGATTTAATGACTCTTCTGTTCAATCTGCCAATGCTGGAACTATCTAAAACGAAAAATGAGGAAGTAACAAAAACAAAAATAGGATAAAGTTTTTTCAACTCTACCCTATTTTTACTGCAACTTGCGTTGCAATACAAAAGGATTTAATATTAGGACTAAACTACAAAAGATTCTTCGTTTCACAACGAAACATCTTCCACTTATATATAATGCAAAAAGCGTGCCAAACTTCGAACTTCCATCAAAAAAAAGACAAAAATTTTTTTATTAGGCAAAAAAAAGAGAGCTAACCTTTCGATTAGCTCTCCTTATCATTGAGTTATTATCTTATTAGCCGATGAACAACATCTCGCGGTACTTAGGAAGTGTCCACAACTCGTCGTCAACAATCATCTCAAGCTTGTCGATCTCGTAACGAATCTTATCGAAGAATGGAACGATAGTGTCGTGGTAAGCCAAAGCCTTAGCTCTCTCTGTATCGATCTTGTTAGCCACCTTGCGAGCCTCGATCATCTCCTCTGTGTAAGACTTGATCTTAGCAACTCTCTCAGAAATCTCCTTAACTAGGTCTGAGTTAGTCTTAGATAGCTTCAAAGCCTCGTCCTTGCCATAGATCTGAGACATCTTGTAAAGGTTGTCTAGAAGAAGTGACTGGTAGTGAGTAGCCATTGGGATAACATTGTTGATAGCAAGGTCGCCAAGTACACGAGCCTCGATCTGGATCTTCTTAGTGTAGATCTCCCACTTGATCTCGTTTCTTGCCTCAAGCTCACGCTCTGTGAATACGTTCACACTCTGGAACATCTTAACTGACTCTGGAGTAGTGTAAGCATCATAGATTACAGGAACTGAAGTCTCGCAGTTCAAACCACGCTTAGCAGCCTCTGCCTTCCACTCGTCTGAGTAACCGTTTCCGTCGAAGCGGATAGCCTTGCTCTCCTTGATGTACTTCTTGATTACCTCGAATAGAGCCTTGCTCTTGCTGTCACCAGCAGCAATCTTAGCGTCAACCTCAGCCTTGAACTCCTTAAGCTGTGCAGCCATAGCAGAGTTTAGTGCGATCATTGCACATGCACAGTTTGCAGAAGAACCTACTGCACGGAACTCGAAGCGGTTTCCTGTGAATGCGAATGGAGAAGTACGGTTTCTATCTGTGTTATCAACAAGAACCTCAGGAATTGTAGATACACCTAGCTTCAACTTGTTCTTACCTGCCATGATGATAGCCTCCTCAGCAGTTGCGTTCTCTAGCTGATCAAGAACAGCAGAAATCTGAGTACCAAGGAATGCAGAGATGATTGCAGGAGGTGCCTCGTTAGCTCCAAGACGGTGAGCGTTCTGAGCTGTCATTACAGAAGCCTTAAGCAAAGCATTGTTCTTGTAAACTGCCATCAAAGCATTTACTACGAATGTGATGAACTGTAGGTTCTCCTCTGGAGTCTTACCAGGAGTGAACAAACCTACACCTGTATCAGTACCGATTGACCAGTTACAGTGCTTACCTGAACCATTGATACCTGCGAATGGCTTCTCGTGAAGTAGAACACGGAATCCGTGCTTACGAGCAACCTTATCCATCAAGTTCATGATCAAAAGGTTCTGGTCGATAGCGAAGTTAACCTCGTTGAAGATTGGTGCAAGCTCGAACTGATTAGGAGCAACCTCATTGTGACGAGTCTTCAAAGGAATATTGTACTTGTAACCCTCGAACTCAAGATCCTTCATGAATGCCTGAACTCTCTCTGGAATTGCACCGAAGTAGTGGTCGTCAAGCTGCTGGTTCTTTGCTGACTCGTGTCCGATCAATGTACGGCCTGTAAGCAATAGGTCTGGACGAGCTGCATATAGACCCTCATCAACCAAGAAATACTCCTGCTCCCAACCTAGGTAAGAGTAAGTCTTCTTTACTGAAGAGTCGAAATAGTGACATACCTCTGTAGCTGCCTTAGTTACTGCATTTACAGCCTTTAGAAGTGGAGTCTTATAGTCAAGTGCCTCTCCTGTGTAAGAGATGAACACGGTAGGAATCATCAATGTGTCACCCACAACGAATACTGGAGATGCAGGATCCCATGCTGAATAACCGCGGGCCTCAAAAGTAGAACGGATACCACCATTAGGGAAAGAGGAAGCATCTGGCTCTTGTTGAACGAGCAACTTGCCTTCGAACTCCTCAACCATTCCGCCTTTCCAGTCGTGCTCTACGAAACCATCGTGCTTCTCAGCCGTACCTTCTGTCAATGGTTGGAACCAGTGAGTATAGTGAGTTACACCCAACTCCATAGCCCACTTCTTCATACCTGCAGCCACCTCATCTGCGATAGCTCTATCTAATGGAGCGCCATTATCGATTACATCACACATTTTTGCATACACCTTAGCAGGAAGGT
>JAZUHH010000005.1:0-14379 GCA_045641625.1 Paludibacteraceae bacterium
GACAGGACTTAAGGCAGGTGACTTCGTACACACGCTTGGCGACGCACACATCTATAACGACCACATGGAGCAGGTAAAGCTTCAGCTTACCAGAGAGCCAAGAAAACTGCCTAAGATGAGGATCAATCCGGACGTGAAGGACATATTCTCGTTCAAGTTCGAGGACTTCACCCTAGAGGACTACGACCCACATCCGCATATCGCAGGCAAGGTAAGTGTGTAACCGAACAAGACCAATGACATGAAGATAACCCTGATGGTAGTCGGAAAGACTGACAACAAGCATTTCATAGCTTCGATTAAGGAGTATGTGGACAGACTGAGCCACTACATACCTTTCTCGATCCTAGAGATCCCGGACATCAAGAACTCGAAGAACCTGAGCGAGGACCAGCAGAAGGAGAAGGAAGGACAGCAGATACTCTCAAACCTGGACACTTCGGACGACGTTATACTGCTTGACGACAAGGGAAGCCAGTACACTTCACTGGAGTTCTCTGAATTCCTGAACAAGAAGATGTGTTCGGGGGTAAGACGTCTGGTCTTTGTTGTAGGGGGACCATACGGGTTCAGCAAGGAGGTCTATGACAGGGCTAACGGGAAATGCTCACTGTCAAGGCTCACATTCTCGCACCAGATGGTAAGGCTTATCTTCGTCGAGCAGATTTACAGGGCAATGACAATACTCAAGGGTGAACCGTACCACCACGAATAACACGTTAATACAATTTATAACTTGCAGTGTATGAATAAATCTATACTACAGTCCTACGCAAATATAAAGAAATCCCTTTCCAGATATTTCCAGGCATGGATCATGGGCGTGCTCATGTTCGTCATGGGCTGCGCGGGCATGGTTCTGGACTATTTGTCACTGACTTCGTCGGTCAGAGAGATGCCTGTGGAGGAGTTCACCGAACTTCTGCACAAGAAGGAGACTATTGCCAGAGAGATGCTCGACTACCTTTACCGCTCGGACCTTGACAAGATCACTTCGGACAGACAGGTGCTCAGAGACGAGCTGATAACGATAAACAAGGCTAAGGAACAGGGCATAGAGTATTACGTGTTCAATGACACTACCCTCACATTCTGGACCGGTAACGAGATAAATATAGGAAAACTGATAGACATTCCCCTTGAGAACGAGTTCTATTACCGCGCCGCCAACTACCACTGCGTCGGAGTGCGCATAGACGTGACTAACTCCACATTCATAGGACTTATCAAGGTCAAGACTGCATTCAACCACGAGGAGATGCGCAGCGAGGAGTATGTGAACGGATTCAACATGCCTAATCACGTGAACATCGTCGATGAAAGCTCACTTGTGCCAAAGATTCCTGTCATCAAGAGGGACGGAGGCAACCTGTTGTATCTTGAGAAAGTTCCATACAGACGCGCAAACAAGATCCTGAAGGCACTTTGCGGCGTCAGCTGGGCATTCTGCGGCCTGTTTGTCCTGCTGTTCATTTACAAGCTCCACCTGATGCTCAAGGCCAAAGAAATCACCAAGACGAGATACGTTGCATGGCTAAGCTCCGTGCTGATGATCATACTTCTGGGAGCATTCATAAAACAGCCTCTATACCTGTTCAACAGCCAGCTGTTCACCCAGGCGTATTACCACACGGAATACTCGTCTTCAATGGGTATTGTCGCGGTCTATACGCTTGTGATCTCATTGTTCTACTACATGGTCCTACGCAAGAATGTGACTCTGGAAAAGACTTCGAACACGCCGGGAACCATGTCTGACTTTGTCAAGTCAGTCGGTCTTCAGCTTGTCACTGCAGGCCTAGCCATACTGCTCTATTTCATCGTAGAGCACTTCATCTATCACAGCAAGATAAACGTGGCAGTTGCGTACATTCAGGACATCTCGTTCCCTTCACTTGTCGCACTGTTCATAACCATAACATGGCACACGCTTCTCGCACTTGTGTGCCAGCAGCTGATTGCCGCCTCACTTAAACCGTTTGGAAGTGGAGGAAGGGTCATTGTCTGCAGTGTCAGCATTATAACTCTACTGGTTGCCTCTTTCGGAACAGATCTTGGAATTAGCCACTTTTATGGTTTGGGAATAGCCTGCATGTTCGGATATTCGTCGTGTTCGTTCCTGCAGAGGTTCCCTAAGATGATAACAAGGATAATCTACGCTATTCTCATCATCAACCTTGCGGTTGGTCTTTCAATCGACCAGTGCGAGGAGAGAAACCACAGGAACATGAAGAACCTGTCAGAAGAGATTGCCCAAGGCAAACTTCTCCAGAAGGATCCATTTGCAGAGAAATTCATCGCCATAGCCGCCCAAAGAGCAAGGCACGATCCAACGATCAAGGTATATTGCATGGACTCTGTAAACCGATCTGCTGAGGCAGAAAAGTATGTCAGGGAGAACTTCCTAAAGGGCTACTGGGAACGCTATGAGGTGGATGTGCAGATTGTGCCTATTGGCGGAGACCTAAAGATCCGAACTGACCTTGAAGGCTCGACAAAGAGAATATACTCGCAGTCGTACCTGAAGAGGAACTCGTACAAGATACAGCACTATACTGACTTCTATCTTAACGAGAACATTCACCTGCCTGTCAGCTACATAGGCAAGCTGAAAGGAGACGAAAAGATGAAGAACGAGGTGGTTTACATCCTCTACCCTTCAAAGAAGTACAGGCAGATTGACGCAGGAACGCTTAACGAGAAATACTCAGCATACGCAACCAACTACGAGGACATCTCGGTAGCGAAGTACGTCAACGGAAAGCTTCAGCAATGGACAGGAAAGTTCCCGTTCGTGCCTTCGGTTGACCAGCTTAGATACAGCAACTCCAACAGCTACAAGTACAGGGACGGAGACTACTACCTATATGTTAGCAAGTACAACGACATGGGAGGTAAGGTGGTTGTGGCTACATTAGCCAAGAACTCCACACTTCACTTCATGCTGATGTCGAGTCTGTTCGGTGTGTACTTCTTCGCATTGATGGGCTACTATCTTGCAATATACATAGCAAGAAAGAGGTTCAGAGCATCACTATTCAACAGATCACAGTGTCTGATGATGTGCCTGATGTCTTTGCTTTTCTTCGTCATGATTTTCGTCTGCTACAAGTTCTTCTCTATGCAGGGTACAATGACGCAGAAGATGAAGATGTCGCAGAGAACTATGGGAGTGCAGTCCTACATGATTCAGCAGATAGGCTACAGGAACAACATCAACTGCGAGAGTCCGGAATGGTATCAGGAGATACTCCAGAACTTCGGTAATGTCATGAAGGCAAGCCTTGTCCTTTACGACAAGAACGGTGTGCAGTACGCGGCATCAAACCAGGACCTTTTAGTATTCGGTACAAAGAAGATTGACGGAGCCTGCCACATGATGCTGCCAGAGGCAAAGTTCCCTTACCTTGACAACGGCGGATTCCCCTACATAGAGACTATCGCAAACAAGGAATACTACTCGATCTACATGGAACTGGTGAACGAGTACAATGTCCCTGTAGGCTACATCCAGCTGCTCGACACAGTGAACGGATCAGCCAACAAAACTCCGGCGATGAACTTCATCATTATTTTGATTGATATATTCCTTCTTATCATCATGATTGCCCTAATAAGCATTTGGGTAATAAACAAGAAGATCGCAAGACCTCTTGAAGAGATTACCGAAAGATTGAAGGACTTTGAGTTGAAGGGAGAGAACATCAAAATCCCTGTAAAGAACACAAATGACGAGATCGGCCTGCTTGTCTCAAGGTACAACATCCTGGTAGATAAGCTTAGGGAAGCAGCGAAGAAGCTTGCCAAGAACGAGCGTGACGCCGCTTGGCGAGAGATGGCTCGAAGCATTGCTCACGAGATCAAGAACCCTCTTACCCCTATCAAGCTGAACATACAGCTTGCACAGAGAAAATACGAGGAGGATCCCGAGAACTTCGCCAAGGTTTTCCCAAGAACCTGCGAACGTGTGATCGAGCAGATCGACAACCTTTCACGCATTGCCACAGACTTCTCTGACTTCGCAAAGGTCTCGGCTGCCAACCACACAAAGATCGACATCTATCATAGCTTGAGCAATGTCGCAGACCTATATGCGGTAAACCCAGAGGGAGTAATCTTGCAGAACGAGATACCTGTCACAGAGAAGGCCTACATCATGGGAGAGGAAAAGCAACTTTACCAAATCTTCAACAACTTGATAAAGAACGCTATACAAGCTATCCCAGACGGCAGCATCGGTGTGATAAACATTCGGGGAAAGAAGGAAGACAACAAGGTCCTTGTCACCATCCAGGACAACGGTTGCGGTATATCGTCCGAGAACGTGGAAAAGATTTTCCAACCAAACTTCACAACCAAGAACAGCGGTATGGGACTTGGTCTTGCCATATCAAAGGGTATCATCGAGAACTCCGGAGGTATGATATGGGTGGAGAGCCAGGAGGGAATAGGAACTTCATTCTTCATAGAGCTTCCACTGATTGACGAAGACAACACAACAAACAAGGAACAATGAAATACGCGGCTGTAGTTCTACCATTGGCACTCAACGACTGCCTGACATACTCCATTCCTCAAGAGCTTGAGAGTGGCGTAAGGCCGGGTGTGCGCGTCGTTGTCTCGGTCAAGAAGAAACTTTACACAGCCATCGTAATCGAGGTAACTGACTCCAAGCCCGACTACGAGACAAAGGAAATCCTTGACATCGTAAGTCCGGAACCGATAATTACGCAGACACAGCTTGCCCTTTGGAAGTGGATTTCAAGCTACTACCTCTGCACGCTCGGAGAGGTTATGAAGGCAGCCATGCCTTCGGGACTGAAGCTTGAGAGCGAGACTATGGTTACCGCCGTTCCTTATTGGGAGGCTTCTGCACCGCTAAAGAAAAGCGAACAGCTTGTACTCGACAATCTGAGCGCATGCCGTGCTGTCTCCATCGAAGACCTGAGCAAAGTTGTCAGCATCAAGAACATTCTGCCGGTAATACAAAGCCTTATCGAACTGGGCGCAGTAACTACTGACGAAGAGCTGAAAGACGGCTACCAGGCAAAGACTGAGGCATACGTGAGCCTTGCTCCGGAGTACATGAATCCGGAGACAATGAACAAACTGATCGAGTCACTGAACAATGCTCCGAAACAGCAGGAGATGGTCATGCAGTACATCTCGCTTTCACGCATATACATCAAGGGGGAACAGCGCGAAGTAAGCAGAAAGGAACTGATTGACAAGTCCAAATCAACTGCGACAATACTCAACTCGCTTGTTACAAAGAATGTTCTGCAGATCTATGACAAGGAGGTTGGCAGACTTAACTTCGGGGCAGGCATGAACACCGTTGACAGACATCCTCTGTCCGAAGCTCAGCAGACAGCATACAACCAGATCATAGAGAGCTTCAAGCAAAAGAATGTGACTCTGCTTCATGGAGTGACATCCTGCGGAAAGACTGAAATATACATTCAGCTGATCGAGGAGGTCTTGAAGAGCGGAAGACAGGTGCTTTTCCTTTTGCCGGAAATAGCACTGACAACACAGATCACAACAAGACTGCAACGCGTATTTGGCAGAAAGCTGGGAGTTTACCACTCCAAATTCTCGGACAACGAGAGAGTCGAGGTATGGAACTCGATGCTTGACAAGGACAAGGAGTTCAAGATCATACTTGGCGTGCGCTCGTCCATATTCCTTCCTTTCAGAGACCTGGGGCTTGTGATTGTTGACGAGGAGCACGAGAACACATACAAGCAGTACGACCCTGCACCGCGCTACCAGGCACGCAACAGCGCCATCGTCCTTGCGTCCATGACCCAAGCCAAGGTACTGCTCGGCTCAGCCACCCCATCCATAGAGACCTACTACAACGCCACAACTGGCGGCAAATACGGTCTGGTGGAACTTAACAAGCGATTCGGAGACATCGAAATGCCCGACATCCAGGTTGTGAACATGAAGGAGCAGTGGGCTCACAAGACTGCGGTCGGCTCATTTTCCAAGCCGCTGATAGACGACATGCAGAATGCCTTCAGACGCGGCGAGCAGGTGATTCTGTTCCAGAACAGAAGAGGATTCTCGCCATACCTTGAGTGCAAGAGCTGTACCTTTGTTCCCCACTGCATATACTGCGACGTCAGCCTTACCTACCACAAGATAACTAACGAACTGACTTGCCACTATTGCGGCTACACTATGCCCGTGCCTATGTTCTGCCCTGCATGCCAGAACCCTTCGCTCATGAACATCGGAATAGGAACCGAAAAGATAGAGGAGGAGGTGAAGCAGATTTTCCCAGACAAGAAGGTCGCAAGGCTTGACCTTGACGTGGCCCGATCACGCAAGAACTACGAAAAGATACTAAAGGACTTTGAGCAGGGCAAGATCGACATTCTTGTCGGAACACAAATGATCTCAAAGGGACTCGACTTTGCGAGGGTAAGACTTGTTGGAATTCTCAGAGCAGACGGAATGCTTCACTACCCCGACTTCCGAGCACACGAACGTGCCTTTCAGCTGATGGCTCAAGTTAGCGGAAGAGCCGGAAGAAAAGGTCCCAGAGGACGCGTGGTACTGCAGACTTCCGATCCGGAACATACTGTGATTTCGCAAGTCAAGACAAACGCATACCGGTCTATGTACATGTCTCAGGTTACCGAGAGAAGTCAGTTCATGTACCCTCCATTCAGCAGACTTATAAACCTTAGCGTCAAGGGAAGGGACGAGAAGAAAACCGAACAGGCAGCCTTTCTGCTTGCCCAGAACCTTCGCATAATCTTCGGACAGAGGGTTTACGGACCGGATGTTCCCACAGTGACTCGCATACAGAGCCTGCACATACGCAAAATCATGCTCAAACTGGAGCTTTCAATAAACCTGAACGAAGCCAAGAACAAAATAATGGAGACTATAAACCTGTTGCTTGTCCAGAACAAGGGAATTACAATATCAACCGACGTTGACCCCGCATAGAACAGTTTTTGCGCCAAAAAGATTGCAAATCAAAAATAAGTGCGTAAATTTGCAACGATAAGTGACAATTATAAGGATTCGACGTTGCAAAAGCAATCTTAGAATTATTTTTTGAAAAGATAGGGAATCAGACGGGTGGGGTGTGTCTTCATCTCGCCTGCTTTGCGCAGCATTCGCTTCTGAATCAGAAAATTAGAATAGAAAATGGAATTAAGAAAATTAGTATTAAATATAGTTATACTTGTTTGTATGAATCTAGGCGCATCGGCTGGCAACATGGGAGGAACGACTGCAAAACAATGGGAAGAAATCGACAATTTGATGCAGAAGCCGGCACTGACTTCGGCAGAAACAGCCTTGAACAAACTTGACAAGACAATAAAGAGCAAGGGAACTGACGAGGAGAAACTACGCTCGATTATATATCGCTTTGCCATAAACTTAGGTTGCGAATACTCTCTTTTTGATGACAAAAGAGCTCACTACGCAAACAACCTAAACCCTCAGGAAGGCACTCAGATTATATTGGAGTCATTTATTGATGCCCGCAACTTGATGCTCAAGATGAACAATAGGGCAAACAAAGCCATAGCCCTAAGCTATATGCTTGACCTGATTGACTCTTACCAGGATAAGATAGGACATAGAAATGGCACAGAAGTGGAGTTCGATGAGGAAAAATACGACTCTGTATCTGACAAATTGGGAATATGGAGCGACAGATTCCAAGATGAGGAACTTGCTCAGTACAAAGCTGTAAGACTACTGAACTATAAGGAGTTAAGCGAATTATCAAGAAGTAACATCAAGCACCTTAAAACTGGTATTGTACGAGAACTTGAAAGCTATGTCATGGCTGGAGATGAGGACTTGATATCTGCCCACTCATATCTTTTGAAGGCAAAGGGAGACAAGAAATACTACACTCTACTCAGTGACTTGATTACTAATACATTAAGCAATACTCCAGAACTTTTCTCGAATAATAAAAAAGAGACTAAATTGGAGTGGCTATGGCCTTGGAAAGATAACTGGGAGGTTAATGAGGAAGGTCAAAATGCAAGCGACTATATAAAGCTATTATACAAGCAAATACAGACTCACATGAAGAGAAAGGAGCTTAATACTGCTGCTTTATACTTCTGTGAATATACCAAAAACATAAAAAGCGTTGGATCTATCTATAACGAATATAACGAGCCATCTAAAAAGGATAAGCTAAAGAAGTATTATACAGAGGCATACGAGAATATGATCAAGGCTCTTGGAAACGATGAGTCTGTAGTTATTGTCGCAAATCAGTACAGCGAGTTCATGCTTACTGAATATAATACTATATGCAGACCAGAGGAAATGGATTCGACTCTTCCTGCAAAGATTATCAAGTTCTGCGACAAGTATATCAACGCATACCCTAAAGCAGAACAAATAGATGGACTTAAGAACACAAAGGAGATTGTTCTTCGCCCAAGTTTCTCGGCAGAGACAAACAACACAGAAAGTAGCAGAACTCCTATCATTCTCAAACTTAGATATGCCAATGTGGAGGAAGTAGAAGTTGAAGTGCTTAAATATGACTATGACATAGAAGGCTCATATAATGAACATGATTATCTAAAAGAAGCAAAGCCAGTAGCATTAAAGCAGAATAAGTTTAAACTTGAAAAGTCTAACTACTACATCAAGAAAGAGACTGAACTACAAATTGCAGACCATTTAGACTATGGCAGTTACTTTATCAAGATAAAAAATGCTGCAGAAAAAGACAACGAAAAAACTGTATATCTGAATTTAAGTATTAGAGATATCAAGACTTACGCAATACAATACAACGACTCTCTGCACGCCGTATATTGTGTTGACAGAGTTACAGGTAATCCAATAGAAGGAGCAACTGTAACAGTGGAAAAGATACCAGACTATTACAATGGTGTCAGAAAGACAATAGAGAAAGTAACAACCGACAAAAACGGAAGAGCATTAGTTCATAATGGTGAACATTATGTTGCATGGGGAAGTAAGGGAGAAGACAACTTTGGAGAAGAAATAGATGTTCACAAAGATTACTCAACCCCATATAATTACACGAATAATCGTATAATAATAAATACAGACAGAGCCATTTACAGACCTGGACAAACAGTCTTTGTTAAGACTATCTGCTATAGGAGCCACGGAGCAGGAAACTCTACACTGAAAGACTCGATTATGCTGACAGTAAAAGACCCAAACTACAAAACCATATTCGAGGGAATCAAAAAAAATAACGAGTTTGGTTCAGCATCTTTTGAATTTACAATACCAACAGGCAAAAGAAACGGAGCATATCATATAAAGGCCAAATGTATGAACAATGAAGTAGATAACTTCAGCGATAGTAAATATATCGATGTTGAAGAGTATTTACGCCCTAAATACGAGATAAAAATTGACAGCCTTGAAGGAATTGTTGCCGTTGGTAACGAGATAACAGTAAACGGAACTGTGCGTATGTGTAGTGGTGAACCTGTACCAAATACAGATATCACTGCCGCCATTGAAGAAAATTATTATTTTTACACACCTATAAAAGAAGGAACTTATAAGCTTAGAACTGTCGCAACAACAAACGAAGAAGGCAAGTTCTCGTTCAAGTTTACACCAACAAAGAGAGAGGTATGTGAAGATTGTGGTCTCTATTATTCTATTGAGCTAAATGCTGTAGCTCCATCTGGTGAGAGCCTATCTTACTATAAGCATTTTGCTATCCCTTATAAAGAGGCTGAAATAAATCTTGTAACAAAAAACGAAAAGAAAACTTACGAGATCAACGAAAAAAAATACGACCTCAGCGAAAAGATAGAAGCAGAACTCAGCAGTTTTGCCTACGGAGAGCGTGCCGTAAAGTCAAATGTTACACTTGTACTTACCAACAAAGAAACAAATGAGAGCAGAGAACTCGCCAAATATGAAGTAGAGGGAAAGAAAAGCATTAGTATTGACCCTAAGAGCATCGGAATAGGTAGCTGGCAGATAAAGACTATCAACAACGAAGACAACAAGGAGATTAAATACGCTATTATTGACAACATTGTTATATATGACAAGAATAGTGAGATATGCCCAGTAAAAAAGATGCTATGGTCAAATATTGACAGAAGCATCAAGATATCTCCAAACAAAGATGTTGACCTATGCATTGCCTCGGACAGAAGCGATGCAAAAGTCCTTATGATTCATAGAATCGGCAACAAAGAATTTAAGACTGAAAAGTGGATAGAGTTAAACAACTCCATGAAGAAGTTGACATTCAAGTATGACGACCTATTCACAGAGAACGGTGGACAATTTGAGGTGTCGGTAATTAGACTAATAATCACGAAGGACAATACTAGCGAAGATTTGATTGTAAAAATATCCAAGAAACCTGAGGTACACAAATACCCTATCACTCTCAAGACTTACAGAGATAAAATAATGCCAGGCAACAAGGAAAAATGGACAATAAAGCTTAACGATTCAACTCTTGCCAATTCTGAAGTTCTGGCACTTATGTACGACGCTTCGTTGGATATATATAGCGCGAACTCTTTGGGCCACTTCAGCTATTTCATGACATCATTTTATCCTAACAGATTGGACTACTTTAACCCTAGAATGTATGGTGAATACTACGAAGCAAAATTAAAGTACGATACATACAATTTCAATCCTTGGAATCCATCATGGATATGGTCTAATGCATTGGGTTACAAGAACTATGGTAATGTAAAGATGCATAGAATGATGGCAAAGACAAGATCTGCTGCAGCTATGATGGCAGATGATTCAGAAGATACTGTGTCATACTTTGATGAAGGAACAGGAAACGGAGAACAAGAAGAGTTTGAAGGGGAGATGATAGAGCTTAAAGAAGAAGTAGCAATTCCCAAAAAGGGCAACGACAACTCCTCTAAAAACAAATCAAACAATAGCATCAAGATTAGAGACAACTTCAAAGAGACAGCTTTCTTCTACCCTTACCTTAGAACAGACCCTAAGACTGGTCTATGCAGCTTTGAATTTGAAGTTCCAGAAAGTCTGACTGAGTGGAAATTCATGGCATTTGCCCATACCAAAGACTTGAAATACGGAGAGATGACTACGACTATAAAGACTTATCAGCCAGTCTCTATACGCGCCTCTCTGCCTAGATTCATGCGCAGAGGTGACAAGCAGTCACTTGTGGCAACAATAGTGAAGAATGACAATGACGTAAAGTCAGGAAAGGTAAATGTAAAGGTGATAGATGGACTAACTGAAAAGGTCATATTCGAGTCCAAGAAATCTCTGAACCTTGACACTAAACAAAGTACAGTAAACTTCATGTTTAATGTTCCAGAAACTCTTTCTTGTGCTGTTGTTGAGTTTACAATAGAGGGAAACAAATACAGCGACGGAGAGCGCTATAAACTCCCTGTACTTGCTAATAGTGAGCATGTAGTCAAGAGCGTTAACATAATAGCTAAAGGTGGAACAGAAAAGAGCATAACATTGCCTAAAGTTGACAAGAACGCAACAAATACAGAGGCAACTGTCCAATATACCGCCAACGCAGCATGGAGCGTAGTAACTGCACTTCCTTCGGCAAAAGAACACATAGGAAATGCAATCTCAATAGTTAATGCAATTTACGTCAATGCAATTGCCAAGAACATTTCCCAAACGTATCCGGACATTAAAAAGCAGGTCGAGGAGTGGGAAACAAAAACTGATGCGAGACACCTTAATTCTCCACTAGCAAATGACGAGGAGCTGAAGTCAGTTCTGCTTGAGGAAACTCCTTGGGTATGCGATGCCGCTGAAGAGGCAAAATGGAAGGCTAATCTTGTCAATACCCTTGACGTGGAGAGAGCAAGCAAAGAATGCGAGAAACTAGTCAACCAACTTAAAACTTATCAATCGAATAACGGCGGCTTCGACTGGATGGGCCGCAATATCAATGGAGTTCCAAGTTATTCAACTACCTTGGTAGTCTGCGAGACTCTCACAAAGATGCATCGTAGAGGATTGCTTGAATCTACTCCTGGAGCAAAAGATATGCTTGCAAAAGCTTTGAAATTTATTGATGAAGTTACATTAAAGCGATACGAACTATTTGAGAAGAATAAAGTCAAGAGTGTTAGCGAGTATGACCTTCATAATGCCTTTATTAGAATGAGTACTCAAGACATAGTTAAACTTGATAGTAAGGTTAAGTCAATCTATAAAGATTACATGAACCATGCAAACAAGAACTGGGTTGACCTAACTCTTTATGGCAAGGCAACACTCGCAATTATCGACCACATGTCAGGAGACAACTCTACTGCCAAGAAGATCATGGAAGCCATTAGGGAAAGCTCAACAAAGAACGACGAAGAAGGCATGTATTGGAAGTCAAACCAAGACTTTAGCCGCGTTTACGGTTCAGCAATACTTCGCCAGGCACTTTGCATCAGAGCTTTTGGAATGATTGATCCAAAGGCTGACGAGATTGAGATGATGAAGCAATGGCTGATTGTACGCAAGTCAAGAACTAAGTGGGAAAGCGACATTGCAACAGTAGATGCTATCGATGCAGTATTGTTCGAGTCAAAGAACATTACTTCTAAAGACACTAAATCAACCCTTACTTTCGGAGATGTGACACTCACAGACTCAACAGAGAACAATGACGAGGGCTTCGTTCAGTACACAAGCAAGGGCTATGATATACCACAGTCAATCTCAGTCAAGCAGGCAAAGAACTCGGTAGGTATTGGTGCTGTATATGTCTCTTACGACAGCAAACTTGAGAACATCACTTCCAACGCTTCCGGCATATCGGTAGAAAAGAAGTCCTATATTCTGACAACTTCAGCAGACGGAGACAGAGACGTATTGAAGGAGATAAAGGACGGCGATGTACTGACTGTCGGAGATAGAGTTAAAGTGGTACTAAAGATACACAACGACCAAGATCTTGACTTCGTTACATTGAAAGACAGAAGACCTGCATGCTACGAGCCAAGGGCTGCATTGAGCCGCTACAGATACGAGAATGGATCTCTATACTATCAGATGGTCAAAGATGCTTCCATGAACTTCATGTTCGACAGACTAAGCAAAGGTGTATATGTATTTGAGTATGAAACTTCGGTTACACACGAGGGAGAATACCAATCCGGTACAGCAACAATACAGTGTACATACAACCCTTCATACAATGCAAATTCAACAACAGAGGCTATAAAAGTTAAAAGCAAATAAATATAATAAGTTCCTTTTAATATGTGATAAGTTGTGATGAAGAGGTCGCCCGACCTCGCTACAGGAGAGTTTAGTTTTTATATTCATATTAAAAGAAAATATGCCCGCCGATGTGAATCGTTGGGCATATTTTTCGTTTATACCTATGGTTTGAAAAAAGGTTAGTTAAAAACCTCATAGCCATTAACATCATACGAATATAACATTTCTCCATTTCTCGACTTGATGTTGTAACGGAAAACAACATCTTTGAAGGTACTGTCATTCTTAAAATGACTCAAGGAACTTCTCAGATTCTCTATTGTAAGATTTCGCTCACCTTCAACAGCCTCTTCAGGAATGTCTATATCTTCTTTATCTATATCAACATCATATACTAGTTCATACAATATGACATTGTCCTCCACCTTTGCAGAAACACAGTAGATATTTTCGTTTACCTCAAAAGGGAATTCCGTAGAGTTAATATCTCGTTTGAAAGATTCAAGCACAGGAAGGTCATACAACTTGCCTAATACTTCAGGGCCAAACTCATCTTCAGCTATGATTTCCTCTGTATTACTTTGCCTGAATACTGTTTTAACGCCCATTTCAGCCATTTCCATCTCCTTGAACAAAGCTCTGTTCTCAGCTACCAACATAGACAAATACAATTCAGTGTCGATAACATCCGAACCACCCTCAGAGACATGGAACACATAGACCGCCTTATCATCGACTATGTTAATCGAGTCCAGAGAAACAGTGTTGTCAAGTTTATTAGGCAGGAACAAACGCAAACCTAGCAATGTCTGATTTACGCTATTTTTCATTACATACTTACATGAACTGAAAGACAATAGCAAGAATAATGTCAGAATGATACTCTTGGAAAATTTCATATATTAGATTATTATGGAAAACAAATAAAAAAGGCGAATACCAAAGTACTCGCCCTAATTCCTTAGATTCAAGAATTACTTTCTCAAACCAAGCTTCTTGATAATCTCACGGTATCTCTCGATGTCTCTATCCTTAAGGAAGTCAAGCATACGACGACGCTTACCAACAAGCATCTTAAGAGAACGTGAAGTGCTATAATCCTTCTTATTTGACTTTACATGCTCAGTCAAATGAGAGATACGGTATGAAAATAGCGCTATCTGGCTCTCTGCTGAACCAGTA
>JAZUHH010000006.1:0-26615 GCA_045641625.1 Paludibacteraceae bacterium
AAACAATCTGAAGAACAATGATAGAAATATACATCTGAAATATATGTAAAATTTATAAGCAGAAATGTAAAATTTACATCTTATCAAATATTTACAATTCTATTTTGTCATTTATTTTACAACTAAAAACTCAAAAATAGGCGCAAAATTTACCTGTTACAAAAATATAATATTACCTTTGCAGAAAATTTTATATTGTTAAATAGACTTTGCAATGAAAGATAGAATATTAAAAATAATGGAAACGTCTAATCTTAGTCCAACTACATTTGCAAACAAGATAGACATACAGCCTGCTCAGGTATCGCACATAACCAGCGGCAGAAACAAGCCTAGTTTGGATATTGTTGACAAGATACTAAGGGCTTTCCCTAGCATAAGGTACGAATGGCTAGTACGAGGAGAAGGTGACATGTACAGCACTCCGACAACCACCGAATATAGCCAGCCTGCACTATTCGAACTTGACGACGAAACTGAAGATGGAGCTATAACTGAAGCTGAGGAACATGCTCCATATTACAGAAAAGGAGAAGAAAAGGTTAAAGATGATCCGGTCGAGGAGGAGACACAAAAAAAGGCTCCGGAAACGGAACCTTATAATATGGCAGTGTCCTCTGACAAGCAAATAAAAAAGGTTATAGTACTATACACGGACAACACCTTTGCCGAGTACGAAATGAAACGTGTCTAGGACATAGACAAAACGATGTCGTTAAGGTACATCAGCTGCCTGGTTCTGTCAATTCCAAGTACAGTCAGAAGCTGGCTGTCAGACTCAAAACTCCTGCATATGACATCCGTTGATCTGGTGGCGGCAAGATAGCCTTGCTTTGCCGCCTTATATCCCTCTGACGCAAGTTTCAAGTGTGATGCAAGTATATGGTCCTCTTCTTTCATATACGAGGCGAAATGGCCCTCCAAATGCTCCATATACTCCTTTGCTGCAGGTATATTTGATTTCTCTATGTGATGCCTGCACATTGAACGGTCAAAACTGACGAACATATCCCTTACCTTTTCAAGATCTTCTGTTTTTTCACTCTCGGACAATACGTAGTCAAGGTAGTTCAGAGTATCCAGGGCCTGCTTTTCCCTGCCCAGGCTGACATAGAGTTCAGCAAGTCTTATCTTGGCCTTATAGTCGTCATCCTTGAGCCTCAATGCGTTTTCAAGACACTCCAGAGCCTTCTTCCTGTTTCCTATAGCCTCGTAGCAGTCGGACAAAGTAAACAGAGTGGAGGCCCTTTCATGCATCAAATTGGCATTCTCCAAATCCAACAGTGCATCGGAATATCGTGTGAGACGGTGCAATGCGACACCCCTTTTGCGAAGGTACAGCTCACCGGTACATACTGAGCTGTTTCTGTTAATTATCTCAACTATATCCTCATAGGCTCCGTTCACATAGTATAGATTTGTAATGGAGTTGACGTTGTCCTTGGACATACCGCTGAAAATATCCAGCTTATACATTTGTAAAGAAGAAAGGAACGGGTTCTTGTAGGCATTTGCTGCCACACAAAAATAGTAGAAACGATACATGTTAAATATATAGTTCCTCAAAAGGTCCTTTGTACTAAGCTCAACCGAGTCGAACGGCTTCACCATATCCTTAGGGATTCCGTTCATAGCCTGACCTAGCATGTCTCCCATCTTCTTCAACGAGAACAATGTATGGAACTTGTCAACATCGCAAAGATATGTGTTAGAATATATGAAATAGAACTTGTTTTCGTTATCTCTGTTTATTTCTCCGAACTCATCGAACACTTTGCCTTCCTCAAGAGAAAACGGCAGGAAGAACGCATACATATTGGCAAAGAACGGCTCGTTCTGGATATACAGCTGCGACGAGAAGTTTACGTCCTCGCCATTGTTCTGCTTGTCCAAATAGCCGCTTATTTTGTCCGTAACCTTCGAGAACAGGGCATCATCCTCATCCAACGTAAGCTTATGTCCTATTATCTTGCTAGACAAGTCCTTGTCGCCGGATATAGTGCTTGCCAGGTCATTTAATATTGATCCCGACTTGCCAGTATATTTGGACTTTATGAGCTGGACATATATGTCTATGTAGAAGTCCATGTTCCCCTCGACCTCGCTGACAAGCTGTCCGTATATCTCACCGTTCAGCTTCAGTCTCTCATTGTAAAGGTACAAAGCCAGCAGCAGGGCAACCTTTGCCCTTACAAGGACATGCTTGCCCTGATCAGCCACAGCAAGGAGTATTCTGACCTTGCATTCGTCAAACTCCTTTATCAGCGAGAGCATCAGGGCAGAAACAATCAAAGCCTTCTCCCTCTCCCTTACTGCCTCGTCCTTTAGCGCGTTCATAATCTCAACGCCTTCCTGTTCAGTAAGATAATAGGCGGAACGAATAAAGTCAAACAACTCTATTGTAGCATTGTCCCTCTGCCTTATGTCGCATTGAGTCGATGTCCCTATACCGCTTCCGCTCAGTACGCTGGACAGCGTCTTCGCTTTATAGTAGTCTTTGATGACTGATACATTAGAAACGAACTTGGACAAATCCCTTTCAGTAAAGACATCGCTGTACATGGAGGTCTTTACCTTGTCTGCTATGGACAATAAGTTTCTTTTTACTTTTGTAAATAAATTACTGTCCAACGGCAGATCATTGTCTATGGTATAAGAATAGAAGGACATCAGGTTCATCTCCTCCTTCTCGAGCAGATTGAACATCGGTGACAAATCCTTGGATGTTTCCCTCTCTGCACAGACAATCATCTCTCTCAATGAAACAACAGCCTGCGCCGGAATATCACTTAAAACGTATTTGCATACAGCCTTATATAGTTTTATTACGTCTTCCTTCATGTCTCAGCACCACTAAATGTAACAAGATGTACAAATTAACCATTTTCGAATGGTGCAAATGTAGAAAAAAAAGATTAAATTTGCAGAAAATTAGTTATTTTAGATGAAGAATATAAGAAATTTCTGCATTATCGCCCATATCGACCATGGCAAAAGCACTCTGGCAGACCGTCTGCTTGAGATGACCAAGACTGTTACAGGAAAGGACCTGCAGGCCCAGGTGCTTGATGATATGGAACTGGAGAGGGAGCGAGGAATCACCATCAAGAGCCATGCAATCCAGATGGACTACACATATACAGGAGACAACGAAGAATTCAAATCCAAGGACAAATACGTACTAAATCTGCTTGACACTCCGGGACATGTGGACTTCAGCTACGAGGTGTCTCGCTCTATCGCCGCATGCGAGGGCGCACTGCTTATAGTAGACGCTTCACAAGGAATACAGGCACAGACAATCTCCAACCTATATATGGCGCTGGAGCATGACCTTGAGATCATCCCCGTACTTAACAAGATTGACCTGCCAGGTGCAATGCCTGAGGAGGTTGAGGACCAGATAATTGACCTTCTAGGATGCAAGAGAGAGGAGATCATCAGAGCCAGCGGAAAGACTGGCGAGGGCGTAGAGAATATTCTTCATGCGATTGTAGAGAGAATAGCGCCACCTGTAGGAGATCCGAACGCACCTTTGCAGTGCCTGATCTTCGACTCCATATTCAACCCGTTCCGTGGTATTATCGCATACTTCAAGGTTGTAAACGGTACGTTGAAGCCAGGTGAAAACGTAAAGTTCGTAGCCACAGAAAAGGAGTACCTTGCAGACGAAATCGGTATCCTAAGACTTGACATGGAACCTAGGAAGAGTATCTCTGCAGGTAACGTAGGATACATTATTTCGGGTATCAAGACTAGCACTGAGGTCAAGGTAGGAGATACAATCACCCATGTGGACAATCCGTGCGAAAGCGCCATCGAGGGATTCGAGGAAGTGAAGCCAATGGTTTATGCCGGTGTATATCCTATTGAAACAGAGGATTTTGAGAACCTTCGCGCCTCTATGGAGAAGCTTCAGCTCAACGATGCCTCGCTGACATTCCAGGCAGAGTCGTCTCTTGCACTTGGATTCGGTTTCAGATGCGGTTTCCTTGGTATGCTTCACATGGAGATTATCCAAGAAAGACTTGACCGAGAGTTCAACATGGACGTTATCACTACTGTCCCGAATGTACGCTACAACGTATATACAAAGAAAGGTGAGATGATAGAGGTGCACAACCCGTCCGGACTTCCTGAGCTTACGCTGATAGACCATATCGAGGAGCCTTATATTCGTGCCTCGATCATCACTGCAGCCGACTACATTGGTCCTATCATGTCACTTTGTCTTGGCAAACGTGGAGAGCTGATAAGACAGGACTATATCTCGGGAAATAGGGTAGAGCTGATATATAACATGCCTCTAGGAGAGATCGTTTTCGACTTCTACGACAAGCTGAAGAGCATATCTAAGGGATATGCCTCGTTCGACTATCATCCGAGCGAAATGCGTGAATCTAAGCTTATTAAACTCGATGTTCTGCTTAACGGAGAGGCTGTTGACGCATTGTCAACCCTTACACATATAGACAACGCATATACACTAGGAAAACGCATGTGCGAGAAGCTAAAAGACTTGATTCCTCGCCAACAGTTCGAAGTTGCTATCCAAGCTGCCATAGGCGCCAAGATCATCGCCAGAGAAACTATCAAGGCTGTCCGCAAGGATGTAACGGCCAAATGTTACGGTGGTGATATATCGCGTAAGAGAAAGCTTCTTGAAAAACAGAAGAAGGGAAAGAAGCGTATGAAGCAGATCGGTACAGTCGAAGTGCCTCAGAAAGCATTCCTAGAGGTTCTAAAACTTGATTAACATTTGTAAACTTATCACATTTATGGAAAATATTGATGATATCTTACTAAATGGAATCGTCTTTAAGAAATCAAAGTCATCTGAACCTGCTAATCCTAACAAGGAACAGAAGGTCAAGACTAAGGCTAAGAAGACTTCCTACATTAAAGGCACTCATGGTTCAGGTTCTGCTAAGATGAAGGAGCAATACCGCAAGAAACGTGCAAACAGAAATAAGATAAAGTATTGAGTTGCCCAACAAATTGTTAATTATACATAATTGACATTATGTTAAATTGCTTATAGTAGATATTAATACACATCAGCAATGAAAAACATAATTCTCGCATTGGTCTTTATTCTGTCTTCTGTTAACGTAATGGCAGACCTAGATATAGAACCAGAAGATTTTGTTCCCAAAGGATTGAAAATTGAAGATACTTATGAACTTGGCTATTCAAGCAAGAAGATTGAGTCTTCATTTGCAATTTTTGTCTATAATCCAGACAAAGATGAACGAGGCATAGTGATTGTAAACAAGACTCGAAAAGGCAAATACATAAAAATAGCAGAGAACCTTGACTGCTTGTTTGGGGACTCTGCAGTAAGTGTAGGTGCAGATGACCATTCATCCGACGATCTTTATGTCGAGGCAGACGGAGGAACTCTCAGAATCTCGTACTCACAATGGCAACATAAATATGATTATAAATTGCACATAATAGACAATGGTGTACAACTTGGTTCATTCGAGGAAATGAATGCAACCAGTGTGAATAGACTTACAAGTCTTTTGGATTTCGACAAAATGAAATTGTATCACACTGATAGCGAGAAGATGTATCAGTGTGACTACAACACTTGGAGCGTCGAAATTAACAATGAAGAATACGATATATCTTTTGACAAAGGCTACAAGAATCCTATATTGAAAAATCTCTTGGATTTCAGGAAAGGTCCGTACGGACTTCCCCATTACAAAGAAAAATTGGTAAAGACCGAAACAAGAGTGGAATAGCAAGACAATACATAAAGAAAGAGGGAATATATTCTTCATATATACCCTCTTTGTTTATAATATATCGCGAAATAAACGCTATACCTGATGCTCCTTACGTAGCAAATCATTAAC
The DNA here is from genome assembly GCA_045641625.1 of Paludibacteraceae bacterium. Classification (GTDB taxonomy): domain Bacteria; phylum Bacteroidota; class Bacteroidia; order Bacteroidales; family Paludibacteraceae; genus UBA1723. Next base: position 5,868 of record JAZUHH010000006.1, read on the forward strand.
TGTTTTGACTGGGTTGAATGTATCAACTGGAACCTCTACGAAAATTGTATTCCAGTCAGACATGGCTCCGTTCCAAAGTCCTGGTAGCTCCAATGCCTTCAACTCCCTGCCATCCTTGCTCTTTGAAGAAATAAAGCCTGTATTATAGTCAACATACTTTGTCAAGTCAAACTTCTTGCCGTCTATATCCTTGACAGCACAAACCAAATCCACTGGATTGAAATGTGTTGACTGCTTCAATATGCTCATCTGAGTCTCACTGCTTGAATCAAACTGTGCACTCTCAAGAATCTGAAGAGAGATGCTTCCATCGTCGTTATGCGCAAAGAATGGACCACCTCCAGGCTCTCCCTCATTCTTTACCATTCCACAAACCCTCAAAGGTCTGTTAAGCTTAGACTTAAGGAACTCTACCCTGTTGCTAATATAAAGCGTAGAACCGGCAGGCTTAACCTTCAATACATTCTGCACAAAATCATCAATCTCCCTAAGATCGTCATTTGAAACACTACCCTTTCTTAGCTTTGCAAGGTATCCGAATACCTTCTCCTGATAAGACACCAAAATACCCGCCAAAAGAGCCTTATATTCGACTGTAGGCTGCTTTAGGGCATCAGGTACCACATTGTCTATATTCTTGATGAAAATGACGTCAGAATCAATCTTATTCAGGTTCTGAATCAATGCACCATGACCACCTGGACGGAAAACAATCTTGCCATCCTTGTCACGGAAAGGCTCGTTATTAGAATCTACAGCCACAGTATCTGTGCTATGGCTCTGTACTGAAAACGAGATATTGTATTCAGTTCCGAAGTTATACTCGTAATCACGCAGTTTCTTTTTCTTTAGAGCCTCGAAATACTCCATATGCTCCTCTGATACGGTATAATGCAATCTAACCTTTCCAGAACTAGCTTTGGCGTATAGGGCACCCTCTACCAAATGCTCCTCAAATGGAGTTCTTGGGCCCTCCTTTGTCTTATGGAACAGAAGCAGACCCTTTGGCAGAAACTGATAGTTCAATCCCTTTTCTCCAAGAAGGTTTTCAAGGATACAGTCAAACTTCTTTTCGGAAATAAGTCTCAACACTGTCTTGCCCTCGTTCTTCTGACACTTCTTGTTCAACTCATCATAGAAGGCAAATTTGGTCAACTCATCAATAAACTTTTTCTCGAAATCAGTCTGAGGCTCGCCCCCCCTATTCTTGAATTCAAACAAATTCTTGAACATTCGACTTGCAGCTCCAGAAGCCGGTGTAAACTTTACTACGTCATGAGTCAGAAGATATGTTCTCCATTTTGAGATATACTTATCCTTGTCCGCATCACTAACCGACAAAATACCGTCACCCACGACAGCAGGCTTCTCAACTACAAGAAAAGGAAATCCGTTTTTGAAACTGTCTATTTGAGCCTGGAACTGTTCTGGCGAAATGCCCTTTTGCTCCAATATTTTTACATCATCCTTGTCCATACTCATTATTCCTTTTATAACCGTTTTTCAATCCTTTTATCTCAATCACTAAAACAAAACTATACATTTCGCTTAGATAGTCCAATATTAGTGCTTTTTTGCCACATGACAAAAGAATCTAAGGACAAAAAAAGCAAAAGTTTCATATCTAACTAAATAATAAGCAGTTACGAAACTCGTTATTTTTCAGCAAAAAAATCATTATTTCAGCCTTAACTTGATATAAAACAAAAGGAGTTGCGAGCATTAACCCGCAACTCCCTTATCTATATTGACCAAATGACTTTATCCCAAGAACTTGATCAAAATACCAGCTGCAACAGCCGAACCGATCACACCTGCCACATTAGATGACATACAGTAGTTCAATACATGGTTTCTTGAATCGTACTTCAATGCAATATCATTTGCCACACGTGACGCCATAGGAACGGCTGACAAACCTGTAGCACCGATAAGCGGATTGATCTTCTTCTTAGAGAACAAATTGTAAATCTTTACAAGACAGATACCACCTGCGATAGAAAGACCAAATGCTATGAAACCACCTGCTACGATTCCTATTGTCTGCAAGTTAAGGAATGCTTCAACAGTCATTGTTGCACCTACAGAAAGACCTAGGAAGATAGTAGCCGCATTCATGATACCGTTTGAAGCTGCGTCAAAGATACGGCTTGTGCTTGATCCGATCTCCTTGATAAGGTTACCGAACATCAACATACCAACCAATGGAACAGCATCCTTAACCAAGATACCAACGATACAGATTACTGCGATAGGGAAAAGAATCTTCAACACACGCATGTTCTTCATCTCCTGTGACGAAGGATAAAGCTTGTCCTGCTCCTTCATGTTGATCTTCAACTCCTTCTCTGAACACAACAACTTGACAACCAAAGGAATGATCACTGGTACTAGTGCCATATATGAGTATGCGGCAATAGCAATAGGACCAAGCAACTCAGGAGCCAATTTTATTGTAGTAAAGATAGCTGTAGGACCATCAGCACCACCGATGATTGAAAGCGCTGCCGCCTGTTTCATCTCGAAAATTCCAAATCCACCTGCAATCAAAAGCACAGCAAAGATGCCGAACTGAGCACCTGCACCAAAGATAGCAAGCTTCATGTTTCTTAGCATAGGACCAAAGTCAGTCAAAGCACCAACTCCCATAAAGATTATAGGTGGAAGAAGACCTGACTTGATCAATGCATAGTAAAGATAGTTCATCAATCCCAAATCATGTGCGATAAGAGGAAGACCCACCTCATATACATTGTAAGGAATACCCTCAGAGTTGCACCAGTAACTACCTTCAGCAAACTTGATAACGTTGTGATAATCCACACCATTGATAGTCGCGTTGACAGCACCGTAAACTCCCATGTTTCCTCCAGGGAAGTTTGCCAGCAAAACTCCGAACGCGATAGGTATCAGCAGCAAAGGCTCGTATCCCTTCTTGATTCCGCAATATAGCAAGACGAATGCCAGCAAATACATTGCGATAAAGCCGGGATGAGCAATAATGTCACCGATAGCCGTCATTTCGTATATCTTACTCAAATCCATACTTCAGACTATTTAATTTTCATTAGTACATCATCCTCAGATACAGAAGAACCGCTTTGGAAGCAGATCTCTGTCACTACTCCGTCGCACTCTGCCGCAATAGCGTTGAATGTCTTCATTGCCTCTACGTAGCAAACGATCTGTCCCTTCTTGACTGAGTCACCAACCTTTACGGCTGCGTCACCAGAATTCTTTACCAAATAGAACTTACCCTCAAGTGGTGAAGTCAATGGCTCGCCCTCGCCTGGAGCTGCAGATGCTGCTGCCGAAGAAGCCTGAGCTGGAGCAGACTTTCCATCGTTAGGACCGATTGTAACAAGATACTTCTGACCCTCAACCTCAACTGTTAGAGTCTGTGGACCAGTGATTGCAGCTGAACCGCCGGCGTTCTGCTTCTTAGCCTTACGCTCAGCCAAATCAGCCTCGAAGTCAGCCTTAGCCTTACCGCTCTTCATAGCACGGTACTGCTGTGGGTGCATTGCAAGCTCGAACAACTCCTCGTCGTCTTTACCGAAGTCCCAACCCTCCTTCTGCATCTCCTCACGGAATGTGTCAAGTGCATCAGGATAGTTGCTCTGAGGATCCTCTGTATGGAACTCCTTGCCAAGCTCCTTAGCCTTAGCAACAAGCTCTGGAGCCAACTCGCCTGGCAACTTACCAGACTTTCCTAGCATCATGTCCCAGATATCGTCAGCGATCAAAGACCATCTCTCCTTACCCTTCTCCATCTGCATTACGTTCATCAACGCCATGTTCTTCACATACTGCGAGAATGGAGTCACAAGGCATGGATAACCCATCATAGGCCATACATACTTAACCTCGTCAAACAACTTGATTAGAAGCTCGTCCTGGCTCATCTTTGGCTTGCCGTTCTTCTCCTTCCACTTGTTGATAGACTCAAGGTTGCTCTCTAGGTCAGCCATCAAAGAACCCATCATACCGCCTGGAAGACCTGGTCCGATAAGAAGCGAGTTCATCTGTCTGTTACGAGCAGGAATATAGTATCCTAGGAAGTCGTCCATCATCTCCTGAACTAGAGTACGAACCTCCATATATGCTGCCATATTGATATCCTTAACCTTGAAGCCTGCGTCCTTCAACATCTCCTGAACAGCGATGATGTCAGCGTGACCTGTACCCCAAGATAGAGGCTCCATACCTACGTCAACATAGTCACATCCTGCCTTACAAACCTCAAGGATTGAAGCCATGTTGAAGCCTGGACCTGCGTGGCTGTGGTACTGGATTGTAATGTCCTTGATCTCCTTGATCTTGCGAGTCAACTCACCAAGGAACACTGGGCGTCCGATACCTGCCATATCCTTCAAACAGATCTCGTCACATCCTGCCTCGATGAACTTCTTGGCCAAGTCAACATAGTAGTCAACTGTGTGGATAGGAGAACTTGTGATACATAGAGAAGCCTGAGCGATCATGCCAGCCTCCTTAGAGTATTTGATTGAAGGGATTACGTTTCTTGAATCGTTTAGACCACAGAAGATACGAGTGATGTCAGTACCCTGTGCCTTCTTAACCTTATAGAAAAGCTTACGAACGTCTGCTGGAACAGGACTCATTCTCAAACCGTTAAGCGCACGGTCTAGCATGTGAGTCTGGATACCTGCCTCGTGGAAAGGCTTAGTCCACTGACGAACTGCGTTATTTGGGTTCTCGCCGAACAAAAGGTTTACCTGCTCGAAACCTCCACCGTTAGTCTCTACACGGTCGAAACAACCCATCTTGATGATTGCAGGAGCTACCTTGACCAACTGGTCAACTCTTGGCACGTACTTGCCGGCTGCCTGCCACATATCTCTAAAAACAAGAGAGAATTTTACCTCTTTAGCCATATATTTGTTTTCTTATATTTTCTCGATTTTCTCTACCATTGCCTTGCCTGCGAACTTCTGCTGGATAGCAGCGTTGATAACAGCGGCAACCTTTGGATTAACACTTGAAGATGAAGCTGCTGCCTTTGGAGCTGCTGGCTTCTCCTCCTCTGGACAATACTTGTTGACAAATGCGACAAGCAAATTTCCCAAAGCAATAACCAAGCATAGGACTACAAACACCGTAGTCATACCTATGGCCATCAGACTGAGAGCCTCACCCATGTGATCTAAACTCAATTGTTCCATATCATTAATTTAATTACATACTTTGTTGCAAAAATAGCAATAAAATTTTTACCAAAGCACTTTTTCCCTTTTCTTTTTTAACCTATACACTATCATTAGATTAAAATTATCACAAAAACAGCGCTAAATTTTCGTTTCTCTAAGCAATAACACACTTATCCGTTACAATTCAACAGATAGCCTTGTTCAGGAAATATCATGTCGCCATACCCTCACATGATAATATAATTTCCTAACTTTGCAAAAAATTTTGTTATATGAAAAGAATCAAGAGTCCGTGGCTAGGTGCCGAGGACTATGACTGCATCGGTTGTTCCCCAACAAATCCCAACGGGCTGAAGATGGAGTTCTATGCTGACGGGGAAGAGGTTGTCGGTATATGGAACACTGCCCCACACTTTGACGGATGGAATGGAGTTGTTCACGGAGGAATACAGTCACTCATGCTTGACGAGACCGGAGCATGGTGGGTTTACTACTTCAAACAGGCTGCTACGGTAACCTCGAAGCTGGACGTGAAGTTCATCAAGACAGTGTCATCCAGCTGGGACAAGATAACACTAAGGGCAAAGTTCGTCAAGGACTTGAGGACATTCGTCGCCCTGCACATAGAGCTGTTCAGTCCGGACGGTGCTGTATGCGCTTCTGCCGAGGCTGTGTACTATGTTATACCCAAGGACAAGTCAGAGAAGGAGTACGGATTCACCAAGTGCGAACTAGAGGAATAGGCTGAAAATATAACGTATATAAAGAACAATGGGATGGCTCAACGCCATCCCATTGTTCTTTATGTCTCTTGAAGTATTACCAAACTACTTCTTGATGAACCTGGTTGCTGCGTTTGTCTTCTTGGAAACCTTTGTATATACATTGTCCTTCTGCAGGTTGTCCCTGCCTATCACCTTGCCGTTTATATCGTAATAGATATAGTCGGAGTCATTGTCGCTGCCTATCAGCTCCAATCCCTGTACCAGACCCTTGGAAACGATCTCCAGATAGTCGATGTTCACGTAGCTTCCGACTATCTCTATCTTGATGATGTGCTCGCCCTTCTCCATAGGGAATTCGGCTACAGGAACCTTCTTGTACACGCTCCAGTCCTCGCATGTCTGAGGTATTCTGTAAAGGTCAGTCACAAGCTTTCCGTCAACATAGATGTTGAATCCGTCAAGCTCGTTGGAATTGGACACGTTGGCATAGACCTTGTAGTCGTCTGTAGCCTCTACGTTCACCGTATATTCCATCCACTCGCCCTTCTCGGTATATCCGACTGCATAGCCTGTTCCGCCTTCCACGATGTCAACTCCGTCCTCGCGGTATTTCTCGCCTCTGTTGTCGTCATCATTGTCAAGATAAGAGAATCCAGGGCCTGCCACATCGTAGTTCTCCGCCTCGATGATTCCCGGTACAGATGCCGCCTTGTCTCCGAACGGAGTCTGTGGCACATCTATCGGAGTCATGAATATGCGGTATCCGTACAGCTTGCTCTCGATTTTTACAGGAATTGTAAGTGTCGAGCCGTTAAGCATCATTTCAGTCTCGGAAATCAGGTCTGTTCCGTTCACGGCCTTGTCCTTGTCCTCCCAAGTCACTCTCTCGATCTTGACCTTCACCTTGCCTCCAAGGAAGTCTGGAAGTCTCTTGAACACCACGTTCACGTCTCCCAAAGTGTTGCCGCCAAGTACAAGGCTTGCACAGTTACGCTTCTTATCTACAGCCGCAAAGCCGTCCACTCCGTCACTCTTGTCGTTAGGAGGCGTAACCATAGCCATATAGCCCTCCATGTCGCCGTACCACTTGTACAGCCACCATCCGCCACCCTTCTGGTTGTTTGATGTCAGAAGGCTGCCCAAACGTCCTGGAAGGTTAGTGAACCACCATGATATCGTAGCGCTCTCCACGTTGTTGCGCTCGAACTTGGCTATGAATGGAACCGAGTAGCCGGGACATCCCTCGTACTTCTTGTTTGCGTCGTCGGAACCTGCGCAGTATTCGTTGATGCAGAACGGACGGTCTGAAATGCCAAGATCCTTCATTATCTTGCGCACATCCTCTACTGCTCCCACGAATCCGCCGCTACCCCACTGGTGCCAGCATATCAGGTCAGGAACACAGTTGTTCTCCTTGCAGAACTTAAGGAAGTTGTACATTCTGTCGTGGTGGTAGTACGCGATGCAAGGGCCGACAATCTTCGTACCCGGATCTTTTCTGCGGATCAGGTCGAACGTAGGCTTCCAGACGGTAGTATATAGGCTTCCGTTGCTGTCCTTCCATGTTCCGTCAGGCTCGTTCCAGATCACATAGCTGTCGATGTTGTCGTAGTTTCCGTTCACCTTCTTGTCCAGATACTTCTCTACGGAGCTTAGCCATGACTGCTGTCCGGGCCACTGGTAAGGCCAGTATGGCAGCAGGTCGGGGAAAGTGATCTGAACCTTGGCATTGGTGCCCTTCAGTCTCTCGGCAACGACGAATCCGTCACCGAACGGATGCTGGTTCTGGCGTCCACCCTCGGGTGGCAGACAGAACATGCTGCACTTCAAAGGGCCCACCATACCTGGAATGTCACTCGGCAGAGACTCTGTCATTCCATAGAGTGAACCGGATGCACAATGTGTTACCGGACGAATACTGTCAGCCAAATCCACAGTCAGTGTGGCGGCAGAATAAGCGCTCTGCGACAAAGCAGAGGCGAACAACAAGAAACCTGTTGTCCTCAAAAGGTTTTTCATGGTTTATAAATAGTTTTTAGTTAAGTGTGTGCTATATATTAGGTAATATGCAAAATTACTAATAATTTTTTAATCTACAAACAAATACGGTGATTTTTTACTGAAAAACCTTCTCTTTTTCAAAAGACTGACCGCGAGCAGAGGGACACCCTGCCCGCGGTCAGTTTGCGGTGGCCAGGAAGCCGCCTGACTACTTCACGAAATGGAACACACCGTCCTTATGGCTCGCTCCGTCAAGCTTCCAGCTTCTCTTGCATCTTGGGTTCTTTCCCTCCTTGTGGTCCGAGCAGTGGTAGTGTATGACATTCTTTGTTCCGTCAGACCATGTCAAGACCATATCCTCGTCCATGTCTGCCGCTCCGTCAATCTCGCCGAACCACAGGCAGTTCTTGGACAATGAGTCTCCCTGAACAAATACCAGTCCCTGGAAATTGGGCTTATAGGCTCTAGTCTGCGAAGTCACGCTATATGACTTGCCCTTGAATGTCAAGGTCGTTCCCGGCATATCAGCCTTGATGATGTCGTTTCCCTGTGCATCATCCGCATAGATGACCACATCGACCGGACCCCAGTCAACCATAACATCGTCGCACCCTGTCATAAATATGGATGCTGTCACACAAGATAAAGCATAAAAAAATTTCCTCATAAGAATAAAAATAACGTTCAACAGTGCAAATATAAGGTATTTTTCAACAAAACAGGCAAAAAAAAATTAAAGAAGTTCAAAATTTTCAAATTTCTGCATAATAGCCTACATCTTCGCTATCAGCTCCCTCAGTCTGGCCCTTGCGATTTTTCCGCTTTCGGTTCTTGGTATTTCTCTTACGCGTATCACAGATTTTGGCACCTCGTACTTTGACAGGTGTTTTGCGAGCGTTTCTGGGGTTATTTCAACCCCTTCTGCGCCCTCTATGACAAGCACAAGCCTTTCACCCAGCTTCTCGTCCTTCTGCGATGAAAAGGCGTAGTTTTGAGCTATCACATCCTCAAGCTTGCCCTCTATCTGCTCTATCTGAAGCTTAATTCCTCCGGAGCATACCACGTTGTCCTTTCTGCCCAATATTCGGAAAGTGCAGTCGGGATTCATTTCCACTATGTCGTTTGTCTGAAGCCTTTCGGCACATATATTCGGTGCATATATTGAAAGACACCCGTCCGTTGACACACCTGTTTCCACACATTTCATCGGAGAAAAGTATTCGCTTCTGCACTCTCCGTTCACTCTGCGCATAGCTATGTGGGAAAGAGTCTCGGTCATTCCGTATGTGGCATAAATCTCGTTGGAAAGCCTTGAAAGGGACTCCTCCAGCCCCTTGTCTATGGCACCGCCTCCGATTATCACCTTGCCCATATTCTCGAACCTGTCCTTCTCTTTCTGTGCCGAGTTATAGACCTGAAGCGGTACCATTGCCGCAAAGTCAATATTCCTGTCCTCGTTTTCAAGCGGATTTCCCGACACGTCACCAAGAAGCAGGTTCAGACCTCCGACTACAGCCCTCACGACCATCATCTTGCCTGCTATGTACCTTACCGGCATACATAGCAGTGCGCTGTCTCCACGCTTCAGTCCAAGGTACTCTATGGTCATCCTTGCGCTTGCCACCATCCTTGACTTTTCAGCCACTATGAGCTTCGGTGTACCCGTAGAGCCGGACGTGTGCAGGTTTACCGTATCCGAGTCAGAGAACCACTCCTCTAGGAACTCCCTCACTTCGGCGTTCCCTATTTCCGAAAGGTTTTCCCTGGTGTATTTCGTACCGTTTATAACGATTTCATCCATATTTTTTCCCCCTCGATTCTCAACCCCATGTCAATGTTGTTGCTGTAAATCATGCCTGTGCCGAGTCCTTGAGGTATGGACACGCCTATGGTTGAAGCCCACTGCGCTATTGCGTGCAGACCAATGTTGCTTTCAAGTGCAGAGGTTGCCCAATAGCCCATTCCCCTGTCCCTTGCGGCCCTTATCCAACGGTCTGCGCCGCTTATTCCACCGCACAGAGTCGGTTTCAGTATTACGTACTTCGGCTTTATATAGTCAAGCATACGCTCCATTTCATCGGTGCTTTTGGTGCCTATCAGCGACTCGTCCAGAGCTATGTCCACCCTGCTTTCCGCACAGCACCTCCTTAGTCCGTCCTCGTCAGCCACCTTTACCGGCTGCTCTATGGAATGTATGCCAAGAGAATACAGAACTGGCTCGACTTCGTTCATGTAAAAGTCCGGTGAATAGGCGCAGTTTGCATCGACACGCATGGTTATCGTGTTTCCGAACTCGCTTCGCATGGCTCTCAGCAGCTCCATCTCTCTGTTGAAGTCCTTGCTTCCTATCTTGAACTTCAGACATCTGAAGCCAAGGTCGTACTTCTCCCTTGCCCTTCTTAGCATGACCTCTATCTCGCCCATCCACACAAGTCCGTTTATGGGCTGGCCTTCCTCTCCACGGCAATAGGGTGTGTCGTACATCACCCTGCTGGTGCGTCTGAACCGCATCTCTGCGCACTCGAAGGCGAATTTTGCTGACGACAGGTTCGTGAAGTCCATCCTGTCCATATCTCCGTGCTTCTCGTACTCACCGGCAAGCTTGACCAGACGCTCGTACAGTCCGTCACCGTACTCCGGACTGAGGCCGTACAGCGGTGCGCACTCTCCCACTCCGCAGCGTCCCTCGTCGTCCCTAATCTCGACATAATAGACTGTATGGTCGTCCAGAGATCCTCTTGAGGTGAACACACGCTCGTTGAACACGAGTCTGTATGGTGATACCGAAACCTTGACTTTAGACATTTCCAGTTAGATTTTAGCGATGAAACCTGATGTTTACGGGAATTTAGGGTACTTCGAGAAATCCGGCTTTCTCTTCTCCAAAAATGCCTTTCCGCCCTCCTGAGCCTCGTCAAGACAGTAGTACAGCATAGTCATGTCTCCGGCAAACTCCTGGATACCGACCTGTCCGTCAAGCTCTGCGTTCAGACCTCTCTTGATCATTCTCAACGCAAGCGGAGAAAGCTCCTGCATCCTCTCTGCCCATGCCACGTACTCGTCCTCGAGCTTGTCCAAAGGCACGACGCAGTTCACAAGTCCCCACTCCAGAGCCTGCTTGGCATCGTACTGGCGGCACATGAACCATATCTCCCTTGCCCTTTTCTGGCCTATTACCGAAGCCAGGTAGCTCGATCCGAATCCCGCGTCAAATGACCCCACCTTGGGTCCCGTCTGTCCGAATATGGCGTTTTCGCTCGCAATGCTAAGGTCACACACGACATGAAGCACGTGTCCTCCGCCTATGGCATATCCGTTTACAGCCGCAATGACGGGCTTTGGAAGAGAGCGTATCTGCTTCTGCACGTCAAGCACCGAAAGACGTGGCACACCGCCCTCGTCTATGTATCCGCCGTGTCCCTTGCAGTGCATGTCTCCGCCTGCACAGAAAGCCATGTCTCCGGCTCCCGTCATGACCACGACATTGATTCTCGCATCCTCGCGACAGATGCGCAGTGCGTCGCTCATCTCTGCTGTTGTAAGCGGAGTGAATGCGTTGCGGTATCTCTCGCGGTTTATTGTGATTCGACCTATACCACCGTAGAAATCGAAAATGATCTCCCTATATTCCTTTATTGTTTCCCAGTTTCTCATGTATCTCTGTGTTTGAAATCTGGTACAAAGATAGTGATTTTTTCCGAATAATCGCCCGTTTTTGCGCCTAAAAATGTCATCGAGCCGCATTATTCAAGCGTACGGTATTCCGCCGGAGAATACCCCGACTGACGCTTGAAAAACTTGACGAAATACGAAGGGTCCTCGAACCCCAGCTCAAAGGATACCTCCTTGACCATATAGTCGGAAAAACGTAGCAGTCGCTTGGCCTCGAGCGTTATTCTGTTGTTTATAATCTCGAGCGGAGTGAACGACGAGCATTCCGAAACATAGTTGGCAAGTGTCTTGGTAGTCACGTTCAGCATTCCGGCATACTCCTTGACGGAGTGCATCCTGCGGAAATTATGCTCCACATCCCTGCGGAACGAGAGGAACGCCCTGTGCGAAAGCTTGCTCGGGGAAAACAGCTGTTCGTCATCCGGGTTATAGCTTCGCTCGAACTGTATTATCAGCATCTTCACAAGCGACCTCAGGTACTCCACATGGCCTATCGAGTCCGAATTGCCAAGCTCCCTAGACACGCCCTCTATTATGCGTGTCAGTGCGTCGCTAGCCTTCTGCCCGAGCCTTATGTACGGCAGCCTGTCATGAGCGTTGAACACGTTGTATTTCAGCAGCGACCCGTTGTCCGACAGCGCCTCGCTCCTCAGCAGTCCGCTGCTGACCTTCAGCACATAGCCCCGGCAACGGCTTCTGTCAACGGTGCTGTCGAGCGAATGCACCTGTCCCGGAGCGATAAAAAACACCATATCACGACCTATCGGGTATTCGTTGAAGTCAACCCTGCACCGCCCTTCGCCCTCGGTGAACCACACCACCTCATAGAACGGGTGGACATGCTGCCTGACGACCTCTTGGGCTGTGTCAAAGAACTCCGGCAGACGGGTAATATCTACAATCTTTTCTCCAAGGCTATCGCATACCATATCGTACCGATAGTACGTTTCCTTCATCTTTTCCATAGTGTATATATTGGTAATCGGATGCAAAGTTATGGCATTTCCGGGAATATGTGTTTCACTATCGTAACCTATTCCCTTTTTTACCATTCTATTTCCCTTTTTTATTGATTTCAAGAGGATTATACACCTACCTTTGCATCGTCAAAACAAAAACATCAACATAAATTCATGCTTATGGAGACACTAAAGTTTTTCAGATGCAACACTTGCGGAAACGTGTTCGTCAAAGCAGTAAATGGGTTCGGAACGGTAACCTGCTGCAACGAGAAGATGGAGGAACTGACACCCCAAAAGACTGACGGACTGGGAGAGAAGCACCTACCTGTTGTAAAGCGCGAGGGCAACAAGGTTACAGTTACCGTGTCGTCGGTAATCCACCCTTCGACAGACGCCCACCACATTGAATTCATCGTCATCCAGACCTCAAACGGATTTCAGTTCAGGAAGCTCAAGTCGGGAGACTTGCCTCAAACCACATTTTTCATTGACGAAGAGGACAGACTCGTTGCCGCTTACGAGTACTGCAACCTCCACGGCCTGTGGATGACAGAGTTTTCCAACCTGTGTGAACAGGTATATTTCTGACTAAGCCTATGCCCGTGGTTGTAATCCAAACACACCCAACAGCAACCACAATCAGGCTGTAAACCGGTGGGAGTGCCATAATTCCGGCACTCCCATTTCTTTTGCAATTATAATAGGTATTATATGCAAAGAAACTAATTTTCACGGAGATATGCAACGGTTTAGGGAGTAAAATTATCAAATGTCGGAGCATTATTTTTTATAACTATAACTATTAAACCCATATACATTCCAGTGGTGGACAGATACGGCTTCCTATTATTGCTAGTTTCATTATTTACCGCTATTCTTTTTTTGCAAGTGCCTTTAATTCTGCTTTTGTTAGCTTCTTTGGATATTTGTGTTTTACATCCATCCATCTAGGTAATATCAGGTCTTTACCATAGTACTTCTTATAATTGGCACATAGTTTTTTAGCCCAATTTTCTGCAATGGTAGATCTAGTATCATGATAATCGTAAATGGTTTGTTCTAATGCAGCCAGAAAATCCTCTAGGCATTCAAAGGTAGGGTAATCTGTATTATCTGAATACCAAGTAGCAGGTCTAATATTGTTAATAACCTTATTACGGTACTGTACCTTTACAGGCCAATTACTGCTCGTACAACTAATTTCCCATACATTCTTTAGCCAGAAATCTTCTATAACTACCAGACCGCCTTCTTCTTCCATTCTATATTTTATAAGAAGATACTTAGCGTGTAGTTTCCACGGATTTTCTACTATCTCGTTTATGTATCCACGGAATGCTCCTATATCAAAATTAGGGCTTCCAGTAAAAGACTTTACTTCCATCCATCCTTCATTAAGGTTATCTTTATCTAACCAGAAATCAGGGGAGCACTGTTTGTGATTGTGAATGTTTTCAAAATTCTTTTCTGTAAACCATTTAGCTAACCATTCTTCAAGAATGTTACCTACTACATTATTTTGCTCTACTACTATATCAAAATCTCTTAGATTGAATTTAATATAGCCTTCAGCACCTACAAAAGTAAACTCATTCCGTAGGGCATCAAAAATTTCTTCAGCTGTTACTTTTTGCACCATATCGTTATTATCGAAAAAAGAAAAACATACTAAATCTTATCTACTAATCGTGAAGCTACTGCTTTGATAACAGGTACTACTACTGTATTACCAAGCAAATCAAAACCATCCTTTTCTTTTATGTCAAACTTAAAGGATTCTGGATAACCAAATAATCTTAACCCTTCCCTTAATGTAAGGGTACGCAGACCGCCATTATCACCTACAAATAGGTGTTGCATATCTGTTGCTACTAATGTGGGGGCTACTTCATTAGGGGATAATACCTTACCTACTTCGTAGCTAAGTTTACCAGCTACTATATTATACCCTTTGGGTTTACTAGTATCACTTACCCTTCTAGTAGTGGTTACTTTTTCCCCATTAGGGGCTATGTGTTCTTCCGTTATTTGTTTCTTAGGGTGTTCAAATCTCACATAGCCTTTATTAGTTAAATCATCTAACATAGCTTGTAAATTATCATTCTGGTAGAAGGTTTCTATTTGTCCTTTTGTTAAAGGCATACCATCCATCCACTTTATACCAATGATTTCAGCCCATTTCTTTTTTCTTCTTTCTGTCATAAGAAGATTAAGTAATTCTTTTTCTTCAGTGCTTACAGGTCCTTTTAATTGTAAATCCCAACTATGTATATTTGATTCACCACCACGCTTATCCTTAATAGCTTTACCAGCTAATTCTTCTACTGTAAAAAGATTAAGTAGAAGTGTTACAAAAGGAGAAGCAGATGTAGGTTTACCAGATTCTAATACTTTTTCTAAAGTGGCTTTCTTTTTAGGGAATGCATCTAAAGATATTGCTTCTTTACATAAATCCTTTCTGACCCCCACAAAATATATACGCTTTCTTTCTTGTGGCACACCGAAATCTACGGAATTTAATACCTTATGTGATACCCAATAGCCAGCAGCATCCAGATTAGAAAGTATTACCTCTAAGGTATTACCCCCATCGTGATTTACTAGTCCTTCAACATTTTCAAGTATAAATCCTTTTGGAGTCTTAGTTCTTATAATTCTTTCTACATCAAAAAACAAAGTACCTCTAGTATCTGCAAATCCATCCCTATTACCAGCCGCACTAAATGCTTGGCAAGGAAAACCACCACACAATATATCAAAATCTGGAATAGTATCAGCATCTACCTTAGTAATATCACCAGTAATTTTATCTTCAGGATGATTCTGTTTTAATATGGCTATAGCGTGCTCTTTGATTTCAGATGTAAATACACACATAGGCGTAAAACCAGCTTCCTTTGCAGCTTGTTCTAATCCTAGCCTTATTCCACCTATACCAGCGAACAAATCTATAAACTTTAATACATCCTTAACCATTTTAATAAATGTTAAAAATTAAAATACAAAGGTAATAAAATTAACACATATTGCAATCTTTAACTGTAAAAAAATGTATGTTACATATAATATGTGCCACTATGATGGTAATAGATATCTGTTTGTGGTATTATCTGGCGCATCAAAATGTATATAATTCTTTCCAATTTACAAAAAATTAGAAAGAATTGGAAAACATTCCAAATGTCTGGAAAGAAATTCCAGCCCAGTATTTGAACAAAACACAAGATTTTACAGTAGTTTCCCACAGATTCCCACATTCCGTCAGCTCACCTTCCAGGTTCTCAGCTTAAACTGCAACTTGTGTTTACGGCAGATTGGCAGAAGCCCCTCTCTGCCCACAAGTGCAGGCCAAGTCCAATCCGGAGAATTGTAATAGACAAGCACAAGTTCATCTAACGGACAGTTACATCCTTTCCTTTTCCTCGACTCCTCAAATTTTCGTCTGAAAACTTTCGTTCCGTAAATTCCACTGAAATACAGTTCCTCGTTAAAAGGTATGCAGGCGAACGAATCCCTGCTCATGCACTCGTATATTCCGCACCAGTTGAATCCACAGACTCCCATGTATTTGTCCAATAGTGAATCAGGCTCGATTTCAGTCCACCCAAACACCTCTTCTTTCGGCATATAGATAACCTCTATATCCTTAATTTCAAGTTCGTCATCGTCTGGATATTCAACACGATATATTCCCGGCTCTACCTCGTAACTTCTCTCCTGACGATACCTCTCTACCATTTTCAAATGCTCCTTAACCCTCTCTTTCAGCGAATCATGGGCAGATGCTGGTAAGAGGCTAGACAGTATGGACGCAACACATAAAATCCGTTTCATCATACACTAAACAGCTTAATTCATACTCCACAACATCATTCTGAACTGCTTCTTGTGTTTTCTGCAGATAGGGAGCAACCCCTCTCTGCCAGCCAAAGCATTCCAAGTCCACTGCGGAGAACGATAGTGAACAATTATCAGCTCCTCGAACGGACAGTCACACACATCTCTGTGCCATGTCATGAATTCTTTTAAATGGGGTCTATCCCTATGATACTCATACTCATACTTCTCCACAGTAAAAGGAACGTATGCGAACGAATCCCTTTTCATACTCTCGTATATTGAATGCCATGTGAATCCGTACTTTGTATATGCCTCGTCCTTCAACGAGTCGGGTTCTTGTGCGCACCATCCAAGAACCTCCTCCTCGGTAAGAAACCGCACATCTTCGTAGCTGCTGTCGGCCTTCTGCAATCCATCTCCGGTAAGGATGTAGTGCTGTTCCTCAGCCTCCGCCACCAAGAGGCTCGGCAGCATAGCCATAGTGCCAACCAAGTATTTCAACGCTCTGTTCATAATCCGACCTTTATTTACTGCAAAGATAATAATAATTTGCCAGAAATCAAAGGAATAGCGGATAATTATTGGCAATTATTTTTGTTGTTTTAAAAGCAGATTCGGAACACCCAAACAGAGGTGTATAAAATAACTTGTTGGGGTTGAAAAGTAAGTAATCGTTCCAGTATTAGGAATAGTTCTTCTCATCAAAACACCTGGGGTTGCTTTAGGTAATTCAGCAAATGCATCCATAATGCAATTAACATCACGTATAGCCTTTTGCAAGTGCTTTCCTATTATATGAGGATAATATAGTAGTTTATAAAAACTATCTTCGGCATCTTTACTGAAGAATATCATTATCTAATTACTTGTTTAACTTTTGCATTACTTTATCATAAATGATATTAATAGGTGTAAAACCATATTTTTGAGCTATATCTTCGTCAGACATTCCCATCAAATCTACATTGGGATGACTTTCATTAATCAATCCTTCTACAAGTAATTGTTCATCTCTATCAAGAAACTCATTTATTTCTTTTTCAGACATAGACATACATTCATCTATTGTAATCATAGGTCTTTTCATATTCACTTTTATTTAAATAGTTAATAAATTCAAAAATTATGCACAAAGTTCAACATCATGTTGTCTAACGACACTTTGCACCTTTACCAATAACATGGTAAATATATCACCTGCTTTTAGTTTTCGTGTGTTATTACACACTTCAGCAAAGATAGCGAATTATTATGAAACCGTCAATTAAAATCCTGATTATTAATGTATTCAGTACCAAAACAATCAAGATTATGGTAGTCTTATGCTAATAATTATACGATTTGGACAACAAGTGTATAATTACCAAATATAATTGTCAACATCAAATATTCATCTTTCTTCTAATTTCCTCATATGGTACTGAATTAAACTTTGTACAATATTCTTCTAATGTCATATTAAGATGAGGAATCTCATTATTTTCACGAGATTCATTTAAAATCTCTACTTTTTTCATAAACTCTTCTAATTCTTCTTCATTTTGACATTGATGAAATTCTTCATGTAATTTCATTTCTTCTTCAGTCAGCATAAATAAAGTATTATTATTCATTTTCTTTTATTTAAATAGTGTTAATAAAATCAAAAATTACGCACAAAGTTCAACATCACTAAACATCTCCAGAGATGTGAACAAATATGAAACATCTTGATTATCAATATTTTCAGCACAAACAATCAGGAGCTACGGTAGTCTTGTGCTAATAATTCAACAAGTGTATAATTACCTAATTTTTTTAGTATATGATATATTGTAGCCATTCATTTAAATCATCCAAATTATCTTGATTGTAGGCTATAACATCTTCGATTTTTTTAGATATTACATCAGAAAAATAAACTTCTAATTTTAGAGGCTCATACACTTCATTTGATAAATAGCATTTCATTATTTCAAACCATATTTCTTTCTCATTTTATTTAAAAAATCATCAGCATTAACTGTTCCTTTTTTTATGTCTTCTTCTAAAGTATAATCAACTTTTACAGTGTGGAAAGGTGCATTACATTCATTAATTGGTAATTTTGAATAAAACTCCTTATATTGTTCTTGTGATAAATTTCCTATCACAATCATTTTTTCTTCAATTGGTAGTTTGTTGATTCTTTCAACATCTAAACTACCATCTTCTTTTAAGTACACCATAATACTCTTTATATCTTTAAATGTTAATAAAATCAAAAATTATGCACAAAGTTGTCTGACGACACTTTGTGCTTCGCCAAACAGCATAACGAATATGTACCATTGCTGAATTGTGAATGTGTTGCACATGAACACGCTCATGCCCGTATGTTCCTGCAGATGTTCTGCAGTTCCCAAATGTTTCATAAAAAAAAAAATCAAGTTTAGAATTTTCAAACGATGATGCAAAGATAGCAAACAAACGCGAAACTTCCAAACAAAACTCCCTAATAGTTGCACGACTTTGAAAAAAAAGTCGTGCGACTTCTTTCTTTCAAAATTTTTCTTCTTTTCATAAAATTTTCAAATGGATGGGGCGAGCTTCACCGCCCCGTCCGAAGCTCCGCCCGACACAGGGCGGGAACTGGGGAGCTTGACAAGCTACTCTAAGCAATATAATATATATTAAAATATATTATATTTGCTAGAGTTATAGCTTTAGACAAGCTCCTGACCGCCGCCCTTCCGCCAAAGGGCAAGGAGGCTGCGAGCTTCTTCGGGGAAGCTCGCACCATCCGCAATCCCAAGGCGGAGCGGACGCGCGGAAAAACCGGAACAACCTTTCCCGTCAAGGTTGTTCCAAAAGCCGAAAGGGAAAGAAGCTGACACCTCTCCATAACGAAGCAAAGGCGACGGACGAAACGCTGTTTTCGGCTCTCCCCAAAAAGAGCCGAAAAGACAAACGCAGAGGCAGAAAAAAGCGAAAAAATATCAAAACTACACGGCAAAAAGCTTGGCAGTCTCGGAATTTTTCACTAACTTTGTGGTGCAAAACGATAGGGAATGCAGAGGGAACATGAACGGAAAGCCGGACAATACAGGCTACTTCGGCTCCCGTAAGTCCGATCCTGAACCTTTCTGAATAACAAATCAAAAGTAATTGGTATAAAAAAGTACGAATTATTTTGTTTTTTAACAGATTATTTATAATTTTGCATCGTCTAACAGATAGTTGGACCTTTCAAAAAAGTTTTTAGAGAGATATAAAGGAAACGATGAAAAATATTTTTGCTGCATATATTCTTATTATTAAGCTGCTACTACTGGGATTTTAGTAGTGAGGATGTGTGTGGTCAAATAATTCAATAAGACAACAGTTAGAGCTTTCTCACTTCTAGATCGGATGTGAAAAGGCTCTATTCTTTTATATCTCGGACATGATTAAGTAACAATTAAAAAGTAAAATTTATGGCAGACAGATTGTATATTTTTGATACTACATTGCGTGACGGTGAGCAAGTACCTGGATGTCAGCTCAATACTATTGAGAAGATTCAGGTTGCCAAGGCACTTGAAACATTAGGCGTTGATGTTATAGAGGCGGGATTCCCTATTTCAAGCCCCGGCGACTTCAATTCGGTAGTTGAAATCTCCAAGGCTGTGACTTGGCCGACTATATGCGCATTGACTCGCAGTGTGCAGAAGGATATAGACGTGGCTGTTGACGCATTGAAGTACGCAAAGAGGAAACGTATCCACACAGGTATCGGTACAAGCGACAGCCATATAAAGTATAAGTTCAACTCGACAAGAGAGGAAATCATCGAACGTGCAGTCGCAGCTGTAAAGTATGCGCGCAAGTACGTAGAGGATGTGGAGTTCTATTGCGAGGACGCAGGACGTACTGACAACGAATACTTGGCTCGCGTGGTCGAGGAGGTCATCAAGGCTGGTGCTACAGTGGTGAACATTCCGGACACTACAGGATACTGCTTGCCTTCGGAGTACGGAGAGAAGATCAAATACTTGTTCGACCACGTTGACGGAATCGACAAGGCAATCATCTCCAGCCACTGCCACAACGACTTGGGTATGGCCACAGCCAACACAATATCGGGTGTCATGAACGGTATCAGACAGGTCGAGGTTACTATAAACGGTATCGGAGAGCGTGCAGGTAACACTTCACTTGAGGAGGTTGCAATGATCTTGAAGTGCCACAAGCACCTTGACATCGACACTAACATCAACACTCAGAAGATAGCTTCGACATCAAGATTGGTGTCAAACTTGATGAACATGCCTGTACAGCCTAACAAGGCTATCGTAGGCAAGAACGCTTTCGCACACTCTTCGGGAATCCACCAGGACGGTGTGTTGAAGAACCTACAGACTTACGAGATCATGGACC
>JAZUHH010000007.1:0-10774 GCA_045641625.1 Paludibacteraceae bacterium
AAAGTCCATTATGGAACGCTTGGTAATCAGCTTATGCAAGCCGATATACTTGTATTTCTCCAAATAGTCAATGTCCAAAGTTTTAGTGCGCCCTTTCTGTCCGGACATGAAGTTGAACGCGTTGCCAGCGCCTGCACTAACCGCCACTGTATAGGGAAAGCTGACACTATGGTCAAGGAAACAATCCAAAACCCCGGCAGTAAAGACTCCGCGCATTCCACCGCCCTCCAACACCAAAGCGCATTTAGAAAAATCGAACATATAACCAGACTTTAATCTTTTTGATAACTGAATGCAAAGATAGTACAAAGTTTAATGTTTGCAAATGTATCTATTATAAAAATAGTCCGGACTTGACAGTCCAGACTATTCAAAAATTAGTAAAACACTTATGAAAAAGCCTATAAGACAACTTTAATTGTCTCTATTTGATTCTTAACCACATAGACACCCGGTGCGAATCCTTTAGACCTTAAGAGTTCGGCAATCTGGTCAATGCTCATGTCTCCTTCAATGTCAAGGTCTCCGATCTTTTGACCAAGAGAACTGTAGATGTCAAATGCTCCTGAATATGTAGAAGCCTCAACAACATTCAAAGATGCAGGATTGTACTTTTCGAATGTTATACGGTCAATGTTCACCCAAGACTTCTCTATAGTAAGCTTAAGCCTAGAGATTCCGGCAGGCAGATTGATTCTGTTCTTCTGCGCGAACTCCCTATATGTGTCCCAAGCTCCTGTCGAACCGATTTCAATATCCAGACTTTCACCTGTTTCAGTAGAAAGCGACGCATGAATTGTTCCTGGCTCGACCTCGCCTTCCTCGCTTGCTCTTACTGAAACAACATAGTCGCCAGCCTCCTCAACATCCACGAAATAGTTCAGCCATTCACCCTTCTCGCAGTAACCGATGGAATAACCTTCAACCTCGTCCGAAGCATAGACATCAACACCGTCCTTGCGGTACTCTCCTCCGCGGTTCTGCCTGTCTATGTCGTAATAAGAAACCTTGTTGCCTCCCAGGTCATAGTTCTCAGCCTCCAGCACTCCGGGTATTTTCACTGCCGCTCCAAGATAAGGCTCTATCGGTTCCGGCTCCTTTACTGCGCCAAGATAAATCTCGTCATAGGCATCTTCTCCCACCTTGAACCAATCGAAATCCACATAACCTCCGGCTGACTGCGTTGCATAGTTGAACAGTCCGAACTTATAGCCTGCAAACATTCCAAGAGTATATGGCAACGGTATCTCATTGCCTATTGACTTCCAGTCATTGCCGTTTGTGCTATAGAAGAACGAAGCCCTGTCTCTTGTAAAGTCAAAGTCAATACGCATATACGCTGTAGTTCCGCTAAATGGAACGGAAGCGATCTTTCTGTTAGTCTTATACTGGACGAAGTTCAGAGAACCGTATCTTTTCTCGATTCCGACAAAACCGAACGAGTCCTGCAATGCACAAAGTCCGGCAATGTCTCCGTCCTTCATTCCTGTCACATCCATAGCCGCACGACCGGAACACTTAGGTCCGAATGTGCGCTGAGTAAGTGTGTTCTTTGCCCAATACAGCGACTGGTCAACTCTTCCTGTCTTTATTCTGAAGAAACCCGGTCTGTCAGTCAGGCTCCAATGCGAGTTGTCAGGATTGTGGTTCCACTGCCATTCCAAAGGGAACTCCGGCTTTTCGAAATCGTCCGAAGTCACCATTCCGTATCCTGCATCCACAGCGTTTGGAAGTTCTATCGTGCGAGGTGCCTTGCTTCCGAAGTTAGGCCAGCCGTTCTCCCAATTCACGGGTATAAGCCAAGGAATACGTCCTACTCCTCCGCTGTCTCGGAACAGCATGGCATACCACTTCCCGTCAGGAGTGTCAAAGATGCTTCCCTGAGCCACTCCATTCTCCTGAAGGGCTATCCTTCCCTCGTAATTGCCTTTCAGCGAACTTGAACGGAACACAAGCTCTGTTCTGCAGCTTCCATTTGGCCAGGAGATTGCGAAAAGGTAATACTTGCCGTCCACCTTTTCCATGTGGGCACCCTCCATCTTTACAATATAGCCGTTGGCTTTTGTTGTCTGGTCAAGCGGAATGTTGAGTTTTGTCACTCCGTTCTTTACACTCTTCAAATCGGAATTCAGTTCGACAACATTGAACTCTCCGCCACCGTATATTATATAGGCCTTGTCGTCATCGTCAAAGAAAAGCGAAGGGTCATGGTAAAATGGCAGACGAACCTCGTCCCATGTTCCATTCTCTATGTCATCGGTAGAATATAGATGCGTCTTTCCCGTTGTGTATGAAGGAGTAAGAATATAATACTTGTCTTTGTGCTTTCTTAGTGAGGAAGCCCACGAACCTTTTCCATAGGCATGCTTCCCGCTGTTCAGATTCTGGTTGTCTCCGTTGTCAAGAATCTGGTAGGCATAGTTCACAGTTCTCCAGTTAGACAAATCCGTAGATTTCATGACAGGTACTCCCGGAGCGCAATGCATTGTCGTGCTCACCATGTAGTAGTTGTCTCCGTCTCTCAGCATCGAGACATCGGGAACGTCAGAATAAATTATCGGGTTCGATACTGTCTCGGCATTTGCCACAGAGACCATCGTTCCCAATCCTGCGATTAGTTTTAGTAGTGTGTGTTTCATTACATATTAGATTAAGTATTCTTCTACGCCTACAAAACTATATGAATGCGGACAAACGACTTTGGAATAATCAATCAAACGAAAAGGCGGGAAATATATCTCGCCTTTTTGTTACCGTTGTCCATGTATTTTATGGTATATATTCTGTTCTGACAAGCTTCCTACTTGTTTGCATTGTTCTGTCGAATATACTCTTTCAAGCCCTGCTCAAGAATCTGTTCTGGGCTCTGGTTGCTGTTTGGGTCAACCTTTATCTTTATTGTGTTTCCCTCAACCTCTATATTGTTTTGTTTTGGCTCTGGCTCAGATTGCAAGTCACCCAGCACCACGTAATTGAAGAACAATATGGCTACCATCAGCAATATCAGAAGCCATTGCAACTTATTGTCCGGTTTCATACTTTTTCCCTTTTGATTTGTCTAATTTACCTTTACTAACTCTATTTCGAAGATCAGTGCAGAGTTCCCGGGAATTCCCTGCTCGCCCCTCTTTCCATAGCCTGCTTCAGACGGGATATAGATCACCCACTTGTCACCCTCCCTCATTTCGGGTATGGCTATCTGCCAGCCCTCTATGAGCTCCCTCAATCGGAATGCGTCCGGGTATCCCTGGGCTGTATTGTCATCGAACACGTAGCCGTTCACAAGCGATCCCTTGTAATAGACCGACACGACATTCGCGCTGCGGGCCTCCTTGCCGCTGCCTTCATTGATAACCTTGTAGCATACTCCTTTGGCGAGAGTCCTCACTCCATCTTCGAGCGCCATATTCTTTATGAACGCTTCATTTTCAGCTTTGTATTTGTTCTTGTCAATCTTCATTTCTAACCAATTATTGTCATTTCGCATTTGTCGCACTCGAACTTCAGGCGCAGACGCTGTCCCTGAGGTGTCACAAGATAGAACGGTTCACGGAAACTCAACGCAGGGTTCTCCTTCCTACACATTCCGAGAGTATGACGGATACAGTGATGGCAACGCATAAGTTCTATCTCGCTTTCGTGAGTTTTTTCGAAACTATATGCCACCTGACAGCCTCCGCTCACCTCGCTTACAAAGTCATGAGCCAGCTTGTTATGCACATTTGCAAGATAGCTTGTCGGAAGAGCAAATTTTGGGGTGCTGTTCCCTGCACATTCGTTTTCAGATGCTCTTTGTGGACAAAAGGCCTCAAGCTTTTCGATTAGCAGACGCTTTACTCCTGCAAGTGTGGAGTTCGGGATAAACCATACGGACTCCATCTCCACCTTGTTTACTGTGAAGTTTGTTCCTCCCGTCTTTCTAAGTGTCCTTTCGATGTTCTGCCTTGCCATTTCGGGGTTCTGAGGTGCCTGCTTGTCTATCTCCTGAACAATCGAGACCTCCCGGTCGCCGCATACAGCCGTGAACCTTATTCCATTCTCGGTATCTGCCAGAGAAATGTCTATCGGCAGAACTCTGAGCATGTTGTCCTTGGCAAGAGCGTCCTCGAACACCTTGTCGAAGTTTCGGTAAAGCTCGACTCCCTTGGGAATAGATGTTCCGGGCGAGACATATATTACTCCAGCCTCCGCCTTCTCAGCCCTGAAGCCCTTTGGCTCCCCGTTCCTGTCAGTATATGTGAATCCGTCTCCGTTGGCAAGTGCGATGTTGCTTTCCACAAGGACCTTGGAGCCCTGCTGACCCAGACATCTGCCTATATATTCGCCTTTTGACTTCGGAGAGTCTATGCTTGCGATGTCCTGTCTTGTGCCGGAGAGGTTATAGTCCGTAAATCCTCTGTTAAAAGATTTCTCGAGGCAAGGTGTGAACGAAGGCACGCTTGTTCCGCGGCTTGCCCGCCTGTATTCGGGATGCCTTGCCAATATCTCGTCTATCTTTGCCCTGTAATATGCAGTCACATTCTTGACATAGCTTATGTCTTTCAGTCTGCCCTCTATCTTGAACGAAGACACTCCAGCCAGAATCAGCTGCTCAAGCCAGTCCTCGGCACGGAAATCCTTCAGTGACAAGAGATGCTTGTCCCTGCATATCAGCTTTCCGTCCGCATCCTCGAGCGAATATGGAAGTCTGCACGGCTGGGCACATTCGCCACGGTTCGCGCTTCGGTTCATGAGCCTCTCGCTCAAGTAGCACTGTCCGCTGTAGCAGACGCACAACGCTCCGTGGATGAAGGTTTCGAGCCTTACACTTGACTCTTTTGCAATCTCCCTTATTTGGTCGAGCGAAGATTCTCGAGCCACAACCACCTGCTCGAATCCGCAGTTTTCCAGGAACTTGACCTTCTCTGGTGTGCGGTTGTTCATCTGAGTGCTGGCATGGATTGGTATCTGCGGCATTCGTCCCTGCCTCTTGAGCTGAACCAAAGAGAAATCCTGGGTTATGAGCGCGTCAACACCTATATCATATAGTGTGGATGCCATGTCCAGAGCCTGCTGAACCTCCTCGTCCGTCAGTATTGTGTTCAGGGCGACGTAAACCTTGGCTCCGAACAAGTGCGCGTATCTCACGACCTCGGCAATGTCGTCATACGAGTTCGACGCAACAGCCCTGGCAGAGAAAGAAGGTCCGCCTATATAGACCGCGTCGGCCCCTGCGTTGATCGCTGCCTTGGCATGGTCCTTGGACTTTGCCGGAGATAAAAGCTCTATGCTGTTTCTTGTCATAATCGTACTGTATAATTTAACCGGAGCAAAATTACATATTATTTCCCATCCCCAAAAGCCCTGAAAGACAAAAGTCGCGGCCGGATTCCACTCCGGTCACGACTTTCCTGCTGTTATTCATTTCAGTGAGCGACTTTATTTCTTGTCTCTGGTGTTGTTGTACTCGACAATCAGAGTTGAAAGGCCGTTCGAATCTCCTGTCTTGATTCTCGACTTGAAGAATGACTCGATAAAAGGATAACCCTTTGAGTTCAGCTGGTCCAGCATTGTCTTGTTGTCCTGGAAAAGCTTTGTGAAGAAAGCAACGCACGCCTTCTTGGTAAGTTTTGAGATTCCAGGAATCTGCACTGCGTAATCCCAATCCTCGTTCTGGACGTAATACTTGTACTCGTATGTTGTTCCCGTGTTCGGGTTATAGTTTGAAACTATGATAAGGTAAAGGGAAGTAGGCGCGTCAACCAAACACTCCGCCCAACCTATCTTGTTCTTGCTGAGCTTCAAGTTTCCCTTGACCCACTGCGAGTGGCTCACTGCATGGAAGCACTTCCACTTTGTTCCAAGCTCAGTCGGTGCGTCCGAGTAGTACAACTGAAAGAAGTCTATCTTGTCCTGTTCAAGCTCCAATCGGTCGCCGCCGCTGACAAGCTTGTACTTCAAGTCCTTTCCGAAGATCTTGGTGTCGATGTCTGCGCACTCGATCTTGTCTCCGCTTACCAGCTGGATGACTCCGGGAGTATCCTTTGCAGATGCTCCGATGAAGCCTGCGATGGAAAATGCCACAGAAATAAGTAAGTTTTTCAATTTCATAGCCGATTATAATTTTAATTGTTAGTATGCATAGCCAAGCTTGAGCATGAAATAGTTCGAGTGCATGATGTCGCAACCGTCATCGTCATGAGTCTCGCCGATAGTCTTGAATCGGTTGCGCCTGTAGAACTCCGCACCCACAAACACTGCATTCTTTTTCTTTGTAGTGTAGCCGAATCGCGCTCCGGCATGAGTTCCTGCCGTCATATACATGTCCTCGGATATGTTCCATCCAATATCAAGCCATCCGTAAGGCATGACGAACACCCTGCCCTTGCTTCCAAGGTTGAAAGGACAGTTTCCGCCCACGTTGAGCTTGAATCCGAACAGCTCGGCAGGGCCGCGCTCATAGAATACACTGTCCTTACCGCCAACGTAACTGTGCTGTTCGTCGTGTCTGTAAGTATGACCGAACTCAAAACCCCATCCAAAGCTGAAGTAGTCAACAGTATAGTAGTTCCAAGTGAAATCAGCCACGACACCGGTCAGTCCGCTTCCCTTGCCGAAGCCTGCCTCGTACGCCTTGGTCCAGTCAATGTAGTGCAGAGACCTTGATCCCGCGCCCACAGCCTTCTCCATGTCCTCGCTTGTGCCGCTGACCCTGTATCCGTCGCCGTCCTCGCTCCAGAACAGCTCTATGTTCCTGTCGTCATACCTGTATGTTGTCTTGAATCCGTCCGCGGTCTGCTCTGTGCCCTCGTAGGTCATGTTTGCCGGTTTCCTGACTTTCCCAAGAATTGCGTTTCCTACCATCGACTTGAGAACAGGCATAGGCTCGTCCGAACGAAGCCTTGTCCTGAGGTCAACAGACGAACCTTCGAATATCTTCGAGAACTTTTCCGAGTCCATCGACAGTA
Organism: Paludibacteraceae bacterium; assembly: GCA_045641625.1. Classification (GTDB taxonomy): domain Bacteria; phylum Bacteroidota; class Bacteroidia; order Bacteroidales; family Paludibacteraceae; genus UBA1723. The sequence continues at coordinate 6,948 of JAZUHH010000007.1, forward strand.
TCATCTCGTCCGAAACATACTCGCCCAAGTCCTTGCCCGACTTGAAGTCCGACAAAAGCGACTGTGCTGCCTTTTCAACACCATCCTTCTTTTTCGGTGAAGCCGATGCCGAAATGCTGTTGTACTTGTCTATGAACTTTGCCGGAATAGAGAAGTTAGTGTTCTCTCGGAACGAAGCCTTCCATGTGTTTATTCCGATTACGACATAATCGCCCTTCTCGTTCCTGACAAGAAGCGGTCCGCCCGAGCTTCCCGGGTCAACTTCCGCTGTGTGCTGGTAAACAGAAACCGAATCCACGTTTCCGAAGTATTCGTCCCTGACCGAATTGTTCGACACTATTCCCTTGCCCAGCTGCCACGAAGGTTTGTTGGCAAGAACAGGGAATCCGGCTGTCCATACCTCTGTTCCGTCTTCGGGCTTGGACTTGCTTACCTCTAGCGGAGGACATTTCACACCGTCCTCAGTAAACATTACGACTGCAAGGTCTATGTCATCGAAAACCTTTGCAACATCGCAGGCGGCGTACTTGACATTTGCCCCGCCTATCTGAAAGTTCACGTCAACTTTCCTGGCATTGCCGACAACGTGCCTGTTAGTCACGACCATTGGCACGCCGCTGGCTGACCTGACGACGAATCCGGAACCCACCGAGCGTCCCGACACATAACTGTCGAGTTTCTTTGACGCCGATATAAAGCTGTTGTCCTGAAGCACCTTGACTATCTGTTCGCCGGAGCTTCCCGCATCCCTGTGCCTTTCAATGAAGCACACTGATTCCTTGAGGTCGTTCGCGCTGACCGATGCGGCGCAGCACATTACAAACAAAGGGAGTATAAGATTTCTGCTGTTCATGGTAAAAACGTAATTCTACGGGTACAAAGGTAGATATTTTCATTTGAAAACAGATATTTTTTCAAACAAAAAAAAAAAAAGCCCCTCGGAAAATTATTTTTCCAAGGGACTTTTTTACCTAACGGTTGAGATAGGGTGAAGAGCATTAATCAGCATCTCCATCAGAGCCACCACCTTCATCAATGATTGGGTCACCACCACCTTCGCCACTCATGCAAATGATATTGGCATCGTCAAGTACAACGACCTTAACCTCTGGCTCAAAAAAATTCTTCTTGTCCATAATTACTTGTTTTTATTTATTAATACTTTCTTTCCGTTCTTAATGTAAACACCCGAAGGTACGTTATCTAGGCTCTCAATCTTTACTCCGTTGATAGTGTAAATTCCTTTAATATCAGTATTGACACCCTCATTATCGCTCTCAACAATCTCTATTGTTGTTATAACAGGGGAACTTTGTGGCTTCCAAAAATCTACATCAACAATCGCAAGTTTCATTCCGTGGTCTTTAGGTTCAAAGTCTATTCCATCATTTGTTGTCGTATTTACAAACCACCTGTATGACTTCAAAGTTGTCGAACCTGTTGTGCGATAATTCAACTTTCCACTTGAGAAATATAAGTTATAGTCATTTGCAACAATTAACTTATTCTCATACACTCCATTGAAAGAATATATTCTGCTTGAAGTTGCGTACTCTCTTGGAGTCAAATCAGCACCATACAACATTGAATCATACGACACAAAATCAATATCTCCTGCTTGTTTAATACGAATCAAATAAGGACGATTGGGTTCAGTTACACCACTTGCAACCTTGGTAAAGATAATGTACGCAGCATCAAGGTCATCAATAACACCATCACCATTCATGTCCTTGTCATCTGTATTTCCATACAACTCTGCAATCTCAAAGTCATTGCTGTACTTTGCAATGTCAATGCTGAACGGAAGATATACTGCCTGCCAGTTTCCTACTGTTGACTCGGCAAAGGAACGTGTATATTTGGCAGGCATATGCAAAGTTTCTTTGTTTGTGTATGGCTTTCCGTCAACAAGTACTGCCTCACTCTCCATTACAACATAAACATAAGCAACAGCACCATACTCGTTATATACAGTGATTTTTGCCATCTTTGGCTCATATTCACCTTCACCATTATAGTAACCTGCTTTTATGTAAACTGAATCTTTGTCAGCAATCGCAACAGAAGAATCCGAACTTTCAATGAATGTTATAGGGAACTTTGCCGAATACTTTAATAGATGAGGTTTATCACCAACGTGTGCATGAATTGTATCGCATGGAATTTCTGATTCTGGAATTTTCCAAAAATCTACATCAACAATCGCAAGTTTCATTCCATGGTCTTTGGGTTCAAAAACAACACTATCATTAGATGATGTATTTACAAACCACCTAAATGACTTCAAAGTTGTCGAACCAGTTGTACGATAATTCAACTTACCACTTGAGAAATATAGGTTATAGTCATTTGCAACAATTACCTTATTCTCATATACTCCGCTAAAAGCATATACCCTACTTGGTGTAGTAAATTTTATTGGTGACAAATCGGCAGGATACAATGTATTATTGCAAGATACGAAATCAATGTTACCTGCATGCTTTGGTTGAAATAGATAAGGACGATTCGGAACAGTCACTCCACTTGAAACCTTTTCAAAGATAACATATGAAGCATCAAGACTGTCAATAACACCATCCTTATTCATATCTTTGTCATCTGTATTCCCATACATCTTCGCAATCTCAAAGTCATTGCTGTACCTTGCAATGTCAATGCTGAACGGAAGATATACTGCCTGCCAGTTTCCTACTGTTGACTCGGCAAAGGAACGTGTATATTTAACACGTACATTACTTAACAAGTCCTTGTTAGTGTATGGCTGTCCGTCTGTCAACATTACATCGGGAAGAATACGAAGAGTATCACCTAAAATAGTATCACCAAGATTTAGCGATATTACAACATCGTATTTTTGATATGTACCTTGTCCATTGTAATGCGGTGCGGTGATTTTAATGATAGTATCATTCTCCACCACTGCCAATGAATCAGCAGATGAATTAACTGAATAATCACCATTCAACAGAGAATAAAAATCTTCTCCATAAATACCGATTACTTGTGAAAGGGAAACACTTTCACCTGTGCGAACCTCACGAATTGCATACGCTTGGATTATGGCAAACAATGCAACAAGTGTCAATCCTAATTTACGTAATAACGTCCTCATAATTCCTCTTTGTTGATTTAACATTGGGTGCTATGTCAAAATTCATACACCCCTTAACTATATTTAGGGGGCAAAATTAAACATTATTCCCAAGAAAGAGAAAAAAAACGCTCAAAATCGCATATATATTCCATAATAAGGCAAAAAATATAAACGAATTTGTGCTGAAAAACAAAGAAACACATGCTCAATGCAGAATGCACAATGCACAATGCACAATGCAGAATTAAACCACAGATTTTCGCTTATTAGCACAGATTATATATTTCATCTGTGATAATCTGTGGTTTAATGTTTGTGCGTTCCGTGGGGTAAACGTTTAATTATTCGTCGTGTCGAAATTAGCCGGGGGTTAAATGTTTATATCGACGATGATTTATCGAGTCAAACCCACGGAAAAAGATATATAACCGCGACGACCCACGGGAAAAGCCGTGACAACCCACGGGGAAAACGACAATATAAACATTTACTTTGAACCTGCAAGTGGAAAGTGGCGAAAACACTTGAAAAAAACCAATCTGCATAAAAATTCGCTTTTTATTGAAGTTTTTTCGTATAAAGCAGCCGTTTATTGCATAAAGTTAATAACTTTGCAGGCGAAAATGTTTGTTAAATACTAATATAAGAGATGAAAAAGTTAAAGTTTGCTTTGGGAGTCGCTTTTTCTATTGTATGCTCAGGTACTTATGCCACATCTCTGCTCGGA
>JAZUHH010000008.1:0-41223 GCA_045641625.1 Paludibacteraceae bacterium
CATCATCTACTTTCTCAGTTGATGAGTTTCATCATTTTATCACACGCGTTGATGAATATATACTAAAATATCAAGAGACAATTAAGAAACTTACTGAAGAAGAAAAAGAATTATATTCCGAAAAATTGAAACAAGCCATAACCAAAAATCTTAAAAATTGCCTTAATTTGGATATAATAATCGAGTGATTCTATATTTTAGAATGACAACTATTCAATATTTAATAAGCAAATCCTCAAATCTATAGCATAATGCAATAGATCTGAGGATTTATAGTTTATGGGAATACCCCCAATTCTTTTAAGTTTTATGCAAAAGGATCGAACGCAGTTCCTTTTAAGAAATCTTTTGCGTATTCAATAGCTTCTGCGAGAAGTTGATCGTCTCCATTTTCTTCAGCATCTTGAATGTCTCGTAGTAGCCATAAAATAGTTCTTATGTCATACTCGCTGTGATACTCGTCAAGAGCCATTTTGATTTTGGTGACTGTTTCTGGGTTTATAGAATTATTCTCCATATTTTGATTTTTTGCAATAGCAAAAATATCTGATTATATGGTAAAATACAAGGTTTTTGAAAAAAGAAAAAGGCAGCCGAAGCCACCTTTTCATTTGCACTATATAAAATCCTTCGCCTATGTCGTTTTAGTGTAATACAAGTTCTTTCAAGTCATCAATAATGTTGATTAACTTGTTGCCACCGACATTAGCTTCCTCCAAAAGTTTCACAGCATCTTCAAACGGTCCTAAAATCGAACCTGTTGTACGATTGGTTAAAATAGGTCCGTTTTCAGTGAATTCTGCTTCGTAATCGTCTTCTCCATATTGAAATGCGATGCCATACTGAAGTATGCAGAAATCATAGAAGAATGCTAGCTGATTCTCTGTTGCATATCCTTGATGCTCATTACCAAAGCGATCAATGTCTGGTGGATATTTACAGTTATATTCATAACCGAACAAGTCATAGCCAACAAAGTCTGCCCAAGGTTCTTTAATTTCACACATGTGGTACCTCCTTTTTTATTCGTTCTAACAATTTTTTCATTTCAGATGTCAATTCATACGCTACATTAGGCGAATTTTTTCCTGTGCCTGCTTTAACAGGGTGTCCATTCTCCCAAGGATGATAGTGTATGCTTAATCCATTGTGCTTGTGATCAACATGAATTTCATATAGCTTTTTGCAATCACTTCCATATACTCCGATTGATTTCAATTTGCCTGCATAAGGATCGTTTTTCCATTTGCCTTCAGTTGCAGGTTTATTGATAGCTACATATATTCGGTTAGGTGTGTGACTTTCTTCTGGAAGCTTAACCATAGCATTCTTCTGGTTTGCCTCTATAACTTTGATGTTATCAGAGATTTCATGTTCTGTATGATACTGACGTTTAGATGTATCCTCTAAATCTCCCCTTGCTTTACTTCCGTTTGCCCCCATTTTTAAAGATATTAATCTGTTTGTTGTCTAAATAAATACTGATTCCTTCGTCTTCTCCAAATATTTTGGGTCCGTATCGAAGAATACATATTGGTTCTAGAACGCTAACCATATATCGATAACCATCTAGCCAAATGGATGTGCTAAAGTTACTTTTTAGTGCCCCCATGCTATTGATGGCTATAACTGATTTTTTGGGATAGCCTGCAGCACTGTATTCGTAGCTGTCTGGCAGACTCCATGTCACATTAGGGTAAATGTTTACATTGAGATTTTGCCAATAGGCAGTGAATACTTTGTTCCAGTAATTATGAGACAAGCGTTCAGAATAATCCATATCAGTGTACTGTGATAAGTCTGGAGCTATGACGGAATTATATTGCAATAATCTGTTTGTGTATGTCCAAGGATGCGACAACATTGTTGCGAATCTATTGTCATTGATGTAAAATATAACAATTGATTCAAGATTAGATTTCTTTGCTCCAATTCTGTCAAATGGCGTTGTGTCGAGTACCGTAGGTATATTGTAGTTTGGTTTAATGACAGGCATGTCATAAGGGCCAATCTTTTCTATGTCTCTTGCAATCTCAGGATAACAAAAAGAAGCTATATGTGCACGATAATGTGACTGGCTTAGTTTTCGTTGCTTTCGATGCAAGCTTGACATTTGTCCTTCCAATAAAATGTTTCCGAACAAATCTTTCATAGCTGAATTTAATTAAATGTAAAAAATATTTTTTATTTACTCGATTTTGAAAGATTTTCGGCTGTTTTGCAAAAATTATACCTAATTTTGCACTGTTGTTTATCCCGTCACTTTCAATTTAATGGGAAGACTAGTCATGTCAATCGAGAAGACATCGACTTATGCCTCTTGTTATTTGCAGATAGCAAGAGGTTTTTTGTCTTTTAAAATGTTATCTTTTCATACTGCGATAGTTTTAAAGTTATAAATTTCGTTAACTAGATATATTGGCAATATGCATTTCTTGTTGTCTATTAGCCAATGAAACATATCATAATTTATACATAGCTTGTTTGTTTGTATTTCATATGAAGCGAAGAGTGTTTCGTGTCGAAAGGCATATAATAAAGCACCATAAAGTTCTATGCCGAAGCTGTGAACAGTCTCTTGTTGGTACATGTTAAATAATTCTTCAACTTCAGTGTCCGTTAAAGAAACGGATTTAATCCCATACTGCATACATGATGCCTGTAATTCGGTACTTAACTTTACCCAGTTAAATACTTTGAGATCGAGTCCTAATCTTTGTACCATTGACCACTCGTTTGCATTTAATAGCTTACTCAATGTTATAGCATCTCCAATAACTACAACTTTACTCATATAGTCTCCATATTATATTCGACATCAGTTATTGGCTGCTTCAAAAGAACTGCTGCACGATCTTTTGTTACTAGGCCTTCTGCTATTGCATTATACACCATTGCTTCAAAACGCATGGTGTCCGCTTCTTTAAATAAAGATGAAAATACAGCTTGTCTTATATATGGTTTCGTGTTCTTTAGAAATTGAAAACTTTTGAATCTTGCGTCATTCATTATTCCCAATTCATGAAGTTTGTACACTATTGCGTCTATTGAGATTCCATAAGCCTTCTGACAATGAACTAATTCAGGTAAATGTATTTGGCGTTTCCCTTCGAACCAATATCTGGCAACTTCTTCAGGAAATAACATTTCATTTGCGAATGCATTGCATAGCTTTTCTTTCTCTTTTGGTGTTATTTCGTCACCAAATAAATTATTAAATAACAAATGACCTAGTTCATGTAATGCAGTTAGACGTCTTCGCTCACACATTTCTACCATTGGATTAATAACAACTACTGGGTAGAGATTATTACCTTTTGTTACCATTCCGCTAACGCCATCAAACCCTTCTGGACCTTTTGTGTATATAAACACTACACCTTTGTTTTCTAGTAATTCTTTAACATTTAGAATAGGGTTGTTTCCTAATTCCCATTTGCTACGAAGCAATTTTGCCATTCGTCTCATGTCAATGTCAGATGTAATTGCCGATGTTGTCAAAGGTTCTAGTGCTACAACTTTCCCTCCCAATAGTGTCTCTACCTCTAAATATCTTTCGATGTCATCTTGTACATCCACTTTTAATGCATCTAAGTCTTTAATAGAGACTGATGCTTTTTTTCTAAAAGAGATGTTTAGCTCGTCAATGTCAAAATCAAACGGTCTTGCAAAGTATTCGATGTCAACTTTGAGTGCTCTAGCTAAGGCAATCATCAAAAGTCCGTTTGGCATACATTTCCCTGCTTCATATTTCGATATTGTTTGCTTGCTTACCGTTGGTGACATGATTTCACACAGATCGTCCATAGACAGTTTAGCTCTTTTCCTAGCTTGTCTAAGTCGTTTCGCAAATATTTCTAAAGCATTTCCCATTTTTTTTTTATTTTGCTGCAAAGCTAATGTATTTTTTTTGAATGTTGTATATTTTAGTTGACAAATTTTGTTATATTTTAAAAAATGTCAACTTTTTTTGATAAAAATCAAGTCGTTTTGAATTATTGTCTGCTTTGAGAGTGCTGCGATCTAAACAATAACACCTCCGATTCTCTTCGAAAAGGAGGTGCTTGATGGTAATTTTGCTTTAAATAAACTTTTTGATTGTTTACTTAACAGGTTATACCATTATTTTATTCTACTGTAGGGGTGTTCGAATCTTGTAGCTTCATCATTGTGTCTATGATGCCTTTGCCGTTACGAAGGAAACTTTCGTACTGCTCTGATGACATTCCTGTAATAGCATTGTATTTTTCGTTTGCCTCTGCTACTGACTGCAACTCGCTCATAAAGTCAGCGTAGTTCTGGAGATAGTTGCACATCATTTCTCTTTCAGAACAAGTCTTAACCAAAATTTCCTTCACCTGTGCCAAATATGCAGCATATTCGTCATCAGATGATCTGCTTTTTAACTGAGAGGAAATTTCGTACATATCCTTGTAGAACTCGAACTGGCTACCGATAAAAGATACACTTTCATCGCTCAACTGCTTCTTTGTGCAAAGTAGATACTCAAAGGCAGTCAAACCTTCATCCTCGTCCTGATTATGTTCGATGAAGTTGTATATCTTGTCTATCTCTCCCTTTGAATGCTCAATGTTGTCCATACATTCACGCATTCCCTTGATGAACTCTGGTTCAACGACCATGTTCATGAATGAATCTGGAGATTCCAAAAGGTACTCACATTTCTTCTTGAAAGCTAAGACTGCTTCTTTCGGAGACTCGTTCAAGAACCAGTTTCTAAGTGGCTCTAACTGATAATCGTAATTCAATGACATATTATTGATGTTTAAGTTTTACAATTTTGGCTTGATACCTTGCTTTTGCTGTTGCTTTTGGGCTTGCTCCTGGTTCTGCTTAGTGAACGCTTTAGGTTCTATGCTTAGAACTGGTTTGATCCCATCAGGAGTTTTGTGTAGATTGGCATGGACTTCAACCGTGTAAGGTTTCTTTGTCCCTTCCGTACAGTCGGTCAATGTTATGGACTTGCCTTTAAGAAGCTCCTGCTTTTCTTCAAATGTCACAGAGTGACCTTTGATGTTGTCTGGAATGTTCTCTGCTCTGACAAGCTGCCAACGCATTCTTTCCTTCTCGTCCATATAGGACAGAAGATGATTGCCCTGTGCTTCTTTGGCAAGCTGTTTCATTTCGTCACTGAGCTTATCCCATTCCTTTATGTTGATGTTGCCTGTAACCAAGTTAAGGTTGTCTTTGTTGCTTCTGTTAAGGATAACATCAATGTCAATATTACCGTCCATAGAAGTAAGCGTAACCTTCTCTCCATTTAGAAGTTTTTCGTATCTGCCATCCTGTTTGATCTTGTCAATGTCTTGACCGAAGATTTCCTTCAATTCCTTGTCTATGTTCGGCAATTCTTTTGCAATAGCTTCGTATGTCAGTCCTGTGAGAATAACCGTGTTTCCCCATTTGACCATTTCCTGCATCTTTGCCTCGTCTTCTTCTCTTGCTTTTTTCTCTTCGGGAGTCTCTTGCTTCTCCTCCTTTTTTTGAGCTTCTTCCTTCAAGGACTCTTCCTGCTTTGTCTTTTCTTGTTCGACCTTTTCTTGTTCCTGCTTTTCCTTTGATTCAGTCTGCTTTTGCTCCTGGTTCAAAGTCTGGTCTAAAGTTGTGTCTCCAAAAGTTTTTTGAGCTGCAGGATCTCCAAGATTATCCTTCAATACGGATTTCTTGTCTTCGCTTGATGTTAGATAGCTTTCAAAGAATGCGTATTTTTCTTTCGTAGTGGAATATAGGGAAGTCTGAGTCATAGCATCAGAAATTGATTTCTTGAACTCTTCTTCTTTGGCAAGACCTTCCCATTCCTCTTTGTTTCTAATAACACGGATGTCTTGTTTGCCATCTTTTTCCAAATGAAAGATCTTTACATCTCCTTCGTTGTAAGACATTGCGTTGAACATCTTTGCAATAGCATTCTCTTTGGAAGTAGCCTTGTATTTCAGAGGGTTGATGTCCTTAGCCATTGCATCCCTGACCTTAACTTCCTTAGCATGAGAGTAGGCGGTCATAAAAGAGAATAGAAATGCACTGAGAGGATCCATAGATTCCCTTTTTAGGTCTGCCCAACGGTTAGTGACCTCTCTGCAAATTTCAAGCTGTCGAGTCCTGTTTTCTGCAATTTCTTGTCTGAGGTTTTTTAGATACTCGCTGCTGAATCTTGATAATTCTGGAGCTACAGCCTCCTGGTCTTTGTGGGCTAACAGAAATTTTAGTTGTTCAAGGGTGTAAACCTCTCCCTTTTCAGCAAGGTCTGCAAGACTTTTGATTTTCTTGTTTAACTCTTCATCCAATGGAACTGACGAAGTTATCGTCTGCTTAGTTCCGTCATCGCTGACTACGGTTTGAGTTTCCGTTTTGACATACTGTCTGTTGTCGGAATCGTAGTTCATTTCAAACTTCTTTTCCATCTTCCTATTAAAGTAATTTTTGTAAATATATCCGTTGTTTGCACAACGCTTTTTATTAAGTAATTTTTGTAACTAAAAAAAGACAGCACGACAGCATCACGCAGTCGTTGCTGTCACAATTCTTTAATTTAATTTCTTATGCAAATTTACTAATTTTTAATATAATAGCATAGTTTTCAGCAAAATATTTTGCACCAAAATCACCTTAAAAGAGATTCTTTATCTTCGGCTTTATCTTTTGGTAGATCGTACTGCCTTTCTTGTTGTCGTTAAACACTTTGTTTATCCTTGAGCTAACTTGTGATAGACCTGTGGAAGATTTTATAATCTCAACGATTGCCTTCAAATTTTCATCGGAACAATCCTTTTTTGTCATAACGCTTCTCAAAATATTGACAGTCATGTCCTGCTTCTCAAATATGGTATAGACATAATTCTTGATGTAGCTGTATAGCTGTTGCCCTTTTTGAACTCCTCCTATACGGCTAAGCCCACGACATACATCGCCAACTTTGTCAGATTTCGCAATAACCTCAATTATTCCAGTTATTGTTTCATCGCTACAGACATCAGCAGGTATCAGGCTTCGTAATGTCATAAACCTTTCTTCGGTTTTGACCTCTTTTTGACTAACTTCTTTAGCTACTGTTTCTTGTACTTTGTCTTCTTCCTGTAGTGAAGCCAAGTCCTTGTCTCCTCTGATGTTGATTTGGCGAGTCACATTGATTCCATTTCTTGTAAAGGACGTAACAAGACTGTCATAGCCTTTGTCTTTAGAAACAATGTGAAATGTGTCTGAAGGAGATTTTGCAGCAGCAAATCCAAGAAAGCCAGCAAACTGTATGTCAAGAGCATCACGCTGTCCGTTGTCAGCCATTTCAAATCTCCATGTCACATAAAGTGACAAGCCAGAATAGAGCGAGTCGAAAGAAGACAACATGCCCATCCGTGAATTGAACACATGAACCTCAATAGGTTCTCTAACTTCGTCCACTCCAACAAGACCATCTTCGTGGACATTTTCATAATCTACAAAATACTGTTTCATAGTTTTGGATAAATAATAATTATGCTTTCTTTCCCTATATCTAACTAACGAACATTCTCTAACTAACTAACAACCAATATTCCTTTTTTTCAAAGAAAATCTGAGGAGCAATCCCCCCTTTGAAGTAAAAAATCCCGCCCTCTAATGATGCTTTTTTTTGCTTTTGAGTTGATTTAATGTATTGAAAATTTGCAAGTTACGAAAATTTTTATTAAATTTGTAGTATAAATAAAGGGGGTGAGAGATGCCCAATTTAGTAATTCTTAATTTAATTTCTGTTATGTGTACTGAAACAAAGTCACAGCTTTTCACTATTGCAGTGAACCAGTCCGACCCTTACGCATTACCTTCTATGCGTGAAGAGGAGAGAGTAGAAACAACCTTTTGGATGGATTTCTCCATTGCCGATGTCTTTGGGCTTGATGCAGTCCAAGACACTTACAACCGAGCTTTTTCTGCATGGAAGAATGATGTCAAGTATTTTACTGAACTTGCCATTGTCCTAAACCATAAGATTTTCTATTGGTATGAAAAGGCGAAGGACAATAAGGAGTCAAAAGAGTACAAGTTTGCTGAACTTTATGATAAACTTTGGAGAGAGGCAGATGATTATGCAATCTCTAATTTTACAGGTGATGATGCACAATTCTATTATGACATTACCGACTAATGTTTAACCAATAGCCGATAGTGAGAGTATCGGCTAATTCTTGAATCTATTATGATGAATGAATTTGTTTTTAATGATTGTGGAGTTTGTATGAACCCCAACAAGCACGATTTTTCTGGCGATCACTATATATGTACTATTGTGACTGCAATGGTGGATGGCTCAAATTGGAGATTTGGTTATAGAGTTCAGTATAACAAAGGTAGTTTTTGGGGTGCTTCATGTGGAGTAAACTGCAAATACGATGATGACAATTTTGTTACTGAGGATGATGCAGTAAAGGCTGGATTACGCCTTTGTGCAGACAGTTTTGAAAGAAATCACAATACTGATATAGCCAAGAAAGTAAGGGCTAATTTGTGCCGTCAAAGAACATTATTTGATTTTTAAGCCTATTGTGTCATGAAGATATGCGAGTTTAAGGCTGTTTACAAGCCAAGTTTGAAAAATGGCGAACATCCCCAAATTTTGGAGTCTAAAGCATTAGCAAATGTATTTAGGGCGAATTATGGAGAGGGCGAAATAGAATATCGAGAGAAAGTAAAATGTGCTTTCTTAAATGCATCCTTGAATGTGATTTGTGTTGCTACTATTGCCGAAGGTGGTATAACAGATTCTGCATGCGACCCACGAATAGTTTTCCAACACGCCCTTCTTTGTAATGCAGTTTCAGTTGCTTTGTGCCATAATCATCCAAGTGGTTCTCTTGTGCCATCTTCACAAGACAAAGAAATGACTGAAAATATTAAGAAATGTGGAGAGTTCATGAAAATCAAGTTGATTGACCATATAATTTTGAGTGGTTCAGATTATTTTTCTTTCATGGAAAAAGACATGATTTGATTCTATTTTATTCTTTCTAAGTCCCTTAATTAGAGGAAGATGCTTGTGACAGGCATCTTCTTTTTTGTCAGGTAGTAAGACAATGCGATTCCGTGAAGTCTCACGAAACATTTCCTGTAGTCCAGGAAATAACGAAAAAGTTTTTTCGTTAATCGCATTGCTTATACAGGTGCTTGCAAAGCAAGTTCATAACAAGTCTTATCAATAGCTAAGTCTATGTTGGCTTTGTTATGCCGAAATAAAAAGTATAGTCAGACCTTCGACCAGGCAATACTTTATTATTTCTTCTCCATACATGGCAATAACCTTTTTTTCTCCATATCTTGTGACAACAAAATTTCATATCCTTTCAAAACAAACTTGAAATGTGAGATTAGGAGTATCTAAACGCACATTTTTTTCTTTGATCACGCTTAGCTTAACGGCTTGTTAACTTAGTATTCTAACGTAAAACTTAATTGAAGAAAAATAAAGATGTAGTCTGATCTTCGACAATCCAATAATTCTTTGTTTTTCTTCTAAAAGGGAAATAACCTGGATCATCCTCTAATACTTGTAAAAACAAAACTTGCAACTCTTTCAAAACAAACTTGAAATGTGAGATTAGGATATCTAAACGCACATTTTTTTCTTTGATCACGCTTAGCTTAACGGCTTGTTAACTTATTATTCTAACGTAAAACTTAATCGAAGAAAAATCAAAGATGTAGTCTGATCTTCGACCATCCAATATTTCTTTGTTTTTCTTCTAAAAGGGAAATAACCTGGATCATCCTCAGAAACTTGTAGAAACAAAACTTGCAACTCTTTCAAAACAAACTTGAAATGTGAGATTAGGAATATCTAAACGCACATTTTATCGTTTATCACGCTAAACTTAACTATAACTTATATTGATTCCCTTTGCATACAAATTTTCGTAAAGACCCTGTGCGAATCGGGGATTCACACGGAGTCTTTACTAATAAGACGCATGAGCTGCTATCTGAACGCAGATGAAAGGTCAAAGTCGTTTTATCTGCTACTATGGAAGAACCATCGTGAGATCAGAATCTTCTCAATTTGACGGAAAACCTATCAACTTAGTTGTATAACGCAAAACTCTAACCATCCCGACAAACATAGACTTGCTGATAATCAAGTCTGTTTGTGCTGAGAAAGAAGAGCATTGCCTGACCGTTGACCAGTCAATACTTCTTCTTTGTTTAAAGAAGGACTTGCGTGATAACGCACTTGTTTTGAATAGTGACCGACGTAAATAATTATTTCTTTTTTTACATTGAAAATAAATTGTCTGGACTTTTTAAGAGGGCAACTTTTCGTTCTTTAATTATATCTTCATGGCTTAGTTCACCTGTGATTAAAGAAGATGTTGGTATGTGATTTGAACTTAAATTATTTACTCTTTCTTTATTAAAATTAGCATAACAATACATACACCCATGTGTACATGTATTATATGCTCCGATGTCAATGCTTTCAACACAGTTACATTCAGATCTTTGGTTCTTATCCTTTTTTACCTTTATTTGGTATCCACAAATCTCTTCAATTAATGCCTTATCAATGCAACTTCCATGCTCAATACCACAATTTTTTAAGTCTACATTTTCTGCACAACTCAGTACGGAAATTCCATATTTTTGTGATATAAAATTAATATGTTGTGCTATGTCGATCATTTCTTTTTCGGAAAGACCTCTCATGCCAAGTGTCTTTGTATTAGTTACTGTTTTTTTATATAAATCGACAAAACTTATGACACAACGATTAGTATAATCACTCAGCCTTTTTGATAATTCTTCAAAATATTTGATATGATAAGACATATCTATTTTGTTAGTGAATAGAATAGGATCATATCTCCAAATTATTCTATGTTTACCAACTATCTTGGATAACTCCTTAAAAGTTTCTATTATCTCAGTTTTGAAAGGAACTTTATCCTCAATCGTTTTATCATATGGGTTTATCGTAAATTGAAAATAATAATTATAATCTTTTAATTCGTTTAACCGGTTCAACATATTTTGAGGATTTTTTGTCCAAAATATGATGCAATCAACAACATCAGGTGTTATTGCTATTCTGCTCACCTGATGTATATTCATTGGATTTCTCACATCAACGAACCCTTCTTTTATTCTGTGATAAAACCAATCACTATAAAATGCTGGTATATCAGTACGCCTTGAAACTGAAAGTATCATGGTAAATATTCAATTCTTGCTATTATATATTTTGATCGACATTCACTCCATGCATTTGCTATAGCAGTCTTTTGTGTGTCTGTATTCATGAGTAAGTTGGAATTATCCCATTCCTTCCATCCAGAAGGAATAAAACGGTCATTTGGATAACATACTCTTAAAGGCTGTAATTTTTTCACTAATAGATTTGAGTCTTTTAATTTTTCTAATCTCTTTATTATATATTCCATACATTTTGTGCCTGAATCAAATTCAAATTGCTTGTATCCATAATAATTTATATCGTTGAATACTAAAAATTTTATCTTATGTTGCAAGATAAAGGAAACAATTGAATCCAAGAATTTGTTTAAATCTTCTTCTTGCATATATTTTTGGCAATCTGATAACAAATAGTTCATTACCAATGCGAATATCTCACAGTTGTCAGTGTCTTGCCAATTTGTAATCATATCTGTTGCGTGAAATGTTACATCGCAATTTGAATTTTTAAATAGGTCTTCTGTCTTTTGTTGAACACCTTTCCAAATTTCATTAGTGTCATAACCTCTATATTTTAAGGTAAAATCATTTCCCAAACGTCTACGTAATCCTTCTACTATTCCATATATTTCAGATCCTGGACCACAACCAAGTGAAACAAAATAATAATTCTTTTTGTCAAATTTTATTCCTTGATGAAGGAACAACCTTAATATTTCAGATGCAAATCTATCAAAAAATCTCAATGTATAATAATATGTTATGCGTTCACATGGATAATGAAACGACGGAGGATTTCCATTGAAGATATGACGTAAGCATATATCACAATCACAACTTCCAATGCAAAAATTATTATTTGCACAGTTGGTACATTTGTTATTTGTGTATAGATTATAACAATGATCTATTAAATCGTTAAGTTCTTTCATTCGTTTATACAATTTACATTTTGATGTTTATGTTTATGATTTTGTTCCCATTATTGAATTAAAAGGATAGTGATTTGTCATTAACCTTCATTTAGTCAATTCAAATTTTATGATTGAAAGACATTTTAGTTTATAAGGGAAACAGAGACGGCAAATTTAATACTTTTATTTTATTAACCTATATTATTAATCTAAATCTAAAATAATTCTATACATATACTAATACTAATAAATGTAGAAGAAAAAATAATAGCACCAATTTCACAATCGGTGCTATCGTGATTACAAATATTTTACTTTAATAAAAAAGTATTTTCTGGTTGTACTATTTTTTTGCAAATGTGATTTTATTCCCGTCAAGAACCAAGTCGGCTTCATAGTTTTTGCCCTCCTTAGACACCAACTTCACCTTTTTCAAGACTTCGCCTTTAAGCAATGTCTGAATTTGTGGTGTTGTTAGGGTATGACCAGAGAAATTCTTGAATACAAAGAAGTCACATTCAGGATTCTCCTTTCGGTTCTTGCTACAGCTGAATGTGGATGTGTTTTCCTTTACAGGAGAACCACATTTAGGGCAGACTCCAACTTCGGCTTTCTCTGGTATCTCTATCTTAACTTTGTAGTCAGACAATAGAGTCAGATTTGCTCTGTATGGATTTCCATCTTTAGAGATGAATTTTCTGTCTTTAAGACATTTTTTTGATAACAGTTCAGAGAGATCTTTTTTGTCTATAGTGTGGCCACTAACTTCTTTCCATATCAAAAAGTCACACTCTGGATTTTCAGTCGTGTTCCTTACGCATGAGAATCCTTTGTTGAACTCTCTTACTGGAGAACCACATTTTGGACAATCGCATACTTTTTCTACCTCAAAAACTCTTTCGATAGAGAAATCTTCTTTCAGCACAAGATTAGCCTTGTAAGTTTTTCCTTCTTTTGTTTCAAAGGAAAGGTTCTTCAATGTTTTGTCTTTCAGAAGGTTCATGAACTCTGTTTTAGTCAATTCATGACCTCCTTGATTCTTCCATATCAGAAAATCACATGATGGATTCTCCTTTGTATTACCTGAACAAGTGAAAGAACCTTTGTATTCTATGACTTTCTTTCCACACTTAGGACAGTCGCAGACAGAATTGTCATATATGAAGTCAATCTTATTCTTTTCCTTGTCAAATTTGAACCTTACATTATATGACTTGTCTGATGTTGTGAGTGTGATAACATCTGATGTTTCAAGATTTGAGACAAGTTCAGATATTTCCTTTGGTGTGAAGGTGTGGTACTTGTTGCTTTTAAATATAAGGAATTGACAGCTATTGCTATCGTCCTGTATGTAGTTGGAGCAACGCACTGTTTTCTGACTTTCTATGATTTTACCACCACACAAAGGACATTTCATGTCTTCTGTTACCATAAGGGATTTATTATTACTTTCAACATTGATTGATACTGTGCCAAGTTCCGTTACAAGACTTTTAGCTCTCTCACATATCTCATTCAAGAATGTTCTTGATTCGTAAGAACCTTCAGCGATCTTGTTAAGTTTGCTTTCCCAGTCTCCTGTGACATCAGGTTTGGATATGTCTAAGTTTTTAACTCCATCATAGATCGCTAATCCTCTTTCTGTCGGAACAAGATATTTTTTATCCTTTACCTCAATCATATTTCTTGATTTTAAGGATTCTATGATACTTGCACGGGTTGCTGGAGTGCCTAAACCACAGTCCTTGATTGCTTTTGACAGCTCTTTGTCCTCAATCATTTTGCCTGCAGTCTCCATAAGTTTCAGTAGCTCTGCTTCTGTTAGCAATGGTGGTCGTTTGGTCTGCTTCTCTTCAATAGCAATGTCAAGAACATTTATGTCTTCACCTTCCATGAGGATAGGTAGGTTCTGAAAAACATTCTCGTCTTCTTCTTTATCGTTAGCCTCTGCCTTAGTTTGGGTAATCCTCCATCCTTCATCTATGGTCTTTGATCCAGAGCATTTGAAAATGGTCTTATCCTGAGCTTCTAATGTGTAAGTCAACTGCTCTTTTACACATACTGGCAGAAGAGATTGAATGAATCTCTTTACAACTAATTTGTAGATGTTTTGCTCATGTGCCTTTAAGTTAACAAAGTTGTCATAATTCTCAAATGTTGGAATCACAGCGTGATGATCCGTCAATTTTGAATTGTCAAAACAAGCTTTCTTGATTCCATCCTTAATTAAGTGAGAGACTCCTAACTTCTGTTCTTGTGTCAAAAATCCCAACTTTGTAAGAGTTCCTACATTCTGAGATATTGGAGCAATCATATCTTCAGCAAGGTAACTTGAATCTGTTCGGGGATAAGTTGTCATCTTGGCTTCATACAGATTTTGTAGTGCAGACAAAGTTTCCTGTGCAGACATTCCTAAGTCTTTGTTTGCTGTTCTCTGCAAGTCTGTAAGAGAGAAAGGTAATGGAGCTTTCTCTTTCACAGTCTTGTTCTCTTTCTTAACTACATTAAATGTTTTGCCAAGATTCTGGATTCTTGATGCAGCATCTTCTTTGGTTTCAAACGAGTCTGGACAATTAGCAAAGAATTGTATATTGTCCGAAGTGCTAAGTTTTGCTTTTAACTTATAGTAATAACTCTGAACGAAATTCTTGTTTTCGTAGTATCTTCCACATACAAAAGAGAATGTCGGTGTCTGGACTCTTCCTATAGGGAAAACTCCTCCCTTATTAGGATTTGCAAGAGTCAATGATCGTGTTGCGTTCATACCGATTAGCCAATCTGCTTTTGCTCTGCTTTCTGCACTATAGTATGTATTGTCGAAATCAGAACCTTCCTTCAAGTTGTCAAATCCTTGCTTTATAGCACTATCTGTCAATGAAGAAATCCATAGTCGCTTGAATGGAGTCTTGCATTTCATGTGATTGTAGATGTTACGGAAAATCAATTCTCCTTCTCTTCCTGCATCCGTAGCACATACAATATATTCAGCCTCATTGAACAGCTTCTTTATTATGCTGTATTGCTGAAAATATCTGTCATCTTTTTTTGACTTAGCTTGTCCGTCTTCCAATAATTGTAGCATAAATTCATCTGGAATCATTGGCAAAGCTTCTTTCTTCCAGGGTGTTCCCCAACCATACGATTCAGGTTCACATAGTCCTACTAAGTGACCGTAAGCCCATGTTACCTGCCATCCATTACCTTCATAGTATCCATCTTTCTTGTCTTTTGCAACAAGAACTTTGGCTATATCCCTTGCCACCGATGGCTTTTCTGCAATTACTACTTTCATATCTACATATTTAGGTGTTTAGTGATGTCGTAAGTCAAGTCACTAAACTGTTTAACACTTTGTTGTATCTTTTTTATTTCCTCTACGGTTTCTATTGTTTTTGTTGACGCTTCTTTCTTTTTCTCAGACTCAATTTTCAAAGCTTCGAATAGTTTGTCGTTGTCTATCTGTCCATTTATGAAAATGTCAGATTTCTCAGCATTGATTTCTGCTGCAATTTCGTCATCTGTCTTCTCTATTGGATCATTGTCAGGTTCTCCACCTAAGTTCAAATCATCATTTTGCTCAGGTTCTTCTAAATCTGTATTATGGTATTCAGAAGTATTTTCTTCCTTAGTTGTTTGACTATCGGTGTCGGATAGAACTGCAGTTGAAGTTTTTTCTTTCATAGACGATAATTCATCAATCTTAGCTTCAAGATTATCTATCTTGCAATCAAGTATTGTTAACTGGGCTTTTACTTCCAGTAGGATTTTTTGTAATATGTCAATCTTTTCCATTTGTTAGTTCAATTTTTCTTGCATCTAAAATTTCTCTGTTTGAAGCTGTGAACTTCAAGTGTCTTCCTCCATTTTTTTCAAAGGCTTCAAAGTAGAACTGGTGTTTGTCTGGCACAGTGAATCGCTGAAAGAAGAATACTGCACTATAGCCACTATTGCCATCGACTAACTCGCTTTCATTTGTCTTATAGACATAGATTGGAATTTTCTCTATATCCTGAGAAGTCTGTTTCTTGCCCTTTTTCTTGTTTTGAATATAGCTTCTGATAAACTCTATCTCATAGGGAATTTGACTATTGTTCTGTAAATACAAATGGAACATAAGTATATCATCCTTGATAAATAGTCCTCTTAAGCAAAAAAGCATTTTGTTTGAGGAAACTCCGATGTTGTTTAAGATTGTTCCTTGCTTGACTACAGCTTCTCCATAAGCATCCATTTCCACTTCATTCATACTTGCAAGAGAGAATGTAGCCTTGTCTTCTTCTGTAGTATTGATTGTGATATTTACATTTTGAGGATTTTCGTTAGCTGTAATAATGTGAGGATAAATCCTTATTTTTCCGTTGCCGTCTTTAGTGACAACATGAAGTGATGTTTCATTGAGAACATCAAATGCTCCAATTCTTTTAGCCTGGACAACATTGTTCAAGTCTGTGATTTTCCCTGCTATGATTGAATCTGATCCTACAGTTACATCAATTACTTTCTCATTTCCAGAGTAAGAAATGTGCGAAGTACGGATAGAACTTAGCTCAATCTTGGATTCATTCAGATAATGATCGTTTGTGATACTATCCTTAACTTCCTTCATGTTAAGTGCAATCGATTGTGGATTTTTCTTGTAATACAAATCCAGAGTATATATCTTCCCGTCTTTAGTTATTGCAGTAAGAGTAGTATTTTCAAATACTGGTATTTCGCTTTTGATGCGAAGAATGTTCTCTACATCTGCTACTTTTTCAGCAACAATGTCCTCTGTTCCCATGTCAACATAATTTATTTTGGCAGGGAACTGAAGATATACCCATTTGACATCGCTAATGTCCAATCTTATCTTTTTTGCACCTTTCTGGTTAAGACTTTCAGCCATGACACTTAATACAAGAAAGAGCAAAAGCAATATGCTTGTGATAAATCTTTTCATGATATAAATAGAATAACAGCTGGGATTTGACAGTCTCAGCTGTTATTCCCTCTCTATTAAAGTCAATTTTTGTAATATAGAATTAAATGCTTATGCCCTTGTTCTGACGAACCGTGTGTTGTTGAATAGGCTGCTTCATACTTTGTTGTGCAACTTTATGGAAATGCCCATTTTCAAAAGCCAGTTCCTTTTGGGCTATTTGTCTTTTGGTGTAGTCTATGTGCCATTCGTTAAGATCCTTCTTTCCTTCAAAACAAGTCCTGCAGTCTTGAACCGACTGAGCCTTTTCTTGAATAGCACTAAGCAATTTGTCCGTTGCAATGTTACCTGCCTTGTCGTTATCAAGGAATAACTTGATGGTTCTTTTCTCCAAATCAAGAGATTCAAGCTTTTTTATTACCTTATCTGCGAGTGCTACAGAGTTCAGAACAATATAGTCTTCATCCAAAGGATTCTTGCCAAGTCTCATTTTCTGCTCAGCACATGAGAGCATATCGAAGAATCCCTCAAAGATGTTAATCTGCCTTGTGTTTCCTTCTCCTAAGATGTACGATGGCTCTTTAGCATTGCATATTTTGCTTTTGTACTGATATATATTCCCATCAGGCATTGTTTTGGGTTCGGATTCCATTCTTAACTCCCAACCTCCATCTGTTTTGGGATTGTCAATGGAATTGCCATTGTGAGAGTTAGGGAATCCTATATCGACTCTTTCCTTCATAGGAGATCCGTCGTCCTTTAGTTGACTGTAATGAACTTGCTTACAAAAAAGACGAGCAGTATTAGTAGAAATACAACGACGATTAAGGTAGTCAATAAGGCTATTGTACCAGATTGAATTAACCTTGTTGATGACAATGCTTTGTTTTTCTTCATTTACTTTGGGTGTAAAATCACGTTGAGGAATATCTAATATCATTCCATTGTAGGCATCAGCCGTGGCTTGTATAATCTGAGGCAAGTTCGCTGTGGTGTCTGGAATGTTTTTCATTCTTGCGACAAAGTTCAAGATATTCCCTGTCCTGTCCATTTCAGCCCTATCTATCCATTTTTGTGGATGAACATCTGGGAAAACTTCAAATGAAGGATGCTGCTCATTGCGAAACGGAGAAAAATACACCAAAGTTGTGCCAAATTTAGCATTTCGCTTAGTTTGAACTGGTGTCATTCCCTGCTGTTGCAAGAAAGTAACAAGATCTATGTTACGAATCGCATCAACTGATAAATTGTTGTTCATTTTTTGTTACTCTTAAATTAGAAGTAAAATATTTGTTAACTTCCTACAAAAGAGTTGATTAAAAATCAGTTAATCTGATTGCTCCTCACTATTGCCATATTGTTTTAAACTCGCTGGTTCTAATCAAAGAGTTTGTAGAAAACATATTCAAGAGAGGTTGGAGAAATCCAACCTCTTTTTTTGTTTCATTTTTTTAGTAGAAAGAATACGGAAGACTAGGAAAGAGACACTATATACTTGTGACGCAAAACGTGATACTATACTCTAATGTTGATTAGATAAAAAATTATCATTAACTTTGCAGCGCATAATCATATTCTAATAACAAGATGAAGTTTACGGTAGAGAAAATATCAGAGGAAAATACTTGGGCAAGAGCCGGTGTGGTAGAGACTGATCATGGAAAGATTCAGACTCCTATCTTTATGCCTGTTGGCACGCTCGGCTCGGTTAAGGGTGTCCATCAAAGGGAGCTTAGAGATGATATCAAGGCTCAGATTATCCTCGGTAACACATACCATCTTTATCTTCGCCCGGGACTTGATGTTCTGGAGAAGGCTGGTGGACTTCATCGTTTCAATGGTTGGGAGAAGCCTATTCTGACTGACAGCGGAGGATTCCAAGTTTTCTCTTTGAGCGACAACAGAAAGCTGACTGAGGAGGGATGCATTTTCCGTTCCCATATTGATGGCTCCAAGCATATCTTTACGCCCGAGAATAACGTGGATACCCAGCGTTCCATTGGTGCGGATATAATTATGGCTCTTGACGAGTGTACTCCCGGCACAGCGGACAAGACTTATGCCTTGAAGTCTCTGGAAAGAACAGAGCGTTGGCTCGATCGTGGACTAAAGAGGTTCGACGAGACTAAGGATGTAACAAAGGAAAGATATGGATACAATCAGACATTCTTCCCAATTGTTCAGGGTTGCACATATCCTGACCTGCGCCGCAGAGCCGCAGAGAATGTGGCTAGCAAGGAGCGTGAAGGCTATGCAATCGGTGGACTTGCTGTTGGCGAGCCAGAGGATGTGATGTATGACATGATTGAGGTTGTGAACGATGTTCTGCCTAAGGACAAGCCAAGATATTTGATGGGCGTCGGTACTCCGTGGAACATTCTCGAGGCCATTGACCGCGGTGTGGATATGTTCGACTGTGTCATGCCTACAAGAAACGGAAGAAACGGACTTATATTTACTGCCGAGGGAACTATGAACATGCGCAACAGCAAGTGGAAGGAGGATTTCAGGCCTCTTGACGAGACTTCCGACTGCTACGTTGACCAGGTGTATTCCCGTGCCTACGTTCGCCACCTGTTCACTGCAGACGAGCTTTTGGCTATGCAGATAGCAAGTATTCACAACCTTCACTTCTACCTATGGCTTGTCGGTGAAGCACGCCGAAGAATCATAGAGGGTACCTTCAAGAGCTGGAAGGAAGATATGTGCCAAAGAATGAGAAGAAGATTATAAAGACTATGAACTGGGATTGGTTGAAACTAAAGAAATTGGACACATACATCATCAAGAAGGTGCTCGGAGCATACTTCTTGTCTATTGTTATGGTCATTAGTATAGCGGTAGTCTTCGACTTCAGCGAGAAGATAGATACCTTCGCGACAGCTTCGACAAAGCGTATTGTGATGGACTATTATCTTAACTTTATTCCTTACTTTGCTAATCTGTTTTCTCCGCTTTTCACTTTCATAGCGGTGATATTCATAACTTCGAAACTGGCGGATGACAGCGAGATAATAGCCATGTTCTCTGGTGGTGTAAGCTTCCATAGAGTGGTGAAGCCATACATGTATTCGGCTGCGGTTATTGCCCTGCTTTCTTTTTTTCTGTCCAATTTTGTGATTCCTCCGGCTAACAAGGTAAGGCTCGAGTTCCTGTCGGAATACAAGAACAGCTATCGCCGTTCCTCAAGCGTCAACAATGTGCAGTTGGAGATCGCCAAGGGAGAGGTGCTCTACATTGGCAACTATGACTCCAATTCAAGAAGGGCATACAGTCTGAGCCTTGAGAAGTTTGACGGAAAGACCCTGGTGTCAAGAACGACTTCGCAGTTCGCTGACTATGACTCACTTGGAGTGTGGCACTTGAGGAAATACATACGCAGAGACTTTGTGGGAATGGAGGAGACTCTTTATCAGGGCGAGCGCATGGACACAATGATCAACTGTGACCCGTCGGATTTTTTTGTCTTTGACCACCAGCAGGAACAGATGACGAATAAGCAGCTGAAGCGTTTTATCAGCCGTCAAAAGGCCAGGGGAGTGGGAAATGTTCAGGATTTCGAGATAGAGCTTGCCAAAAGATATTCCTCTCCGTTTGCTGCCTTTGTGCTTACTCTGATAGGTTTCGCTGTGTCAAGCAAGAAGGTGAAGGGTGGCATGGGAGTAAACTTAGGAATAGGTCTTTTGCTCAGCTTCGCATACATCATGTTCGACACGGTAAGCGCATCTTTTGCTGTCAGTGGAACGATGAGTCCTTGGCTTGCAGTATGGATTCCTAATATAGTTTTTGCAATAATTGCTGCAATTTTATACAAAAGAGCGCCAAAATAGTCTATATTTCGCGGAATTGTTTGGATGAATCAATATATTTCCTTATATTTGCCATGTTCTAAAACTATGAAAACACATAAAAAGAATGGCAGAGGATATTAAGGAAAAGACACGCTACAGTGACGAGGAACTTGCTGAATTCAAGCAGATAATTCTTGAGCGTTTGGAGAAGTCAAGAAAATTGTACGATGATTTGACTCAGGCAATCCGCTCAGATGAGGACAAGGGTGGTGATGAGGCTGGAATTTACGATAACGGAGCAGGAGTACTTGCACTTGAAACTATGAGTATTCAGGCTCAGAAGGAGATCAAGTACATTCAGGCACTCGAGGCCGCGTTGGTAAGAATCGAGAACAAGACCTACGGAATTAGCGTGAAGAGCGGTAAGTTGATTCCTAAGGAGCGACTTCGTCTTATGCCTCATACTACACAGACAGTAGAGGATAAGACTTCTAAGTAAGTAGTGACAAACAATAAAAACGCCTTGTATAGAGGCGTTTTTTTTAACCGATATTTTTAATGAATACAGTAATCAGCAAGTCAGAGATAAAGAGGATGTGGAGTTTGGTTTTGCCAATCTTTTTCGGAATCGTAATCTTTGACCAATGGACAAAAATATACGTCAAGACTCATTTCAGGCTTGGCCAGAGCCACCACATTACAGATTGGTGGCAGATTGTTTTCCATGAGAACAACGGAATGGCATTCTCCATCGAAATGGGAGACAAGATTTTCCTTACTTTGTTCCGTGTGATTGCTGTTGGTCTGCTTTCCTATTTCATTTACGCAAGCATCAGAAAGGGTTACAACAAGGGCTTTATCATAGGCTTCACAATGGTTGTAGCCGGAGCAGTGGGTAATATCATCGACTGCCTGTTCTATGGAGTGCTGTTCGGTCCTTCGGTCGGCCAGGTTGCAGAGTTTCTGCCGGAATCCGGCGGTTATGGGTCGTTCATGTACGGTAAGGTGGTTGACATGCTCTATTTCCCGTTGATCCAGTCTTACTATCCCGATTGGATGCCTTTCGTGGGAGGAGATAAATTCACATTTTTCTCTCCCGTATTCAATGTGGCTGATTCGTTTGTCTGCATAGGAGTGTTCTATTTGGTCATCTTCCAGCATAAGGCTCTCAAAGTTGCATTCGAAGATGATGAAGACAAAAAGAAAGATGACAAAGACCAAAGTGACAAAAAGGAGGAACAGTAGATGAAAAGATTTTTAGTGCTTGCTTTCTTGGGTGCAGTTCTGCTAACCGGCTGCGGTAACGACGCACCTATTTCATCAGATAAGATGGAAGATTTCCTTGTTGACTATTACACTTTGGAGGGAGCTCTTCGCCATGCGCAGAGAAGCAACAAGCAGCTTGACAGGAATGCAGTTTACGCTGACTTCATCAAGGATCACGGCTATACAGTCGCACAGGTTGATTCTGCCTTCGCCTATTGGGGAGCGAGACCGAAAGAGTACAAGTCGATTTATGACAAGGTAGTCAAACGATTGGAAAAGAAACGTGACGAAATTGAGAGCCAGTTGGAATAGCAAGCGATATAGCGGCTGTGAGAAACGTGGCGAATATATGAAAAGCAGGGGCGAAAGCTTCTGCTTTTCCTGTTCTATTGTCCTAGTTGCAAGATGTCATTTGTTCCAATTCACGGAAGATTCGGACATGAAAAGATTGCTTGCCGGCCTGTGTTTTTCCCCTCTTTGCCGCGAACTTTAGCAATAGGCTGATTTATTATGCCACTCTGTTGCTTTTTGCCCGCAAAATTTGGTTAGGTGGCGCACTTTCACTACTTTTGCAAAAATTGATTAAGAACTAAAAAAGAGATAAGTATGTACACAATTACAAAAAGAATTGAAATTTCTGCAGCTCACCAGATAAAGACCAACTATCCAAGCCAGTGTAATGCTTTGCACGGTCATAACTGGATCATTACTATCTCTTGTCGCAGCAAGGAATTGAACGAGAACGGTATGGTTGAGGACTTCACTGCAATCAAGAGCATGGTCCACAGAACACTGGATCACCAGAACCTAAACGAGGTGCTTCCTTTCAATCCTACTGCAGAGAATATCGCACGTTGGATCTGCGATAAGATCCCTACAGCCTTCCGCGTTGAGGTTGTAGAGAGTGAGAACAACATTGCTGTATATGAGAAAGATTAACGAAATCTTCTATTCTCTTCAAGGCGAAGGGTTCCATACAGGTACTGCTTCTGTATTCGTCAGGTTTTCGGGATGCAACCTGAAATGTTCGTTTTGCGACACTCAGCATGAGGCAGGTGTGATGATGAGCGATGATGAAATACTTGCCAGAATCAAGGAAATATGTGGCGGCAACAAGGTTCATGTAGTGCTGACAGGCGGAGAGCCTTCCCTTTGGATAGATGAAGAATTCGTTTCAAGACTAAAGACCGAGGGCTATTATGTCCAGATAGAGACTAACGGAACTCACGAACTGCCAGCCTCTATCGACTGGGTTACTTGCAGTCCAAAATATGCTCCGGTAGTGCTCAGGAAAGCTGATGAAGTGAAAATAGTCTTCGAGGATGAGAACTCTCCGAGCAAGGCTGACGGAATATCGACCGTCAATTATTTCCTTCAACCAATGTCAGGTACAAATACGGACGAAGTGATTGACTACATCAAGCGCAATCCGAAGTGGAGGCTGAGCCTACAGACACACAAACTGGTCGGCATAGAATAAATTTTTTAGAAAGAGATGAACAGGTATTTCGTATTAAGCATATTCTTTGGCGTATTGTCCTTTTTGGCTACGCTTACCGGATGTTCCACTCCAGCAGATTACTATGAAAATGTGCAGGTCATCGTAAACAAGGCTACGCCTGCGATGAAGGAGGTTGATATGATGATGAAGGATGGTAAGATTGTCTCGTCTTCAGCGAAAGAGGATCTGTCACGTGCCTTAAACAAGTTGAACGAGCTAGGTCCATACAAAGAGGATTCAATGCTTATGATTCCTGCCTTGAGACTTGTGTCCCTATACAATGATGTGGCATCAGCCGATATTCAGAATAATGGACAAAATCTTACCGAAGAAGAGTTTAAAGTGGTAAAGTTTAAAGCATTTCAGGTAATTACCCAATCATATAGAATAGACCTTATCAAAGCCCATGACGAGTTCGCGAAAAAATATGAGCTTATGCGGGGAATGATGGCTATTGAGTAATTTTTATATAGATTATTAAATAAAACTAGATAATATGGCGTTAATAGATACAATAAAAAGTCGTAGAAGCACTCGTAGATTTACAGACCAGCCTATCGAGGCTGAAAAGCTTGATTTGATTTTGAAGGCGGCTTTGATGTCTCCTTCTTCTAAGCGTTGCACCCCTTGGCACTTTGTTGTGGTCGAGGACAAGAATGACCTTCAGGCAATCTCTGAGTCAAGAGAGATGGGAAGTGCCTTCGTAAACGGAGCAAAGATGGCAATCATCGTTTGCGCAGAGGAGGAGAAGAGCAATGTATGGGTTGAGGATGCTTCTATCGCAGCCACTTTCATTCAGCTTATGGCTGAGGAACTTGGTCTTGGCTCTTGCTGGGTACAGGTTCGCAACCGTAACAAGAACGAAGAAGAGACTACAGAGAATGTGATCAAGAATCTTCTTAACATTCCTGACGGCATAAAGGTTGAGTGTGTCATTGCCCTTGGATACAAGGACGAGGAGAAGAAGCCTTTTGACGAGTCTAAGCTTCAGTTGGATAAGATTCATCGCGGTAAATTCTAATTTGTCATGATTGATTTTTCTCAAGGGAAAGGTAACAAGGAGTCTTGGGGCTACCTGTTTGTCATATTTGGCATTCTGTTCCTAGTCAAAGAGAGCAATATACTTCAAGGAGAACTAGGTCAGAAGATTCTTGACTGGCACAACTATCCCATAATTGCGGCTATAGTGTTCTTCTGCCAGAGAAACTTCTTTATGGGCGCCATCATGGCAGGCGTTGGAGTTCTTTTCCATTTGGGAGACCTTATTTCCTTGACGCAGAAACTGCAGAACGTGTCAGCTCCGGTAGTCCTTATCGTTGTTGGTGCGGTTATTATTCTCTCGCAAAGAAAAGGCGGAGGAAACAGTAAAAAGTAGCGCTGATGAATGTTACGTTTCTGGGTAGCGGAAATCTGGCCACACATGTTGCTCTTGCTCTAAATCTTGCCGGAGTAACGATTGTGCAGGTCTATTCTCCGAACCATGAGCATGCCAGGGAACTTGCCGACAAGGTTGGTGCAGAGCCTGTATCAGATTTGTCGTGCCTGAAGCAGGCTGACGTATATATTTCTGCCGTGAAGGACAATGCCCAGGAACCGATGTGGCAGCAGTTAAGTTTGAACGGGTATATTCCCGAATCCAGTTTCGTTTTCCATACATCCGGATCTATCGGGCTTGACGAGGTTAGAAAGTATTTCGGTCGTTCAGCTGTATTCTATCCTCTGCAGAGCTTCAGCAAGCAGAGGGCTGTTGATTTGAGCGATGCGCCATTCCTTATCGACGCAAGTACAAAGGAGGCGGAGGAAATAGCTGTAAGCCTTGCACGCAGAATATCTTCGAATGTCAGCATCATGGATTCCGAGAAGCGGAAGGTGGTTCATCTGGCGGCGGTATTTGCAAGCAACTTTGCGAACAATATGTACAGCATTGCATCCGACATTCTTGGAAGGGAAGACATTCCTTTCAGCATTCTTGCCCCTTTGATTCGAGAGACTGCGGCAAAGATTGGAGGAATGGAGCCGGTGGCTGCTCAAACAGGACCTGCCGTAAGGGGAGACCGAAACATTATGAATGCCCACCTGAACAGGTTGGATTCGAACTATGCCGAAATTTATTCTCTCGTCAGCCGTAACATTGAGCGCATGAGAGACGAAAATAACAACAAGAAATAACGTATATATCTATATATGAGGTGTTTCAAGACAGATTTAGCAGATGTGAAGGCTTTGGCTTTCGATGTTGACGGTGTGCTTTCTGCAAACACAGTGCCTTTGCATCCCAATGGCGAGCCTATGCGTATGGTGAACATCAAGGACGGTTATGCCATGCAGTACGCAGTCAAGAAGGGTCTGAAGCTGGCAATCATTACCGGCGGCAAGACTGAGGCTGTGCGCAAGCGTTTCCTTGGACTTGGAATAGAGGACGTGTATATGGCTTCGGCCGTTAAGATCAAGGACTACCAGGATTTTTTGGAGAAGAACAATCTGAAGCCGGAAGAGGTGCTTTATGTAGGTGATGACATTCCAGATTTCGAGGTACTGAATGCTTGCGGGTTCCCTTGTTGTCCTGCTGACGCTGCTCCGGAAATCAAGGAGATCTGCTGCTATATCTCGCCAAAGAACGGAGGAGAAGGTGTCGGTCGTGATGTCATAGAGCAGGTGATGAAGGCACAAGGAAAGTGGATGGATGACAAGAAGGCATTCGGTTGGTAGAGTTTGATTTTGGTTATATTTATAATGGGACTTTTTTTAGACATTGTTTTGCTGTTGGTGGGCTTCGTCCTTCTGATTTACGGCGCTAAGTATTTTGTGTTGGGGGCTTCAGACTTGGCAATCAAGTTCCGAATTCCCGAGTTTATCGTGGGATTGACCATTGTGGCACTTGGTACAAGCGCTCCGGAGCTTGCTGTGAGCATTACTGCCGCCACTTCGGGATCCAATGAAATGGTTGTGAGCAACGTGCTTGGTTCAAACCTTTTCAATATCATGATGGTGCTTGGTTTTGTTTCTTTCTTCAAGGCCATTACAGTTGACAAGAAGGTGCTTTTGATCGACTATCCGGTGACTATATTTGCTTCGTTGCTGTTCGCTGCATTTCTGACTATGGGTAATGACATCAACCGATGGGAGGCATTGGTGTTCGTGTTATGTACCATTGCATATATGACATGGACAGTTATATCTGCACTTAAAGAGAAGAAAAGTGCTCCGAAAGAGGAGGAGAATGATGACAAGGATAAGAAGGCAGAAAATGAATTCAAGGCATGGAAGTGTGCCTTGTTCATTATATGTGGTGCCGTTGCCATTATCTACGGAGGTGACTTTGTGGTCAACCATGCCAAGAATATAGGTTATACATTCGGAATGAGCGAGGCACTGGTAGGTTTGACAATATGTGCAGTCGGAACATCTTTGCCGGAGTTCACAACTTCAGTAACAGCGACAAGGACCGGACACAATGATATGGCCTTAGGAAATGTGATCGGATCGAACGTGTTCAACATTTTCTGCATATTGGGAGTGAGCGGTTTGATTTCCCCTATCTCTCTTACAGAGAAAGGGTCGGAGGCGCTGGTAACCAACACAGTGTTTGACTTGTACATTTTCATCGCTGTCACTCTGATTACCTATGTGTTCTGTTGGACAGACAAAACTTTGAAGAAGTGGGAGGGCTTTACTCTTATTCTACTCTATTTTGCGTATATGGCTTATGCTCTGTACAGGGAGTTCGCTTAATTTGAAACAATTAAAATAACATAAAAGTGAGAATAAACACATCAAATGCACCTGCAGCTCTTGGCCCATATAGCCAGGCAATCAAAAAGGGCAATATGATTTTCGTTTCAGGTCAGCTTGGTCTTGTCCCCGAGACTGGTGTTCTGCCAGAGGGTATTGAGGAGCAGACAAAGCAGTCTCTGACAAATATAAAGAATGTGCTTGCCGCAGCAGGCGCAACACTTGAAGATGTTGTCAAGACATCAATCTTCACAGCAGATCTTTCTTCTTTTGGAAAGATTAACGAGATCTATGCAACATTCTTCAATAGCGAGGCAACACCTGCACGCTCATGTGTAGAGGTAAGCGCATTGCCTAAGGGTGCGCTCGTCGAGATTGAGTGTATAGCTATCGTAGGTTAAACGATTATAAGTCCAACTAGTTTTTTAGTCGCAATATGGAAACTTCATGTTCCAATGATCAGGAAAATGTTGACAGTCTCGTGGACTGGGATAACGAGGAGGTTGTGGAGTATCCGGACACTTTGCCAGAACTGACAAAGCGCTACTACAGAATCAGCGAAGTTGCTGAACTGCTTCAGGTCGAGGAATCGACTCTTAGGTTCTGGGAGAAGGCTTTTGCTCCTCTGGGAGAAGGCTTCCTTTGCACTCGTCGTGGTTTGAAGGATCGTCTATATACCAAGGAGCAGATAGAGAATATCCGTACTGTGAAGTTTCTGCTAAAGACTAAAAAACTGCAGATAGCAGGGGCTATAGCATACATCAGAAAGACTAACATGCGTAATCCCAAGGAGCGTGCCCTGAATGCCCTTATGGATGTGCGCAAAGAACTTCAGGCTATGGTTGAAAGCTATGAGTTCATTATAGCAAGAGATAATTTCCAACACTGGGACAATGGTAGTAAGTGATGCAATGTTAAGGGTGATAGATGCTGCCGGAGTTTTGGCTTTCGCAATCAGCGGCATCCGTATGGCAGGCAAGAAGGATTATGATATCTTTGGCGCTTTTGTCATAGGTTTTGTTACTGCTATCGGTGGAGGAACGCTTAGGGATCTGCTTCTTGGAAAGACTCCGGTCTGGATGCAGGATTCAATCTATATCTTGCTGACCTTTGTGGCGGTGGTGTTTGTAATGCTGTTCCGAAAGAGTTTGATAAAGCTCGAAGTACCATTCTTTATATTCGATACGCTGGGACTTGCGCTGTTCAATGTCGTAGGAATTGAAAAGACTTTGGTATGCGGCTATCCTTGGTGGGTGGCTATTACTATGGGAATGATCACAGGTGCTGCCGGCGGTATTATCCGCGATGTGCTGTTGAGCCAGGAGCCTCTTATATTCAAGAAGGAGATCTATGCCACTGCATGTATCTTTGGCGGACTTGTATTCTTCGTGTCCGAACTTGTGTTCAGCGACATTCTTGTCTCGTCATTGCTTTGTGCTTCAAGTGTGGTTGTCCTTCGTGTTCTTGCCTTGAAGTACGGATTGTCTATTCCAAAATTGTGGAACAATAAATAACCCATAACAATGTATTTAGATAGGTTGCAGATAATGAACTATAAGAATTTGAGGGAAGTCGATTTGACTTTCTCAAAGTCTGTGAATTGTCTTATCGGTAACAATGGTGTGGGCAAGACTAATCTTCTTGACGCAATATACTACCTTTCTTTCACCAAGAGCAGAATGGTCACCAATGATGTGCAGAACATCACTTGGGAAGAGGAGATGATGTTCATCAAGGGGCTTTATCACCCATACGACCATCAGGATGACATAGAGATACATTGCGGCATAAAGAAGCGCCAGAGCAAGACTTTGAAGAAGAACGGCAAGGAGTATGACCGAATAACTGACCATATCGGACTTGTTCCCCTTGTAATTGTTTCTCCGGCTGACCACGAACTTATAGAGGGTGGTGGAGAGGAGCGAAGGAAGTTCATAAATGGAGTGATTTCGCAGTATGACAGGGTTTTCTTCCAGCACTATATGAATTATGTCAAGGCTCTGGCTCAAAGAAACACACTGCTTAAGAACGGGGTATATGACACTTTGCAGTACGAGATGTGGGAAGAAAGGATTGCTGCCGCATCAGACTATATCTTCAAGGCGAGAGTTGACTTCCTTGAAAAGTTCGTGCCTCTGTTTCAGGAGTTCTATAATTTTATCTCGGAGAGTAACGAGACCGTTTCTTTGAGCTATAGAACAAACTTTCACGAAGAGACTGATTTCTTCCAGCTTTTGCTTGATTCAAGGGAGAAGGACATCCAGAGGGGCTTTACAACTGTCGGGGTGCATCGTGATGACCTCGAGATGCTTCTTTCAAACTATCCTTTGCGCAGAGTAGGAAGCCAGGGGCAGTGCAAGACATACCTTATCGCCCTAAAGCTGGCGCAATATGTCTTTTTAAGCATAATAGCCAAGAAGCGTCCCATTCTGCTGTTCGATGATATATTTGACAAGCTTGACGCTAGTCGTGTCAGCAAGATAATCGACTTGATAAACAATGACGAGAGATTCGGACAGATATTTATTACAGATACGGACAGACAACATATTTCTTCGATACTAAGGCAACATGTGTCTGACTACAAGATATTCAGTGTCGATAAAGGTGTTGTGACTGAACAAAATCAAGACGATTATGAAGAGGAGTAATGCCGAAACAGTAGGCGAATTGTCGCAGAAGATCCTGAAGCTTTTCCATATCGACGAGAATGTTATGGCTTTGAACATCAAGGAAGATTGGCCAAAGATTGTAACTTGTTTCTGCTCGGTATATAATGGCTTGGGTACGATCTATCAACTTGATGCAGGCGTTATATGTCAATATACACAGGGTATCAGGCTGAAAGACAAAAAGTTGTACGTGACTTTGACATCTGCACCATTGATTCAGGAACTAAAGATGAACTCACAGCTCTTTTTGTCAAAGATTTGGGAGTATTACGAGATAAATGCTGACGTTATAAAGTCGATACATTTCAATTAGCAAGTATTAAGTTAGGTATAAAGAACATGATTGATCTAGAAGAACTTCAAAACATTAAATTCAATTCCTCTACAAAAATCCAAATCCGTTTCAACGATGTGGACATTGTAGGCCATATCAACAACGCTGTTCAGGTTTCTTATCTTGACTACGGAAAGATTAAGTATTATGAGCATGTGAAGCAGAACGTCATAAACTGGCACGAGGCTGAGTTCGTTGTGGTAAATATTAACGTGAACTACATAGAGCCTATTTTCATGCACGAGCATATCGAGGTCTTGACAAAGATAATCGAGATAGGAAACAAGAGCGTAAAGATGCTTCAGATTATCCGTGAGACTGAGAATGGAAGAGTCAAGACTGTTGCCCAGACAGTAATGTGCGGATTCGATCCAAAGACTTCCACTTCAGTTGTGGTATCTGACACTTGGCGCGACTTGATAAGGAAGTTCGAGAATATGGAGACTTTCTGATAATTTTGTTTAGAGTTTTGGCTTATAAATAAGGGGCAGGATCATTGATCCTGCCCCTTGCTTTTTCTCTTGTTTAGTACCATGCCGGATGATCGTTCGGACTGCTTGACTTTTCATACTTCAAGTCCTGAAGCAAAGAAGAATTTGCGTGGATTGAGAAGTTGAACGACTGGTTCACACCGAATGGCACAAGGTTGAGGCTTGCTCCCCAGCAGTGCAGATTTCGTGTGATTCCGCAAGTTGTATAGCTTATCTCTCTATCTACGATATTATATCCGGAATTGAATGTGAAGTTCCAGTTGTTCGTTAGCGAGATGCTGCCGTAGAATGTAAGGATGCAGTTCAGCTCCTGATCGTATGTCAGCTTCTGCTTGTTGAATTTCTTGTCTCCGTAAGATATGTTGGCAGACACGCTGAATGACCAAGGAATATTTATCTTCTGGTATCCGTCCGGGCTTGTGTTGCCGTCAGTCTTCTTTTTGTCGCGAAGTCTCTGCGGAGAACCAAGTTCTTGAACGTCTATGTCTGTATCGACGAATTCATCGCTTCTCAGACTCTCTCCCTTAGGTGCATTCGGATTTTCCTCGTTCTTCTTTTTCTTTTTGAATGTGTTGTTTGTGAACGTGTAGCTCAAGCTTGTTCCAATCGTTGTCATACGGGCAAGTCGGTGGTTCTTCTCCATCTCCGTGACATTGACTCGAGTCGGAGCTCCGTAATCGTTGAGCTGATACGTATAAGGTGTCCAACGTGAGTTTACGTTGAATGTAGTGTTGCCTGGAAGTTTGATACGTACATTTGCACCGATATCGCTCCATTTAAGGGAGTCGGCGAAAATGTTGTAGCTTGTGTTTAGAGTCAGGTTGTCGATTAGCGAGATCTTCTTGTATCCGGTTGAGTCCTTGTCGCTTCTGACCTTCATCTCCAAGTTGTTGCTTACGCTTAAATTGATTGCACCTCTTCCTGATCGTGCAGAAGGACTGCCTCCTCCGAAGTGGCTGTAGTCAACAGTCCTTAGCGAGTCCTGGTAGCCAGGGACAGGGCGGTAGTATGAGCCGAAATACTCGTTTCTTAGTCCCGGTATAGGGCTCATGAAATGGTCTGTGTTCGGAGCATACGAGAAGCTGGCCGAAGGCTGGAACAAGTGTCGTATAGCCGCTATCTTCTTTCCTCCCATCCATTTCAGCGGCTTGTAGAATCCGTATAGCTGAGTGTTAAAGTTTACTCCGGCAGACAACTCGTTTCGGAAGTACATTCCATAGTTATATACAGTGTCAATCTTGGCATTGTCGTTGTCCCAGTTCATGTCCATGCTCTTGTGATACCACTTCTCGCTATAGTTTATGCTAGGAGAGATAAGCAGGTATTTGAAGACATTGTAGGACGCTCCGAGGTTCACGCGGTGTGACGCAGTTATGTCTGCGAAGAAGTCGTTTGCAGTCTGTATTTCTGAACTCCATATGAGCTTGTCCTGCTTCATGGTTACAGTATTGTCAACGTCAAAGTTCCAGTTGAAATAGATTTTCTCGTACCACTTCTTGCTTCCGATGACCTTCTTTCTTTGGAACGGGTAGATACGCGTCATGCTAAGGTTGATGTCTGGGAATGTGATGGCAAGCGTTGAGTCGCTCTGTCTCTGGTTGAGCGTCATGTTTGCCTGTAGCGAGAACGGAGACTCTGGGAACTGGTATGCGTAGTTTATACTACTGCTCTTGTTGTTCTCTGAGTATGAAGTCGCGTTATAGTACGAACGGTTGTTGTTCTTGTTGTACGAAGAAGTGGAGTAGTTTACCGATGCAGAGAATGTGCTGAAAGGGTTTGCCTTGGCGTCCTGCTTGTGTGTCCACCTTATCTTCAAGTCCTTGTATTCCTGATAGTCCGGCATCTCCTTTTCTCCGGTAGCAGTGACTTGGTATGACAACAGCAGGTTACCGTTGTACTTGTATCTCTTCTTGTAACGGCTTGTTCCGTTCAAAGCCCATGATCCCTTTGTGTAAATGTCTCCTCTGACAGCAAGGTCAACATAGTCGTTGATTGCGAAGTAGTAACCTCCGTTCCTTAAATAGAAACCCTGTCTCCTGTCCTCTCCGAACGTAGGCATAAGCAGACCGCTCGAGTATGAACCGGTGAAAGGGAAATAAGCAAAAGGAATAACCAGAGGAATAGGCACATCAAGAAGTACGAAGTACGCTGGTCCTGTCACCACAAACTTCTTTGGCATAACCTTAGCCTTTGTCAGGTTAAGGTAGAAGTGCGGATTGTCAAAATGGTCGCAAGTTGTGTACTTGCCGTCCTTCATCAAGAAAGTGTTGTCCGGATTCTTGCGAGCCATGTCGCTTGTGATGTATCCGTCGTCCTGTTGGGTAATTACACCTCTGATAAGACCCTTCTTGCTCTTGAAGTTATAGTCCATGCTTTCGCTTTCGTACTGGTCGCCTCCATCCTTGAATATCGGAGTTTCGATCCATGCGCCAGTGCTGTCCTGCTTGCCTCTCGCCTTTACGGTATTGTTCTCAAGGTCAAGACTGATATTGTCGCTCTGCAGTTCGAGAGACTCATAGTTGATTTTGGCATGTCCGTATAGGTATGCCTCGCCGCTTCCTCGGAAAATGATGGAGTCTGAGGCTGAGTATGTGATGATTGCGTCTATAGCGTCGGAACTTGCCTCGAATTCATGTGTTGTGCGGTCTATTTTCTTCTTCGCTGAGGCTTGGACAGTGTCGCCTGCGGGAGTGAAGCGGTCTGCAGTGTCGATTTTGGCGTCATGTTTCATGGTCAGCCTCATCGTGTCAACTGCAATTCTTGCGGAATCAATGCCATCCGATTGGGCATTCGCCTGAGTAAAGGCGAATAGACAAATAACGACAGCTATTTGTCTGAGAATCAGTGATGTTAGTTTATGTTTCAATTCCATTTCCGCAAATTTTAGGCAAATATACTAATAAATAGTGAAATACTGATTAGATTTTTTACTTTTTTGATTTGAGGTTGCCGGCTTCTAAAGGACAAATTTGAAAATGCTTTTCGATAATTGTTTCTTGGCGCTCGTGCTTTTGAGAAAATGAAGACTCGATGTTTTTTTACAATGTTTTTCAAAACGGATGAATTTTTCGGAGGGAAGTCTGCGGTCTATTCCAAAAAAGTGATTAACTTTGCACCCCGTATTTTTTAATTCATAAAATGACTATGGACCAGAAGAGAGGGTTTGATGGCGATAAGTACATCAAAATGCAAAGTGAGCATATTAGAGAGAGAATTGGCAAGTTTGGCGACAAGCTTTACTTGGAGTTTGGTGGCAAGCTGTTCGATGATTTCCATGCCTCTCGAGTTCTACCTGGATTTCAGCCTGATTCAAAGATAAGAATGCTTTGTGCTATGAAGGATGACGCAGAGATCGTTATCGTTATCAATGCACAGGATATAGAGCGCAACAAGGTTCGTGGTGATCTTGGCATTACTTACGATCAGGATGTGTTGCGTCTGGTTGACGCTTTCCGTGCTTACGGACTTTTTGTGTCAAGTGTTGTTCTTACAAGATTCAGCGGTCATCCTAACCAGATAGCTTATCAGGACAAGCTTGAGAAACTTGGATTGAAGGTTTACCGCCATTATCCGATCGCAGGTTATCCTTCTGATGTAAACTACATCGCAAGCGAGGAGGGATTCGGCAAGTGCGAATACGTCAAGACTGAGCGCAAGTTGGTTGTGGTAACTGCTCCAGGTCCTGGTTCCGGCAAGATGGCTACTTGTCTTTCCCAGCTTTATCACGAGAACAAGCGCGGAGTCAAGGCCGGTTATGCAAAGTTCGAGACTTTCCCTATCTGGAACCTTCCTTTGAACCATCCTGTAAATATTGCATACGAGGCGGCAACTGCTGACCTTGCAGACGTTAACATGATTGACCCTTGGCACCTTGATGCTTACGGAGAAAAGACAGTTAACTATAATCGTGACATTGAGATTTTCCCAGTCCTTGATTCTATGCTAAAGGCTGTTCTTGGTAGTTCTCCTTACAAGAGCCCTACAGATATGGGTGTGAATATGGCAGGTTTCTGCATAGAGAATGACGAGAACACTCGCAAGGCTTCAAACGATGAGATTGTAAGAAGATACTACAACGCCCTAACAAGTCACAGAAAAACCGGCAACGAGGAGAAGACAATCGAAAAGTTGAAGCTAATCATGAAGCAGGCGGGTGTGACTCCTGACGACAGAAAGGTTGTGCTTGCTGCTAGAGAGAGAGAGGCTCAGACAGGTGGTCCTGCTGCGGCAATCGAACTTTTCAAGGACGGAGAGTTTAAGATCATCACTGGTAAGACTTCTGAACTTCTTGGTGCAAGTTCTGCCCTTTTGCTTAACGCATTGAAGTACCTTGCAGGTATTCCTGATTCGGTTCAGTTGATCTCGCCTTCAGTTATCGAGCCAGTTTGTAAGTTGAAGACAGGTGCCCTTGGACATAGAAATCCAAGACTTCATACTGACGAGGTTCTTCTTGCTCTTTCAATATGTGCTTTGACAGACCAGAATGCGCAGAAGGCAATAGACAAGCTTGGCGATTTGAGAAATTGTGAGGTCCACACAAGCGTAATCCTCAGCCAGACTGACGAGAGAGTGTTCCGCAGACTTGGTGTAAACTTGACTCAAGAGGCTAAATATCAGACTTCTCAGCTATATCACCAATAAAAAGAATAAATTTTCTGAGAAAAATCTTGCAAAAAGTTTGGTGGGTTGAAAATTAAATACTAATTTTGCACTCGCAATCGAGAGATATAGAGTCTTGAGGTTGAAAAGGATGGCCCGTTAGCTCAACTGAATAGAGTATTTGACTACGGATCAAAAGGTTACAGGTTTGAATCCTGTACGGGTCACTTTTAAAATTAGTGATGGCTCGTTAGCTCAACTGAATAGAGTATTTGACTACGGATCAAAAGGTTACAGGTTTGAATCCTGTACGAGTCACAAAATTCAAACGTGTGTTTGAGTACATTGTGTTAGTGTGAAACGGAAAGGGAGATTCTTTTAGAGTCTTCCTTTTTTGATAAAAAATCATCAATATGCAAAGAAGCAATTTAGACGAGAAAAATATAGAGTCGGATTTTAAAGAAGTTTTCGGAACTGTCCGCATAAAAATTTTTCTCTTGATGCTATTGCCATTAGCTGTTTGTGCCTTGCCTATATATGAATGGATAAAGTGGGTTTTGCTTTGCCTGTATTTTATTGTTGTTCCTTGGTTTATTTATAACCCCTATGGAATGGAATGCGTAGATTGTTACCGATTTCAAACTAAATTTCCTGCGAGAGCTTCATTGTTTATTCTCGTTCCATATGTAGTTTTTATGAATAATGAGGCTGTTTTATCTCCATTATGGTTCTTGAAATTATTTTTCTTGTTATTAGTTATTACATATAGTTCCCATTGGTTCTACGAGAATTTGCTTATGAAAAAAGATAAGCAAATATCTTCTAAAAATATAAGAACTTTTACTACGAGAATTAGTGATAAATCCGGATTAGATTCGAAAAATCCTACAATTGATTTTATTGATTTAAACTTGCATCAGAATTTTTATAATATATCTGAAGTCCAGAATTGCGGTTGTGAGGTTAATGATGTAATAGAAGTAAAATATCAGCATTTCCTACTAAATAAGAATGGCAGGAATATTCTTGGAGTTAAGTTTTTAGGGAAAAATGATTCCTTTATTACTGATGTTCAGAAACTCCCTAATAATAATGTTGACGAAGACCAAGATTTCTTTAGTTCAAAAAGATTCTTCTTTTTAATATTCGCTCCCTTCATAGGTGCTTCATTATTTTTTAGTTTGGCAGAACGACTTGAATGGTCTGTGCTTGATGCTTCCAGTTCTTTGTACTTGCTTTTACTCTTTCCAATAATTTTAATATCTGCATTCTTTCTTTACCCGGAATATGAGAAGATTTGTGGAAAGTATAGTCCTGAACATGAATCAGTAAAGGTTTGGCTGGACTTTTTACTTCCCAGGGGTGCAGCTATTTCTCTTGTATCCGCATTGTTTTGTTTTGGTTGTGTGTTTATTTACGATATAAACTGTAGTTCTCCGAAAAAGGAGTATCTGCTTCCTTTCGAGACTGTTAAAGAATTAGTTTACCGTCGTAATAATAGTTATTATGGCTTATTTGTAAAATTTGTTCATAATGGCATTCCCTATAAAGTTGAGATAACAAAAGGAACCCGTATAGAGTGGTATTCAGATAAAGACTTCAGTAATAAAAAGATAAAAGTCAAGTTCAAAAAAGGCTTTGGAAATATCGATATACTTGACAGCTTTGATTTTGTAGAATAAAAGCATATAGAGATTATTACGAATGGAAAAATACTTGCTCAAAATACTTGGTTCGGGAGCTGCCTTGCCTTCAAATCTTTCCAATCAGTCGGCGCAGGTGTTGTCCATGTGCGGACGCAACTATATGATTGACTGCGGAGAGAATGCTCAGGCTATGCTCAGGAAGTATAATGTGAATCACTCGAAGCTGAACCACATCTTTATTTCGCATCTGCACGGAGACCATTGCTTCGGCCTTCTCGGTCTGATTTCCACGCTTGATATGTTGGGAAGAATGTGCGACATAACAATCTTCTCCCACCCTGGTTTGGAGGAGATGATGAAGCCCATGATGACTCACTTCTTCAAAGGTCTTCATTTTAATGTCCATTTCGAGGAGTTCGCTCCTGGTAATCATGAGCTGATATACGACAACAACGGATTAGAGGTCTATTCTGTTCCATTGAAGCACACTATTCCTTCTTCAGGTTTCGTGTTTAGGGAGAAGGAGAAGCAAAGACATATAATTCGCAGTAAGGTGGATTTCTATAAGGTTCCTGTGCGTATGATGCAGCATATCAAGAACGGAGAAGATTTCGTGACTGAAGAAGGAAAGGTCATTCCAAATTCAGAGCTGACCTCTC
Organism: Paludibacteraceae bacterium; assembly: GCA_045641625.1. Lineage (GTDB taxonomy): Bacteria > Bacteroidota > Bacteroidia > Bacteroidales > Paludibacteraceae > UBA1723. The sequence continues at coordinate 37,699 of JAZUHH010000008.1, forward strand.
CCGCTGATCCAATTCGTTCGTTCGCCTATCTTTCTGACACAGCAAGGAGTGAGAGGGTGGTGGATTACATCAGCGGTGTGGATTTGCTTTTCCATGAATCGACTTTCCTTGAAGTGAACAAGGCAAGAGCCAGGCAGACACTTCACTCGACTGCACGTCAGGCGGCAGAGATCGCTAAGATGGCTGAAGTCAAGAGATTGGTGCTAGGACACTTTTCGGCAAGATACAAGTCCAGGGAAGAGTTCCTGTCCGAAGCGAGGGAAGTCTTTGAAAACTGCAGTTTAGGCAACGATGGCGCAGAGTTCGAGTTTTAGCGGACTCTGCGCTTTCTTTATTCCGTCATATAGCCGATTTTGTTCTTCATAAAATGTGCGGCAGTGTACATGCTGAACATCACTATTGCCATCGCGTTTATTATCGAGCCGAATATGTAGATTTCCGACAAAAGGAACTGCTTAGTAATCGCTCCGGCAGAGAATATGCCTATGCCTACGCCGATTTCCCACGAGGTAAGATATGTGCTTGTCGCGCTTCCTCGCTGACTGTTTGTTCCAAGGGCAACGAACAGCGTGTTATAGGCAGGGAATATGATTCCGTATCCTATTCCGATAGTGAGTGCAGAAAGCAGGAATATGCCCTCCTTGAATCCCATCGCCACATCCAGCAAAGGCATCAGTCCCAAGGTTATGAATGCCAAAGTTGCTATTACCGAACCGACCTGTATCACCTGGACAAGGTAACCCCTGTCAACAAGTTTTCCCGAGAACACTCTTGAGCCCGCTATTCCAACGGCCATGAAGGAATAGAACATACCTGTAGATATCGTCAGCCCCAATTCCTTGGTGTAAAGCGAGATATAGTTCATGGTAATTCCGTATGTTATTGACAGCAGAACAAGATTTATGCCTGCCGGTATTCCGTTCCTCAGAAAGAATCGGTCCATAGAGATTGCAGGCCTCTCTACCGGAGGGCGGTATTTGGTTACGATGAAATATGCTGTTACGCAGGCAAGCAGGCTCATGCCGAAGGCTACCCAGAATATGGCCTGGAAGCGGAAGTCAGCACTGACATTCTCATGCAGATACATTCCTACGCCCGGACCTATAGCCATTGCCAGGTTGTTCGACCATCCGTAGTAGCCGAGACCTTCGCCCCTTCGCTTTGAGGGAATTACGTCAATGACAATGGTGTTTCCCGCAATGGTAACCATTCCGAACGCCAGTCCATGAATGACTCTGCATATAGCAAAGACAAGAAGGCTTGCGGCAACCTGGTATGACAGGCATGCTCCGCAGAAAAGTATGAGCGAAGCCATGAACAGAGGCTTTCTCGGGAACCCGTCTATCAGGTATGCGGAAAACGGTCTTATCAGCAGGGCCGAGACCACATAGACCGAAAGGACCAATCCCAGCCTTGTTCCGCTTGCATTGAATCTTTCGGTCAGATATAGTGCGAGTGTTGATAGAATCAGATAGAAGCTGAAGTACAGAAGGAAGTTCGCTATACAGCAGCAGATGTAGTTCTTGTTGAACAGCTTTGATTCTTCTTCAAGTTCGTTTTGTGCGCTCATTTTATTTCTTGGTGTCCATGAATGCGAAGAATACCGCCGCAAGAATAAGTACGAAGGCAATGATGTGGTTCCATCTCAAACTCTCGCCCTGAAACACTGTTGTGGCTATGATTGTGAAGACTATTAGCGAGACAGCCTCCTGGATTACCTTCAGCTGCATCAGCGTGAATGGCCCTCCGTTGATCTGCGACCCGATTCTGTTGGCGGGAATCATAAAGCAGTATTCGAACAGAGCTATTCCCCATGACATGAGGATAATGAGTATTAGCGGCCAGTCCTGACCGATGTTCATTTCCTTGAGTTTCAAGTTTCCGTACCAGGCGAATGTCATTACCACATTCGAGCATATCAGAAGCAGAATTGTTTGAATTATCTTGTCCATACTTTTAATTGTTAGCGGCTGCAAAATTACTACAATTTAAGATTCTTTTGTGTAATAAACAGACCATTTTTGTGTCTCTGACCGGTTTCCCAAACTATTTTTCCGGTTCAATCGTGGAAGCACAGGTGTTGCCCTGGCTTTTGTGTGTTGTCAGTTTGTTATGCCTTCCTTATGCCTACGTTCATCAGTTTCTGTTTTGTGAACTTTCTTTGTTCCACCGCAGAGTTGCATTTTTTTGTCCGGAGCTGTTTGTCCGGAGCCGAGAAGTGTGAAAAAGTCCGTTGCCCTGTCCTCCTTTGGAATGAGGGTTGTCGGTGTGACTGTATCCTGCCGGTCCGCGCATCCGGAAATTTGAATTTGTGTGTCCGGAGTGTTTGGTTTGGTTTTGTTGTTCTTGGGGGTGCTTCCCTTGGCTGCCAGCCTTTTCTGATGTTCGGAAAGCATTTGGGGAATTCGGGCGGGCAATTATATTTATTGGAATGTGCCGGCTTTTTTCAGTCCGTTCTTTTTTGTTTTTCAGATTGCATTGATTATCTTTGCAGAACGGAATATGATAGCCAGAACAAGTGCCAGATTTCATTGTTGCCTAAAAAAATTGTAAAAATGGAGTGCAGAAGTTATTTGGACTAAATTTGAAATCAAGAACAAAGTGAACAGATAAGATATGATTACAGGCGAGATAAAGACACGCATAGACCAAATTTGGGACACATTTTGGACAGGAGGAATCACGAACAGCATCACCATCCTCGAGCAGATGACCTATCTGTTCTTCATGAAGATGCTGGATGACGCACAGCGAACAAAGGAGGTGAATGCAAACGCCTTTGGTGTGGCTGTCACAAACGCAACTTTCAAGGAGGGTGCGTGGCATAACCCCGAAACCGACAGGGATGTGCCGTACGAGAACCTGCGTTGGAATGTGTTCAAGAACAAGGAGTCGGAAACAATGTTCTCGCTAATCAGCAAGGACGTGTTTGTCTTTATCAAGAATCTTGGCGAGGGCAAGGATTCAGCCTACAGCCGTTTCATGGACTCTGCGACCTTCCTTATTCCGAACGCACGAACATTGACCAAGATTGTCGAGGGCATTGATGCGCTCGACATGAACAACCGTGATGTTATGGGCGATGTCTATGAGTACATTCTTGGCAAGATGGCTGCTTCGGGCAATAACGGGCAGTTCAGAACGCCGCGACATATCATTCGCATGATGGTGGAGATGATGAACCCGACTTTGGAAGATACTATCTGCGACCCGGCTATGGGTTCTGCCGGTTTCATCACCGAAAGTGCAAAGTACATCAAGGAACATTACAAAAAGGAGTTGTTGAAGAAGGAGAACATGTGATCTTAGATGAGAAAGATCCATCCAAAGATATAGTCATTGTTTTGGAAGCAATTGGCCCGGGCGGTTCTTGTGACGAATCAACTTGTAAAAATTCAGCCCCAAGTTTTGAGACTACATATGAAGAAAGCGGGAAAGTAAGACGCTCTATATATCGTAGGACAGGTAAAGCTTTATATGGTCATGGTGGATGGAAAGGATACTTTAAGGTTAAGAAAAAAACTG
>JAZUHH010000009.1:0-62023 GCA_045641625.1 Paludibacteraceae bacterium
TTTTAGTAGTGAGGATGTGTGTGGTCAAATAATTCAATAAGACAACAGTTAGAGCTTTCTCACTTCAAATCAGATGTGAAAAGGCTCTATTCTTTTATATCTCGAACACATTAAAACTTAAAAAACTAATTCTTATGGCTGATAGATTGTATATTTTTGATACAACATTAAGAGACGGAGAACAGGTCCCAGGATGTCAATTAAATACTATAGAGAAGATTCAGGTAGCCAAGGCTCTTGAAACATTGGGTGTAGATGTTATCGAGGCAGGTTTCCCTATCTCGAGCCCAGGCGACTTCAATTCGGTAGTCGAAATTTCAAAGGCAGTAACTTGGCCAACTATCTGCGCGTTGACTCGAAGCGTACAGAAAGATATAGACGTGGCTGTTGACGCATTGAAATACGCAAAGAGGAAACGTATCCATACAGGTATCGGCACAAGCGATAGTCATATAAAGTATAAATTCAACTCGACAAGAGAGGAAATTATCGAACGTGCGGTAGCTGCTGTAAAGTATGCACGTAAATACGTCGAGGATGTTGAGTTCTATTGCGAGGACGCAGGACGTACAGACAATGAATACTTGGCAAAGGTTGTAGAAGAAGTAATCAAGGCTGGAGCAACTGTAGTAAATATTCCTGATACAACAGGTTACTGCTTGCCTTCGGAGTACGGAGAGAAGATTAAATACTTGTTTGACCACGTAAATGGAATTGACAAAGCAATTATTTCGAGCCACTGCCACAACGACTTGGGTATGGCTACTGCCAACACAATTTCAGGTGTGATGAACGGTATCAGACAGGTCGAGGTAACTATAAATGGTATCGGCGAGCGTGCAGGTAACACTTCACTTGAGGAGGTTGCAATGATCTTGAAGTGCCACAAGCACCTTGACATCGACACTAACATCAACACTCAGAAGATAGCTTCTACTTCAAGGTTGGTTTCAAACTTGATGAACATGCCGGTACAGCCTAACAAGGCTATCGTAGGCAAGAACGCTTTCGCACACTCTTCGGGAATCCACCAGGACGGTGTGTTGAAGAACCTACAGACTTACGAGATCATGGACCCTAAGGATGTGGGTATCGACGACAACTCCATCGTATTGACAGCCAGAAGCGGACGCGCAGCAGTACGCCACAGATTGTCAGTTCTTGGCGTGGAAGTCGAGGGAGAGAGACTTAACTCGATATACGAGGCATTCCTTCGCTTGGCTGACCAGAAGAAGGAGATCTGTGACGATGACATATTGATGCTTGCAGGTCAGGAGCGCACAAGCGCACACCACATCAAGCTTGAATACTTGCAGACCACTTCGGGTGTAGGCGTGACTCCGGTGGCTATCATCGGACTTGACATAGCAGGCGAGAAGTTCGAGGCTACAGCTTCGGGCAACGGTCCGGTTGATGCGGCTGTAAAGGCTCTAAAGAAGATCATCGACAGAAAGATGGAGTTGAAGGAGTTGCTTATCCAGGCCATCACACGCGGCTCTGACGACGCATGCAAGGTACACGTACAGGTGGAGACTGAGGGCGTCATATACTACGGATTCGCGGCTAATACAGACATCGTGTCAGCCACTATCGACGCATACATCGACGCTATCAACAAATTCAAGAACTAGGAAATAAAAGAATATAACGAAATATGAATACACTATTTGACAAGATTTGGGACTCGCATGTTGTGCAGAACGTACAGGATGGCCCAACTCAATTGTACATTGATCGTCTATACTGTCACGAGGTAACTTCCCCTCAGGCATTTGATACATTACGTGACAAGGGTCTTAAGGCTTTCCGTCCTGACCATGTCGTAGCTATGCCGGACCACAACACACCTTCTGACCAGCAGAAGGAGATCAGCGACCCTATCGGCTGCAAGCAGGTTGACACACTTTCATCTAACTGTGCTGCATTCGGAATCAAGCACTTCGCTATGGGTACTAAGGATAACGGTATCATCCACGTTGTAGGTCCAGAGAAAGGTCTATCATTGCCAGGAATGACTATCGTATGCGGTGACTCTCATACATCTACTCACGGAGCTGTCGGTGCCATCGCTATGGGTATCGGTACCTCAGAGGTTGCCCAGGTACTTGCATCACAGTGTATCCTACAGAGCAAGCCTAAGACAATGCGCATCAACATCGAGGGCGAACTTCAGCCAGGTGTAACTGCCAAGGACGTTGCTCTATATATCATGGCACAGGTGACAACTTCAGGAGCTACAGGCTATGCAGTCGAGTACGCAGGTTCTGCCATCCGCAACATGAGCATGGAGGGTCGTTTGACTCTATCCAACCTTTCTATCGAGATGGGTTCCCGTGCAGGTCTTATCGCTCCGGACGAGATCACATTCGCATACCTAAAGGACCGCGAGTACGCTCCAAAAGGTGCTGAATGGGATGCAGCAGTTGCTAAGTGGCGTCAGTTGAAGAGCGACGACAACGCTGTATTCGACAAGGAATTGACATTCAAGGCAGAGGACATCAAGCCTAGAATCACATTCGGAACTAACCCAGGTGCCGGTATAGCAATCGACGGCACTATCCCAACATACGACGGCATGAGCGAGGCAGAGGCAGCTCAGTTGAAGTCTCAGCTTGACTACATGCAGTTCCAGCCAGGCCAGAAGCTTGAGGGAACACCGGTTGACTACTGCTTCCTAGGAGCATGTACAAACGGACGTATCGAGGACTTCCGTGCATTCGCTTCAATCGTAAAGGGCAAGAAGAAGGCTCCAAACGTAGTGGCATGGCTTGTACCAGGCTCATGGTTGGTTCGCCAGCAGATCATCGAGGAAGGAATCGACAAGATCCTTGCAGAGGCAGGATTCGAGCTTCGTCTGCCATCTTGCTCCTCATGTTTGGCTATGAATCCGGACAAGGTGCCAGCAGGTAAGCTTTCAATCTCGACTTCAAACCGTAACTTCGTAGGCCGTCAGGGTCCAGGTGCTCGTACAATCTTAGCTTCTCCGCTTACTGTTGCAGCAAGTGCAATCACTGGTGTAGTTACAGACCCACGTACAATGCAGATCTCTCCTATCAAGGCTGCAGAGGTTACTAAGGTAGTGGCTGCTAAGCCTCAGGACTGCCCTAACTGTGCATTCGGCGCTACTTCAGCCCCTAAGGCTGACGACGGTGCAAAGTCAGTACACAAGGCATTCAACGTGGTTAAGTCAACATGTTTGCCTATCAATATCGACAACAACAACACAGACAATATCATCCCTGCACGATACTTGGCGTTCACAACTCGTGACCCTAAGTTCTATGGAGACGCCTTCATGCACGATATCCGCTTCGACGCTAACAACAAGCCAGTAGCTGATTTCGTAATGAACATCGCTCCATTCAACGAGACTCCTGCAGAGGGCAAGAGAGAGATCATCATCGGTGGTAAGAACTGGGGTTCAGGTTCATCACGTGAGCACGCAGCATGGGCTATCGCAGGATACGGAATCCGTGTGGTTATCACTTCATCATTCGCTGATATCCACAGAAACAACCTGCTTAACTGCTTCGTATTGCCAGTTATAGTAAGCGAGGAATTCCGCCAGGAGCTTCTAGCTTCAGTTGAGAAGGATGCCAATACAATCGTAACTGTTGACGTTCCAAACCAGACTGTAACAAACGAGGCTACAGGCCACTCTGAGAAGTTCGACATCAACGGATACAAGAAGCATTGTCTGTTGAACGGATTCGACGACATCGACTACTTGTTGTCTAACAAGGACAAGATCGAGTCTTTCGAGAATAAGTAATCATATTTTGAGAGTAAGGGTATGATCGAAATAATGGACACAACATTGAGAGACGGAGAGCAGACTTCTGGTGTCTCTTTCTCTCAACAGGAAAAGCTCGGCATTGCCAAATTCTTGCTCTCTGAATTAGGTGTTGACAGAATAGAAATCGCTTCAGCGAGGGTTTCTGAAGGGGAATACCAGACTGTAAGAAGAATTACGGAATGGGCTGACAAGGCCGGATACATTGACAAAATCGAGGTGCTTGGCTTTGTTGACGGAGAAACTTCACTTAACTGGATCTCTGGTGTGGGCGGAAAGGTTATAAACCTGCTTACCAAGGGTTCTTTGCGCCACGTCACAGAACAGTTGAGAAAAACTCCTCAGGAGCATATCGACGACATAAAAAGGGCTATTGATCAGGCACACAAGAAGAAGATTTCTGTAAATCTATATCTTGAGGACTGGAGCAACGGAATGAAGAACTCTCCAGACTACGTGTTTGACATGGTTGACTCCCTTCGTTCCGAGGGTGTGAAGAGGTTTATGCTGCCAGATACACTTGGCATTCTAAACCCCTTGCAGACAGCGGACTTCTGCCATCAGATGGTAGAGAGATACCCTGACTTGAAGTTCGACTTCCATGCCCATAACGACTACGACCTAGCAGTTGCGAACGTCTTTACAGCTGTCAATTCCGGTATCAGCGGCATTCACACAACTATAAACGGACTCGGAGAGAGAGCAGGAAACGCACCTCTAACTAGCGTACTTGCTATGCTGCACGACCAACTCGGAATCAAGACTAAGATTAACGAGGAGAAGATGTATGACGTCTCTAAACTCGTAGAGACTTACTCTGGAATCCGCATTCCGGCAAACAAGCCGATCATCGGAGACAATGTCTTCACTCAGGTAGCAGGCGTGCATGCAGACGGTGATTCAAAGAACAACCTGTACTGTAACGAACTGCGTCCAGAGAGATTTGGCAGAAAGCGTGAATACGCTCTTGGCAAGACTTCCGGTAAGGCTAATATCCGCAAGAACCTGGAGGCTTTGGGTATAGAGATGGATGAAAAGTCCATGATCAAGGTAACCCAGAGAATCATCGAGCTTGGTGACAAGAAACAGCTTGTCACTCCAGAGGATCTTCCTTTCATCATAAAGGATGTGCTAGGTCACGGAGAGGTTGAGCAGACAATCAAGATCATCAACTATGCTCTGACTCTGACTCATAACCTTCGTCCAGTAGCAACTATACTGATAGAGATTGACGGCAAGAAATACCAGCAGACAGAAGCTGGAGACGGTCAGTACGACGCATTCTCTAAGGCTCTTTGGAAAGTATATAAGGAGCTTGGCAAAGAGACTCCGGAATTGCTTGACTACTCTGTCGTCATTCCTCCAGGAGGTAATACAGACGCTTTGGTGCACAACACAATCACATGGAAGTTCAAGAACAAGGTGTTCAAGACTCATGGCTTGGATGCAGACCAAACGGAGGCTGCAATCAAGGCAACTGTCAAGATGCTGAACTTGATTGAAACAATGTAGTTTTTTCTGAAAAATAAATCTAAAAATTCGAAATAAAACATGGAATTAAAGGTAGCAGTTCTTGCTGGTGACGGAATCGGACCAGAAATTTCAGCTGTAGGAGTTGATGTAATGACTGCAGTGTGCGAGAAGTTCGGACACAAGGTTAGCTATGAGTATGCTATTTGCGGTGCTCACGCTATCGACGAAGTAGGTGATCCTTTCCCAGAGGATACTTTCAACAAGTGTATGGCTGCAGATGCAGTTCTTTTCTCTGCTGTTGGTGACCCTAAGTTCGACAACAACCCATCGGCTAAGGTACGTCCTGAGCAGGGGCTTCTTGCTATGAGAAAGAAGCTTGGTCTATTCGCTAACATCCGTCCTGTACAGACATTCGACTGTCTTGTTCACAAGTCTCCACTTAAGGATGAGTTGGTTAAGGGTGCTGATTTCATCTGTATCCGCGAGCTTACTGGTGGTATGTACTTCGGTGAGAAATACCAGGATGACGAGAAGGCATACGATACAAATGCATATACTCGCCCAGAGATCGAGAGAATCCTAAAGGTTGCATACGACTACGCTCGCAAGCGCAACAAGCACCTTACAGTAGTTGACAAGGCTAACGTACTTGCTTCTTCTCGTCTATGGAGAAAGGTTGCACAGGAGATGGCTCCTAACTACCCAGACGTGACTACTGACTTCATGTATGTTGATAACGCAGCTATGCGTATGATCCAGGAGCCAAAGTTCTTCGACGTTATGGTAACTGAGAACACATTCGGCGACATCCTTACAGACGAGGGTTCATGTATTACAGGTTCTATGGGACTTCTTCCATCTGCTTCTACAGGTGAGCACACTCCTGTATTCGAGCCGATTCACGGATCATGGCCTCAGGCTAAGGGATTGAACATTGCTAACCCTCTTGCTCAGGTACTTTCAGTAGCTATGCTATTCGAGTATTTCGACCTTAAGAAGGAAGGCGAGTTGATCCGCAAGGCTGTTGACGCTTCTTTGGATCAGAATGTTCGTACTCCAGAGATTCAGGTTGCTGGCGGTGCTAAATATGGCACAAAGGAAGTTGGCGCTTGGTTGGTTGATTGGATCAAGAAGGCTTAAGCTAATAATCTTTTGTATGGGAAACTTGTAGCAATAAGAATTGCTTAAGATTCAGTTTCCGTATAAATAAAAATAAAGATATCATTGTGGTCAATACCTACAATGATATCTTTTTTGTGTATTACTCTATTTGAACAAGTCTGCTATTTCACTTTTAGACTTTGGATTGGTAGTCTTTACAACCTAGAACTTTCCGTTTTCGTCTAACACATACTCATCCAAAGGATGGTCAATATAGGAGTCGGTACTATCTGTATCAAGATTTTTTACCCAGTCGAACCAAGCACAAAAAAAGGCCGCCTCGCAATCAACAGGCACCCCAAAGTAGCCCCCAATAATATTCTCCTACCTTTGATATACTCGTAAAATAAGGATTCTCGTATTTCAAGATATCTGGATTGCGATTACTACCCCATGAAACCTGCCCCCTTGTAGAACCCCGAAAGCTTATAATAACCGAACTTTCTCATCTGATAATTTGTTTGGTCATGCAGACGACCAGGTTCCTTGGTGTCCATTTCTTTAGGCACATATTGGCTTAAATATCTGTAGTATTATCAGCAAAAGTTTTGCGAAGAACATCACGCTTGTATAGCTCAGACAAAAAGGTAGTAGCCTCTATCAACTCTCCGTCTCCAATAAAATTTTTTGTAAGATTTATATAATCATCACCATACGCCTCTACATAGGACTGTATCATCAAATGCGTTATACATATTACTTCTGCTCAACCGTTTCTTCTGCACGCTGTGTAGAGAGAGATTTCAGTCTGCTGTGGCGTCGTCTCAGTGCCTGTGCATGAGACAAGTAAGGGTAAAACAGCAAGTATTGGCTTTACTCTATTTCTCATGCTTATACCTTTTTTCAGTTTATTTTCTACTTTAATTCAATTGTTTTTGAAACCTTACTATCATTGATAAAAAAGCCAAGGTTACGAGTTGTTTCATCTCCCGAAACATCATTGTACGAAAACTTTGCTCGTACATACCAGTCACTTGCAACTGAAGTAACAGCAGACCACTCTAAATATTTCACACTAGAAGAATCAGCAACAATAGTATTTACATAGTCACATACAATCTTCACATTTCCCGTTTCCTGATCTTGTTCTGGCTTAGGAGTATATGGAGCCCACTCGAAGGAAAACTTTCTGCAATAACTCTCTAAACCATCTTGATCGAAAGATATCCTTCCTGATGGGAAGAAATCAAGCAGACCAAAACAACCCACATTATTATATGTTTTTACTTCGTTTGTTCGAGAATTTATCTGCTTCAATGTCATCGCTCTTTTATCATAGATTAGTTTCATAGGTATTTCTGGACCATTCAACTTCTCTAACCATGAAACCTCAACCACATCAGCATAATCTACCAGATGTTCTCTAATTTGTTCTCTTAAATTATTCCTGAACTCTCTACCCTCCTTAGTGTTACTGAACGGATCAACATTCAATGTACCCAAATCAGATTCAACTCGAACCACAGGTGGAAGTTCTTCAATTAATTCAATACCAGCACACGAAATATGAGCAGAAAACATCATTAAAAATAAAACACCGTTCTTTAACTTCATAATTTGTTTTTATTATGTTTACTTTTTAACTTTGTGTACCAGATAAACTACACAAACACCTCTAAAAGCTTCGATTTCTCATCAGACATATCATTATACCACAGCCAAGTTTTCTGGTCCATACAACCATTTCTTGAGGCATAATCAATCTTGTAAGTCAAAGCTATCCCCTCAGCACTAAAATCATGAGACTCTGAAACATATTTCTTAACAGTATCAGTCTGCTCTAATCCTCTTAGTCTTGAAAAGATTGAACCTTTTCCGTCATTTACAAGCAGAATTCTCAGATTATTTCCGACACTCCACAAAGAGCTGACATCGTAGAAGAAACTTAAATCTCCTATAACTATATATGTAGGTTCATGAGGATGCAGGCTGGCATACCCTACTGCAGCAGACAAAGATCCTTCTATGCCGTTAACACCTCTGTTGCACATGAAACGCAATCCTTTGCCTCTAGTTCCCTCCAAATGGCTGTAGGCATAGTCAATGGCTCTTACAGTTGTCGAATTAGCTAGAAAAACGGTCGAATTAGGCTGTATATTCTTCAAGAAGTCCGCATATACCGCAGGATAGACATTCTCTTTGTACGGAGCTGAAACAGGCCTGAAATCAACATCCTTCTTTAGACATCCAACCAAAGAGCTGACGACTGCAACGTGAGTCAGACACTTGAAAGTATCAGGGAACTCCAAAGATTCACCTACTCTGACCACGGTCTTAGGTTTCATTTTGGTAATGGAAATCCTTGCTGTCTTGCTGACAATATGACCTCCTATATAGATTACCAAATCAGGGTTATAAGTTTCGATATCTTCATCCGATATCACGTTATATTTCGATCTGTCAAGATTGCTTAACACCTCGGCATATACGGGTATGTTCTTATCTACTTTCAAGTCCAGACCCCTACCCTGTCCGACCAATATAAGCGGGCGCTTACAGGAATCCCACAAGTTTTTCAGATCATCAGTATATTCAATCTTATTGAACTTCTGCAATAAACTTTCTGTACACTCAAAGAAAGGCTCCTTGATCTGCATATTTATCTGCACAGGTCCGTTCATTCCATAATAGGCAGAGATCAAAGCGGCATTTATCTCTCTGTTTGCGAACCACATTCCATCCTCACTCTCGTCATCTTCTACATTAACGGAATACTTCACAGCACTGGACAGAGCTCCTATCTGGTCCATAGTCTGCCCCATCATCTGCCCTATCATCTCCTTAGGTCTGTCTGCAGTTACAACCACCATTCCAAGCCCCTGCAAATTTGCCTCTATCAGTGAAGGCAGCAAGTTAGCCACAGCACTTCCGCTAGTCACACATACTGCAACGCGAGCGGAACTCTGAGCCATACCTACAGCCATGAAACCGGCACTTCTCTCGTCCAATGCACGATGAACGTTGAAATCCCCGTTACATAAAGACTCAACTATAGGCATATTTCTGCTGCCTGGGCATAATACTACTTCAGTAACTCCATGAGCCTTAAGAAGATATACTAACTGCTGAATATGTTTTTTATTGGAATATGCCATAGTTATTCTTTATCTTGCATCAAATGTCTATATCGACGAAGTGTGACGAGCCAATAAGTCGGCACAATTATCCAATGCCTCGTCTTCAATAATTCCGAACAAATCCCTGACAGTCATGTACTTTGAAACAACCTCGTGCATTTCCTCATAGGCATCGCTGTCAGCAACAATTCCTGCACCTACTCTGAAATGAAGATACTTTCCCGCATCCTTCAAATCGTTTGCAAAAGAAGCGGCCTTGAAACAGCGCAAGTTCACAAAACTGAAAAAGTCTCCGTTAGGTTCGTTTATAGCGATCACACCTGCATACAAATCATCTTTGCAGTGGTCTTTTCTGATTATTATCTTTGAATTTGGCTTGGGAAAACCGCATACTGCTGGAGTTGGATGTATGATGTTTATCAGCTCCATTTGCGTTCCATCAAATTTGACACGGATGTCGGTAGCCAAATGCTTTATGCTTCCATATCTAACTTCTCTGGTTGGAAACACATCCTGAACCTTATATGTACTGTATGACTTTTCCGTAGAGGCACTGCAGACAACCTCCTCATGCTTGAAATGGTTGATTACAAGGTTATGCTCCTCTATATTCTTGTCACTCCAGCTTTCCTTGCTGTCAGCCGGCATAGTACCTGCCAGAGCAAGGGCTTCATAACACTCCGAATCATGATACTTCTTGAACAGCAGCTCAGGACTGGCACCAATCCATACGGCATCTTCTACCGACTCAACTTTACTCTTATCGTTAAACAGATAGACAATCTCGGCCGAAGAACCGGAATATATTGCATTGGCAAACATTAAGTTAAGGTCAGTGTCACTTTCAACAATGTTCAGTATCGTCAGTGATGTTACTAGTTTTTCAACCCAACCATCCCTAATGTCTATTTTTCTTTCATTTACCTTATCCACGAAGGAGTTCAAACGGCTTCTGTTGTATCCTTCGTTATACAGACATGAAATGCTGTCATATTTACGAAGGACGTTGCTTCTGCTTTTTGAAGAAAAACAAGACTTGAACCTGTGGGGGCCGTCAAATGCATCGAACGAGTCCAAGCTTCTTCGCTCCAACTCTACGAACGAAGCATACGGTTCTCCATCCCAAGTGTAAATATCGGATGTTCCACAGCCGACTTCGCATCGTTTCATGGCAACAATAACATTGCTGTTCTTCAACTTATACACGAAGTCTGGAGTTATCTCATCAAGCCAGTCAACAAGTCTCATTTTCCCTTTAGAAATTAAGATAAGGATTATGCAGCAACTCGTGTTCTACGCTTGTTTCCTCTCCATGACCGGATAGCAGTCTTGTGTCTCCAGGCAGTTTCATAAGCTGGTTCTCTATACTGCGTATGATCTCCTCCTGACTGCCAGAAGGGAAATCTGTTCTTCCCACAGACTCGCGGAACACTGTATCACCGACAAAGCAGACCTTGTCCTTGGCAGAATAGAAGCAAAGTCCACCTGCACTATGACCCGGAGTCTCAAGCACTGTAAGCGACTCGTTGCCAATCTCTATCACATCTCCGTTTTTAAGCTTTCTGCCTATTCCAGGGGCCTGTTCCTCTTGAGGGAAGCCGAACAGATTGAGCTGATCAAGGTATGTGTCAATGAAGAACTGGTCCTTTTCACTGGCCTCTGTCAACAATCCCCAAGTGTCATATACGAACTTGTTGCCATAGATATGGTCGAAATGCAGATGCGTGTTAAGCAAGTGCTTGGGAGTCAGCCCAAGCTCTTCAATCCTCTTTCTGAACTTGATCTTTTCCATTCGCGAACGGCAGCCTGCATCAATGATTGCACACTCCTTTGTCTCGCTGCAATATACTATGTATGTATTCTCCTGAATCTGGTTGAAAACCATCAACTCAATCTGTAACATAACTACTTGTTATTAAACTGGAACGAACGAATAATGTTGGAAACTTCGGCAGAATCGCCAAAAGTGTAGTCTCCTGTTATTCCATAAAGCACACCATTGTTGCCCTGTCTGATATCGAATATCTGCTTGAACTTGATTCCGTCCTCTTCGCAGGTATAGACAATCTCACAAAGTGTGTCGGACTGGAACGAGGAAACCATATCGAAATTGTTTATCTCGTTAAGCATTGAACGAAACCTGTTCTCTGCAAAAAATGACAGGCAGCTCTCGCTCTGCGTATGGTTAACGAAGACGTAAACGCTGTCATTGCCGGAAGACAGAAACAAGTCAGTTCCAGCGATACTGTCCTTCTCGTATTTCCATCCCTCAGGCAAAGCAAAAGAAAACTCCCTAACAGTCTTTGTATCAGGCTTTTTGTCCGTTGACACCTTGGAAGGTCCACACGAAGAGGCACCTATCAGCATTGACACCAATGCCATGCAAACAATTATTTTACTCCAAACTTCTCTCATAATAGGCAAAATTAGACAAAATCTGATTCATTTACAAAAATTATCCTACAAAAGTAACAGCTGACTTACAACATGGACTTCCAATAAAGTATTAAGGCTAAAAAACATAATAATAACGCTCTAAGCATATTGAGTCGGACATTCCTAATAGGAAATACCCCAAAACACAAAACAGATTTTGTTATGAAGGGAAAAAACATCACCAAAAGTAACTTAATATTTAGTCATAATAATTATCGAATTGCAATCTTGGTTTATTTATTCGAGCAAAATCTGTCTATGATTAAAATATGATAAAAAAACTATAGAAAAAGCAAATGTTACGCTATTGGAATTGGCGATAAATGACTAATTTTGCACCCGAAAAGAAAAAACTAAAACAAACTATAAACTAAAATTACTAGAACTTAAGATGGAGCAACAAAACAATGTCTCCGCATTGCGATTGGCCAAGAACCATGCCCGCTATGCACTGATGACAATGTATTTTTTTGCAGGATTCACATTTGCCACACTTGTTTCAAGAATGCCTGCATTACAAAGCATCTACAATTTCCAATACATGGGATTAGGAGTAATGGAGCTTTCAATGGCGATAGGAGGACTTATCTGCATGCCTATCTGCTCAAATCTGGCCAACAGATACGGAAGCAAAAAACTGACTCGTATGGGCTACTTTGTGGCAGTCGTATTCTCTCTGATACCGCTAATGCCGTCAAAATATCTGCTTTTCCCGGTATGTATGGCCTATGGTGCGTTTGTGTCGCTGTTTGACAATGCAATAAACGGAAATTCAATTCTGGTGGAACACGCCTACAAGCGAAGCATTCTGAGCAAATTCCATGCCATCTACTATGTGGGAACACTGACAGGAGCTCTTGCTTCAATTCTTTTTCTAACACTTGAAATTTCCACACAGATACACTTTGCATTTGCCTCTCTATGCGTGATACTCGAACTTCTGTTCCTGCGTCCTTATTTGATAAGGGAGAAACGAAACACACAAGGGGAAGCCAAGAAATTCAAACTTATGTTTCCTAAGGGAATACTTCTTGTAATAGCATTCTTCGCCTTATTCAGCCGTATTATCGAGGGAAGCATCAATACTTGGAGCACGATGTATATGAAAGAGGTTATCGAGCTTGCTCAAAACCTTGCACCTCTTGGACTTGCAATATATGCCACATTTATAGCAATCGGAAGATTTATGGGAGACATTGTAAGAAGCAGATTTTCTGAAACATACATACTTCTTATCTGCGGTTTCATCACTATCACGGGACTTGCACTGCTCTCTTGCTCGACATCTATGATAATCTCTTGCATAGCACTGTTTATCATAGGAATAGGCATGAGTTGCGTTGTTCCAATCATCTATAGCTTGGCAGGCAGTCAGCCGGATGTAACACCAGGAGCCGGCATTGCAATGGTGAATACAATTAGTGGAACAGGATTCTTCTTCGGTCCGTTCCTTATAGCGTACATAGGTGACGAATTAGGCCTTAGAGCCTCGTTCCTATATGTTTTCGGACTAAGTATTGCAATGGGAATAATGGCTTCAATTCTATGGAGGAAAAGCGGCAAGCCAATGAAGAAATAATAAAACACTCCCAATTTAGATAACAAGTTCAAAACAAAAGAAAATTGGTGATTATTATCTCGAACCTGTTGAGTATTGGATAGACATACATAATACTTTAATGCATTAAGAAGTTGTTTAAATTTTAGTGGAAATTTAAACAACTTCTTAATCTTTCAAGTGGCTATATAAAAGAATAACCTACATTGTTTCGTCATAATTCCTTGTCTCTATCGAAATAGAACTGACTACTCCATTTTCCAAAATAATTTTTACTGGGCATTCTTCATCACCTTCATATTTGTCGTCATACAGTCTGTATTTAACTGAAATTTCGACTGTAAACGGAGACTCTTTCTTGGAGTTATATGACTCGTAATATTTGCGTGTTTCAGGCATCAAAGAGAACAAATCATCTTGCTTCATACCTACATGAACGGTTGTTCCATTTATTGAAACACGATACTTAGAACTATAAAAGTTAAAACCTACACAAGACAATAAATTCTCATCCCAATTTCCAGTATTTCCTGGTCCAGGAGAATGATAAACAAGACTCATACCTTCTGTTTCATACATAGTCTCTCTCCATTCATCGTTATCACTGATGGTATCTGAGACAAAATCATCAGGAACTTCTTCATAATACACAGGCTTTTCATATTTTATATTAAAGCAATGAAAAGCCTTTCTAAAATCATTCTCTAATGGACAAAATCTCTTTATCTGAATATCATTAACAAACACACCTGATTTGTTAGACGTATCATTATAAACAGTATCTGCCAAAGAGTCCTCTGCTGTAACTACCCTAGGCGTATAGGTCTCCTGAATAGGACGATATAGCATAGATATAGAGTCTCTGTTATCCTTCTGTTCTTCCTTTATTGTATTACTAGAACAAGCAGAGAAAAACATTACTAAAAAGCAAACAAAATTTCTGGTCTTCATAATATGTTTATCTGACAAAACTTAATTAAAAATATACTTGTCGTAGTAAGAAACATACGACAAGTACAAAGCAAAAAATTTTATAACTGACTATTTGTTAGTATCATCTTCATCATCGTCTATGATTTCCATTTCATCATCTTCATAAACGATATCCTCCTCATTCTCTGCGTCTTCACCCTCGAACTCGAATTCCTCATCCCAATCCTCCTCGTAATAGTCATCAGGATCTGGATTCTCGTCAATAATTGTGAAGTCTTCATCATCGTCTGCAAAATCATGTGCAAGTCTGTCTGCATCAAGATTTCTATGAGTAATCTTCTCGCTGAAGTCGAATCTGTTATTGTTTTGAATCAGCTTCCAGATTTCATCCTTCAACTGCTGAAGACCGTCTCCGCTAACAGCAGAAATCATGCAATACTTGACATCACTTGGAATAGACTCCTTGATCATTTCACGAAGCTCATCGTCGAGCATATCAGCCTTTGTCAAACACAAGATTCTGTCCTTGTTTGCAAGCTCTGAATTATACGCAGTAACCTCATTTAGAAGAAGTTTGTACTCCTCCATAATGTCATCAGTATCACAAGGCACCATAAAGCAAAGAACTGCATTTCTTTCGATATGACGAAGGAATCTATATCCCAATCCTTTACCCTCGCTTGCACCCTCGATAATACCAGGAATATCTGCCATACAGAAGCTTTTTCCGTCTCTATAGGCCACAATACCCAAGTTTGGGACAAGAGTAGTGAACGGATAATCTGCAATCTTTGGCTTTGCTGCAGAAATAGACGAAAGCAAAGTACTCTTACCTGCATTCGGCTTACCTACAAGACCTACATCTGCAAGAACCTTCAACTCTAGGATAATTATCTTCTCTTGAGCAGGCTCACCACTTTGAGCATATCTTGGAGTTCTATTGGTAGCAGAACGGAAATGCCAGTTACCAAGACCTCCGCGACCACCTTTTAAAAGGATCTTCTCCTCACCATCTTCGGTAACGTCCATCAAGTATTCTCCTGTCTGAGCATCATACACGACAGTACCCATAGGAACTTCGATAATTTTATCCTCTCCATCTTTACCGAAACTACGGCTGTGGCTACCACTGCCACCATGTCCAGCAAAGATATGTCTGTCATATTTCAAGTGAAGAAGTGTCCAATAGTTTTTGTTGGCACGAAGTATAATATGGCCTCCTCTACCGCCATCACCTCCATCAGGACCTCCTTTAGGAGTAAATTTTTCTCTATGCAAATGTGCTGAACCTCCACCACCGTGACCACTTCTAACGTGAATCTTTACATAATCCACAAAATTACTTTCTGCCATAATTTTAACCTGCTTTATGTATTATTTAATCTGCGATTGGCAAAGGTAAGAAATATTTTAGATTTCCCTCGCTTTCACACATTCTTTCTACAAAACTACTGGCTACAGCACCACTCCACTTAGTGTTTTTCAATCCATCGCTGTCAAAATCGAAATCTGCAGCAAAGTCATTTTCATCAACTGTAGCATATTTGATATGTTCTGAATCATCGGACAGTCTCCAGTAAATCTTTTCAGGAACCTCAATGAATTCAGCTTTTCTTTCCTTTAGGTTGTTAAGTCGAACTTTTGATTCAGACAAAGACTTGTCAAGAATACCATAGCGCATAAGGTCGAACTTACGTTTTCTCTCTCCTCCAAGTTCGAACATCCTTTCTTTACGTATTCCTTCAAGTGTAGTCAAGTATGTAGTCATTTTTCCTAGATAATGATCAACTTTCATATCAACATCTGAAGATTTGAAAGCCCTGACTCTTACCTTTCTCAAAAGGTCCTTGGCTCCATCAATGTCATTCTCTACTTCAAGCCTACACTCTGCAAGCATTAAAAGAACATCTGAATATCTCATAATTGGAAGATCAACTCCAGTATATTTCTGCTTACCTTCATATACAGGCTGAAGCCATTCTCTGCGGAATTTTCCGAAAGAGATATTGTTGATTCCAGACAAATTCTGTTGGCTGTCTTTAGTATATTTGTGAAGTGTAAGAGTCACATCTCTGCGCAAGTCATTGCAGTCGAAATCATAGAAATATGTAACAGGTGCAAGAACTCCACATTCTGTAGATCCATACTTAGAGCCTTCATCATGCTTGGTTGATATGAAGTATCCAAGCTCTCCGCTATTTCCTCTTGTCATAGGTAAAGCGAACAGAATTTCAGAAGACACATTATCGTAGCTCATCAATTTCTTGAAAATCTTCTCATAGCTGCTTTCAAGTTCATATTTGCCACTATTGACAACCTTTTCAAGATAATACCTTGCCTTCTTCAAATACTCAATTTTATCGTCTGTATCTTCATCTGTATCTACATCAGAAATCATTGAACGACCAGAACGTGTAAAGCACATCTCAGCGAGCAACGCATACGACGAATATTTGTTCAATCTTTCAAAACTATCTACTTCGCCATCTAAATACTCAATCCAATCTTCTACGTTAGCAATTTCCTGAGTAAGTATATTTTTACGGTTTTCTACTACTTTATAAGAGATATTGTCAGTATTGTAATTGTTAGTTATGTAAGGTATATCACCGAATACTCTTACCATATCATGGTAAATGAACGCTCTTAAAACTGATACTTCAGCTTTAATGGAAAGCATTTTTTTAAGTTGTTCTCCTTTTAATTCATTTATACCCTTATCTGTTGCAGAAATTAAGTTGTTGCACTCTCTGATAGTCGAGTAACAGTTAGTAATTATATCAATTGATTCAGTATTGTATGATGTAGCTACACCTCTTGCGATTGCACGTCTTCCATTGTCTGTGCTACCGCTTATACACTCTATATCGCTATTTAGAGAACAATAATAAGAAAGCTTCTTTCCATACATACTTCCTTTTGTCATCTTGGCATATACTCCCATAAGTGCCTGCTCTGCCAAAATAGGCGAAGAACTTATGTTTGTTTCGGTAATACGAGATTCGCTATCTGAATCAAAGTCATCATCGCAACTTACCGAAACAACAAAAAATGCCGAAACAAATATGACAAGTATGTATTTTACAAACCTCATTTATATGAATTGTTTCTTTATACCTTCTTTAATCCGATACGGTCTGCTATTTCAAACATCATCTTCATAGCCTCTTCCCTATCATTGTGAATCTTGCCGTCGAGTATGGCATTCTTTATCTCTTCCTTTATGATACCGATCTCACGGCACTGGCCTATTCCGAAAGTTTCCATAATATCATTTCCGGATACAGGAGGCTGGAACAATCTTATATGATCCTTTTCTTCGATCTCCTGCATTTTCTCTCGCAACAATCTGTAGTTGTTATGGAACTTTTCTCTCTTCAATACATTGTTGCTTGTAATATCTGCATCGCAAAGAATCATCAAGTCATCAATGTCATCTCCTGCTTCAAAAAGCAGTCTTCTTATTGCGCTATCAGAAACTCCTTCCTCTATCAAAGAGATAGGTCTCATATGCAGACTGACAAGTTTTTTTGTATATTCAAGCTCCATACCAAGAGGCAAAGTAAGATGCTTGAAAATTCTTGGCACCATCTTTCCTCCCAAATACTCATGGTTATGGAATGTCCATCCCTTGACTTGTTCAAACTTCTTTGCCTGAGGCTTAGCTATATCATGGAAAAGAGCAGAAATTCTCAAAAACAAGTTATCTGATTTCTCGCTCACATTGTCCAAAACCTGCATTGTATGTAGGAAATTATCTTTGTGAGCTCTTCCATTTTTTGTCTCTATACCAGAAAGAGCGTGAACATCTGGAAGCACGTGTTCCATCAAACCGCTTTCCTCCATAAAGTATAAACCGACACTAGGACGCTTGCTCATCATTATCTTTACAAACTCATCCTTGATGCGCTCGTGTGTGATTATCTTTATTCTTCCAGCATTCTCTCGTATTGCGTTGAAAGTGTTCTCCTCTGGACTCATGCCAAGCTGAGACGCAAAACGAACACAACGCATCATTCTCAAAGGATCGTCATCAAACGTAATCACAGGATCAAGAGGTGTTCTTAGAATACCCCACTCCAAATCCCTTGTTCCGTCAAAAAGATCTATTAGCTCTCCTTTCTTACCTGTACCTATACCGCAGTCCAAATTCTCGTCATTTCTGTCACATAGACGCACACACATTGCGTTTAACGAGAAATCCCTTCTTGACAAGTCATCTCTCAAATTTCCAGGTTCGCACTTTGGATTTCTGCTGTCTCTGTTATAGCTTTCCTTTCTTGCAGTCACAAACTCTATTTCAACATCATGGCTCTTGACCTGAGCAGTTCCAAAGTTCTTGAATATTGACATGCTTGAATACTTTCCAAGCTTTGACTTTACCGCCATAGCAAGTTTTTCGCTGCTCTGTGCACCTAGTGTCAGAACATCGACATCCTTGTTCGGTCTGCCAAGAATATGGTCACGAACATAACCTCCGACAACAAAGGCATCAACGCCAATTTCTTGAGCTGTTTCAGATACCAACTTTATTGCCTTGTCTTTGAAAATGTCTGAAAAATCAAAGTTCATGCTATAATATTGAAATATATAAGTTCTATATGTTTATTGAAAGAAAAAAATACTTGTGTGGTGGCTTTGCATAAATAAATATAAATCGCATGATTTTCTCAAACTGTGCCATTTCTTTGATAAGTGATGAATTCAACTGCAAATAAACTAAAGTTTACACACCACCACACAAGTATATTACAAAAATTGGTTGTCAAATCTTTATGACAAATCATTCTATGAGATTCTCGTCTATCTCTGTCATAGGTGTACTATCGAGATTTTCGAACGGATTCTCAGCGTCACTATATTTGTCAGCAATATTCTTTATACTGCGAACAGAACCTGCATTTATAATATTAGATTCACGTTCGCTTTCCTTGATAGCATATTCCTCGTCCTCGTCTGTTGCAGAGTATCCATTACCAAAATTTCTGGCAGACTGTCCTGAAGCAGACTTTGGAGTCATAGAAATTGTTTTCTTTTCATCATTCTCTTCGTCGCTCAATGGCTGAACGTGCTCAGAGAACTGCTCTATCATATAATTGATACCATCAATAGCCTCTCTGGCTGCAGATGAAACATTAACATCGTAATCGTTAGCAAGAATCAAATAGTTTGCCGCAAGGAATGCCATAGCAGCATCTGTCTCCTGACGATACTGAGCAATCTTGGTGTATCCGAAAGACACCATCTTCTGCTTGATCTCCTTGTAGATTCCGATCATATTAGTATGCTGGTTCATGATCTCTCCAATCATGTCAGTCATATTAAGCTTTTCGAAAAGTCTCTGGCCTTCATTTCCACCCCATTCCTCGATCATTCTTGCCTCAGAACCAATCCATTCTCCAAGAGTCTTCTTGCCACGATCCCTCATATAAGTGTCGAACGTAACAACAAGTTTCCTTGCAGCTGTCTGTGTATCATTTACTGTAGATATCGAAGCCTTGTATTTTAGCATCTTATATACAGCAGTAAAAGCCTTGTTCTCTATAGCAATAGCATTCTTAAGATTACTAGTAAGAGTCTTGTCATATTTCTTCAGAACATATTCACGTTCCTTATCTATAGCTGCTCTTAATCTCTCAAGTCCCTGGTTTAACTTTCCGCACAACTGAGTATTAGCCATACTCATATTATATACATCGTTCACAATTGCATAGTGCGCTGTATTTGTCAAACGTCTGAACTTAGTGCGATAAATAATCTCTAGTGCCATTGATATATTGATTTATACTATAAATATATAATAACATCAAATTTGATAAGAATAATATGATATATCTCTCAAATCCGACAATGCAAAATTATGAATTATTTGAAATAGCATATTAAATATGTCATTGGATATTATTCACAAATACATCAATAGTTATCAACAATCAATAAATTTTGTTGAAAAACTAAGAAAAATGTGAAAAACTTTTCAAAATTGTTAATTTTTTCGTCAAAAAGATTTGAATAACCAAAATAATATGTAACTTTGCATCGTAAACAAAGAACTTATTTTTTGAAATTAAATAATAAAATACAATCAATCATTGTTCACAGATGATTGTGAAATCAGAAGTGAATATCATTTAACATACATTTTCTATTCATGTCGATCCTCGTGAGAGGCTAAGCAAATTTCATTTTTACATTATCACTCACATAATGTTGAGGAATTAATTAAGCATTAGCTTTTTTAATTTCTCAACATTGATTTTATTCCGGTACTATTCTTGTGCAGCTATATAAAAGTTTAGATGCTAAGAAAACAATAACAATAATAATTTCTCAACTATGAAAAATTATAAAAGTAGTAACTGTATAAATTTCTCAACTTGTATAAACATTATGTATTACTACAATTATATGATTGCAAAATGGTATTCTGCAACACATCACAAACAGATAGAAAAATCAAATATGCAGTTAAAGTCAAACATATAACAATATACAAAAACACAAATGAAAACAAAATGCTGCCAACTTTGAAGTTGACAGCATTTTGTTCTTGACTAAAATTCAAAATTTCAAGTCATAATGCCATTTCTAACAATATGTTTGAATATAAAGCAACAAACTATTTCTTTTCACACATCTTAATACCCTCTCTGGCTGACTTGCTTTCACTATTTATACATAGGGCAAGATTGAACAGCTTCTTGGCTCTCGTATTGAAACCTATATGATAGTTACACCACGCAAGCAGAAGCACTCCGTCATAATCTAGAGGATAAAGCTCAATCAAATGGTCAAGCTTCTGCTTTGACAACTGGTACTGCTTTGTGTTGTAATGTAGCAGACCTCTATAATAAAGAGCTGTCTTGTTATCTGGGTCAATGTCCAAAATCTTGTCATAGGAATCACCTACCAATTTCCAGTCCTTGAGTCTTGCCCCCGCCTGAACAACCAGCAGATAAGCTTCTACAGAACGCGGCTTGAATTCCAAAGCCAGCTGAAAGCTTCTTAATGCTGAGATATAGTCGTTATTTTTATAATGCAACTCACCCAATCTGATATATTTCTCATAGCAGTCAGTATATACAGTGGTCATTATAGAAATAGCACCAGGAATGTCACCGCTCTGCTCCTTCTTGCTACTTTGCAGGAATTTTGAAACATAGTCCTCGTCTTCTGCCTTCACATACAAACTCAATGCAGCAAAGAGCAATAAAATAAATCGTCTTTTCATAGCCACATGAATTTTAGAAACAATGTGAATAAGTAAATCTAACAGGAATTGTAACGGACTTTAGCTCGTATCGCTCAAGACATCCTGATTTGCCGACCAAGAAATCGTGAGTGTACAAATCCTGGAATCCGAACCTTACAGAGAACTTTCCATAGTCATCTATCAATGGAATGATCAGCTTGATCCAGCCCTCGTGAGAAGTCTTGTACAAAGTATTGAACGAAAATCCTATATCGCTTGCAGAAAGCAAGGTATTGCCTCGCTGATAGTGACATTCATAATAAATAGGATGGATAATCTTACCTCCGACAGTCATTCCGATTATTGGATTGTGGTGCATACCCTCTCTCCAAACATACTTGAAGAAAGGAGTAAAATACAGATTTCTGTTTGCCCTAACATAGAATGTATTTGCGAGCTTCATTGTTCTCAAAGCTCTATGCTGATTCCTGTTTACATTATATCCAATTTCAGTGGAGTTTCTTTTGAAGTCATATCTGTACCCCAATCCCAAAGAATACGAAGTAGAGAAATGTTTCTTGAACTTCACTACATCTTCACTATGCCAGTTGCTTCTATATCCGTTCCAGATACTTTCAACGAGCGAAGGAGGTAGCTGCTCCAGAGCATTGATGGCATCCTGCTGAGATGCTATACCATCTCGATAGTAGGCAATAGTCTTGACCAACCAATTCTCGTACTGCGAAGGTTCCTTAGACGGATCAACAACCGGATCAGTTTCAAAGTCAAGGTCTCTGCGTTGATTCCAATAAATGTCCAAAGTGTCTCTACCACCCCATACAGGAATATGCTCCGAGTAATTGAATCTCTCGTCAATGTTACAGCCAAAAGCTCCGGCTACTGACAACAAACCATGATTACCTAGCTGAATATCCCATCGCTGATTATAATTGAAAATCTGATAATGTAGTCTGTAGATAGAATCGGTTCTTGCGAAATGGGCAATAGAGGCATCTATGTTGTGATCCAAGAAATCAAATGAATGGGAGACAACAGTATGCTTTCCCACTGCATGAGAAACAAGTAACTTTGTTGTATTCTGATGAGCCAGAGCATAATGTTCATTATAAGGAGAAATAATATCTCTATAAAGAATGAATTTACCTTCACTCCAATAGCCGTTCACTCCCAATTCAGCCTGCAGACCTAGTTTCAAACGCTGTCCTTTGGTCAAATAAGACATCTGATACTCGGATATATGCTTAATATCGGAAAGTGCCTTGATATGACGCTGAAGAGCAAAATTAGTAAGATAAAGATAGTCATTCGCAGGAGATTTATCATCAACATCTCTGGCTTCTGCAAAATAATAAGCGGCTTCTGTAAGACGTGAACGTCTATAGCATTGAACTGCTAGATTGTACAATTCTTTCTTTTTCAAAAAAGAAGAATCGTGACATTCAAACTCAGCAAAACTTGTACTTGAATTAGGAATAAGAGATGAATCCGAACCGGAAATCATCTTGTCCTCCTCTGCATAAGGAATCAAAGGAAGTTCTTCTGTATTGATATGCGAATCATGCGCGAAAGTATCCATATTAGAACACAACAAAAGCACTTCGCATAGTAATAGCTTAGCAAATGATGGAAGTCTCATATAAGACATTGTATGTAAAATAAGTTCTTGTTATTCAAAATAATCGTTACAAAATTACAAAAATACCTGTTAACTGCAACTTTTTATCAGTTAAATTTCAAATAATTGTAATTAGAACGTATATAGATAAAGGAATAGGTAAAACGACATCTAATCAATCTATTTCAAATAACTCTGACTTAGATGTTCGAGGGAAAGCAGACACCTTGTAGCGTCCTCCTACTATCTTCTGCGCATAATTCAAAGCAATATCCTGAGTATTACTCTCCTTAGAAATATGAGCAAGATGTGCGTGTCTAACCTTGGTACCAATTAGTGATTTCAATACTTCAGCACATTGGTCGTTTGACAAATGGCCATGATCCGAGTTAATTCTTTCCTGCAGTATCAAAGGATAACCACTCAATGGCAGCATAGTCAATGAATAATTGCTCTCAAGAATAACAACGTCACATTCCTTCATAGCACTCTGTAGTGAAGATGGAACGCTTCCCAAATCAGTAGATAGTGCAATGGACACACCGTTATCACTCTTAATAATGAAGGAATGGCAATCCGGCGTATCATGCTGAACTTTATAAGCGGTTACAGTGAACGTGCCTATTCTGAAAGTATCTCCAGATTCGAAATAACGTACACTTTTCCTATCGATATTTGCGTGGTTTCTGCTTTCAGCATCCTTCACACAAATTTGAGTCATATAAGCGGGAATTAAAAACTTCTTAACAATTGTTGGCAGGCCGACTGTATGGTCTTTATGAGAATGAGTTATAAGCGCACCCGAGATATCAGAGAACTTCATACCAAGATCTTCCAAAAAAGCCTTGATATACTTGCATCTTATTCCCAAATCCACAAATATATTTGTTTGTCCATCCGAAATCAAGTATAGATTACCACTTGATCCGGAACCTAATGAACAATATTTCAATCTCATAAATATTCCATAATTATAAAACCCGAACTATAACACAAAAAGAATGGTCGGAGTATGCAGAACATACTCATCGACCACTTTTCCTATATAACTCAAGATACAAGTAAATATTACTTAACTATCAATTTCTGACCAACACTTAATCTATCGCTTCTCAAATTGTTCCAACGCTTCAAATTAGCTACCGAAACATGGTATCTTCTAGCTATGGCACCAAGTGTATCTCCGCTTCTAACTCTATATACTCCGGATCCAGTTGCTCCATAGTAATTTCCCTTTGCTGGTTCAACAACGATTCGCTGAGGACAAAGCTCCTCTTTCCTATGATTGCAGATAGTATCCTGATACTCTATGAATCCGTTGATTGAAGCGCTTGGCAATGTAAGACAATAGTTCTTGCCTCCAGGAACTATATCTCTGCGATACTGAGGATTCAAGCTTCTTAATACCTCTATATCTACACCAAGGATCTCAGACACTTGAACAAGGCTGAATCTCTTGTCAGTCATTACAGTATCCGGAGAAAGCGGAATTGTAATTGACGCAGGACAAATTCCATGCTCGGCATAATACGTCATAGTATAGGTTGCAGCAATAAATGCCGGAACATAACCTCTTGTCTCTCTTGGCAGGAATGGGTATATAGCCCAATAGTCACGCTTTCCGCCAGAACGACGAATAGCTTTGTTTACGTTTCCTGGACCACAGTTATAGGCAGCGATCACAAGATTCCAGTCTCCATAAATTCCGTAAAGATTCTTCAAATACTTTGCAGCAGCATGTGTACTCTTCAATGGATCGCGTCTTTCATCGATCAAACTGTTTCCATCAAGTCCATACATCTTACCAGTGCTGAACATGAACTGCCAAAGGCCACTTGCACCTGCCCTTGAGAAAGCTCTTGGATTCAAGGCACTCTCGATCACAGGAAGGTACTTCAATTCTATAGGCATCTTCTCCGAATCAAGAATATCCTCGAAAATTGGGAAGTAATACTTGCCCAATCCAAGCATATACTCTACCTGACTTCTCTTTTTGACAGTATAAAGCTCGATATAACGACCAACTATACTGTTGTAGTTCATCTCCATCAACGAAGGGATAGCCTTCAATCTGGAAATATAGACACTATCGGGAAGAACTGTTCCAACTGTATCTGACTCACAGTCACCACGATGATAACGACTCTTGTAAACTCCGATCAAACTATCCAAACTTGCCTCGAATGCTTCAGGCATGTACAGACAAGCTGCATCTTTAGTTTCATCACAAATAATAGAATCTTTCTCTAACGCTTCAGAATCGGAAATCAAGACATCAACCGTATCAGCCTCCAATTCATCATTCTCGTTGTTCATATCCTGCGCATTCAATCCGTAAAAAGGGACTGACAATGCAAAAGCAAGAACCGACAACCACTTTAAATCCTTCATTACTCTAACTTAATATCTTAATGCAAACTTCAAGCCTAAAGATGTAGTGTTTGCAAAAGAACCTCCATCAATAAAACCTGGATTGCACTTGATTTCCGGCACTACCCTCAAAGACAAATCTTCTGAAATAGAAAAGTCATAAAGGTGCGCATCAACAAATGCATCAAGCACATTTCCAACATATAGTATCACTGTTCCAAAGATACACAAATCCCTGTATCTTCGGTATGTGTCCATTTTCTTTCTCAATGTCGATACCTGCCAGTCTCTTGAAACACCTTCAAGACCATCGAATATCGGCACATAGTCGTTTGTATAAGGATCATGATCCATTATGGAATAATAGGCATTGCTATATTCGTTATACATTCTTCCCTGAAAAGAAACAACATATACACAAGCTACACCGATACCATATATAAGCGGCACCTTCCAATACGAACGGTTGTAAATCTGACCAAGGCCGGGACAAAGCATAGAATACCACATAGCACGCTGTGGATCCGGCTGCCAATACCCTTCCACTTTTGCTTTTTTAACTACTGCTACTGTATCCGTAACAGCGACATGAAGCTGAACAGAATCAACTGACGAAACAACACGAAGCGAATCAGCACTGCTTGCACTGACACCTGTTGCCACACACAAAAAAGCAGCAATAGCCAATATATATCTTCTTATGCCTATAAAACCCTGCATCAGCTAACTATCCAAGCATATCTAACAATTCGAAAATCTTCTGCATCTCCTCATCATTGGCAAAAGGTATGGTAATCTTTCCTGCACCCTTGCTATTGCAGGAGATAGAAGTCTTCTTAGTGAACAAACCTTGAAGCTTTGTTTCCAAACCTTTATATTCATCGTTCAGCGACGTAGGTGATGTCTTCGCAGGAGTGTTTCCTGAAGGCTGCGAACTGTTCATCTCTTTGACAAGCTCCTCTGTCTTTCTTACAGACAAATGATTCTTTGTCACGACATTGAAAGCCTTGATAACCTTCTCTTCGTCAAGCTCGCCATCCTCTCTCTTGAAACCTAGAAGGGCACGAGCATGGCCCATATCCACTACCTTGTTCTTTAGTGCAACCAAAATCATGTCAGGCAGATTAAGGATACGAAGGAAATTGGTCACATAGCTGCGGCTCTTTCCAACCCTCTCACTTACCTGCTCCTGAGTAAGGCTATAGCAAGTCATAAGGTTCTTGTACGCCAAAGCCTCCTCTATAACATTCAAGTCCTGACGCTGGATATTCTCAATCAACGCCATTTCGTGAACAGCACGCTCGTCAACATCCTTGATGTATGCAGGGATTGTTGTCTTTCCTGCCAACTTGGATGCACGATATCTGCGCTCTCCACTGATTATCTGGTATCTGTCACCGATTTTTCTTACTGTAATTGCCTGGATGACACCAACTTCCTTAATAGAGTTAGCAAGCTCAGTCATAGCCTCTGCATCGAAGTCCTTACGAGGCTGATCAGGCTTTGCATCTATCAAATCCAAAGAAATCTCCTCCAAGGCGCTTGATCCCTTTATCTCACTCTCCTTTTCAGCAGCTGTTGGCGCACCTCCGAACAGCACATCTATTCCATCAAGCCCCATAGAGCTGAAACCGCGTCCTAGTCCTCCCTGTTTCTTTTCTGCCATCTTTAAGCCTTTCTATTAGATTCACGAGACAAAAACTCCTGAGCGAACTGACGATAGTTCTTTGCACCAGGGCTATCAATATCAAACTCAATGATATTCTTACCGTATGACGGAGCCTCGGCAAGCTTTACATTTCTGCTAATGATTGTCTGGTATGTGTGAGTTGGGAACAATCTGTTTATCTCCTCAACAACCTGACGGCTCAATCTTGCACGAGCGTCATACATAGTTATAAGGAATCCCTCGATATCAAGGGCCGCATTAAGCTTTGTCTTTACAATCTTGATGGTATTCATAAGCTTTGCGATACCCTCTAGAGCGTAATACTCCGCCTGCACCGGAATCAGAACAGAATCGGCACAAGTAAGAGCATTCAAAGTTATGATTCCAAGGCTTGGAGAACAATCTACAAGAATATAGTCGTACTCATCCCTCAAAGGATCAAGAATGCCCTTCATCACAGACTCACGGTTCTCGAAATTCAAAAGCTGTATTTCAGCACCGACCAAATTTATATGGCTTGGCAATACGTCAAGATTTTCCATTGTAGTGTGCTTTATGACGCTCTTCGCATCCACACCATCAACAAGGCACTCGTAAACAGAAGTACCCTTTAGAGAATTCACATCAAGGCCAAGTCCAGAAGTTGCGTTAGCCTGCGGATCAACATCTACGATAAGCACCTTCTTATCGAATGTGACAAGGCTCGCACCCAAATTAACGGTAGAAGTAGTCTTTCCAACTCCACCTTTTTGATTTGCAAAAGCAATAATTTTGCCCATAAGTATCTTTGTTTCTATTTTTTCAATTTTCTTACCACTTAACACATCCGTTTAAATAGCGAATGCAAATATAATGTATTTTTCTTTATGGAAACTATTTTTGTAAAGAAAGTTATCGACAATCAATATGGCATCCGCCTATGGTCAATGAGTGTTCTTGTACCAGCTTGTATTCACAATCATTTTGGCAAGAGGATGAGAGCTCGGAACCGAAGTGGTTATGCCCGAATAACTTTTGATAGGTATAACACCCTCGAAAGTCGAGAAATAGCTCTCGGTATTGCGCTTGTACGGCACTACCTTTTCCAACTGGACGTAAAAATCCTGCTTCAACTGGTCGGGAATTACAAGATGTTCCACATAGTCTCCGAAATCATAAAACAATGTAGGCTCATATCCATCCATTCTCTGAATGGGACTGCTAAGGGTGTCAAGTTCCGGAGAATAAGAATTGATCCTCCTTACAATACCTGCAAGATTATCCATTTCACTGCAGTCAATAACCGCTATCGTACCGCAAGGGATTGAATACTTGCTATAGAACTGATGGAACGTGCTACAAATGCTCTCGTAGTTGACTGCTCCCATCAAATAGCTTCCGCAGAGATGATACGGGAATCCATAGGCCATGATTTCCGTAGGCGAGGCAACGATATGGTTGCATACATCCTTCAGTTCATAGGCCACCTCGACATTTGCCATATAGCAGTCATCGAACAGAATGTACTCGAAATTCTTTATCATGGAGTTCTGGATACCCTCCTTGAACACTGGGATCTCTATTTGGAACTCCTTTGTCGTACCGCCGAAATACCTTGTCAGAGGGACTTCTGAATCATCTGAGAAAGAACATCTTGTCCTGGTTTCCAGAGCAGGCAGCCATGCCGTACCATGACAACCGACTATCATGGAATACTTCTTTGCCGGTGCCTTTTTATGAATCTGATTCAGGAAATTCGAGATACCGAAAGAAGTGGTAAAGGACGGATTTTTATACGTCATGACATCGGCTATCTTTTCCTCTGTAATTTCCATTATGGTCGCTTCCCCCGGTTCGGTTTCCATACACACCATAACCCTCTCGTTATTCAGCTTGTTCTTTCTGATCAGCTGGTGAAAGTCGTTTATATTCTGCATGAAACATGACTTCAGGTTGGTTGACCAGGGGAAAAACATGATGGTTGTCTTTTCCACAGGAGACTCATCATTCTTCTTTTCCTTGTCACATGATGCCAATGCAAAAATTGAAAATAATATGAAAAGTATCTTTTTTAACATTACACTCCGCACTAATTTCTGCAAAGATACAAATTTAATGGACATTTGCAACAATACCTTGGCAATCAAAAGGACATTTGCCCTAACTTTTCCACCACTTCTTCGTCAGCAGGCAGCCACTGAACATCGTGCAGTTCATCCCTACTGAGCCAACGGGAATCTTCATGCTCCAGCAGGGTCAGGTCTCCGCTAACAATGGAGCATAGGAAGCAATGCATCTTTATCTGAAACTTTGGATAGTCATATACAACGGTTGTCAGATTCTCTCCAACCTTGATTTCCGTAGCCAGTTCCTCCCTTATTTCGCGTGCCAAAGCCTCCTGGTATGACTCTCCCGACTCGACTTTTCCGCCGGGAAACTCCCACCAGCCTTTCCATTCGCCATACCCTCTTTGTGTTGCAAAGACTTTGCTGTCCATGACTATGACTGCGGCGACTACCTCTATTTGTTTTCGTTCCATAAAACCTGATTGAATGAACTACAAAGGTAATACATATATGGATACGAAACAAAAAACGCCCATTTTATTGGGCGTTTGTCGTATCAAATACTTCTATTTGTTTCCTTTGGCTCTGTTGTGCGTTATACAGAGCATCTCGCAATTACTTGCATCAGTTGCGCCGCCTTTGCTCCATGCTGTCACATGGTCGGCATCCATTTCGGAGAGTTTCCATATTCGCACCTTGTTTGAATTGTTTCCGCATGCGCACAAAGGACAATTGGAATGTCCGTTAGCCTCAGCAATTTTTGTTTGCTTTGCATAGACTGATTTCTTTGTAGCGTCATCAAAGACACGAACTTCAATCAATTTATGCTCTGCACAACCACCCAGTACATATTCAAACACACCCTTTCTGTTCTTTACGTATGGATCTCCATACAGATCCTTGACCTTTTTGTCTATGATATCGGGACTATACGCCTGACTATGATATTTTTCGTACAGTCGTCCCCATTCAAGTCCGCACATCTCCTTCTCTACACTTATGAAGGTAGTTGACACCCAATCAATAACACTCGTGAAATATGTCTTTAGCTCGTTGATGTTTGTGTCTTGACGATGACTGCTCATATAGTTGTCAATCTCTCCCTTGCTCACCCAATCAAGAGCTGTGTGCAGAAAGTCCTGACGAATAACAGAACCCGAAATGTAAGCACTCCATTTCTGCACGTTTGCATTTTGCGAGTTAGAGAACTCCGCCTTTGCAAGCGTAACAAACGGACCTGAATAGATTGCGTTGAGCAGTTCCTGTTCCTTTAGCGGAACACCTGCTATATTGATAGTCTTGAACCACTCTTTGATCTCACTTTCTTCACCTTCGCAGATGTAGATAAGCAACGGAGTCTGCAAGATTTTCTCCTGCAAATCTTTAGGCAGACCATTGAAATACTGCTCCAAACCATTGCTGTCCTTGATTGCAAACTTCTTTGTCACATACCTGCCGAAAGAGGTGATACGCTGCTGTCCGTCAAGAACCTCATACTTATCTTCCCCTATTTTATTAAAATAGAGAATTCCGAGAGGATAGCCTTTTATAATTGAGTCAATCACAGCCACATCCCTTTTGCCGTCTGCATAGATATAGTTGCGCTGATATTCGGGTTGGATGGTCAGCTTGCCATCCAATCCGAACAAACCTTTGCCTTCAAGTTCGTTATATACAAACCCTTTGCAGATATCGGCTATGGTGATGTCGGTACGGAGTGTTGTTTTCATGCGTTTTTGTCAAATTTTACAGTAACTTTCACATTTCCGTTACTTCCGAAATCAGTTGAAACTGATGTACCGTCATAAGAACCTTCCAATTTTGCATGAGCATCACCAGACATTTCTACAGTAATTTCTTCTGCCCCATCTTGTTTGGCTTGCTTAATCAACTTTTCTACAGTTTGAACTTGCTCTTCTGCAGAAGGAGCAGAACCAAACAACTTGTGAATTGCATACAAAGGAAATCCTAAAATAGGATTTGCTAACATCAACACCTTGGCAATATTATCAAACCCTTCTCGTGTTGTAAGGTCAAACTTCTTTTTGTAAAATTCTAAATCCATAATATTAATTAGTTTTGTTTTTTGCGAATTAAAATACGAGCATACGTTTCTTTCCCTTTTATTGTAAACCTGTGTCCGAAATTAGGATTATCTTCCACATATCTATCGAGACCCAAAATCTCAAACTGTTCTGGACAATATTTATCCAAAAAAGTAATAGGCACTCCCATTGCACCATCATAATCACTTGGTATAGCATCTGTAAATGGCACTTCTATAGCATCGTAATTGTCATATTTCTGATAACCTATATTCTTGATCTCCTTGTGCTTACTGTACTTGATATTGTCCTCCATAGTCATAAGTTGCAAAGGTTGATGTCGGCGACCATGGTCTATGTTGCTTAACCAAAGTGCATTATTTGTTGCCACAATTCTTTTCCCTTCTTCAATTCGTGCCTCTGTACCATATAAGTCATAGGATTCTGGAACAATAAAGCCAGAAATCCATCTTCCCATACCATTTCCTAACCAAATTACATTAGATTTGATTAGAGAAAACAATTCTTTATAAGCAATACAATTTATGTTTCCTATGATTAAAAACTTCTTGTTTGCTTCCACAATCCAAGCCAAGAATTCACGAAACAAAGAAAATGGAGGGTTGGTTATTATAAAGTCAGCCTCGTCACGCAAAGCCATTACCTCTGCACTACGAAAATCCCCATCTCCTTCGAGGTATTGCCATTCAAGGTCTTCGTAGTCTATTGTTCCATTGTTATTCGTGTCATGGTCAAGAACAAAAATCTTTCCGTTTGTTCTCGACTTGTCAACGTCATAATAGGGCGACTCAGACTCAAAAATTGTTGGTTGCCAGCTCTTTATCTTCTTGCTTTCAGGTGCATAGCTTGTCGAGATCAGTTTTTTCAAACCGAACTCCTCAAAGTTTTGTGCAAAGAATTTAGTAAAATTGCTCCACTCCGGATCATCACACGGCAAAAGAATAGTTTTGCCACGAAATACATCCGGATTGTATTCAAGGTAGGCATTTATCTCCTTTTGTATGTCTGCATACTGCGTATAGAACTCATCATTCTTTGCAGTCTTAGCATTTGACAAATTCTTGTTTCCTGCCATAATTTGATAGTCGTTTTCGCATCTGACTATCAATCACAACCGGCAAAAAGAAAGGTGCGGACCTTTCTACTCGCGTTCACGGGGAAGCCTGAGATGAAACCCCGCCCAAACTCATAGAAGCCCACACCAAAGGTGCGAGCATCAACATTTGAGTTTGGTACGAAGTCACTCTACAAGCGTCTCCGTGAACATTGCTATCCGATTTTCAAATCAAATCAGTTTCTCAGGCTTTTTGGTTTGAACGCGAATAATAGCTAATGCTTTATTATGGGTTCGTATGTAATAGTTCCGTCAACTGAACCCCAAAATTGACAGAAAAACAGACACAAGACACATCTGTACCGCAAAAATAGCATTATTTTTACAATTGGCAAAAAAAGAAGGGAATTTATATGGCAGATACAACTGCTTGGCGCAAACGAAAATCAAAAATGGCAAAATACTTTACAGGACCTAAATCTGAATTTACTTTTCATGGCACAAACGTTCATTCATATAATTTGCATTTAATTTTTCAAGGGGAAAATGAATAAGACAAAAACTGAAATCTGCAATCGGTCCCAATATAGCCACAAATAGAAAAATATACTTGAAGACCATTCAAACGAACAGATCAAGAAGGAACAGCACACTGCATTCGGCAACCATATTGTTCTATGATTTGCAATGTCAACCCAATAGCAACAAAAAAGACTGCACCACGATGCAGTCTCTTTTTATTCGCTATCAAATATCCAGCTGGACAATCACTTTATTCAGTGGATTAGTATGTCAAAACCTCAAGACCGTTCTCTGTCATAAGGAACGTATGCTCCCACTGCGCAGAAGGTAGTCCGTCAGCTGTACGGCATGTCCATCCGTCAATTCTGTCAAATGTCACATTTCTCTTTCCCATGTTCACCATAGGCTCAATTGTGAATGTCATTCCGGGAACTAGGAGCATTCCGTCTCCCCTTCTTCCGTAATGGCACACCTCCGGCAGTTCATGGAACTTCAGTCCGACACCATGTCCGCAAAGCTCCCTGACGATAGAATATCCGTTCTCCTCAGCATGCTTCTGGATAGCATAGCCCAAATCACCAACCGTAGTATATGGCTTGCAAACCTCGAAACTTAGGTCAAGGCACTCCTTTGTCACATCGACAAGTCTCTGCTTCTCTGGTGTTGTCTCACCGCCGATCACAAACATTCTTGAGGCATCAGCGAAATATCCGTCAAGTATAGTTGTACAGTCAACATTTACGATATCTCCCTTTTTCAAAATGGTGTTGGCGCTTGGAATACCATGACACACAACATCGTCAACGCTTATACATGAGTTCTTGGGATATCCCTCGTAACCAAGGCAAGCACAGATTCCACCGTGGGAACGAGTGTATTCACCGATCAAGTCGTCCAAAGCAAGTGTTGAAATACCCTCTCTGATATTTGCCGCAACAAGATCAAGAACAGCTGTGTTCAACAGTCCGGCACGACGAATGCCCTCAATCTGTTCCGGAGTGCGGATCATATCTCTTCTTGGGCAAAGGATACCCTTGTTCTGGTATGCAATGACCTTCTTGTCCATCTCAGTAGGCTCCTGATCAGCAGGAACCACCCAATTTCTCTTAACCCTTCCGAACATTTTCATAACAAAAACCTGTATTAAAGTTCCAAATCCTTGTTAAACTCCTCATGCCAAGGAAGACCGTGCTTGTTTAGCTCAGCCATGAATGGATCCGGATCGAACTCCTCGACGTTCCATACACCTGGTCTCTGCCACAATCCCTTGACGAACATCATCGCACCGATCATTGCAGGCACACCTGTTGTATAGCTGACACCCTGCATACCTGTCTCGACGAAAGCGTCGTGGTGGCTGCAGTTGTTATATACATAGTAAGTAAGCTCCTTGCCGTCCTTGCCGATTCCGCGAATACGACAACCGATAGAAGTCTCACCCTCATAGTTCTCACCCAAATCCTTAGGGTTAGGAAGCACAGCCTTTAGGAACTGAAGAGGAACGATCTTGACACCGTTATACTCAACCTCGTCAATTCTTGCCATACCGATATTCTGAATAACACGAAGATGTGTAAGATACTCCTGACCGAAAGTCATCCAGAAGCGGGCACGCTTGATTGTAGGGAAGTTCTTGACAAGGCTCTCAAGCTCCTCGTGATACATCAAGTACGACTCTCTAGGTCCTACGTTAGGATAAGTAAGCGGCTTGTGAATCTCAAGGGCACCTGTCTCGACCCACTGGCCGTCCTGGTAATAGCGACCGTTCTGAGTGATCTCGCGAATGTTGATCTCTGGGTTGAAGTTCGTTGCGAAAGCCTTATGGTGGTTTCCTGCATTGCAGTCAACAATGTCAAGGTAATTCATCTCCTTGAAATGATGCTTTGCCGCATACGCTGTATATACACCGCTCACACCCGGATCAAATCCGCAACCAAGAATAGCAGTAAGACCTGCATCCTCGAATCTCTTCTTGTATGCCCACTGCCATGAATACTCGAAATGAGCTTCATCCTTAGGCTCGTAGTTGGCTGTATCCAAGTAGTTTACACCACACTGAAGACAAGCCTCCATAATGGCAAGGTCCTGATATGGAAGAGCAACATTTATCACCAACACGGGCTTGTGCTTCTTCAAAAGAGCCACAATCTGATCAACCTCATCGGCATCGACACAATCTGTATCGAACTTGACTCCATACTTCTTGTTCAAAGTCTCGGCAAGAGCGTCGCACTTGCTTTTTGTACGACTTGCCAAAGTTACCGACTCGAACACATCTATATTTTGTGCAAGCTTGTGCGCTACAACAGTACCAACACCGCCTATGCCTATCTGTACAATCTTACTCATATCTTTAACTTTATTTGTTATTCTTTAATTCAGTAGCGAAAAGGAATCCCTTTTCACTTAGCAGCTCCATATATTGCTTAGAGAAATACTCGTTGTTCGCCTTGTTGTATCTGATATCTGTAAATACCTGGGCAAGAGTCTCTTTGTCATTCTCCTTCACAAACTTCATGTTACTCTCCATTTCATCCTTATAGTCATAGATGGAATGTATGTCCGAAGGAGTGAAGTCACGATATGTCTCTTTGTGGATCCATGCAGAAGGATTTATTCTGTCCTGCTGCTCTGGCTGCTCTGCGGGATAACCCACGGTAATAGTCGTAACAGGAACGACATTGTGAGGCAGCTCCAACACATCGGAAATCTGCTTTGCATTATACATAGCAGTTCCCAAGTAACAAATACCCAATCCCTTGCTCTCTGCAAGCGTAGCAAATGTCTGAGCCACAAGAAGAGTGTCTGTCATAGCAGTCAGAAAGCTTAGCTCGTTGTCGTAACCTGGATCTGCATTGTTTTCCTTGCACCAAAGATTAAACCTATGGAAATCAGCGCAGAAAGTCAGCGATACAGGAGCGCCAACAAAAGCAGGTTGCGAGAAATGGGCAGGAGTCAAAAGCTTTTTCTTCTCCTCGTCCCTTGTAATCACAACACTATACAACTGCATGTTTCCATTAGTAGAGGCACGACCAGAAGCCTCGAGCAATGAACAAATAAGTTCATCGCTCACTTCCCTATCTGAATATTTTCTAATTGTGCGTCTATTACTTATTAAGTCTGTCATATTAATTAGTAGAAAATAATTTCTATTAATCTGTTTTTGAATCTATTTTACTTCTTTTCTTTCTTAAAGTTTTTCAAGCCAACTTTTAAGAAATCTAAAAACTTGTCTGTCGCATTTTTAGAATAAGCAAATGAAGTATTTAAAGGATTACCATCAGAATCTAAGAGAACATAGAAAGGCTGAGCATTAGTTCCAAACTTGGACATTTCCAAATAAGTCCATTTATCTCCAACCGTGTATAAAGTTTTCTCTTTTCCATTTTCTTCAACTTTCATTGGTTCATCTAATGTTTTTCTATCATCAACAAATAGAGAAACCAATACATAATCTTCCTTTAAAATAGAACGTACACGGGGATCAGTCCATACAGTTGACTCCATTTCTCTGCAGTTAACACAAGCATGACCCGTAAAATCCACCACTAGCGGTTTATTATTGGCGGCGGCATACTTCAATGCCTCGTCATAGTCTTTGAACTTAGCGGAAACCTTTCCTTTATACAGATTTAAGTCTTGAGTGGCAACTGGTGGGACGAAAGCACTGACTGCCTTCAATGGAGCTCCCCATAAACCAGGAATCAAATAAAGTGCAAAAGCAAATGATGCAATAGACATGAATAGTCTAGGGACACTTACATGCTCTATTTCGTCATCTCCTGGAAAATGTATCTTACCGATCAGGTACATACCTGCCATAGCAAAGATGACCACCCAAAGAACAATAAAGACCTCCCTGTCAAGTATTCTCCATCCCTCAACCAAATCAGCATTAGAAAGGAATTTCAAGGCAAAAGCCAACTCGAAGAAACCAAGCAAGACTTTGACCGAATTTAACCAGCCTCCTGTACGAGGAATATTCTTCAACCAACTAGGGAAGAACGCAAACAGCGTGAAAGGAATAGCCAAAGCAACAGCAAATCCGAACATTCCAACGGCCGGAGCCATTACATTATTTCTTGACACATCAACTAACAATGTACCGATAATCGGTCCTGTACATGAGAACGAAACAATGACAAGGGTAAATGCCATCAGCAAGATAGACAAATATCCTGTAGTCTTATCCACCTTGTTATCAAGCTTTGTACTCCATGATGCAGGTAAAGCCAACTCAAAGCCTCCAAAAAACGAAGCAGAGAACAATACCAAAAGGAAAAACAGGAATACGTTGAATATAGCATTCGTTGACAGCTCATTAAGTCCGCTCGCTCCATAAATTAAAGTAATAAGCAGACCTAGTACAACATAGATTCCTATTATTGACAATCCGTAAAGTATGGCAGACTTTCTACCTTTCTTGGGATCATTGTTTCTTTTTAGAAAGAAACTTACAGTCATAGGAATAATCGGCCACACACAAGGAGTTATGACAGCTATGAAACCTCCTAGCAATCCTAGCAACAATGTCTTGAACAAAGAATCTCCGGTATGGGTAGCTGCCTCTCCATACTCTTTCATCTTATCATTTACGTTGGCCCATGTATCTATCCTGTCAACAACATTCTCACTACTAACCTTCTGAGTTGCAGAAGAATCTGCATTAGCAGGTATAGACTTGATATTTACAGGACTAAATACTAACTTATCCTTACTAGAGAAAGACTGTACCTCTGCATTGGAATCCTCTTTAGAAGCTGATTCTGATGAATGTCGAGAAAGGTCAAACTCAGAGTTTGTTGGAGGCGTACATGTCTCGTTA
This sequence comes from Paludibacteraceae bacterium, assembly GCA_045641625.1. GTDB lineage: Bacteria > Bacteroidota > Bacteroidia > Bacteroidales > Paludibacteraceae > UBA1723. The sequence continues at coordinate 37,811 of JAZUHH010000009.1, forward strand.
CTGCAGCACATATAGGAAATGTATCCCTTTAATGTGAAATTAGAAGGATTATCTACCTTTATCTGCTGTTGAAATGTAGCAGTACCCTCATACCAACCAAGAGTCATGGCAAACGAAGGCTCATACTCCTCTATCAGTTTTGTGCGAGGATTGATATCTGAAATAACCTTTACACCCTCAGTCTCTGTAAACACAAAAGAAGTAGGTACAGGACCGTTCTCCAATTGCTTGGTACTGTAAATATGCCAACCATTCTCGATATTGGCCTGATATGTGATTGTTGCTTTTCCGTTTTGAATTTTGGATAGCTTTACTGTCCACTTAACAGGGTCATAAATCTGAGAAAATACAGATGTCAACCCCAAAAAAAGAAATGCAACGAATATAATTAATGATTTGAAATATCTCATATTCGTCCATATTAGTTTATGTCCCACTAAAACTCAAAGTCAACGCAAGAGCGAGCCTCAAGTATAGGTCTTATTAAATCCTTAGATATATTTACATGCAATGGATGAGTAGCATAAGCCTGAAGTCCTTCCATATCATCGTGAGTAGATTCCAAACAGATATGAAACTGCTCATTAGGATTACAGTTTATGCTAACCTTGATAGACTTTAACGTAGGCACCTTGCCCATCAAATCCTCAAGTGAATTCTTTATTTCGACACACTTAGCGCTAACATCCTCTGCAGAAGACATTTGCTGAAGCTTAAACAAAACAACATGCTTAATCATAACTTATTTTTTATCAATCATTATTCAAATCGTATGGCTTCAGCCGGACTTATTCGCTTAATGACATAAGTTGGCAAAACCATAACTAAAACTATTATCACACAAACTACCAAATTAAGTGCTATCACATGAATTGGATCAAGAAGCACTGGAACATGGTCAACATAATATGTATCAGGATCAAGTGGTATAACTTGGAAATAACTTTGAATCAAGCATATAGAGATACCTATAACATTACCTATAACTAGTCCTTTTCCTACAAAAAACAGCGACTGGTATAGAAATATCTTCTGCACAGACTTAGATTCAGCTCCGAGCGCATACAGAATGCCTATCATGTTTGTTTTCTCCAAAATATGAATCAGCATACCGGAAACAATCGTGAACGAGGCCACAATAATCATCAGGACAAGCACTATGGCCACATTTATATCCAGCATTTCCAACCACGAGAAAATCTGAGGATTCAGTTCTCTGACCGAACGAAGCAGCATAGGAGTTTCGTTCTCGTCGAATGTGTTTCCAATCAAACCGAACAACTCATAACCTACTTCATCCAACTTGTCAAAATCAGAAATCTTTATCTCTATGTTAGACACTTGATTATCAGTCATAGAGAGCAATTTTCTAACATGACGAGAATCGCATATAGCTATCTGATTGTCAAACTCAGTAAATCCAGTATTGAAGATTCCTCGAATAGTGAATTGTCTTGCCCTAGCCTTTTTGTCTATTACAAAATACATAAGCATTTTGTCACCCAGATTCAAATTGAGCTTGTTTGACATGTATTTGGACAACAAAACCTCATTACGCAAAGAATCAGAGACTTGCAAAACAGACCCTTCTACCAAACTATTATTAAAGAACGACCAGTCATAATCACTACCGACACCCTTAAGCATTACGCCATAAACGTCATCCTTGGTCTTGATTATTCCATGTGTAACACACACTTTCTGACAACACTCGACTCCGGCTGTATTCTCTATCATTGAATACGTCAATGAATCCATAGACAACGGAGTCTGCTCCACACTGCCTCTAGTATGAAAGGCACTAATCTGATAATGAGAGCCGAAACCTACGAGCTTATCTTTGATCTCCTTCTTAAAGCCAACAATAACCGCTATAGCAATTATCATTACAGAGATACCAACAACGGTGCCAAGAGTCGCAATCTTAACAGCTGTCCTAGACACTCGTTTGTTATCCTCTTGCTTATAATGAAGTCGATTTGCAAGAAATAACTCGAAATTCACTCTCTAACTTTTTATTTATTTGTTCTTCCAGGATATACCTCCAAAGCTTTCTTCAAAACAAACAAAGCTTTTGCCAAATCCTCTTTCTGAAGCACATAAGCAACACGAACCTCATCCTTTCCCAAATCTGGAGAAGTATAGAATCCTGATGCCGGAGCCATCATCACTGTCTGACCTTCGTACTCGAAATCATTAAGAAGCCATGCACAGAACTTGTCCGCATCATCAATAGGAAGACGTGCAACTGTATAGAAAGCACCCATAGGAATTGGAGAGTAAACGCCCGGAATTCGATTCAATCCGTCAATAAGGAACTTTCTGCGCTCCACATACTCGTTATACATCTCAAGCATATACTCGTTAGGAGTATCTATAGAGGCCTGAGCAACAATCTGTCCGATCAAAGGAGGAGACAAACGAGCCTGACAGAACTTCATTACGTTCTTCTTTACTTCAGCATTCTTAGTCACTAGCGCACCGATACGAATACCACACTCGCTATATCTCTTTGATACAGAATCGAATAGTATGACATTATTTTCGATACCCTCAAGATGGAACGCTGAAATATATGGAGCTCCTGTGTAACAGAACTCACGATAAACCTCATCCGAGAACAAATAAAGATCATACTTCTTTACCAAGTCTCTGATTTGGTTCAACTCGTCTCTTGTATAAAGATATCCAGTTGGATTATTGGGATTACAAATCAAAATTCCCTTAGTTCTTGGAGTGATAAGTTCCTCGAACTTATCTATACTAGGAAGGGCAAAACCCTCTTCGATAGTAGATACGACAGGCTTGACAACAGCACCACAGGCAATAGCAAATGCAGTATAGTTAGCATACGCTGGCTCTGGAACGATTATCTCGTCACCCGGATCAAGGCACGCCATGAAAGCGAAGTTCACAGCCTCACTTCCACCACAAGTAACGATGATATCCTTTTCAGTAACATCAATGTTGAATCTTTGATAGTAATCTCTTAGCTTTAGTCTCAAGCTTTTGTATCCGTCAGACGGAGAATACTCAAGAATTTGTCTATCAATAGTCTTAAGAGTATCTAGCGCGATTTTGGGAGTCTTCAAATCAGGCTGACCTATATTCAAATGGTACACCTTGGTGCCTCTCTCCTTTGCTTTATCTGCAAGAGGAACGAGCTTTCTGATAGGCGACTCTGGCATTTGCTGACCTCTGTTTGATGTCTGTGGCATTATCTTATCAAATTATCTTTTTGTTCAAAATATATACTTGAGTGCAAAATTAAAAAATATTAAAATAAATTTTGCATTTTTCAAGTCAAAAAATCACTCAATTTTTAATGTAGCAGCAATTTTGTGCCAACTTTTAACGGTTCTGAAATATTATTATTCCTTTTTACCAATTGATTTTTCTGAATGGCATAATATTGAGAAATTGAAAGCAGAGTTTCTCCTGACTGCACAATATGAAAGTCCAATGCTCTATAGTTTCTGCGTTTTCTTTTCAAAAAAACATATTCTCCAACTTTCAGCGTATAATTATCTGGAAAATCATTTAGGGTCTTTAGTTCCGAAACTGATATTCCGTATTTCTTTGACAATGAATAGAAAGTATCTCCTGTTTTGACTTTTACACATCTTACACCATTGATTTCCACCCTATTGTCTGCATTTCTAATATCTACGCCTTCAGGTTTTGAATCTTTCTGCTTGTTCTCTTCATTTCTACCGTTTCGATTGTCATTGTCGTCAACCTTATTCTCGCGTCTGTCATCATTAAAGTCCTCTCTATCATACTGATAAAGTTTGTTCTGTTCTATTACTTCGATAAGCAGTTCAGGATATTTTGGATTTGTTGCATACCCGCATTTCTTTAATCCTTTTGCCCAACCTTTGTAATCTGTAATCTTCAGTTCAAACAACGGAGAATAGTGCTTTCTTGTTGTCAAAAATAAGGAATGGTCACGAAAACTCTCTGCAGCATCCGAATAGACTCTAAAGCAGTCTCTTAACTTGTTGTCTTTCTTGTAATAAGTCTTTCCTTTATAGTCAGAAGTACACTTAATTCCGAAATGATTGTTTGCCTTTACAGAAAGGTCACTTCTTCCGCTTCCGCTTTCCAAAATACCTTGTGCAAGAGTAATACTAGCAGGAATTCTATATTGTTTCATCTGTTGAATTGCGACATTCTTATACTTGTTTATATAAGCGTCAGTTTCAGCGGATTTATAGCTGGCAGCAAAAGACAACAAAAAGGAACTTAAACATATTGCAGTTGCAAAAAATCTCATTATCATTACCTTAGAATCTATAGATAAAACAAAGCGTGCCCAAGCATTTCTGTTTAGGCACGCAATATTACAAAATTGAGCAATTACTCGAATGAACCCATACGAAGCATACTTACCTCGCGCTCAGTTAGGAATCTCCAACCTCCACGCTTCAAGCCCTTCTTAGTCAAACCAGCGAAGAATACGCGGTCAAGCTTCATCACTCTGTAACCCATCTTCTCGAAGATACGACGAACGATTCGGTTTCTACCTGAATGGATCTCGATACCGATCTTCTTGTGATCTGCCTCGTCAACATACTCCAAAGCATCTGGCTTAATAGGACCGTCCTCTAGTTCAATACCCTCGCGGATAGCCTCAAAGTCAGCCTGCTCTACGTCACGAGCCAAAGTTACCTGATAGATCTTCTTCTTATTGTACATTGGGTGAGTAAGCTTAGAAGCCAAGTCACCGTCATTAGTCAAAAGAAGCACTCCAGTTGTATTACGGTCAAGACGACCTACTGGATAGATTCTCTCCTTGCAAGCATTCTTGACAAGCTCCATTACAGTAAGCTTTGCATTAGGATCGTCTGTACTTGTTACGCAACCCTTTGGCTTGTTAAGAACAATATATACTGGCTTGTCTGGATTTACTAGCTGATCGCCAACCATTACCTTGTCACCACGAAGAATCTTAGTACCCAACTCAGTGATGAATACACCGTTTACTGATACTGCACCAGCCTGAATTAGCTCGTCAGCCTCACGACGAGAACAAACACCTGCATTAGCCAAGAACTTGTTCAAACGTATTGACTCAGTTGGATCAATCATGATAGACTTGTACTCCATCTGCTTGTGTCCAAAATTAGCCTGTGGACGCTGCTGAGGACGACCTCCGTTGTTTGGACGGTTGTTGTAGCCACCCTGGCGATTGTTGTAGCCACCCTGACGATTATTGTTGTAGCCGCCCTGACGGTTGTTGTTATAGCCTCCCTGCTGACCATCGCCATTATTGTTGTAATTGCGATTGTTGTTATAGCCACGATTGTTGTAACCACCCTGCTGGCCGTCATTGTTGTAGTTACGATTATAACCGCGATTATTGTTGTACTCGCCCTGGCCTTCTCCGTTGTTGTAACCATTGTTATTGTAACCACGGTTATTGTTATAGCCTCGGTTGTTGTTATAACCTCCCTGACGATTGTTGTTGTAACCTCCCTGGCGGTTATTGTTGTAGCCACCACGGTTGTTATAGCCACCCTGACGATTGTTGTTATCGTCGTTGTTAAAGTTTACGCGAGTGTAGTTACGGCCACTCTGCTCTCCATTACCCTCACTACGAGAATCTCCAACTCTTCTACGAGGTCTCTTAAGTTGATTGTCGCTTGTAAAATTTGGATTAAAGCTCTTTCTTTGAGTCTGCTCTTCTGAGCGACCTGCGCCTGAATTCCTCTCAGAATCCTGTGACTCATCATCAAATGGTCTCATTTGTATAACTTGTTAGTTGTTAAATAAAAAACTGTTAATAGTATAATCCAGAAGTCTATTTCAAAACTTCTTCCAAAATAAATAAAAAAATATCTTATTCAGAAGTAGCGACACAACATGTGCCACTAGCTTCCGCTTAAGTTTCTGAATTAATCTTCACTATCCAGATTCTCATCAAGAATGGCAAGTTTCTCAAGAACTACCTTCTTCTCCTGCTTTAGCTTCTCGATCTTAGTCTGCATTTCGGCTACAAGTGAAGATGCATTCTTAGACTTGCTGAAGAATCCGATATTGTTTTCTGCAGTATGAATCTCTCCTGTTAGAACCTCAATCTGACGCATCAAACGCTTTCTCTCAGTATTGATTCTTGATGATCCACCAGCAACAATGTTCTGAACACCTGTGCGATACAAGTCAAGTTTGTTCTTGCTTTTGTCCTTGGCAAATTTCTCGAACACAGTGTCGATAGTCTTCTTGTACTCTTTGTACACAACGTCTTTCTGATCGAAAGGAACGTGTCCGACCTCATTCCACTGGGCAATCAAAGCCTTGAAATCATCGTATGCACTTTCAGACTCTAGGTTGAGATTCTTGATCTGCTCTGTAAGTTCCTTCTTCTTTGCAAGATTCTGAGACTCCTCAAGACGCTGATCCTTGAAGAACTTGTTTCTGCGCTCAAAGAACTTGTCGCAAGCTCCGATAAATCTCTTCCACACAGCATCAGAGTTCTTTCTTTGAACCTGACCGATAGTCTTCCACTCCTGCTGAAGCTTTGTCAAAGCCTCCGAAGCACCCTTCCAATCATCGCTCTCCTGCAAAGCCTCAGCCTTAGTACACAAAGCTATCTTCTTAGCCAAATTGTCTGACTGTGACTCGCGAATAGACTTGAAGAACTCGTTCTTTGCATTGAAGAACTTGTCGCAAGCAGCTCTGAATCTTTCGTAAATCTTATCGTTATCTTTCTTTGGAGCATAACCAATCTTCTTCCATTGCTCCTGAAGAGAAAGAATAAACTCACTTTTGTCCTGCCATACCTTAGTAGAATTCATGTTAACCTCAATAGCTTCAACCTCTTCACAAAGTTTTGTCTTCGCTACCAGATTCTCCTCTTCCTTGGCATGTATCTTCTCAAAAAACTCTCTGTGATTCTTGTTCACTACATTTGACGCAGCCTTGAAACGCTCCCAAATCTCCTCTCTATGTTCTGGAGCTACTGGACCTGTCTCCTTCCACATCTCGTGAAGTGTCTGCAAAGTACGGAAGGCCTCGACAACATTTGAAGCGCTTGCCAAACTCTCCGCCTTGTCACAAAGTATCTCTTTATCTTTCAGATTCTTCTTGAAATCAAAGTCACGCAGTTCATTCTCTGTCTTTAGATTGTCATAGAAATTCTCAATCCAAAGTTTGTAGTCGGAATTAACCTGCTCTGAATCCTGTTGAGGAACGCGACCTATACTCTTCCACTTAGTCTGAATGTCTCTGCACTCGTTAATGCTGTGATGAGCCTCTCCTGCAGCTGCAAGCTCCTTCAACTGCTCAATCAATGCACGCTTAGCTTCAAGATTTGCCTTTTCTTCCTCATCCTTTTTCTTCTTCTCTTCATTACGCTTCTCCTGATATATAGAATATACAGGCTTAAACTCATCAACTGGAAGTTCTACAGGCTCAGCATCCTCGCCAGCTTCCTGCTGGGATTTGCGGATCTCGTCAACTCTGCGATTGAACTTTTTATAGTAATTATCTTTGATTTGCTCAATATCAAACTTAATGGCAGAATAATTAGACTCTGTGCTCGAAATAATAACGCTTGCCATGTTCACAAGCTCACTTTCGCTCTTACCTGAGTAGTCAATATTGGCAACAGGAGCCTGCACCGACGCATTCTCAACCAACACTGTTTCAGCAGCAACATTGTCTGTAGATGTAGATTCTACAACCTGCGAGTCCTTTTCCTCAAGTGTACTCATTTGAATAATAATTGATTATATCTAATAATTCTGTATTTATACGGCAAAGTTAATAATAAATTTTTACTTAGTATCATTTTTTCGTAAAAATTGAATCTCATCATTTCAGTCAAATCAACCAAATGCTAGGATATTAGAGCGAAACGCCTCTATAACCTTGGACAAGGACAAACAAAATGATCAAATTCGACGCTTTGGTGAATTCTTATTGAAAAGGAACATCTTCTTATCTTTGAAAAGGAAAAGAATTAGAATTTGATTATCAAACTTACCATATATCTTTTAACAGAACAAGAAACAAAAAGGCGGACAGTTCAAAACGAACTACTCGCCATATCTAACTAAATATAGAGTTCAATTCATTTTAACCCACTGCCAAAAGCACAAGGAACTGGGCACTCATAACTCGAAGGAACATTGTAAGCGGATATACAGTAGCATAAGACAAAGACGCCTTTCCTGTAGAGTCTGCTGCGTTCGAGAATGCCAAAGCAGGTGGATTTGTTGTAGAACCACTTGCGAATCCCATCAACTGAGCGGCACTCAAATGCAGAGCATAACGTCCAATCAACAAGATTATTATCATAGGCACCATAGTGATGATAGTACCATAGACAAACCAAGACAAACCGACTTCCTGGAATGTACTTACAAAATTCTTTCCTGCACCCAAACCAACTGCCGCAAGGAACAGCATGATTCCAATCTCCTGCAACATTTTTTTCGCTGAAAATCTAGTGTAAGTTATCAGATTGAACTTGATACCAAACTTAGCAATCAATATGGAAACAATAAGTGGACCACCAGCCAAACCAAGTTTTACAGGCTGAGGAATTCCTGGCACATTGAAAGGTATTGAACCAAGAAGTACACCAAGAGTTATACCAAGGAACACTTGAATCAAATGAGGGTGATCAAGCTGTGTATTTGAGTTTCCGACAAACAAACCAAGCTTGTTTACCGAAGTCTCGTCTCCGACAGCGACGATGGAGTCGCCAACCTGTAGCTGTAGAGTTGGACTAGGAACCAGAGCAACACCGGCACGAATGACACGTGAAATGTTGATGCCGAAAATCTCCTGAATCTTCAACTGCTGGAAAGTCTTACCGTTCATTTCGGACTTGGTGACAACAAATCTTCGGCTGATCATTTTTCCTCCGTCCAGCTTCTCCCACAAATCCATATCCATTTCCAAACGAGTACCGACAACAAGCTTGATGGCCTCGCTGTCAGTCTTGTCAGAAATGACATACATCTTGTCACTGTATGAAAGAACAGTATCGTCGTTCGGTACCTTTACCTCATCTACGGCAGCCTTATGAAGACGTGTAACGACAAAGTTCTTGCCGATAGTCTGCTTCAACTTTCCTAGTGTAATACCGTCGATAGCCTTGTTAGTAATTTGTACAGTATAGATTTCGACTGTACTCTTATCTTGCTCCTCTGTCTGTTGTGCAGCCTCCTTACCCCAAAGGAAATTAACTACTGCAAGGATAATGATGATTCCAACAACACCCATAGGATAGGCAATAGCATAACCTGCAGCAAGCTGGTTAACCGATTCCGCTATTTGATTTGAGTCGCCCCCGGGAATAGTCTGCATAGCATCCGAGTATGCCTGCTGGGCAGCTCCTAGACCTGGTGTATTTGTTACAGATCCGGAAAGGATACCAACCATATTCTTCAAATCCTCTCCTGTAACGCAATATATCAGATATGCCGCCAACACGTTAAGACAAACAAGTCCTAATGCCATTAGATTCAAATGAATACCACCACTACGGAATGATGAGAAGAAACTTGGTCCAACTTGCATACCGATAGAGTAAACAAAAAGGATCAAACCGAACTCCTTTACAAAATGTAAAACATGAGAATTGATTTGGAAATAATAACCAACGAAAAGACCAACAAAAAGAATCCAAGTTACTCCAAGAGTAAATCCTTTGATCTTGACATTACCGATTGCCAAACCTGTAACAATCGTAAAAGACAGCAGCAATAGCGAATAAGCTACCGACCCACTAGAAAGCAAATTGTAAAACCACTCCATAATTTTTATCCTAAAATATGTTGTATATCATATTTTTTCGGCAAAATTACATCATTTTTTTATTCATTATTCAATTTTATATATTTTTTTGTTCAAAATGACCAAACAAAAAAGGAGAGGCAGAAAACCTCTCCTTCTTATCGGCACTAGCGTTCAAAACTCTTTTTGTAAAGCTTCTTGTCAGAAATAATCTTCACGGCCTCCTTGAACGCCGGACTCATAGGATTCATAATATAGAAATATGAACCGGTACCCCAAATATCTCGGGCAATAAGAGCCTTTAACTGTTCGCAAATAATATCCTTGCTTCTACTGAATTCATCCTTGTTAAACTTGATGTCCTCCTTCTTAGCCATCTCGTGAAGATCATCAAGCATCGAATTTGTTATCTTGAACTTGTTTGCGTACATCTCAAGTCCTTTGTCTGTCTTTGAGTCATACTTTGCTGTCAACTCGCCTCTATGCTCCTCCAAATACTTCAAGCAGAAGTTGTTCATCACACCCTTTGCCATAATACTGCGGTAGTAAGGGCTATAATGCGTTGTGTCAAGAGGGACGAAAATATCCGGCATAATTCCTCCGCCGCCATAAACCGTTCTCTTCAAGTTGATTGTCTCGTACTTCAAAGAGTCTTCGAAATGAATACTGTCCTTGTGCATGCTCTCTCCGCGCTTGAACCTCTCATTCAAGTCCTTGTTATAGTCATCGGAGTGGTTCTTCTCATACGGTTTCTGAATGCATCTGCCCGAAGGTGTGTAATAACGGGCAGTTGTAAGTCTCATTTCGCTTCCGTCTATCAACTTGAGCTGTCGCTGGACAAGACCTTTTCCGAAAGTTCTGCGTCCTACAATCAAGGCTCTGTCCCAATCCTGAAGGGCTCCACTGGTAATCTCGGAAGCAGAAGCGGAAGACTCATCGACAAGAACAACGATGCGGTGATTCTCTCCCCTCATCTGTCCATAGGTACGCATATCCTTGGGAAGAATATGTCTGTTCGAGTCAAACAGTCTGTCCTGACTTCTCAGCTCTGTTCTGTCACTATGAGTTCCCTGTGTATATACAATCAACTGCTGATCGTCCAGGAACATGGAAACAAGATCCTGCGCTATGTCAAGATATCCGCCGCCATTGCCCTGCAAGTCAAGGATCAAATGGGTCATACCCTGTGAAGAAAGTTTCCTGTAAGCCTCAAGATACTCGTCAATAGTGGTACGTGCATATCTGTTAAGCCTGATATATCCCACGCTGTCACTTACCATATATGCCGCATCAAGGCTATGCAAAGGAATTTTATCGCGAGTAATTGTAAACTTGATAATGTCCTTCACTCCCCTTCTCACAACATCAACATCAACCTTTGTTCCCTTTGGACCTCTCACCCTCTTCTGGATGTCATTTGTTGACATTTTGATTATGGAGGTATCATTGACTGCAATAACTCTGTCTCCGGCACGGACACCAACCTTTTCTGCTGGAGCGCCGCTTATTGTCTGGGTTACATACATTGTATCCTTTAGCATCTGATACATGACACCGATACCCTCGAATGAACCCAATAGACCTTCATTCTGCTTCTTGACCTCTTCTGCAGAAATAAATGACGAATGGGGATCCAGCCTCTCGAGCATGTCTGTAATTGCATCGTCAACAAGCTTTGGTCCGTTTATAGTGTCCACATAATTGTTGATGATCAAATTTGCGGCCTGGCTCAGCCTATAAATATTTGAATCATATTGAGCATACGCAGTTGTTACAACAGACAACAACATACATAAAAACACATTCCTTACTTTATTCATCATATTACATTTCTTTTACCCAAATAATTGATAATCTATAGTATAGTATTCCTATATCCACCTAAAATACAATCTCACTAATATAAATCACCAATTGTCCTGGCGCAAAGATATACTATTTTTTCAATATAACCGACATTCTACTCGTCCACTTTTGTCTGCATAGGCCATAAATCCACTCCAGGCAGCTGGCTTTCTATATCCAGCCTCATTTGCTTGAGTTTCTTTTCCCATGCCTCGCGTTGGCTCTCGTCCTTTAACCTGTGCTGAGCCAATTTCGTATATGAACGTATCTGAGGCAAGATCCTGATTGTTGCGTCCGACATAGTGCTCTCCATAAGTTTCTCGTATATATAGGAAACTGCCAAGTCGGACGGATGCACCATATCATCTGCATAAAAGCGATAGTCCCTAAGTTCATCCATCATAATCTCATACGAAGGGAAGTAAAGACACCTCTCCGGATTCCAAAGATTCAGCTCATTTACAGCAAGATGGAGGATTGACTTGCTCACCTGATTCTCGTGTATTCCATCACGCAGATGGCGTATTGGAGAAACTGTGAACAACACCTTGAAATCATATTTCTGCCACAGCAGAGAAAGCAGAGACTTGTATCTTTCCACTATTTCGGACACAGACAACGCTACCCTTACGAAATTGCTCTGCGGCTCCTTGTGGCAGTTGGCTACCACCCTTCCCCCTTTTAGTCTATAGACATAGGCTGTTCCAAAGGTTATAATCAGGACTTTAGCCTTTTCAAAACAACTGTGGGCCTCTGCCAGACTCTTGTTAGCATTGCCTATTGAAACCTCCAGGGTTTCAGAGGAAAATGAACTGTGAAGTGAAAAGCTGAAGTATTTTCCGTTACTTAGATTAAAGTCCCCTGCAGTAAAGGAAACATTGTTCGAGATTCTCTCCAAAGACTGTGCTATGCTTTCCGGATTAAAAAGCACGCCAAACGGATTGGCACACACATGAAACATATCGTCCTTCAGTTTTCCCGCAACATTGTCTGCGAAACAACTGCCTAGCGACAATATCCTGACGCTGTGGTCAAACAGATCGTTATATTTCGGAGTCTTTACTATGGTTTGGAGCATCATGACAAAATCTATTGGAACATGCGTGCGTAATCATTGAAAGCCTCTGTGAAAGGGACATTGTTGCCCTTACAGTCAACAAGATGGAAATTGGCGAACTGAGGACCTTCCTTTATATCGAACGGCGTGACAACCTCGTCATATCCTCTCAGCCTCATATACTCGTCATAGGTTATTGAACGGCCGCCCATGCTTTTAAGGTGAGGTGTTTCCATCTGACAGTCAATCATTCTATAGCCTTTATCCTTCATATACCATGCAAGGTATATAAGTGCTATCTTGCTTCCGCTTGGAACCTTGGAAAACATGCTCTCTCCAAAGAAACAGCCATCGGAAAACTCGCCATAAAGACCGCCTACAAGCTCGTCATCCTCCCACACCTCGACACTATGGGCATACCCCATCTTGTGAAGCTTGCTGACTGAATCCATCAATTTGGGACCGAGCCATGCTCCATCCTCGTTAATTCTTGGCATTCCGCAATTCACCACCACCCTGTCAAAAGCCTGGTCGATAGTAACCGTATATCTGCCACTTTTCAGAGTCTGCTTCATTGAATGAGAGATGTGTATCTCGTCCGGAAATATAACAAACCTAGTCATTGGGCAATACCAAACTTTCATGTCGCAGTAATACGCGTTCCAAGGGAAGATTCCTTTCTTTGACGCCTCATACAGACGCAAAGGCTCTATATCTCCGCCAATGGCATAGATATTGTCTGCATCACGCAAATTATCGGGAATCAAACGTGGGTCCGGGAAGTATATTTCTTCATCAAGTTTGAAAAACATCGCTTCTAGTTGTTAGAAATGGTTAGCTTGTCATTCTCAACACCGACATTGGCATTTCCTCCGTTCTTCAGGCATCCGAACAGAATTTCCCTCATCAGCAGACTCTTGAGCATATCATTCACAGTACGCTCGATATTTCGTCCTCCATATTCGACAGAATAGCCCTTGTCGAGCATAAGGTCATGCGCCTCGCTGCTCATATTCAGCTTCACATTCTTGGCCATCAGCTTCTTCTCAAGATTTCTGATCTTTTTGTCAAGAATAAGTGACGCCATGTCCCTGTCCATATCTTTGAATACATTTATTGCTGTAAGACGGTTGATGAACTCAGGACTGAAAGTCTTCTTGACCTCTGACATCATAGCCTCGCCCGCAGAAACAGACTTCAGGAATCCTGAATTTGCACTTCTTGCGAATCTGGCACCGGCATTAGTCGTCATTATAAGGATTACATGACGGAAATCAACCTTGACACCCTTGTTGTCAGTCAAAGTTGCATAATCCATTATCTGAAGCAAGATGTTATATATGTCGGAATGAGCCTTCTCCAACTCGTCAAGCAGAAGCACACAATGAGGATTCTTTCGTACCGCATCTGTCAACTGCCCTCCATCATCATAACCAACATATCCCGACGGAGATCCAATGAGCTTAGATACAGAATGTTTTTCTGAGTATTCGCTCATGTCATACTTCAAGAATGAAACGCCAAGCTGCTTTGCTAAGACCTTGGCAGTCTCAGTCTTTCCGACACCTGTCGGTCCGACAAAAAGCAAACAAGCCATCGGTTTGTCATCGTCCTGAAGTCCTGCCTGGCTCATAAGTATAGATTCACAAACTTCCTTAACAGCCTCTGCTTGTCCAAACACCTCTCCGCTAATTCGCTCCTCAAGCTTTTCCACTCTAATGCTCTCATCCTCGTTGTCCGAGAGAATTGCAACCTTACAAATTTTTGACAATGTGTCTTTCACGAGTTCTTTTGTCACGCCATTCGCAGACGCATCTATAAACTCGCATTTTGCACCCACCTCGTCCAGCATGTCAACAGCCTTTGACGGCAGGCATTTGTCGTTGATGTACTTGGCTGTATTCTCAACTATAAAGCGAACTATCTCATTGGAATACACTACATTATGGTGCTTCTCGTATCTGGATTTCACTCCTTCGACAATAGCAACCGCATCGGCTATCGAAGGTTCTGCTATATCTATCTTAGTAAAGCAAGAGTCAAACGGCTTATTGTTGAGCAGAGTTTTCTTGTGCTCCTCATAAGTCGTACAACCGATAACCTTAACCTTTCCACTGTTCAGATATGGACGAATAATAGCTGATGCATCTATAGAGCTCTTGTCTGTTTTTCCGGCACCGACTATTGTATGTATGTCATCAATAAACAGAATGGCATTTCTCAGTGATGCGAGAACATCAAACATAGTTATCAGGTTCTTCTCTAAATCGCCTTGAAACTGAGAGTTGCCCAACACCGAAGCGACACTTAGCTCCACTATTCTGCTGTTCTTTAATCTTTCAGGAATTTTATCGTTGTCTTTGAACTCTGCAAGCAATCCCCTGACCATGGCAGTTTTTCCAACTCCACTTTCACCTATAAACATCACATTGCCCTTGTCAAGGCGACATAACACTTGAACTGCACGCTCAAGTTCATCTTTTCTTCCTATAAAGGCATGCTCTGAGTCATACTTCAGTTCATGCACACCCAACTGCGCAAAGTTCTGGAGGAACTCGGAAAACGAATCCTTATTATCTTCTAATGGTATTTCTTTATCTTCCTCAAATAGTTCTTCATTAGCCGAACCATAAGACTCTAACTTGTCCATAAATTCGGAAACCTGTGTAGCTGTCAATTCTTTAAGTTGCAACTTACTGAAAAAGTCAAAGGTTGACGATAGATAGCAACAGAAATCATTGTTTGTATAAAGATAATAGAAAAGCAGCAAATCTATAGAAATCTCATGATCTATAGATTTATATATGTCGTATAGATTTTGAAAATCCTGATCCAAGTCATAACCTAACTCTACACCTTGATAGTCAACTGTTTCAGGAGTCGGCTCAAACTCAGCATCTGCAGCTTCTTTCAAATCTTCTATAGAGACTATACTTTCAAATTTCTTTTTTAATGTTTTCTGCGAAAATATCTCGTACAAGAAATGAGAAGCTGTCATAAACTGACCTCTTCTGTCAAATAATTTGTCGATAGCAGTATGGAACACTTTTCTCAACTGCTTACTCATCCACTCTAAACTTTCGTAATTTTGGCTCATTATACTTTTTCTGGTTCAAGTCTGCATTTTAATGGGAATCCTGCGGCACGCGCTCTTTTCTCGACACTTGCCACTTTGCTTTTGGCTATTACAGCTTCGTATGTTCCGATGTATGCCTCACCTTCTCTATCTACTTTGAACATAGTTTCTTCTGCCTTGGCATAATCGTAAAAAAACACCTCCATGAGTATCATAATCACAAAATCCATTGTGGTTACATCGTCATTTATCATATAGACAGATAACTTATTGGGCTCTTTTTGTCGTATTCTTATTCGGACTGATTTCTCGCGTTCTTCCATCAATTAGAAAATTTAAGAACAGAATAATAAATGCTTAAATAAAAAAGTATCGAATGATTGCTTGCTTTTAAGGGGAAGAAAATAACTATAGGGCAAGACGGAACCCGCGGCTGTCGTTTCTACTCTCCGGATAGTTCCCATTACGGCTAGAAAGACAACAGCCCCACGCACTGCTATACCAACCACCACCACGCAACACTCGATAAGAGCCCGAAGACGAACCCTGCGGATCTGTTGACGGCTAGTTTGAATAATAATTTTCTCCAAACCAATCGTTGCACCACTCACAAACATTACCGCTCATGTCATACAAGCCAAGTTCGTTCGGCTTCTTTTGTGCAACGGGATGAATTTTATTTCCCGAATTATCGGCATACCAAGCCACTGCAACAAGACTATCGCTACCAGCATACTGCGTATGTTTGCTCAAGTTTCCCCCTCTTGCCGCAAACTCCCACTCCGCTTCTGTAGGCAGACGGAAATTCTTGCCTGTCATCTCATTAAGTTTCTTTATAAACTCCTGGCAGTCATTCCAAGAAACTAGTTCAACTGGATTTTTATCCTCTTTGAAATATGAAGGATTGCTACCCATAACAGCCTGCCACAATGCTTGTGTAACCTATGTTTCTCCAAGATAATAGTCTTTTGAAATGGTTACCTTATGAGCCGGTTTTTTCATCATCGTATGGACTTTCCATCTCTGGAGTAGCTCCCATAATGAATGTTCCATGTTCAACCTTTATCATATTGAAAGAAACACCATTGACTGTAAAGGTCTCTACAGAATTATCTTCTGAATAAACAAAAGAACAAACAAACAGAAATGATAAAGTAATAATATGATGCAAATACTTCATGGCTGATTTTATTTAGTTGGCTTCTTCTTTAGAAATTGAATAAAACCGACTAATGTAAAGATAGTTACCACCGCACCAAGGCAATAAGAAACACCATGACCCAATCCCATGCACTCAGGAGCGATAAAGATATATGTACTACAAACCATTGTCATAAACAACGCTGGTAACAGAGTTATTATGAATAGTTTCTTTTTCTTTGCAAGATATACAGTTATTGCCCAAAGAGTAAACACTGACAAAACCTGATTACACCATGCAAAATATCTCCAAATCAGCTGAAAACCTTTGTCATCACAAACACTATATACAAGTACACATAATGTTAACGCGAAGATAGGCAAACTGATAACCAATCTGCTCGAAATAGTCTTTTGTTCTTTGCCACAAAGTTCTGCGACAATAAGTCTTGCACTTCTTAAAGCTGTATCTCCACTTGTAATAGGAGCAAATACAACGCCAAGCAAAGCAAGAACACTACCAAATGTTCCAAGCCAGTTCTCTGTAATATCCTTTACAACAACAGCTGCCTTAACACCCTCCATTCCATTTTCATGAAAGTAGTAGTTAGCAGCTGCTGCCCAAATAAGGGCAACAATACCCTCTGTAATCATTGCTCCGTAAAATATAGGACGACCGTGCTTCTCGTTAGTCATACATCTTGCCATCAAAGGACTTTGAGTTGCATGAAAACCACTAATTGCTCCACAGGCAATACTAACAAACATCATAGGGAACAAAGGCATATTATCTTCACCTGCTGGATGCGTATTATCTATTCCTTCCCATATTTCTGGCAATGTTGGACAATTTACACATAACATAACAAACACACCTAATGCCATGAATATTAAGGCGATAGCAAACAAAGGATATACTTTGCCTATAACCTTGTCTATTGGTAGAAGTGTAGCTAATATGTAATATAAAAATATTACTACAAACCACACCATAGGGTTAATATTCGTAAGCTTTGCCAATATATCTGAAGGTCCGCTAACAAATACTGCGCCAACCAGAATCATCAAAACAATAGTAAAGAATCTCATTACCTGTTTTGCTGTCATTCCCAAATTTCGACCGATAATATCCGGAAGACTTTCTCCACCTTCTCTAATACTTAGCATACCGCCAAGATAATCATGCGTAGCTCCGGCAAAAATACTACCAAAGACAATCCAGAGGTAAGCAGAAGAACCAAACATGGCACCCATAATGGCACCAAAGATTGGACCAAGACCTGCAATATTCAAGAACTGGATCATGAATATTCTCCATGTCGGAAGAGGCATAAAATCAACTCCATCATTCTTCTCCAACGCAGGAGTTTTACGATTGGGGTCGGGACCAAATATCTTTTCTACAAATGCTCCATATACGAAATATCCGAGCACTAGAAGAACTAAAGCTATTGAAAAAGTTACCATTTCCCTATGCTCCGATTAAATGTAATTTTCTCCGAATGTATCCTTTACTTCGCCTACCCAATCTCTGATATGCTGCTCCTCTTCTCTTTTGCATATCAGCAAGGACTTCTCGTCATCAACGATAATAAGGTCATCGACACCCTGAATAACAGCAACCTTGCCAGACTTTGTACTAACTACATTGCCCTTGGCATCGTGATATATGGCCTGTCCCTTCAATGTTGCATTCTGATTCTCGTCCTTGTTGTCAGCAAGATCGTAAAGGCTACCCCAAGTACCTAGATCGCTCCATCCAAAATCAGCCGCAATAACATTCACATTGCTTGCCTTCTCCATGATAGCGTAGTCAATTGAAAGGTTCTTACAAGTACGGTACATAGAGTCGATGAACTCCTGCTCACCATCTGACAAATACATGCCATCTACATCGAACTTAGCCCATAGTTCTGGCTCGTAGCTCTTGAATGCCTTCTCGATGCTCTTAACGCTCCATATGAACATACCGCTGTTCCAAAGGAAATCGCCGCTGTCAAGGAAAATCTTTGCTAGCTCGATATTTGGCTTTTCAGTGAATGTCTTTACCTTGTAAACGTCACCTTCGTTGCTCTCTGCCTCAACCTGAATATATCCGTAACCAGTCTCTGGACGACTTGGCTTGATACCCATAGTCAACAAGGAATCATGACTTGCAGAGAAGTTCAATCCAGAAAGAATTGTCTGCTTGAACACATCCTCCTTTAGGATCAAATGGTCAGACGGCGATATTACTACATTGGCATCTGGATTGATGCTCTTGATCTTGTTCATGGCATAAGCAATACAAGGAGCTGTATTTCTTCTGGCAGGCTCAAGCAAAAGCTGAGAAGGCTTCAACTCAGGCAATTGCTCAAGAATCAAATCACGATACTGCTTGTTAGAAGCAATAAATATATTCTCTACTGGGATGAAAGACTTGAATCTGTCAAAAGTCTGCTGTAGAAGAGATCTACCTACACCAAAGAAATCAATAAACTGCTTTGGAAACTCACTACGAGAGCAAGGCCAGAATCTTGTGCCTGCTCCACCAGCCATAATAACAAGGAAATTGTTTGACACGGTAATATACTTTTAATCTGTTTCTATTTATTCACAAAATGCTTGGAATCAGCAGAAAAACTAATTCCAAGCAAATATGGTTAATTTAATGTTTTATCTGACAATTAGTCTCTTCTGCTTCCCAATATTCTTAACAAATACAAGAACAAATTGACAAAGTCAAGATACAAGTTCAATGCTCCGATAAGAGCAACTTTCTTGCGAACCTCCTCATCCTCAATCATGTGGAATCCTGCATTCTTTAGCTTCCAAGTATCATATACTGTAAGTCCGACGAATAGCAAAACACCAATATAGTTCAAAATCATCTGGAAACCAGATATGTTGAAGATCAAATTAATGACTGTTGCAATTACCAATCCGATAAGAACAAAATAAAGAATTCTACCGAATGTGCTTAGATCCTTCTTCACATAGAATCCGACTAGAGAGCAAGCTCCGAAAGTCAATGCACAAATAACGAAGGTTGAAGCTACACTACTAAATGTATATAGCAAGAATATGCTTGCCAATGTAATACCATTGATAATGGAATATACAATAAACAATACATTCTGTGTAGCATATGACATCTTGTCAATAAGTCCGCTTATTGCCCATACCAAGCCAACCTCAACTATACACAAACCATAGAACAAGATCTTACTCGAAAAGAACAATCTAAGCAATGTCTCAGAATTTGCTACAACCCATGCAGAACCTGCACTGATCAACAATGCACAACACATTAGAGCATAAACCTTGCTCATATACTGGGTAAGAGCCAAATTTTCTTCCTGCTCAAAAGAAGTTATATTTCCCATTTCTCTTTAGTTTTGATTAATACTTGTGCAAAATTACGATTTTTACCGACAATCTGCACCCCACAAGAATCCTTTTTTCAAGATTTTAACCGAATTTTAAACATTTTTAACTTTTGGCTGACAAAAAAGAGTGGAAACTTAATTAAAGTCCCCACTCTTGACAATAAAAAACTAAAATCAGACCTATTTGTTAACTACAAGCTTATGAACCGTAGCCTCACCATCAACAACTGTTCGGACTAGATATAGGCCGTTTCTGAGAGTTGATGTGTCTATGCTTCTGCTGTCGCTGACCTTAACAACTTCTCCTACCATGTCAAGGATCTCGACACGCTCTACATCTCCATCAGCAACTATATTTGCCTTTGTTGATGCAGGATTTGGAACAATGGAAACCCTCTTTGCCAAAGCTGAGGAACTTGAAGTTGAAAGGGATGTAAAATTCAGCCAGTCGATATCAACCCAATCTGCATCAATGCTTAGCTTCAAGACATGAGTACCTTTCTTCAGTTTGAAGATCTTGTTCTGCTTCTGCTCTGCATAAGTTCCCCAATCTCCTGTATTAGCTACATTCACAGTATAGTCGATAGACTTGTCATCCATTGTTAGGGTAAACTTTCCGCTAGTACCACCCTCTCCGACACGAACTGTAAGCTCGTAATCGCCGTCAGCCTCAACATCTACTGTATATTGCATCCACTCGCCGCTCTGGCAGTTTCCAACAACATAGTCGGAACCATCCTTCTTTATATCCACATCATCCGAACGATACACATTTTTGTAGGAGTCGCAAGAGTTACCAGAAGACTTGTCATACCAACCTATATTGCTACCTCCCTCGTCATAGTTCTCTGCCTCTATCTTGCCAGGAATCTTGGCAGCAACACCGCCGTAAGGAGTTGCCTCTTTAGGCTGAACAGATCCTCCTCCAACTAGCTCAAGCATAGCCTCTGCATATCTTCTTCCAAGTTCTGTATAAGAATCGTAAGTGAAATGATAGTCATCAACTCCAGACAATCCTTTGGTGCTTACAACCTTGCTTTTCTTTATCATTCCGGCAACCTGATCCATTCTGTCGCGAGCACCTTCGTTAAGAAGTTCACCAAGAACGAAAGCTACATTGTCCTTGTCAAGACTCAACTCCGAACAAATACCATTATGAATCTTAGTCACAACCTTCGCCCAGTCACTATAACCCCAGTCAGATTCTCCCTGATGGAACACAAAACCTTCTATTTTACCAGTCTCGACGGCCTTTTTACCACAATCCACCATTCTCTTGTATGGATTTCCGTCGAAATCTTTTGCGATATTCTTCAACCAGTCTGCTGAAGCGGCAATCTCCTGCTGATACTGATCAGGATCAAAACACTTGATGCTAGCGCCAGGAATGGCAACGGGAATTACACCGACAGTCTCGTCGTCAGGCAAGTTCTCTGCCATGACTCTAAGGAAGTTGTCAACATAGGAATAACCTGCACCTGCCGCAACCAACGGAGACTTTGCATTCACCCAAGTTCCAACATTTCCCCTTCCGTTAGAAGTTACCATCATCTTGATCTTGGGATTATTCTGGTTCTTGTCTGCAGAAGTTGGATCTGCATTTCCCCAAGTGTTTGACTGACCGAAGGCAAAATAGATATGGAACTTTGACTTCTCGTCCTTGTCATTATTTCCTGGATCTTTTCCCGGATCAACTACACTACTGCTTCCGGAACCCTTCATCTCTCTTGCTTTTGCAAGGAACTTGATCATGTCTCCGCAATGTTGTGAAGCGACACCATGACCGCCGGAATGCTTGTATAGTTCTGTATATACACCTGCCTTTCTCAACTCCTCCTCGAACTCGATACCCTGACACTGGGCAACGATATTGTCACTTGAACCGTGGCAAATCATGAAAGGCGGATCCGAAGGGTCTATGTATGTGTTTGCATTCAGCAGATGGAACTTGTCATTGCAAGCAGATTTTGTACAACCCATAAGGTTTTCCTCCATCTGAGGCATCTGCATAGTTGCCATACCTCCCATGTCCTTGTAACAGTCCATGCGGAGAAGGTTTACCGGTCCGCTCCAGTCAACGACCGCATCCACACTTGACGAGAAACTTGTATATGCACCAAGATTACCCTCCAGGTCCATCTGTGCAGAACCATACTTTCCCACTTTGACATTTCTGGATGTTCCCATGACCGAAGCCAAATGACCTCCGGAAGAGAAACCCGAAATGGCGATGAAAGAAGTATCGACACCCAACTTCTCGGCATTTCCCCTTATGTATCTGATTACAGCCTTGATGTCATGACTCTGTGACGGCCACTGGGCATCACCCGAAGAACGATGATTCGGAGCAACAAAAATATACCCATTGCTACAGGCAGCATAACCTACCGAACCCAAATCAGCACCACCCTTTCCGTCATTGCTCTGCCATGCGCTTCCATAGATATGGATCAAAACCGGATGCTTCTTGCCATCTTCCTTTGGAAAATAAATGTCAAGGTTGTGATAACCTTTTCCGTCGCCGACATAATTCACATCTTTCTGCGACTTGAACGCGTTGATATCTCCATTAGTAGTCTGTTCGCCACCGAAATTTTGGGCGAAGACAAAACCACAGCCAAATAGCAACGCCATTACACTTGTAAAGAATTTTTTCATGTTAAATATTAGATATTGGATTATGTTATATATGTAATGTTTTGCAGTGGCAAAATTGGACATAATTATGGTAAAAACCAAATCATTTATATCATTTTTGTTAGCCTCACTTTTTATTCATGTTCTTTAACATCATTTCCTGGATACAAAAACAAAAGGCGACCGAAGCCGCCTTTGAATAAAATAATCCGACACGGGTTAAGCCCACTCTATTTTGAGACAGCACGAACAGGGAACCCATGGCTACATCTAAGGTCGTACCAATCGACTTCCTTCTCATTAAAGTACAAGGCGTTACTCTCGTCGTCCTCGGAGAGCGAAGACGACCAGTAATAGCCGTCGCTACCAACATCAGTGAACTCATCACCCCAACGACTGAATAAAAACATGAGTGTCGGAATTGCTGTAGTCTGACGACGGTGTCTGCCCGCTTCCTACAAACTTTCCCTTATCATCTAAACTCTTCGTCTTATAAAATATCACGCCTTTCACGTCAGTGCCGTTGTAGCCGTTCGTCCACACCATATAGCTGTTCTCTTGAAGCTCTCTCTGCTCCTTGCTCGTTGGCATTCGCCACTCATTGCCCCAGTTGGCTGTCGCAGCATCGTCCTCTGGAAGAAGTGTTGTCAATCCATCTTTTGAATTGTACTTTGTCATATTTTCAACACCCCATTTGTATGTACTCCAATTATACACTTCCTTGGGCTCTATCTCACCCCAAGCATAATAATTGCCATATTCCCAAGGCTTGTTTGCCCCAATGTTACAAGTTGCCCACTTCAAACCACTTGGAAGTCCAAGGTCAACATAAGTATGACCATTAACACTGCCTGTTTTTGGAACAGAATCTGCATTAGCTCCAATGAAACCTAACAACAAAACACCTAATAGAAATATATTTCTCATAAATTACAACTTTATTCTGAGACAGGACGGACAGTGCGCCCGGAGTTGCGGTTGTAGTAGTCCGTGCCCTTACTGCTCGAATTGAAGTAGAGGTAGTAAGCGTAGTAGCTACTGCTCTCGTACACAGTAGAACTCCAATAGTAGCCGCGAGAACCCACACCGCTGCTCGAAGTACCATAGCGGAAGCCAGCAGCAGGAAGGAAAATCCAATTGCTGTTCACTTTACTTGATACCTTATATCCATCAACACCTTCAAGATTATCCCATTCCCAAACACAACTATTCAATAATTCTTTGAACTCTTCTTCTGTTGGCATTCTCCATCCTTTACCCCAATTTGATGTCGCAGCATCATATTTATCGGCAAGTTCATTATTGGCATCAACAACTCCTCTTTCCTTTAATTCTGATGTACG
>JAZUHH010000010.1:0-2309 GCA_045641625.1 Paludibacteraceae bacterium
CACAACAGTTACATTATTGTAATTGCTCTTAGCTGTATTAACGTCTTCCTTGAATCCAAGAAAGCCTGAGCCATCGAGATTGCAGTGTGTATCCGAAGTGACAAGGATCACTATGTCATCGCTCTTGGTTGCTCCTGCAAAACTCATAGCCGGCATCATCGATACTATCAGGAAAACTGACATCAATATTGATAACAACCTGGATTTCTTCATAATAGTCTCTCCTCGTATAGTATCTTTTAGATACTTTATTTATCTCAAATAGTTATAACTTAGTATGTTCAATAGGCTTAGTTAAGCCCATGGTATAATTGTCCAAGTGTCAATCAGGTAATAGTTCTTTTTCTCCCTGTTGAACCGCTAATGGTTGCTTCATTGATAAGTCTGTTCCCCTGACATGGAAGTTAGCTTCAAACCTGCTGGCTGTTTGCTTAAGTTTTAGAACGACCATTTTGCAGTGTGGTTTCGCATCTGTTCTTCTTAAGCCAGATTCTTATGTGCGAGGGTGTCGATGCTCCATGATCATGGGTTTTACCAAGCCGATTGAACACTTAATATCCTTTGCGAAAGGAGGTGATCTCATGAACACACTTTACGTCGGAATTGATGTGAGTAGCAGATCCAATGTTGTTTGCTTAATGCTTCCCAACGGAGATACATTAAGCACATTTTCTGTAGCTAACTCTCTCGATGGTTCTTCTAAGTTGGTTAAAAGAATCCTTGACGTTCTTTCTTCTCAATCTCTGGATACAGTTAAGATTGGTCTCGAAGCAACTTCTGTTTATGGAGACAATCTTGTGTATTTCTTAAAAGAAGATGCCAGTCTGGTTCCTTTCAACAGAAAGATTCATGTCCTTAATCCTAAGCAGGTCAATAAGTTTAAAGAGTCATATAATGACCTGCCTAAGAACGATTACGTGGACGCCTTTGTCATTGCTGACTGCCTGCGCTTTGGTAGAATCAACAAAGAGGTGTACATAGAGGACTACCACTACTTAGCTCTCAAGAACCTCACTAGGGCACGTTACTACGCTGTTTGCAGTCTTGTCAAAGAGAAGCAACGCTTTATGAACGTACTGTTCAAGAAGTATTCTACTATGGCACAGGAGAAGGTATTCTCAGATACCTTCAGCACAACAGCCTTAGCTATCTACGAGGAATTTGAATCCGCAGAAGCATTAGCTGCCATGGATCTTAATGAGCTTACTGAATTCATCATAGAAAAAGGCAAGAACCGTTTCCCTGATCCGGATTCAGTTGCCAAAGCCATTCAGAAAGCCGCCAGAAGTTCATATCGTTTACCCAAAACAATAAACGATTCTGTTAATCAGGTACTTTCCATATCCATAACTTCAATGAAGGCTTTGGAAGCTCAGATCAAAGAGTTCGACAAAGCGATTGCTGCTCAAATGGAACTCTTACCTAATGTATTGACATCCGTTCCCGGTATAGGTCCTGTTTTTTCCGCAGGCATCATTGCCGAGATCGGAGATATCAATCGTTTTAATAGCCACAAGCAACTTGCTAAATATGCAGGTCTTGCCTGGAAGCAACATCAGTCCGGAAGCTTTGAGGCCGAAACAACAAGGCTTATTAATTCCGGTAACCGTTTTTTAAAGTACTATCTGTGTGAAGCGGCATTTTCTCTTGTAAGATGCGACAAGGAATATAGCGACTTCTATCATCTCAAGTACAAAGAGGTGAACAGATGCCAGCACAAACGTGCACTCGTATTAACTGCTCGTAAACTTGTGCGTCTGGTCTTTGCACTGCTCAAAGACAACCGCCTTTATATCCCGGCTAAGTAGCATAAGCTCCTTACCGATTGCATCATCGCCCTGCCTGTTTTTAATGATTCCTGTCAGGGCTTAGGTGGGTGTTTTTTGCTTTTGTCGGATTATGCTAAAAATATATGATTGTTTAATCATCTTATTCTTGACATATCACCGCTGGACTTATAAACGGCGTATTTCTAAATCCATTATATTGAATATTGACTTACTCTCTATACAACTCGATTATACAGCCATAATCACATTTTTCAACCTTAGTTGTGTGAAGATTTATTCATCAAGATGAATTGCCATCCCACTCTGTATTTCCCAATAAACAAAATAGGACCGCCTCCGTTACTTATGAGCGGAATTGTATTTCTCTATGTGTATGAAGGCTGAGGAGAGTCTTAGCAGCGTCCTGTCAGGTGCGTCTTCTCTGCCGAGCATAATACCTACAAAGCGGTTCATCGTCAAGGCATAGAATGTTCATTTGCTTTACCCCTCTGAAGTTTATCAACGCATTTTAATCTATCA
>JAZUHH010000011.1:0-7424 GCA_045641625.1 Paludibacteraceae bacterium
GTAAAGTGACCAGTGTAAACCTTGTCGATCTCTCGGATCACAACCTCGTACCAGTAGTCTGTACTTGGAAGGTCGTTTCCGTTGTAGGTACCGTCCCAGCCGTCGTCAGCACCCTTGTACTTGGCGATGACCTTGCCCCAGCGGTCGAAGATCGTGATCTCCGCGTTAGGGTAGATCTGCTGGATTCCAACCGGTGACCATACGTCGTTGTCCGCGTCTCCGTTAGGCGTGTGGACAACAGGGAAGGTCAACTTAGGAGGAGTCACGAAGAATGTGTCCTTCGACGTACATCCGTTCTCGTCAACGATCTCCACAACGTGGCTGTTTGGAAGAAGGTCCTGGATCAGTGTGTTTGTCGATAGCTCGCCGCCGTCCACGCTGAAGTAGTATGGAGCTGTTCCCGTGCTCTCGTCAACAACGATGTTCCTCTCCCAGTAGCTTACAGAGTCGATCGAGGCAACTCTAGGAAGGCTCTTCACCGTAACAGTAGCGGAAACCTCCTTCTCGCAGGCTCCTCTTGTCATCGACACCGTGTATGTCGTGTTGTCCTCAGGAAGGTCGTTCTTGTATCTTCCGTAAGTCTCCTTAGAGCTTGCGGACGAAGTCCACACGTACTTTGTCGCGTTGAAGCTTCCCGCGTCAAGTCTCACAGGCTTGCCCGAACATACGACTGTGTCCCTCAACTCTCCGTCAAGCGGACGATATACTGTGACGTCAAGCGGGAAGAAGCTCTCGCATGTAACGTCGCTGTTGTATGCAAGCACGAAGTAGCGGTGGATGGAGCTTGTGGCCTTCTCCGCACCCTCGAACTTAGGGGTCACTGTAACCTGTGTCTCGCCAAGGACATTGCTCTTGTCAGGCTGGTTGTCCTCGTCGGAGTCGTACCACCTCAACTGCGACTCGGCAGGCTCAGGCACCGCCGTAAGGACTACAGGGATGTCGCTGCCCTCGCAAGTCTTCAGAGGAAGGGT
Organism: Paludibacteraceae bacterium; assembly: GCA_045641625.1. Classification (GTDB taxonomy): domain Bacteria; phylum Bacteroidota; class Bacteroidia; order Bacteroidales; family Paludibacteraceae; genus UBA1723. Next base: position 972 of record JAZUHH010000011.1, read on the forward strand.
CTTGACCTGGAAGTTGAAAACAACTATCTTGTTGATCTTGACTATAGGAGTCTGTCCCCTGTAGCTGAATGTAGTTGTGTATGTCGTAGTGTGCCTTGGACTCACGATCTTCTCAAGAAGTCCGGTAGCGAGAGGCGTAGGGTTCTTGACAACCGTCTCCTCGCCTGTAACCTCGTCAAGCGCCTTGATCTCTAGCTTCATCGAGTCAGGATATACGAACGCTCCTGTTCCGACTGTGTCGATAGTAAGCTTCTTCTCGTCCCTCAAGCACATCTTCTCGTCAAGCTCAGTCTCAAGCGTAAGCTTCGCGTCCCTCAACACCTGCACGTTCAAGTCTGTCTCGCAGTACTTGTCTCCGCCAGCCACGATGTGGATGTGGTGGTTCTCGTTGACAGAGGCGATGCTGTACTCCGTAGCAGTGCCTGTGCCTGTAGGTTTGTCGTCGTTCCATGTCACGTCAACGTCAGCTCCGCCCGTAGGGTATGTGTAAGAGAGAGGGATCTTGACCGCGTCGCCGGCTGTGACGATGTATGTGGTGTCTCCCGTCCTCTTTGTGTAAGGCCTGTCGAAGTCGTCAGCCTCGAACCTCACGTACTTTCTGACCTCAAGGTCAACCACTGCGTCAACAGAGTCCCTGCATCCGTACTTCTCCGCCTTGAACTTGTAGATGCCCTCGTGAGCGTCCTTGTCAAGAGACTTGAAGTCAAGCTTCAACGTTAGGTTGTCTGTCTTCACGCCGTCCTTGTACCATGAAGTCTGAGGCACCTCAGGGCACTCGACCTCCATCTCCTTCAAGTATGACTCGCCCTCGCAGAACCACTTGGCGCCGTCACCCTCAGTCTTGATCTTGACCGGAATAGGGTTCACGTCGATGACCGCGTATGCGTAGCAAGTGTTCGTGTATCTGACATATATCTTGCCCGGCTGGTCGCTTGTGTACTTGTATGACTTGCCCGAACCAAGCTTTGTTCCCGAATAGCCGTCGTTGTCATACCACTCGAAGTCGTCCTTTGTCCTCTTAAGGTCGCCAAGGTCGATTATAAGGTCTCCGCCGCAAGTGTTGATCTTGTTCTTTGCCTTGAACGCAACTAGTCGTCCCTCCTCAAGGTCAGCGTTGTCAGCCTCTGTATATAGGGCGTTGCCCTCGATCGGACCGTCGCCGATCTCAACGACACCGGACACCTCCTTCTCGCAGACTCCGGCCTTGACAGTGGCTGTCCATGTGTACTTGTCCTTGGCCTTGCCAGGGAACACGTTGGATGTCAGCGTTGTCTCAGTGTCCTTTGTTCCGGCAACCGCAGGCTTGGAGCCCTCGTTGTCCTTGTACGAGATCGAAATGCTGTGGTCAACCGGTGTTCCGTCAGTGTAGTTCACCGCATTAGGGTTGTACTCGTAGTTCGGTGTGACCTTAATGTCCACCGAAGTGTTAGGACATGTCGATTCAGGAGCGTCGAAATCTATCTTGAGCTTCTGCACGTCGATCTCAAGGTCGATAGGGTCAGCCACACACTCGCCCTCGCCTGTGCCTGTCTTTGTCGCGTTAGGGACCTTGAACGATCCCTGTACTGTATATCTGTCGCTCTTGTCGATGTTCTTTGCAAGGTTGCTGGTCATCGAGCCGTCTGTGCTGGCGTATGCCTCCACGTCTAGCTTGACTCCGTTCTCAACTATCCAGCACTCCTTGGATGTCAAATCGACAGTCTCCTCGCAGACAGGCTTAGGGTTTGTGATAGCAAGCCTTGGCTTCGCGTAGAACACCAAGGTGATCTCGCTTGCCGGTGATGTTGTCGATCCGTCGCTCTGTACAACATAGTATGTAACCTTGTGCACTGTCTCTGTCGAATTGGCAGGGAAGTTGTATGTTACAGGGTCCAATGCCATGTCGGCGGCTCCAGGAGCCACGAACGGTGTCTGCTTGTACGCAGCCTCGGCATCCGCCTTGTCCTCAGGCCTGAACCAGTAAAGGTGGAAGTCACCCGGGTTCGGAAGGTTTGTAGTGTTCACCTCTGTCGATGCCGCAAGCTCGGCCGCTGTAGGGTCCTCGCCCTCGCAGTATGACAGGATTGCCGCCTTCGGACTTGGTGTGGATGTGATTGTGACAACTATCTCCGTAGGCTCGCTCATACATCCGCTAGCGTCGTCCTGCCATCTTGCCCAGTACGACTCAGTCTCTACAGGCTTGTCGCTGCCTGCCTTGTAAAGCGGTGTAGGGACTGCTGCCTTCGGTGTTCCGTCCTTCTCCGCAGACCATAGAAGAGTGTGGCCTGCCTTGGACTTTACTACGTTAGGGTTCTTCTCCACAAGGTTCTGGGTGAACTTGCCAAGAGCCTCTCCCTCCGACTTCACGTAGCTTACGTTAAGCTCTCCGTCCGGCGCAAGGACTCTTGTGATGGTGATGTCAAGCTTGGACTTCTCTCCCTCGCAGACATCCTTGCTGTACTTGAGCTCCAACGTCTGCCTTACGTCGTAGGAAACTGTTGTCTTTCCCTCGACCAGTGTCTTTGTGTCCGGTGTAGGGGCGCGGTTTGGAGAAAGGTCTATCTCTCCCGAGCTCCAGATGAAGCCGTTGGCGTCATAGTAGTTCCTCTCGTCAGTAACCTTTGTGAACTCAAGCTCCGAAGCCTCGTCCTCGGCACAGTACTGGAGCGGCTTGACTACCGGAGACTTAACTCCCCAGCATGTTATTGTTATCTCAGACTTCTCGCTGATCGGATGCGGCTCGTTGACACCTCTGTTGGCAACATATATCTTGTGGACTCCGACTGTAGCGCCCGCAAGCGAAGGGACTGTTGTAGAGAAGTCCTCCTTGTCCGCATCCTTGTCCGTGTACCATACAAGCTCGAAGTCCTTGGTCTTCTCGACAAGGCTCTCTATCGTTGCGGCGTCAACGTCCTTGCCCTCGCATACGTCGTACGGCTTCACGTTAGGGTCCGGTGCTGCCGATATCTCGATCTTGACCTCAGCCATCTCGCTCTCGCAGCCGCCCTTGCTCTTGAATGTCCTGTAAACTATGACAGTTCCCTCCTTGGTCCTGTCTATCAGCGGGTATGTCTCCGATCCGCTTTTGCTTGTCTTGCTGTCGTAGAACAGCTGTGTAAGGTCCTCTGGAACTTCCCACTCCTCGAGCTGCTCCTTCTTTCCTGTGACAACCATGTTGATGACTGTGTCGTTCGGAGCCTCAGGTATCTCGCGAACGTCAACCTCGAACTTGTTCACATCGCCCTTGCAGTGCGACTTCGTGTCCTCCAGGTAGTAGTAGTACACGTATGGCTCATCGCTGCCCTCCTTGCCCTCGAACCATGAGCCGGGAACGTCAGCCTTGAGGCTCTTTAGCGTGTCGGCGTCCTCGAACCAGTGGATCTTGTAGCCGCTGATTGTGGAAACTACCTTGCCTGCACCGTTGCCCTCGCAGAATGGGTCTGGGTCGGTTAGGGTCTTTTCTGGCACTTCCTCATGCTGAACATATACTGTATCAGCTGTAAAACATATTCCATCAGGATAGTTTGCATCAACAGCATAAAGGATATACATCTCCTTCTTTCCTGCCATTGACTCATCATAAGCTACCTTTTTATCTTCAATAACATCGTTAAGAACTATCGAAGCTGGCTTACCCTGTTTTTCTTTGAACCATCCCATTGCATATCCGGCAAAATCATCTGATGACCAATCATCTTTAGCAGGGGTAATATCTGCTTTCTGAGACAATGTCAAAGACTCACCTTTACACAAAGAATAAGTAGTCTTACCCTTTGTCTTTGCAATTTCCTTACCATCCTTACTGATAATCTTTATATCATCCTTAGGATCTGTACAAGTAGGACAATCAACAGTAGCTTCAATAGGTAATGAAACAGTGTAAGAAGCACATGCCTCATCAGGGTTGAAGTAAGTTGTCTGCTCCAAAGTCTCCTTATGACCAAGGACAACACGGAAATAAATCTTATCTCCAGGATTGAACTCGGCGAAGATCTTTGACATATCTACAGCCTTTGGCTCATTAGTTATAGTACCAATGTTCTTCCAATTCTTCTTATCTTCTGGATCTTTGTTCCACTGATACAAATAGCGAGCATTAGCACCATAGTAATTCTCGATCATCTTTGTAACCTCAACGAACAAATCTACGTCGTCTCCCTTACAAGAAACAGTATCCTCGACATGAGTCTTATCGTTGAAATAAAGCTGAACACTTGGAGAGGCACAAGCATAAATCTGAATATCATCTAGGACAAGGTCATTACCGTCTCTATTCGCTCCAGACTTAGGATTATCAGATCCATCATTACCTTGCATAGAAATAATTTCGAATTTAATAGAAGGCTCTGCTCCTGTTAACTTAATTCCAACAGAAACTTCTTCCCAACCCACACCTGAACTTGGTTTTGCATAACGCTCAACCTCACGAGACTCTTCAACATTACCACTATTAATATCAGTCAATCGAATCTTCAATCGAACTGGTTCTTCTGAATTAGAGAAGTTGTTGATAAAACATTTAACAGTTAAATCTTTATCGCAAAGTTTTTTAATAGTTTGAGAATAAATAGTTTCTCCAGGTTTATTTCCACAGTTCAAATAAAGCATACCACCCCACGCTGAACCTTGGTAAGTATGATCAGGAACGAACTTCCAACCATTCTTTCCTGGGTTAGTTCCATTAAATGACTGTGCTGGCCAACCCCATTGAGTTCCATCTCCGCCAGAAAGGTCATCCCACTGACAAGTAATATTACCAGCAACGATATACTGGCCGTCATCAATATCACCAGTCACACCATCCCAGAATTTGGCTCCAGGAATTGTATAGTCCAACTCATACCCCCAACCCTTAGCGGCAGTTGTCTTCTTTTGAATCTTTTTAGGCTCATTGATATCTTGGTAATCCCAAACCCAGTAGTTTCCTTTGCTAGTAAATGTACCGAAGTCATCCTGCCAAATCAACTTTCTTGACATAGGAGCACCGTCATCATCTACACAACAAGCAACATCTTCCATTATAAATGGAGCTGTTTCAAACGAATCTCCGTCAGATGTTGTGATTTTTGCCTTATAGGTATATTTCTTTTCAGTAGAACCACTCTCATGAAGATAAGTAGATCCGTTAGCTCCAGGAATAGGAGAATTATCTCTGTACCACTGGATTTTACAATTCAAATAAGATGCACTAAGAGAAAGAACAGTTGATTCTCCTCCTGCACAAACTTGGTTTGAACCTATGATTTTTGCCTCTACCTCTGCATAAACCTTAATACTTTTAATTGTAATAGCTTCCCAAGCATTATACTGATTAGCATAAATGTGCATATTCAACACTCCGTCTGCCAAGGCACCTAAATCACTGTTCGCCTGAGTAAACTTGATTACCTGAGTTGTACAAGCTCCAGCAACTGAACCAGGAGATCCTATATAAGATCCTCCAGTTGTATTTACACCTAATTTAATAGCAGCATTGTAACCACTAGAGATATAAGGACCTTTCTTAGCTTTAGACAAAGGATTAACGTCACTATTAGTATTCAAATAGTCTTTGCTATGGGGATTGCAATACTCGATCTCTATGTTATAGAGACCTGTACTTTTTAGACCCTTAACAGTATATGACATCAATTCCTGTCCAGCATTACCTGTAAATGATTTCTCGCCTAGAGAGAATGTAGCACCCCAATAAGCTTCCTTATTATCATACAAACGGTTAGAATCCAACTTGATTGGATTATTAACCAATGCATAATTCTTTCCTTGAAGAAACTTACTAAACGCTTCTTTCTCGATGTACTTTCCGTCCTCTAAACCAATCTGAGAAGCAGTACTTTCAGGAATATCATATCCTGCACCTGGCTTAATGACCGGCTGAATAATACCACCAAACTCTCCAAGAGTAAAAAGCTCATCTATTGAAGAGTAATAGGCATCTTCTTTACCTGTTACCTCAAAATTTGTAGAAGAAACCAGAATCATTTGAGCATAAGCAGAAGAACTTGAACCTAAAAGGCCAAGACCTAAAAACCACTTTGCTAAAAATCGACGTGTTTTCATACTATTTAAATTACCCTATTAATTCTTTTTAATACGTACTAATCTAATGCATTAAAAATCAGCTTATTACAAATCAGAAAAGCTAATTTTACACAATTAGACAAATAAGAGTAAGCAAATCTATAACTAAAATTTGATTAAAACAAAAGATTTTCAAAAAAAATGTCTAAAAACACAAAATCTAACAACAATATCATAATAGAAATATAATCATTTACTCAATATAACTTTGAGGAAAATCATTATATAAATGACAATAGGATCTAAACACCCACAAAAAAAGGAGAGTGGACATAAACACATCCACTCTCTCAAGACGGCGACTACCTACTCTCCCGAAAACTCAGTACCATCGGCGTTAGCGAGCTTAACTTCTCTGTTCGGAATGGGAAGAGGTGGGACCTCGCTGCTGGA
>JAZUHH010000012.1:0-84414 GCA_045641625.1 Paludibacteraceae bacterium
CTGGGGCAAGGTCATCGCCAAGTACAAGGGTGCTGACGACGGCTGGGACGGTACCTACAACGGAAACGACCTTCCAAGTACAGACTACTGGTACGAGGTTGTGATCCGAGAGATCGACAAGGTTTACACTGGTCACTTTACGTTGATGAGAAGATAGTTTCGAATCTTCATATAATTAAGAGGAACTCTTGAAAGGGAGTTCCTCTTTTTTTGTAGTAAGACATTCTTTGCTTCTTCGATCAAAAGCGAACTCGTTCGGTTCCGACAAATACAAATAGTTCCATTCCTTAATTCTAAGATATTCCGAAATGTTGGAATTCCTTTGGAAGACTGTACATCTTGAGTTTGGATAAGTTGATTTCTTTGAAATAGAAGGAATTTAGACGTTTTGCAAAATGAAAATTGTTATGTTCTTTTTCTCTAGACATAAATATTTTTTGTAACTTTGCCCGAAATTGTGCCGAGTGCATATTTTTCATTTGTTCATTCTATTAAGATAATAAGAAACAATACATTATACATAATGGGTAAGAAATTTGCTGAGTATTCGAATTTTAACCTTTCAGACGTTAATAAGGAGGTTTTGAAGGATTGGGATGCAAAAGACCTTTTCCATAAGAGTATCTCTGAAAGAGAGGGTAATCCAACATTCGTGTTTTTTGAAGGTCCACCTTCAGCCAATGGTATGCCTGGTATTCACCATGTAATGGCTCGTTCGATTAAGGATATTTTCTGCAGATACAAGACCATGAAGGGATTCCATGTTAAGCGTAAAGCTGGATGGGATACTCACGGACTTCCTGTCGAACTTGGTGTTGAGAAGGAGCTAGGTATCACAAAGGAAGATATTGGTAAGAAGATCTCAGTAGATGACTATAACAATGCCTGCCGTACAAATGTGATGAAGTTCACAAAGGAGTGGACAGACCTTACTCACAAGATGGGTTATTGGGTTGACCTTGAGAATCCATACATCACTTACGACAACAAGTATATCGAGACTCTTTGGTATCTTTTGAAGGATCTTTACAAGAAGGGCTACCTTTACAAAGGATACACAATTCAGCCATATTCTCCTGCTGCAGGAACAGGTCTTTCTTCTCACGAGTTGAACCAGCCAGGCTGCTACCGTGATGTTAAGGACACTACTGTGGTTGCTCAGTTCAAGATGTTAGATCCTAAGCCTGAGATGACTCAGCACGGAACTCCTTACTTCTTGGCTTGGACAACTACTCCTTGGACTCTTTCTTCAAATACAGCTCTTTGTGTCGGTCCAAAGATTGAGTATGTTGCTGTACAGAGTTTCAACCCTTATACAGGTGAGCCTGCAACATACGTTTGTGCAAAGGCGTTGCTTAACGCTCACTTCAATCCTAAGGCTGCAGAGGTTGCTTTCGAGGATTATAAGGCAGGAGACAAGCTTGTTCCATTCAAGGTTATTGCCGAGTACAAGGGTACTGACCTTGTTGGTATGAAGTATGAGCAGCTTCTTCCTTGGATTGCTCCAGAGAACGCTGACCAGGCTTTCCGTGTAATCCCTGGTGACTATGTAACTACAGAGGATGGTACAGGTATCGTTCATATAGCTCCTACTTTCGGTGCTGATGATGCTAAGGTGGCTAAGGCTGCTGGTATCCCTCCACTTCAGCTGGTTGACAAGAACGGAAACCTTCGTCCATCAGTTGACTTGACAGGTAAGTTCTATCTTCTTGCTGACCTTGACGACGAGTATGTCAAGACACATATAAATATAGATGAGTACAAGCAGTTCGAAGGTCGTTTCGTGAAGAACGCTTACGACAAGAACTTGACTGATAAGGACGAGTCTCTTGATGTTGCTATATGTATGCTTATGAAGGCTACAAACAAGGCATTCAAGATTGAGAAGCATGTCCACAATTATCCTCACTGTTGGAGAACAGACAAGCCTGTCCTTTACTATCCACTTGACAGCTGGTTCATCAAGTCAACTGCTGCAAGAGAGAGAATGATAGAGCTTAACAAGACTATCCTTTGGAAGCCTGAATCAACAGGTACGGGTCGTTTCGGCAAGTGGCTTGAGAACTTGAACGACTGGAACTTGTCTCGTTCAAGATATTGGGGTACTCCTCTTCCTATTTGGAGAACTGAGGATGGTGCTGAGGAGAAGTGTATCGGCTCGCTTGAAGAGTTGATGGCTGAAATCGAGAAGTCTGTCAAGGCAGGTTTCATGAAGTCTAATCCTTGGCCTAACTTCAAGGTTGGTGACTATTCAAAGGAGAACTATGACCCTAAGAATATTGACCTTCACCGTCCATACGTTGACAATATCATTCTTGTCAGCGAAAGCGGTAAGCCAATGAAGAGAGAGACTGACCTAATTGACGTGTGGTTTGATTCGGGTGCTATGCCTTTCGCACAGATGCACTATCCATTCGAGAACAAGGATGTTGTTGATAACGGTGAGTTCTATCCTGCTAACTTTATTGCTGAGGGTGTTGACCAGACTCGTGGTTGGTTCTTTACTCTTCACGCAATTTCTACAATGGTTAAGGATAGTGTGGCATTCAAGGCTGTTATCTCTAACGGACTTGTGTTGGACAAGAACGGTAACAAGATGTCTAAGCGTCTTGGTAATGCTGTTGACCCATTCGGCGCTATAGAGAAGTACGGTTCAGACCCGCTTCGTTGGTACATGATTACTAACGCATCGCCTTGGGATAACCTAAGATTCGATGAGGAGGGTGTTGACGAGGTTAGAAGAAAATTCTTCGGTACACTATATAATACCTACTCGTTCTTCGCTCTATATGCTAATGTAGATGGTTTCGACTACTCACAGGCAGAGGTGCCAATGAACGAGCGTCAGGAGATTGACCGTTGGATTATCTCTCTACTAAATACTTTGGTTAAGGATGTGGATGCGGCATACTCTGACTATGAGCCAACTAAGGCAGGTCGTGCTATCTCTACATTCGTTTGCGATAACTTGTCTAACTGGTATGTTCGTCTTTGCCGTAAGAGATTCTGGGGTGGAGAGATGACTAAGGACAAACTTTCTGCTTATCAGACACTTTATACTTGTCTCGAGACTGTGTCAAGATTGATGGCTCCAATATCTCCATTCTATGCTGATAGAGTGTTCCTTGACTTGAACGCTGCTACAGGAAAGGACAAGTGCGAGAGTGTTCACTTGGCTACATTCCCAACTGCTGATGACAAGTTAATCAACAAGACTCTTGAGGAGAGAATGCAGCTTGCACAGGACATCTCTTCAATGACACTTGCTCTTCGTAAGAAGGAGAACATCAAGGTTCGTCAGCCGCTTACTCAGATTATGGTTCCTATTCTTGCTGCTAACGAGCAGGAGAATATCGAGGCAGTCAAGGACTTGATTATGAACGAGGTAAATGTCAAGGCTATCAACTTTGTAACTGATGCTTCGGGTATCCTTGTCAAGAGAATTAAGCCTGACTTCAAGAAACTTGGACCTAAGTGCGGTAAGAATATGAAGGCTGTAGCTCAGATGTTGACTGAGTTCTCTCAGGAGCAGATTGCTGAACTTGAGAAGAACGGTCAGTATTCACTTGATGTTGCTGGCGCTTCAGTGTTGGTCGAGAAGAGCGATGTAGAGATTCTTTCGGAGGATATTCCAGGATGGTTGGTTGCAAACAACGGACAGATTACTATCGCCCTTGATGTTACTATCACTGACGAGTTGAAGGAAGAGGGTATTGCCCGTGAGTTCGTCAATCGTATTCAGAATATCCGTAAGTCTTCGGGATTCGAGATTACCGACAAAATCCTTGTCGAGATTGAGAAGAAGGCTGAGGTTAATGTTGCAGTCGAGCATTTCGCACAGTATATCGCTTCTCAGGTTCTTGCCAACGAGGTGAAACTTGTCGATTCAATAAGCGGTGCAACTGAACTTGACTTTGACGACTATAAGGTTAATGTAAAGGTTGTTAAGGCCTAGTTTCAATTCATAATGCATAATGCATAATTCATAATTAACGTTATGAGTTATGCATTTTTTGTGTTTACCTGTTTATCATTTACCACGGATTTACCTGTTTACTTTGTTTACTTGTTTACTTTGTTTGTATTCTACATTTTTTTATTATCTTTGCAAGATAAAAACAAAGAACATGCAGTACTGTTGTCTAATAAGTGGTGGAGTGGACAGCTCTGTCGTTGTGCATCAAATGTGCGAGATGGGGTTGAAGCCCGACCTTTTCTATATCCAAATTGGTGGTGGCTGCGACGGTTTGAGCGACTGTTCGATGGATGACGACATCGAAATCTCTCAGATGATTGCAAAGAAGTACGGATTGGAGTTTGATATTGTCAACCTCCATGCCGAGTATTGGAACAAGGTTGTGGGCTATGCCAAAGAGAAGGTTATGCAGGGACTTACTCCTAATCCCGATGTCATGTGCAACAAGTTCATCAAGTTCGGTATGTTCGAGACTAAGGTCGGACATAACTATGACATCACCGCTACGGGGCACTATGCACGAACTGAAAAGGATGAAGAGGGTAGGACTTGGCTTTGCACCGCTCCAGACCCTGTCAAGGACCAGACTGATTTTCTTGCTCAACTTTCTCAGACTCAGCTTGCTAAGTCAATCTTTCCAATCGGTTCGATGATGAAGGAAGAAGTCCGCAGAATAGCAAAAGAGGCTCGTCTGCCATCTGCCACAAGAAAGGATTCCCAAGGTATATGCTTTCTTGGCAAGTTCAAGTACAACGACTTTCTGAAGCATATTATCGGAGAAAAAGAGGGTAAAATCGTAGAGAAGGAGACAGGCAAGATTCTAGGCAAACACAAAGGTTTCTGGTATCACACTATTGGTCAGCGCAAAGGTCTTGGACTGAGTGGTGGACCTTGGTTCGTTGTAGAGAAAGATATAGAGAATAACATCGTATATGCCTCGAAGTCAGACATTAAGGGTGGTATCTTCGGCAACTCGTTCACACTTGCAAACTTCAACCATCTGACATTGAACCAGCATCCTTGGATGGCAGGAGAGAAGTACGATGTGATGTTCAAGATTCGCCACACGGAACTAATGTCAAAGGGTTCCTTGTCCTTGGACGATAACGGCAGAATTGTTGTCGAGAGTGAAACTCCTATTCAGGGCATCGCTGCAGGTCAGTTCGGTGTTATCTACGACAAGTTTGGAAACCGCTGTCACGGTAGCGGGGAAATACTCATTTAATTCATAATTCATAATTGACGACGAACTTCCCAAATAATTCGCACTTAAAAATTTTGGATTTTGCATTTTGCATTGTAAAATTTTTTGCATTATGCATTTTGAATTGTGTGTGTGTGTTTGCCATCGAGAAGGTTACTCCGCTTGAGGGCGAGGGCTTGTGGGCTTTCTATATCCGTAATGGTTTAGACACCAAGGAATTAAGGGAAGAGTTCTATGCCATAAATCAAGGTAAGTTCAGCAAGGATGGCGGTCTATTGACAGGCGTATATTATAAAATTCCAGAGAAGTGCGAGGTCAAGGAGACTGTTAACGAGTCAGTCCCACAACCACCTAAACCTGTTGACAAGAAGAAACTTACGAAAGTAACTCCGCTCGAAGGTGAAGGTCTTTGGGCTTTCTATAACCGTGTGGGATTGAATACAAGAGGACTAAGAGACCAGTTCGCTGAGATAAATAGCGGTCGCTTCGACAAGAACGGAGGACTGCTCACAGGTGTGTCTTATTTTCTGCCGGACTCGTCGCTCTATGTTCCAGACGAGACAAAAAAAGAAGTAAAGAAGAAACAGAAGGATGAGGTCACCGAGCCGCTTCTTGGTTCTGCATACGAGAAGGTCAAGATTACTTCGCACGAACTTGACAGCTGCGTTTTCTATCTTGTTAGTGGTCACGGAGGTCCTGACCCCGGTGCTATCGGTACTGTAGGTCTTCACGAGATGCACGAGGATGAGTATGCTTACGATGTCATTCTGCGTCTTGGTCGTCAGCTCATGATGTGCGGTGCGACCGTGCATTTCATCATACAGGACAAGAATGACGGTATTCGTGACGATGCATTCCTAAAAGGCAGTAAGACAGAGACTTGTATGGGAAAGAAAATTCCGCTTGACCAACTTTCCCGATTAAAGCAGAGAGCCGAGACTATCAACTCGCTCTCTAAATCCTGCAAGGCGAAGTATCAGAGGGCGGTGTTCATTCATCTTGACTCTCGTTCCACTGACAAGAGAATTGACGTGTTCTTCTACCACAAAAAAGGTAGTTCCAAGGGCAAGCAACTTGCCAAGAATGTGCAGAAGGTATTCAAGAAGAAGTACGACACCCATCAACCTACACGCGGCTACGAGGGTACTGTGGCATCACGTGACTTGTATGTCTTGAACAATACTAATGTGCCTTCGCTATTCCTTGAATTGGGAAATATACAGAACTCTCAGGACCAGCAGAGATTTGTTAAGAAGGATAACCGTGAGGCTTTGGCTCGTTGGTTGTGTCAGGGAATTGTCAAGGACGCAACGGAATAATTCATAATTAACTCACTTCGTGTCGTAGAACTTCGTTTCATAATTCCGTTTGTTAAAAAAATCTAAAAAATGGCGGTTTGTCGGTGTGAACAGGCAAAATTTCCCCGTAAATGTTTTACTTTTGCACCATAGGTTTAACGAAAACAATATAAGATATGAGAATTTTTCAAACTTTGGTGCTTCTTTTTTTTTCAGCAGCATCTTTCGCACAATACAGTGACAGGGAGAGTTTGGGTTGGTATGTGGCAACAGCTTACCCAGAAATCCCTATGGAGGTGGGAGTGAAAACTTATGCCATAACTGTTGACGGCCAAAAGCCAAGACAGGGCAGTCCGTTCTATGGATTCGACTTGAAGGCTAAGAAATTCAAGTATGTCAATGACGCAGCGAATGCTGATATTGTTGCTTCCTTCGAGAATGTAAGGGTAGATGAGCCCATCGAACTGCTAAGCAATATAGAAACAAAGGTCATAAAGACACACGAAAATGGTATAAAAATCAAAGGTGTGGAGATTGGTGGCAAGGACAAGAAGACGGTTGTAAAAGTCGGAGAAAACTATAGGGCAGTCTGCAACAAGACCGTTTCCTGCGACTTCACTTTGACTGTTGACGGCAAGGTTGTCCACGAGGAGTCCTTCTCAAAAAAAGCCAAGATAGAAAGTGCCTGGTATCCCAATCCTAATCAGGCGGAGGACAGCTTGAAGGTCAAGCTTAATTCGATTAACTTGTCTCATTTGGTGCCAGCCGCAAATTCCGTGTCTGCAGAGTTGGTCGGTGACGGTTACATTATCTTTGGAGGTGTTTCCAAGTACCACTGCTATAAAATCAAATCTACAAAGAAAAATAAGTACGACTACACCGAAATAAATGCAGCTGTAGATAAGATGATGAACGCATTTGCTCACGTGGAAAACAGTGACTGGAACACTCAGCCGTTCGTGGATGCCTGCGCCGGTATCGTTGATGTTTTCGAGAACGAGTTGAAAAATTCAAACCTTACAGACAAGAAGGCAAGGGTTAATGACGAAGTGACTTGCGCCTTGAACTACGACATCGCACTATACTACCTGTTCTGCAGGGAATATGGAACAGCCCAACAGTACTTCCAAAAGGTGGTTGCCATCAATCCGAAGTTCGGCCGTGCAAAGGTGCTGCTAAACGCAATGCCTAAGTGTCAGAAAGCAAGGGACAAATACGAGCAGATAATGCACAATTAATAGTTTAGAGAGAGAGTATAGGCAAGGGTGTGGTGCAATGACATCGCTACCCTTGTTTTTTTATTTACGCCTATCAACTTGCTGATGAATTTGTTTTGCGTGATGATCGTAGAAACTTTGTAAAGCGTTTGCTTAATGTATTTCCTTCTGAAAAATGCCATGGTATATATAACTGCGTCAGTATTTAGTCTTTATGTGCGTTTGCCGAAGAAACTGTAGATTGCTTTTTCTCTTTTCTTTTGTTTTTCATATAGAAATTCCTTTTGTCGGTTTTCTTTGATCTGATTAAGATGTGAATTGTCGAATGCAATTTGTCGATCTTTTAGATCAGATGGTTTTGGACATCTTTCTTTTCGTTATAAAAAGATTGGGGTTGAATTTTGTTCTCATTTCACTTGCATTTTCAAAATTTCCCATATATATTTGCTAAAAAATAAATTTTATTCGAGGAGGAAAAATATATGGATATGTTAAGACTAATCTCAAACGACCCGTGTCTAAAGCCATACGAACAGGCTTTGGTGGGCAGATATAAATTCGCACAGAACAAGGAAAGGGAGCTAACAAAGGAGTCAGGCACATTGTCCGACTTTGCTACTGGCTACCTTTACTTCGGCCTTCACAAGCAGGCAAAGAAGTGGGTGTTCCGTGAGTGGGCTCCAAATGCTACACATTTATATATAATAGGAGATTTCAACAAGTGGAAGGAGAGCGAGAAATATGCACTGACCAAGCAAGGCAACGGTGTATGGGAAGGTGTCTTTCCTGAAAAGGCCATGAAACACGGAGACCTATACAAGCTAAAGATTAAATGGGAAGGTGGCGAAGGTGAGAGAATACCGGCCTACTGCAGAAGGGTAGTGCAGGACGAGGATACAAAGATATTCTCTGCTCAAGTATGGGCGCCAGAAAATCCGTATAAGTTCAAGGTCAAGAAATTCAAGCCCGACACCTCTCCATTGCTTATATATGAATGCCATATAGGTATGAGTGGTGAGGAGGAGAAGGTCACTTCGTACAACGAGTTCAGGGAAAAGATGCTGCCAAGAATCAAGGCGGACGGATACAACTGTGTGCAGATTATGGCGATACAAGAGCATCCTTACTATGGTTCTTTCGGTTATCATGTGTCTTCTCTATTTGCTCCTTCTTCACGATTTGGAACTCCCGATGAACTTAAGCAGCTGATAGACGAGGCACACGAGATGGGTATGGCGGTAATAATGGATATCGTTCATTCTCATGCAGTTAAGAATCAGGTCGAGGGTCTTGGACTCTTTGATGGTACACCTTACCAGTACTTTCATGACGGTTGGCGCAGGGAACATAATCAGTGGGACTCTCTATGCTACAACTATGGCAAGAACGAGGTTATGCACTTCCTATTGAGCAACTGCAAGTACTGGCTTGACGAGTTCAAGTTCGATGGCTTCAGGTTCGATGGAGTGAGCTCTATGCTGTTCCTTGACCACGCACTTGGCAATGTGTTTGGCAGCTATGACAACTACTTCAATGGTAATCAAGACGGAGATGCAATCTGCTACCTGACACTTGCAAACAAGCTTATACACGAAGTTCATCCCGATGCAATAACTATTGCTGAGGAGGTGAGCGGTATGCCGGGTGTGGCATCCAAGATAGAGGACGGAGGTATGGGATTTGACTATCGACTTGCGATGGGCATTCCTGACTTCTGGATTAAGATGATTAAGGAAGTCAAGGACGAGGAGTGGAAACCGGGTCATATACTATGGACCCTCACAAACCACCGAGCTGACGAAAAGACAATCAACTATGCGGAGAGCCATGACCAGGCACTTGTGGGCGACAAGACACTGATGTTCAGACTTGCCGACGCAGATATGTACTGGCACATGAGCAGACTCTTTGACAGCTCATACATGGTGGACCGCGCCATTGCTCTGCACAAGATGATACGATTGATTACAGTGTCATCTATAAACGGCGGATATCTTAACTTTATGGGCAACGAGTTCGGCCACCCAGAATGGATTGACTTCCCTCGTGAGGGTAACGGATGGAGCTATAAGTATGCCCGTCGTCAATGGCATTTGGTGGATGATACGGACTTGAAATACAAATATCTTGGCGATTGGGATAAAGCGATGCTGGAGGTCGTAAAGAGCATAAGGAAGTTCAATCAAACAGACATCGAAGTTCTGTGGGATAAGAGTGACGACCAAGTTCTTGCATACCGCAGGGCAGACCTTATATTCGTGTTCAACTTCCATCCTTACAAGAGTTTCACCGACTATGGAATTCTTGCACCTGCAGGAAAATACAAGATGGTACTATGTTCGGACAGCACTGAATATGGTGGCTTCGGTCAAGTAGATACAACTCAGGAGCACTTCACGCAGTACGATGCTAACGGAACAGCAGAGGGCAAGGAGTGGCTGAAGCTATATATACCAGCAAGAAGCTGCATGGTGCTTAAACACTTCTAAACAATTCACATTTCATAATTATGCATTATGAATTCTTAATTATGCATTGATTATTATGCAGTTACTAGATAACAAATCTTGGTTTGCAGGGGTAAGCGAATATGTGAAGCTGACAAATCCAACAGAGGAGGGAGAGTCTGATGCAAAAGAGTTCGCAAGGCTAAACGAACTGATTGAGACTAAGCAGTATCAAAAGGTTCTTGACCTCTGCATGAAATATGGCGAACCAGACAAGAATATATCTTCCGCAGGTTTCGTCAAGACCGAGAAGGAGAACAAGCAGAACCCATTGAAAGGCTTCTGTCAGTATGTTGTTGCTCGTCTATTTGAATTGGTGGCTAATGACGAGGAGAAAGCTACTGAGTTCTATGAGCACTCGGTTAAGAACGGTTGTGTGTATGCAATCATCCGCGTGTCAGAGAGCATGGTACTTGACGGTGAGTCTGACGAGGAGAAGGCTCACGGATTGCGCACAATAAAGAAGTATGCTTTGTCTGGCTATCCTATGGCTTTGGTGAAGTATGCGGAACTTCTGTTTGACAAGGCAGAAACAAAGGCAGAGAAGAACTATGTCTTTGAGCTTCTTCGCATAGCAAATAGCTATGAGAACCAAGAGGACAGGTTTATTGATGAACACATACTTTATTACCTGCTTGGAAGGTGTTATGAGGAGGGGTTCGGAACTCCAAAGAACACGAAGTTCGCAATCGCTGCCTACAGGCTGAGTCTTAACTGTTACCAGGCAAACGAGTTCTATGACAACATAGACACTATATTGGACATTGCAGAGAGAATGATAGCGAGCGACACGGCAGGAAACCTTGTGTTCCAGTCGTTGAAGCAGGTCTCTGAACTTGGGTATCTCGATGCCGTGATGAAGGTTATTGACACCTACAACGAAAACCAGAACAAGAATGCCGCCGAGGTATTAGAGGTTGTTGCAAGGGTGGCTTTGTCGTACAGGGAACTCTCTGAGGCCGAGAAGGGTAAGGTATATCTTGCCTTGGCTAACTACTACATGAACAAGGACCACGACAAGGCACTGTCTAACCTGTTCAAGGCTTCGAGCCAAAAGAATCCAGAGGCTATACGCATGATGGCATTCTGTCTTGCCAATGGTGGTTTCGGACTTGGACAGGACGAGGACCAGGCCTTCAAGATGTGTTCGCAGTTAGTCGCTATGGAAGGTGTGAAGGAAAGCACACTGATAGAGGCCTACAGACTCCTTGCTGAACTTATATTCAAGAATATAGGCAAATACGAGTGGGCAAGTGAAGAGGCCATGATTGACTGCTACAAGAAGTCTATGGAGCTGGGTGATGTCGGTTCCTTGACAACTCTTGCATTACTGACTTTTGAGGGTAAGGTGAATACAGGCATAACAAAAGACGAAGCCAAGAAAATGATAGATGAACTTCTCGAGTCAAGCAACGAGGGTGTGAACGATGCGTCGGTATTGTTCAATCTCGCTAAAATCTATTCCTACGAAGAGATGGGGGCTGACGATGACAAGGTTCTCGACACGCTAGACGATGCGCTAATCATTTCCTATGACGATGCTCCAATCTTAGAGTACAAGGGAACACTATTGCTAAAACTTGGCAGAGAGGAAGACGCACTGGATGTGTGGGCAGAGATGACCGAGCTTTATGCCGAGTATGTTGAATCAGTAAAAGAAGAGTCCGAGTTTGTCAAGGCAATGCAGAATACAATTCATAATTAACTCACTTCGTGTCGTTGAACGTTGTTTGACTCGCTTCGCATCGTCGATATAAATATTGACTACGTCGAACTTTGTTTCATAATGCCGGGGGGTAAAACCCCACGACTAGATAGGATAAGCCACTTCGTGGCTACGCCTTGAACTCGCCGTTGTCGCGTAGCGACATCTCTTGTCTAGCCGTGGAATTCATTCCACGGAACAATTATGCATTATTAATTATTATCCAGGTAAACAGGTAAACAAGTAAACAGGTAACAATTATGCATTATGCATTGTGCATTATTAATTAAAAAAGTATTACCTTTGCGACATATTAAATAAGAAACTAATGAAGAACGTAGTAATTTTTGGTGCTCCTGGTTCTGGTAAGGGAACTCAGAGCGAGCTAATTATCAAAGAGTTTGGTCTTGCACACATCTCTACAGGTGATGTTTTGAGAGCTAATATCGCTAACGGTACAGAGCTTGGTAAGACAGCAAAGCAATACATGGACAACGGTCAGTTGGTTCCAGACAGCCTAATCATCGACATTCTTGCTTCAACTCTTGACAGCAAGGGCAAGGATATCAACGGTGTTATCTTTGATGGTTTCCCTCGTACAATCGCTCAGGCTGAGGCTCTAAACGAGATGCTTAAGGAGCGTGGTACTCAAATCAATGTTGTTGTTGGTCTTGAGGTTGAGGAGGACGAGCTAATCAAGAGAATCGTCGAGAGAGGTAAGACTTCAGGTCGTTCTGATGATAACGCTGAGACAGCTAAGAAGCGTCTTGCTACTTACTTCGGTCAGACTCTTCCACTTAAGGAGTTCTACATCAAGGAGGGTAAGTACGCATCTATCGAGGGTATGGGTTCTATCGACTCTATCTTTGCTAACATCAAGAAGGCAATCGAGAACGCATAATCAGTCCTTTGACAGGTACAAATATAAAGGCGAGTTTCTTTTGAAGCCCGCCTTTTTTGTGTGTTCAAGTTCTGTCTTTAATCGAAAATACTGACTATACCGCTAATAAGACATATGATAACTCCTCCAACAGCAAAGACTAATACGCACGCACTGGTATAATCCATAGGCAGGCGATATATCTGCACTTTTGTGTTTTCAGGATTTCCCTTCGCCGTTTGTTTTATGAATGATATGCATAGCCAAATAGCAGCAACTACAAAACCTATTATGGCGTACGCATAGTTCCATTCATGGAATTGTTTTTGGAACCACGTCTCGTTTGACGAAAAGATTCTGTTTATTATAGCAGAAAGAAAAGCCATTCCTGCAGCAATAATATATGTGCATCCCCATTTCTCAAGATTGTCATCTTCAATCTCTTGGTCGTCTTCAACATTCTTGGTCTCTAAATTTTGTAGTCCTTCTGCATCTGTTATTCCCGTGAAACTATCTAATTTTACAAACTCCTTGACCAAAGGTTCTGTGTCGTTTATTATTGTTTGTTTTATTTTTAGCATAATCACCGTACCTGGATAAAGTTTATTGTAAAAAGCTTCAGCGTCGTCCATATAATCATTAATCTCGAATGTCTGTTTCTGTATTTTGCTGTTGATTACGGTGAATCTGTAGTATTTTGCATTTCTATCTGTGTTTATATGCTTTTCAATAACTCTTGTTGTAAAGTTTATGTATGAATTATTGGAAAAGAGGTCGTCCACCCAAGCCATAGTGTTTGTGTGTAGGACTTTAATATAGTAATATATTACAGTGCACACAACAGAGTTCAGAAATAACCCGTTAGGTGTAATCATTATTTCAATACCATGAGAAAAGAATCTGTTCATAGCATATATGCACAATATCGTTCCCAATACAGGGACTATCAAATAGTTTTTCCAATTAGGGGAAAATCTGTCTCTCTTGTTCCCAATTATCAAATAAATAAAACCAAACATTCCTCCGAACAATGAAACAATTCTTACAATTATAAAATCAGCGTCCATTAATAACGGAAAAATAAATGGCAAATATGACATTACAATGAATGATGCGATAAACCCGACAATGGTAGTAATGATTCGTCGTGTTTTGGAATGTGCATCTTTGAACAAAAAGTCCTTGTCGCTTAGTTCGGAATAATTTCCTGAGTTTGAATTTGTTTTTATAACGCCGTTTATATTGGCAATACTGTTTCTTTCAGATTTTTTAGTCATCGTATGAATTAACTCACTTCGTATCGTTGAACGTTGTTTTTTATTGCGGAGGCAAAAATAGGAAAAACTTTCAAAATAAATATAATGAACAGCCTATTAAAAGCTCCGTGTCATGTAACTATTGGTCATTAACTACTTAAAGTTTGGTTATTTACATTTTTTGTTCTATTTTTGTGAGCCACATCGACGAAGTGCAACGAGTCAATGTTTATACAATAAGAGTTTGATAGATGCAAAGATATTTATATTCCATATTTGTATTGTTTTTGTACATTTTTAATGTATTAATGGTTCATGGAGAAATCCAGTGTCACGTCTTGCATTATACGACAAGGGACGGATTGGCAAGTAACAATGTGCATGATATAGTCGAGGACCAGCATGGCTTTATTTGGTTGGCAACGCATTATGGAATAAGCCGTTTTGACGGATGCAGTTTCAGAAACTATGACGAAGCCCATTTCCCCGAGATGAAGCGCAATGATACCTATCACGCCTTCAGACTGCCTGACGGTGAGATTTCCTTCGGTGGCTCAAACTTCACATTGTACTCATACGACAGCAGGGAGCATTCCTTTCATGATATATCGGGATTTGTAGGTGAAGAATCATGCAACTCAGACATAACAGGCTGTTCCATCCAACCTGACGGAGACTGTTTGCTGTCTTCTACAGGTATGGGAGTTTTTGCTTATGACAAAGCCGACGGTTCTTTTCACCCTATCTGTACAAATATCAAGGACAAGAAGGTATTAAAGATTTTCAAGGATTTCAAGAACAGGTATTGGATTGGCTGCTATAGCGGCGTTTACATAGTTGACAGGGAAGGTAACACATTGTTTGATTACCGAAACAAGATAAACGAGCTGATAAACAACATTCTGCAGATTGACCCACAGCATATTCTGCTCTGTTCCAATGTCGGTTCACTATGGTTTGCTGAATTGAATAACGAAGGAGAAATATTGAAAGTAGAGAAAATATCTACGCCATTTCATTCTGTCTCTGCTATATGCAGGTCTTATGACAAGAATATTTTGCTTGGAACTTCCGGTGATGGCTTATGGTATCTGTCTTATGTCAACGGGGAATTCTCCTTCGAGAAGATTCAGCCGATAAACAAAGTTGACGCATCAATATCCAAAGTAAGCTCCATTTATGTGGATAGCAAGCAGAGGGCTTGGATTTCAACGAATGATAACGGAGTTTGGTGTTTGAACAGTATGTCAGAGACGAAAAGCTTCTCTTCAATAGACTTGGGAATCCCTAAGTCAGTAGGAACGAGTTTCTGCCCTTGTGGAGATGGCCGTATGCTCTTGGGAACAGACGGAGCAGGTTTGATTCTGCTTGACTCAAACAACAATGTGCTGAAGCATTGGACTGTAAAGGACGGCTTGCCTTCGAATAACGTGCTTGATGTCGAGGCCTATCAGCAAGGTTATATGTTGTCCTTTTGGGGAGGAAATCCCGTATGCCTTTCCTTGGAGGACTTCAAGCTTCATCCGTTGGTCACAAACAAACTTCCAACTCCTGCCAATACAGTCAAGGATATCTGCAGACTAGGGGACAACTCCTATTTGCTATCTACAGGCGGATATGGAGTCTATATGTTGAAGGATAACGTATTGTCCAATATAGTTCTCGACCCCAAACTGCTTGGCGATTCGCAGGATTTGTGGATGGAGCAGTCCGTCCAATTGCCAGACGGAACGATAAGGGTATTGACTTCCCGTACAATTTGGAGTAACAGGGAGGGGAGCTTCAAGCCAATATATCCGGATGTCGCTCAGGCCGCTTCCAAGAATCCTCTTCTTTTCCTTCAGTGTCAGGAAGATGGGGAAAACGGATATTTCGTAGTGGCAAATAAGGGAGTCTATCGCTTTTCAAATGACGATTCCGTGAACGAGAAGCTTGACTTTCTGCCTTCAGGTGAATACTTCGCTATTCTCAGGACTGATGACGGCAAGCTATGGGTTTCAAGTTCAAACGGAATACTGTCCATTGACTATAAAGACAAGAAGTACGAGACTGTGTTCTCTTCAGAAGGCTTGACAGGAGATTATTTCGTCAGGAAAGCCTCTAGGGTATCAAGTGACGGCAAGCTTTTGTTCGGTTGCAAGCATGGTTTTGTTTGTGTAGATCCAAAGTTCATCACTAAGGACGCAACTGAGTATTTGTCATTCTCGGAACTTTATGTCAATAACGAGAGGGTGCCTTTTGACAAGGGAAGCAGACAGGTTCTTGATTACGGACAAACGAATGTGCTGTTGACTCTTGACGTTGTAAACTACGCAGAGCCAAATACTTATGACTTGAGGTACAGAGTAATGCCCATTGACACCATTTGGCACAGAGTGGCTCCTTCGCGCGAGGTCTCCATAGATTTTATTCCAGACGGGGATTTCGATATTGAGGTAGGTGTCTTTTCTCCGAACGGAAATATGTTCAGGTCGATATCGTTGCCATTGTCGGTTCTGCCGCCTTGGTGGAAGTCTGTGCAGTTTACCTTGTTGTGCATAGCCCTGTTTGTTGCGCTCGGCTTCTTTATTTCCAACAGAAGGGTAGCGGCACTGAAAAGGAGAAAGGAGGAGCTGCAGCAGGCTGTTGACGAGAAAACTATAGATCTGAGAAAGGCAAACGACACTTTGACTCTTCAAAAGAAATCCATAGAGGAAAAGAACGAGTCTTTGCTCAACACCATAAAGCTAAAGGATCAGTTGGTGTCGGTGGTGGCTCATGACCTGAAGAACCCGATGTTCGCAATCGTAACCACATTGCGCAGAGTGATGACGAACCGCCAAAACGAAGAGGAGTCAGGCAGACTAATTTCGGAAGCAACCCTTGAGGCTGAGAGAATCCAGTCGGAAATGGTCAAGCTGCTTCAATGGGCTTCAAATTCCGACAGAAAGATGAAGTGCGTTATAAGTAACGTGAATTTGGCAAAACTTGTCAAAGATATTGTAACATTCCTTCAGCCGTTGTGCGATGAAAAGGAAATAAAGTTGGAAGCTTCATTGGCATCGTTGGAACATAATGTTTTGGCTGATGAAAAAATGTTGGCTGTTGTGGTCAGAAATCTTATTTCCAATGCAATTAAATATACAGGGCGCGGAAAAAATATTAAAGTGTCTGCAACAGAGATAGAGGGGAAAACTATCCTAAAAGTTGTCGATGAAGGAATTGGAATGTCCGCAGAATCTTTAGAAAAGATAAAAAATAAGGAGAACATCGTTTCCCGCGAAGGAACGGAGAATGAAAAAGGTTTTGGTTTGGGTTTGAAAATAGTTTCCGATTTTATAGGAAAGATGGGTGCCCAAATAAACTTTACAAGCGAAACAGGTGTTGGAACCCAGGTAGTTATAGAACTCAACAGCGGTATGGAACTTGACAATGTTGAGGCTTCTGTCGAAGAGTCCGTAGATTCGCGAAAGGATGTACTCGACAGCCTTGACAAGTCTGTCTTTGAGGGCAAGACTGTGCTTGTCGTGGATGACGATTCCTTGTTATTGGACAATATAAAAGCTATGCTGAGAAGTTTCGTAACAGTTGAGACTGCATGCAACGGAGCAGAAGGCTTGCAGAAAGCCGAGAGCATTATACCAGATTTGATAATCAGTGACATTGAAATGCCTAGCATGAATGGAATCGAGATGTGCAGACAGCTTGCCCATAAATCAACTACTTCGAACATTCCGGTTCTGTTCCTTTCGGCAAACAGAAATATGTCAACACGAATCGCAGGTC
This sequence comes from Paludibacteraceae bacterium, assembly GCA_045641625.1. GTDB lineage: Bacteria > Bacteroidota > Bacteroidia > Bacteroidales > Paludibacteraceae > UBA1723. The sequence continues at coordinate 17,809 of JAZUHH010000012.1, forward strand.
TGTCTGTGGGCGCTATAGACTATATAGTCAAACCTTTTAATGAAGGGGAGCTTCTGCTTAAAACTTCTAATTTCTTGCGTATGCAGCAGCATCGTCAGATCAAGATATTGGCAGGTTCACTCAATGGTAATGATGGTGAAGCCGAGGATTCAGAGATAAATCCTTTAATTCAGCAGCTGTTGGACTGCATCAAGGAGAACTATGGAAACCCTGACTACTCGTTTAATGACATTGCCAAGGATTTAGGGTTCAGTAAATCCACATTGACAAGAAGATTGAAGTCCTTGATTGACAAGTCACCTATAGAAATTCTGTCCGAATATCGTCTGCACAAGGCTCAAACGCTATTGGTGGAGGGCAAATTGGCAGTCAGCGAGATAGCTTATGCTGTCGGATTTAACGATCCTTCCTATTTCAGCAGGAAATATAAGGACTTTTTTGGGGTAAGTCCAACAAGATAAAACAGATAAAAAAGAGAATTTTTAGCCTTTTTCAGGAAAATGTATTTATAAAAAAGCCCCATTTCATCGGGTTTTTCAGATATTAGATTGTTTTTGGAGCAATTCTCCTATTCTTTGGAGTAATTTTTAGGATGCCGTTTTTCCCTTTGCTCTACCTTTGCAATGTGATCGAAACACAAACAAGCAATCGAAACTAATAACAATTTAATATCTAATACCATGAAACATCTATTTACTAACTTACTGCTTCCAGTAATGCTCCTAGGAGCTCAGTCGGAGGCTATGTCTGCAACTAAGCAGATGGAGTACCTTAATAGAGGTGTAGTTGCTGTAAAGACAGGCAACGGAGTTTTCGTAAGCTGGAGATTCTTGGGTAACGACGCCCAGAACACATCTTTCAACATTTATCGTAACGGTACAAAGTTGAATGCTACTCCCATTGCAACTAAGACTAATTACGTTGACGGTGGAGGAAACGAGTCGTCAAAGTATGTTGTCAAGGCAGTAGTCAACAATAAGGAGATTGACGCTTCTGACGCAGTGACTCCTTGGGGTCAGCAGTTCAAAACAATCAAGCTTAAGCGTCCAGGAGGTTCTTACGAGCCTAACGATATGAGCTGTGGTGACGTTGATGGCGACGGAGAATACGAGTTGTTCCTAAAGTGGAATCCAACTAACGCGAAAGATAATTCTCAGTCGGGAACAACAGGTAATGTTTACATCGACTGTTACAAGATGAACGGTACTTTCCTTTGGAGAATCGATCTTGGAAAGAACATCAGAGCAGGTGCCCACTACACTCAGTTCCAGGTGTCCGACTATGATGGAGACGGCAAGGCTGAGATGGTCTGCAAGACAGCTCCAGGTACTAAGGACGGTAAGGGAAAGAATGTCATCATGGGTAAAGACAATCCTAATGCCGACTATAGAAACGGAAACGGATACATTTTGTCGGGACCTGAGTATCTGACAGTTTTTGAGGGTGCTACAGGTGCAGAGATTAACACAATTGCTTACAATCCGGCACGTGGAAACGTAGGTGGCTGGGGAGATACATACGGTAACCGTGTCGATCGTTTCAACGCTTGTACAGCATATCTTGACGGTGTTCATCCAAGCGTGGTTATGTGTCGTGGTTACTATACACAGGCACACGTTGTAGCCTACGATTTCAAGAACGGCAAGTTGGTTCAGCGTTGGGAGCACCACTCGACAACCAAGGGACAGGGTGCTTACGGTGATGGAAACCACAATGTGAGTGTAGCCGATGTTGATAGAGACGGATTCGATGAAATCATCCTTGGCTCGGCTTGTATCGACCACGATGGTAAGCTTTACTACAGAACAGGTTTCGGACATGGTGATGCAATGCATGTTAGCCAGATGGATCCTGATACAGAGGATTTGGAAGGCTGGTTCTGCCACGAGGAGAAGGGTAGCAAGTACGGATATGAGATGAGAAACCTTCGTACAGGTAAGGTGATTTTCGGTAAGGCAACAGGTACTGATAACGGTCGTTGTATGGCTGCCGATATTGATGCAAAGCACAGAGGTTTTGAGTGCTGGAGCGCATACAACTCGGATGTGTTCGACTGCAAGGGTAAGGTAATCAGCAACAAGAAGCCTTCACAGAACTTCCGTATCTACTGGGACGGAGATCTTCAGGACGAGCTGCTTGACGGCACAAAGCTTGACAAGTGGAACGGCAACGGAACAACAAGATTGATTACTTTGAAGGGTAACTCTTGTAATGGTACTAAGGCAACTCCATGTCTATCCGCTGACTTGTTCGGAGACTGGCGTGAGGAGGTTATCTCTCATAACGGAGCAGATGAGATCTATATTTACACTACTACAATCGAGTCCAAGTATCGTTTGTTCACTCTAATGCATGATGCTGTTTACCGTTGTGGTGTCGCTTGGCAGAATTCTTCTTACAACCAGCCACCTCATCTTGGTTTCTACATCGGTGATGGTGTTGACAAGATAAAGCAGCCAGATATCTATCTAAACAACAAGAAGGGTTCAACTCCAGTTGTTCCAGACCAGGCAGGCATGTCTTCTGAGGGAACTCTTTCTCAGGAACTTTTCGAGGGTGAGGCAATGGCTCCGGTATCATTCACATTGAGCGGTTCGGCAACTGGTTTCAACTATGGTGCAATGATTGACGGTTTGACAGTAAAAGAGAACAATGGAACATTGACAATCTCTGGAACTCCTAAGAATTCAGGTAAGATCACAGTCAGCAGCAAGGGTGGTGACAAAGTGGTTTCATACGAGATCAGCGTAAATGTTGTAAAGACAGGTGACAAGAAGCGTGTAGCCTACATTACAGACAACACTAACGCAGACTACAAGAACAACAAAATCATTCCGATGTTGAAGGCTTGCGGAGACCTTTACGTTCGAGAGATTCAGGCAGAGTCCGCAGATGTAAACTTGTCAGCATTCGACTTGATTGTAATTGGCGAGGAAACTCCTTCTACTGCCCCAATCATGGCTAAGATTGAGGGTGTTGCGACTCCAATGTTGTGCATGAAGGTTCATGGTTACAAGGTTGCTGACGGAGCTTGGGGCTGGGCAACAAAGGGATACGGAGACAACACTGAAGCTACAAGCCTTGTAGTTGGCACTGAGGCTCAGAAGCACCCTATGTTCAAGGACATTGACTTCTCTAAGGGCAATGAGATCCAGATGGTAACAGAGGTTGAGGCAAAGGCCTTGACTTACATGAATCCGGAGTCATTCACTGATGCAAGCGGCGACATCAAGTCTATCGCATCAGTTAAGGGAGAGGATCAGGTTTGTATTCTGGAGATTCCAGCAGGATCTTCAGTAGCAGGCACTAAGCTTTCAGAAAAGTACATCCAGATCGGTTTGAACAGCAGCTCTAACGCCAACATCACTAATGACGGTTTGTCTATCGTAAAGAACGCATGCTACTACTTGTTGGGTATGAATTCGGGAACAATAAGCGGTATCGAGGCTGTAAGCTCAGCTAAGAATGTAAATGTGATTGCTTCTTCTGGAAACTTGACAGTAACATTCGAAGGTGAGGCAAATGACCTAGTGAACATCTCGGTATTCAATATCTCTGGCAAGATGCTTATGAGTGATGTCATCGAGGCTTACACAGGAAACAACAGCTACCAGACATCTATCCCAGGTCTTCATTCAGGTGTTTATCTACTAGTGATGAAGGGAAACCGAATGAATCACGTAACTAAGTTCATCGTAATAGATTAGAACATCATAATATCATAAAATTCCTTTATTGAAAAGCACCGTTCCACTAGAATAGGTAAGGTTAGGTTATAGTTCATGTAGTGTGGGGTGGAACGGTGCTTTTATTAGTTATGGGGATTGAGTAGCGAGTATAAAACTAATCGATTCTAAGTATCTCGATATAAACATTAAGACAGACTCGCTCTGCATCGTCGATATAAACATTGTCCAATAAACAGAGACGGTTATGAATATACTGTTTACAAATATAAAGCGTATGCTTGTTGTTATGATGCTGATGATTGGTGTCTCGATAACGGTAAATGCCCAGTTAAGGGTGTTCACTATCGGAGATTCTACTGTTCAGGACTACAACGACGGCTATGCTCCAAGAAAGGGATGGGGACAGATGCTCCCATTCTTCTTTGACAAATCTAAGGTCACTGTCATAAACAAGGCTGTGGGCGGCACAAGTTCCAAGAGCTTCTATAACGAGAAGTGGGCTGATGTCAGAAAGCAGCTGAAGAGCGGTGACTATGTCTTTATCCAGTTCGGAATCAATGACAGAAGCACTCAGGCATATCGCTACGCGCCAAAGGATACATTCAATGCCTATATCAAGAAATATGTGGCTGACTGCAAGGCTAAGGGCGCTTATCCTGTGCTTGTCTCTACCGTAAGACGTTGTGCGTGGACTAACGGAAAGCCATACGATTCATATCACGAGCATCCTCAGTTGATGCGTGATCTTGCATCTTCTCTCAAGCTTCCTTTGGTTGACCTTGACAAGTTCTGCTATGACCTTTTCGTCAAGCAGGGACAGCTCTATTCAGAGAGATACCTTACAATGCATCTTGAGGCTGGTGAATATGCCAACTATCCAAAGGGTAACACTGACCAGGTACACTATCAGGAGATAGGTGCCACAGACAATGCAAGATTTGTTGTTGAGACTATAGAGAAGAGTACCGATGCAAACCTAAAGAAGCTTGTGCCAGGCATTCTTCCTCGTTACAAGGTGACTTTCAAGATCAACGATGCAACAAAGGCCAAGACTATTTCAAGAAGCGCGGACTTTCCTGCAGGCATCAATGTCACTTTGAAGACCATTCCGCAGAGCGGAGCCAAGTTCCTTCGTTGGGAGGACGGTTCGGGCAAGAGCATTGCAACAACTTCGCTCAAGGTCCTAAAGATGGGCAGCTCTGACATCACTTACAAGGCAGTCTATCAGTCGAACATCGTCGAGAAGGAGGAGTTTGACGACAATGCCGACATCGTAATTGACAACGCCAAGAAAGTTCTGATTGCACCAAAGACAAACCGCTATGTCTGGTACTTCAACAACGCCAAGATTACTAACGGTTCTGCTCAGGAGGTGGCTGTAACAAACAACGGAACTTATTCCGTAGAGTTGTTCGACGCTAACGGCAAACTGCAGAAACGTCTTGATATCTGCGTCTCTATTGGCAAGGACGGTGTAGTCAGAAAGATTTATTTGATCGGAGACTCTACTGTCTGCGACTACAAGGATAGCCAGTTCCCTATGACAGGTTGGGGCCAGGTATTGAAGTATTTCTTTAATTCCGACATCCAGATCGTGAACCATGCAATCGGAGGAAGAAGTTCAAGAAGCTTCCGAGAGCAGGGCAGATGGAAGACAGTGTTGAACGCTCTTAATCCTGGTGACTTCGTGTTCATCCAGTTCGGACACAATGACCGCGACAATTCTAAGGCAGAGCGCTACACTCCAGTTGACAAGTACAAGCTATACATCGACTCGTTTGTCGTTGAGGCCAGAGAAAAGGGTGCTGTTCCAGTGCTTGTCTCGCCTATGGTAATGAACGCATGGAAGAACAACGAGATGAGAAACGTCTTTACAGAGAGCGGCGCTGACTACAGAGGTGCTATGGCTGCTGTGGCAAAGAGCAGAGGATGTGCTTTCGTTGACTTGAACATGAAGTCATACAACTACTTCAAGCAGTTCAATTCTGAATATCTTTCTCGCTATTTCTATAACTTCTATCCTGCCGGAGAGTACAAGAACTATCCAAGCGGAAGCAGTGACGGAACTCATTTCCAGGAGATGGGTGCAATTGCAATGTGCAGGTTCATCACAGAGGAGTTGCGTGACATCGAAGACCCATACATCTGTGCGCTCCAGAAGTACATGAAGCCTGTCTATAAGGTTACTGTAAAGGCTAACAAGGACAAAGTGGGAACTATTGCACAGTCTAACACATTCCCTGAGGGATGTCCTGTTTCCGTGAAGGTTCTTCCTTCTTCGGGAAACAAGTTCCTTGCTTGGAATCAGGATGGCAGAGAGGTCGCTAAGACAACTATCTGGCGCTTCACTATGGGTGCCAAGAACACAACTCTGACAGCAATGTTCGAGGGTGGAGCCGAGGTTGAGTCTGTGCTTCCTTCAACATTCCCTGCCGGCAGAAAGAGAATCGCTTACATCACTGACCCTGCGGGTGCAACATACTCCGACGACATTATCAAGCCGATGTTGAAGAACTGCGACGACTTGTTCGTATGGGAGATTCCTTCGGTAAACTCTGACGTTAATTTGATTGACTTCGACATGGTTCTTATCAGCGAGGAGACTCCTTCGACAGCGCCGATAATTGCTGACTTGAAGGGTGTTGACAAGCCTGTCCTTAACCTGAAGGTTCATGCGTACAAGAACGCTGCGGGAGCATGGAACTGGGCAACCAAGGGATTCGGTGACAACACTACCGAGACATCAATCTATGTTGAGAGCGAGTACCGCAACCATCCGATGTTCAACGATATAACTTTCACAAACGGAGAGATTCAGATGGTGTCAGAGGTCAACACAAAGGCGCTGACTTTCATGAATCCTGAGTCTTTCACAGACAGAACAGGTCTTATCACAGACATCGCAATGGTTAAGGGCGAGCAGGAGCAGGTCTGCATCTTCGAGATTGCAGAGGGCGCAACTATCGCAGGAGTGACACTTCCGCACAAGTTCATCCAGATCGGACTTAACAGCAGTTCGTATGCTAACCTTACTGACGACGCGTTGTCTGTAATACGTAATGCATGCTACTACTTGATGGGAGTGGAGAAGGATTCGCAGACAGGTGTAACAGCACTTCCTTCCTCTTTGTCGCGTTTCGTAGTGAGTCCGGTTCCCGCACATGACAATCTGAACATTTCGTGCGACATTGACGAGGATGATGCACTTGAAATTTCAGTTGTCGATGTTACCGGCAGAACAGTTCGTGTGTCACTCGTGGATGTTTACCGTGGCAGAAACGACATTTCGCTCGACCTTTCCGGTATTCCTTCCGGAGTATGCTTCCTTAAGATCGAGGGAGCCCATACCAGAGGAATCGCTAAGGTCGTCATAAAATAGCAGTTATACGCTTTACATATCCTGAATCTATGAACCCGGTTGCAATATTGATTATTGCAGCCGGTTTTGTAGTTTTGTCCAGATGTCCTGCCCAAGGGATAAAATTCATTTCACAGTTCAATTTATTTTTGTGTTCTCAATGGTAAAAATGTCTGCAGTGCATCTGTAAAAGATAGAAAAGGCTCCCATTGGTTTCTTTATCCCTTATATGAAAGTCCTTAGAAGTAGTATTTTAACACATTCGTTTTTGAAATTTTCAAAAATAGTCAGAATTAGTCTTGGATATGAATGCAAGGATTGTTTTTTCACAACGAAAAAGATCTTTGTTCAATTGTAAGATTGATTTCTTCCCTACATCTGAATGTGTAAAAAAATGTTAAAGTTGTTGTATGGAATTGCAGATTGTATTTTTTGTTTTAATTTTGCGATGTTAAACAATGAAATCAATTTGTGAATATGAAAAAGCAATTAAGTTTTTTAGTTTCCTTATTTTTTGTTTGTGCTTGTGCCTTTGACATTTCGGCTCAAAAAATTACAAAAGACATTCTTCTTCGTTCCAAGGAAAAGATTAGTTTTACTAAAACTAAATATGTGGATCTGCCATTGGACTCGCTTCCTGAAAAAGATAGAGAATTTTTTAAGGACCAGGATTTTTCTGAAGCATCGGAACCAATTAGGGTTTCTGTTCTTAGAGACGAGGAAGTGTTTGACTACGATGAAATCTTGATTAAATTCTCTCTGTCATGTACTGCTGAGGCTTATAAATACAAAGATATTGCTGATTTGCAGGAAGATATAGCAAAGGAAATGGCGACAGTAGGAAAATATGCGAGTCCAAAGGAGAAGTTGATCTCAAGTTACCTGGAGAATGGGACGTCGATTGATGGAGTGTTCCGCAAACTTGGCAGTTTGAATGACTATGATGCAATTTGTGTGGATGATACTGCTATCCTAAAAAAAGAAGTTGCAAAATACCCTAACAGTAACCGAAGTGCAATAAACAAGAAGTTTGCTCTTTCTGTGAAAAATGGGGTTTTATACTTGGATAATGATGCGTCATATATAAACGAAGTTATAGGTATATACGACATAGAGAAGGGAAAGCGAATACTTCCTTCTGATTTGCTGACAAGCGTAAAGGTTAAGAATCGCTATCATGATGATACGCTTGTGATGACTAAAGTGAAATCAATTAAAAAGGATGAAATCTATTTTAGCTACGAAGGTGGAGACTTTTATGTGCACACAATAAGCAAAAAAGATTCATTGTTGACTCCGTATGCAGAGTATTTGATGGCTAAGGATAAGGGTTACACAATCGAAACCGTAGAGCAAAGTAACGGAGACATTGTGCAGAAATTCGATTTCTATAGGATTGATGACAGTTATGACTCTAAAGAATTAATGCTGCCGTATAAGCTGAACGGAACTTCAGAGACAGAAAAGATCAGAAATATAATGTTGGAAGTGATGTTCGGTAAAAGTGACGGTGATATCGAAAATTTAGTGCTCGAGGGAGTCAAGTCCTGGGGAAGAAGAACAGAAATGCTTTTCCGTAGTGGAGATGGAATAGTATCCTTTGGCTTTGAAAACAAGTCGGTGAATAACAACAAAAGCAACACGTTCATCGTTTTCAATAAAGAGACAGGAGAGGCAATAAAGGCCGAAGACCTGATAAAAGATAAGAAGGGCTTTATGGAGTTCGTGAATTCCCATAAGTATTATATGGAGGGATTCTTGTTCGGCGACTCATTCGAAGGAAAAGAAAAGTATGGAAGCGAGTTTAAGAGCTATCTTAAACATTCCGTTCATTTTGGTGATTTCAAGGGATTGGAAGAGTTTCCAACATCTTGGTTCTTTGTCTTTAACAAGATGGACGAGGTTATCCCAGTCGAGTTTAACACTAGCAAGAATCGTATTTTCTTGGATTATAGTGACATAAAGAAGTTCATGAACAAGAAGTATGTGAAAGTAATGGACAAGGCTGTAAAGTCCATAAAAAAATAGAAATGGCCAGTTGGGTGTATTGATATTTCTGCATTTGCCGGGAATTATGTGCTATTCCATATAAAAACTTGGAGGAAAACTTGCAGAATAAATAAAAAGTAGTAACTTTGCGTCCGAATTAAAATTTAAATCAAAAAAGAAATGGCAACTAAAATTAGATTGCAGAGACACGGCCGCAAGGGGTACGCGTACTACCACATCGTCGTAGCTGATAGCAGAGCACCACGTGATGGTAAGTTTATCGAGAAGCTTGGAACATACAATCCAAACACTAATCCTGCTACAGTTGATTTAAACTTTGAGAAGGCTCTTCAGTGGGTTCTTAACGGAGCTGAGCCAACTGATACTGCTCGCACAGTCCTTTCTGGCGAGGGTGTTTACCTAAAGAAGCACCTACTTGGTGGTGTTAAGAAGGGTGCATTCTCTGAGGCTGTAGCTGATCAGAAGTTCGAGGCTTGGAAGAAGGACAAGGACGCTAAGGCAGAGGCAAAGAAGGCTAGCCTAAAGGGTGAGGCTGACTCAGCAAAGAAGGCTAAGCTTAGCGCTGAGCAGGCATTCAACAAGGCTAAGGCTGAGGCTGTAGCTAAGAAGAAGGCTGAGGCTATCGCAGCAGCAGAGGCAGCTAACGCTCCAGCAGCAGAGGCAGCAGAGACTGAGGCTCCAGCAGCAGAGTAATTTCTTGCAGGACATTCATAGTGTCAGATACAAGGTGTGTTCCCGATTCTTTCTGGAATACACCTTTATTACGTTTGTATATAATATCTTACCAATGGCTTTTTTTCGTAAACTTTTTTTCTTGTCTTTTACTTCACTAACTGCAGTTCTTTCCCTGGCGCAGAACTTGAATCCGGTTCCGCCGCTCGAGGTGACAACTCTCTCGGGAAGCTACCTTGAACTTAGAAGGAACCATTTTCATGGCGGTTTGGATTTCCGTACCGGTGGTCAGGTCAATCTTCCGATCTATGCTGTCGAGGACGGCTACGTTTCGTATGTGTCTGTAGAGTCAAGAAGCTATGGAAAAAGAGTCATGATTACTCATCCTGACGGAACTGTTTCCCTGTATGCCCATCTGAACGGCTTTCTAGGCGAGATCGCCAGAAAAGTAAGGCAGACTCAGGAGGAGAAGCAGGAATATGAAGTTGAAGTTAACCTGAAACCAGGAGAAATAAAGGTGAAGAAGGGCGAACAGTTCGCTTGGAGCGGAAACACTGGAAGCAGTGCAGGACCTCATCTTCACTTTGAGTTGCGTTCCCCTCAAGGACATCTGATAAATCCGTTGAAGTACAACAATGTCTGGAAGATTGAGGATAACCGTGCACCGAGAATCAATGCGGCAAAGATCTATGCGATAGCAGGCAAGGGTGTAGTCGGCGGCAGAGAAAGCGTGAAGTTCAATACAAAGGTAGTAGGAAGCGAGAAAAGACTGAACGGTCCCTCTAAAGTCAGAGCTTGGGGAGAGATCGCGTTCGAGGTCAAGGCCTTTGACTTTATGACTGGAACTCCATTCCATCATACACCACGAATTTTGAGACTATACTTCGATGGCAAATTAGCTTCAGAAGTGAATATTTCCGATGTGCTGTTTGCCAATACTCGCGCCATAAACAGCTTTATGGACTACGCTCAGCAGGTAAATACCGGAGAGTTCTTCATGAAGTTCACAAAAGAGAAGAACAATCCGCTTAACATTCAGAAGTCGTTCATCAACAACGGTATCTTGAATGTGAACGAGGAAAGAGAATACGAGGTAGTTTATGAGGTAGAGGATGACATGGGCTTGAAGGACGTGCTTCGTATGACCATAGTCGGAGAGAAGCACCAGTACACTTCCTATCCAACCCAGACTGACAAACTGACTGCGGGCATTCCGAATATGTTCGAGAATGACAAGTTGCTTATGCTTTTCCCAGAGGATGCGCTTTATACTGACTTGTCGGTAGGCTACAAATACGAGCCTAGCACAAAGTATTTCTCAGGAATTCATACTGTAGGAAATGTAGGTATTCCACTTCACTCATTCTGTGACTTGACGATAAAGGTGGAGAATGACACTCTGCAGGACAAGAGCAAGTATGTCATTGTCGAGCTTTCAAACGTAGGCACCATTCTTCGTGCAAGTAAGGCGACCTACAACAACGGCTATTTGACATGCAGAATGCGTAACTTGGGAAGATATGCTGTCTGGAAGGATACAGAGAAACCTTACATCGGTGTGCGTCAGACCAAGAACATTCGCACAACAAACACCTTGGTGCTGACTATGGGAGACGGTTTGAGCGGCATCAAGTCTTATTGCGGAGAGATTGACGGCAAGTGGGTGTTGTTCGAGTATGATGCAAAAACTTCATTGCTGTACTGCTTCTTGCCTAACGAAGGCATTACCAAAGACGGAAAGCAGAGGGAGCTGACTTTCACAGTTACCGATATGTGCGGAAATGTCGCCACTTACAGAAAAACGATTTTCTATTAAAACTTGTTGCTTGATATGAAGCGAATAGGAATTATAGTTGCATTTATCATATATGCCGCAGCTGCATTCTGCGGAACTAACATTCTTGTCGGAAAGGCTTGCTCTTCGGATGGTTCGACGCTCTGCACTTATTCAGCAGACTCGTACTATTTGTACGGAGAACTGGACTTCAGCCCTAGAGAGGAACATTCAAAGTATTCTAAGATAGATATTTACGGCTGGGATACACGCCGCTATCAGGGAAAGGTTGACCAAGTGCCGGAGACTGCAGCAGTATTGGGAAACATTAACGAGTACCAGGTGTGCATCACGGAGTCAACTTGGGGAGGACGTCCCGAACTTGTCGATACGAGCGGCATACTTGACTACGGAAACCTTATAAAGCTTACTTTGCAGCGATGCAAGAATGCTGTCGAGGCTATTCAGATTATGACTGAACTGGTTGACGAGTATGGTTACTGCAGCAGTGGCGAGACTTTCACAATTGCAGATCCAAACCAAATATGGATTATGGAGATGATTGGCAAAGGCCCAGACATCAAGGGAGCTGTGTGGGTAGCCCAAAGAGTTCCGGACGACCATATCTGTGCGCATGCCAACCATTCCAGAATTACGTCTTTCCCGATGAACGACAGGCAGAACTGCATGTATTCAAAAGATGTGATTTCCTTTGCAAGGGAAAAGGGTTACTTTGACGGAAAGAACAAGAACTTCAGCTTTTCTGACGCTTACGACCCAATGAGTTTCTCGGCTCGCAGGTTTTGTGATTCAAGAGTATGGTCAGTGTTCAGAAAGCTTTCTCCAGACATGGACAAATACTTGGACTATGTCATGGGAAAGAGCGACGAGAGACTTCCTCTATGGGTTAAGCCTACAAACAAGATCTCGCTTCATGACTTGAAGGAGCTGATGCGAGACAGATTCGAGGGAACTCCTTTGAACTCAAGCGAAGGCGTAGGAAGCGAGCCTTTCGGTTCGCAGATGCGCTTCGCACCAAGAGAGTGGGAGATTGACGGTGTCAAGTATTTCAACGAAAACCCTATTGCCGGTCCTCAGAACGCATTCTCTTTCGTTGCACAGATGCGAAACTATCTTCCGAACATGGTTGGCGGAGTATTGTGGTACGGAGTTGACGATGCGACATTTACTGTTTACATTCCTTTGTACTGTGGAATTACAAGCGTTCCGAAGTGTTTCACAACTGACAACGGAAGCCAGTTGAAATTCTCTTGGGACTCTGCCTATTGGGTGTTCAACTGGGTGTCGAACATGGTTTACTACAGGTATTCGCTAATGGCTCCGGATGTCATCAAACAGCAACTCGAGATAGAGAAGAAACTTGAGGATAACCTTGAGGTAGTCGAGGAGGCTGCCAAGAGCCTTTACAAGAAAAGTCCAGAATACGCCGCAAGATTCCTGACAGAATATTCTGAAAACCAGTCCCATATCACAATGTCTGCGTGGAAGTCCCTTGGCGAGTTCCTGCTTGTGAAATACTGTGACGGAGGAGTCAAGAGGGAGCGAAAAGGCAAGTTCATCGACAACGGTTGGGGAGTGCCTGAGAAGATCTCTTTCCCTGGCTATTCCGACTGGTTCTATCGCCAGATTATTAACGAGACAGGAGACAAGTACAGACTTCCTGACGAGTATCAGAACAAGAAATAAGCTTTGACCTTTTCTTTTTTAATCATAGGGAATAGAGGCATCTGACGATGCCTCTATTTTTTGCTTTTGTCATTGCGTGAAAGCCGAAGATATTTGTCGGAATAACCGTGATTTGTCAGAGATCTATAAGTGTTTTTGCTTTTCCTGGTAAAGACCCTGTTTTAGCCTTTCCTGCAGATACCACTCCCTTTGGCTTTTGCATTCATTCCCTTCTGAAGAATATTGGTCTTTATGTTTTTTTATTGGTTGCCCAAATTTCAAGTGTATTTTCTTATGTTCTTAAGATTATTCAGGCTTCCGTTTGTGTTAAAAAAGCTTAAAATTTGGTTGAATTTGACGATAATTAGAAAAAGTTTAGTAATTTAGCGGCATTAAAGGATTTTTTGAAAAATAAAAGAGAAAAGATATGAAGAAGTTATTTACTACAATTGCACTTTCTTTGGCTCTATGCTCAGTAGTTGGAGCACAGACTAAGGTTACATATCGCACTAACGCTTTGATTCCAGGTGACGAGCGTACACTTACAAAGTTCGAATATACAGACAACAGCCAGAGCGGTCCGGCTCAGATTTGGGACTTCTCTAAGGCAGAGACTACAGAGAATATGGTAATCAACCAGGGTGTCAATACAGGCGTTGAGGTTGGTAACTTGAATCTTGGTTCTTCGAACAATTTGTTGGAGTGCAACGAGGGTGGAGAGAAGAACACTTACTTCGAGATCAGCAAGAACCAGAAGATGTACTGGGGCTTGAAGGGTAAGGGTGGCGCTTTCATCCAGTTCAACGAGCCGATCGTGGACCTTCCTTTCCCATTCGCATACGGTGATATAGTTTCCGGTCCAATGGACGGTTCTTATACTGACAACGACGGCAAGGTTTACCCTATCGAGGGTCAGTATTTCACATCTGCCGATGCGTGGGGTACAATCATCCTTCCTGACGGAAGCAAGTACGATAACGTGCTTCGTGTAAAGGTAGAGAAGTTCTACAAGCAGCCTCTAGGTTCATTGAACTTCGACATCCACACAATCCGCTACCAGTATTTCGCTCCTGGTGTTCGCTATCCGGTTATGGTTGCCCTTGTTGATGACACAAAGAGCGACTGCAACTGCGCTTGCGGTCAGTCTCATAGCGAATACGCATACTATCAGCCAGAAGGTTCGGTTTACGCACTTCGTTCAACTGACGAGGTCGCTAACGAGGAGGCAGAAGAGGCTTCTTTCGAGCTAAGCGCTTATCCTAATCCGTTCAAGTCTGTGCTTGTAGCTTCCTACACTTCAAGCAAGGCCGGAGAGGTTACTCTTGACATTCTTGATGCAAGCGGAAAGCTTGTCAAGGGATTCGGTAAGTTCAGCGTAGAGGAAGGTACAAATACTGTTACTCTTGAGACTTCTGACCTTGGTATCGGTCACTATGTGGTTCGTGCAACTTTCAACGGAGGCACTTACGTTCAGAACGTAGTCAAGAAATAATGCAGTTCCATAGCTGAAAGCATTGTAAAGGGAAGCATTTAGAGATGTTTCCCTTTGTTTTTAACTCTTTTTAACGTTTTTCTTTTGGTGTATAGTTGTCAATAGACTACCTTTGCATAAAAGGTTAAATTTACGATATTATGAGGTTAAGAAATATTTTGAATATAGTGTCGGGTGTGTTCCTTGCTTTGGCTTCTGTGTCTGTACAAGCTGAGGAAGCAAAGGATCCCAAGGCTATGTCTTTGCTCGACAAGGCTTATAAGGTTGTAGATGGAAACAACTCATACTCCATTAAGTTCACCCTCGACATCAGGAACAATCAGACCGGAAAGAATCAGAAGATGAAGGGAAGTGTGGACATGAAGGCCGAGAAGTTCAAGCTTTCCGTGGCAGGAGTTGAGACATATTTCGACGGAACAACCGAGTATGTGTATATGAAGGACAATAACGAGGTGAATATCAGCTCTCCGGACAAGGAGCAGTTGAAGTCACTTAATCCGCTGTATATTCTTCGTTCGTACAAGGAAGGTTATAAGATGAAGTATATCGGAACAGACAAGACTCCGACTGGAACTATCGAGATTGTTGATCTGTTTCCGGATGATTTGAAGAGCCAGTATGCTCGTGTGACTTTGTCGCTAGATGCTACGTCTCTGCTTCCGGTATGTGTGCTGGTGCAGGGAAAGAACGGAGTGAATACCATTGTGTCAGTTGACGAGATGAAGAAGGCTGTTTTTGCGGATTCTGATTTTGTGTTCGAAACAGCAAAGTATAAGGATGTTGAGGTAATAGATTTGAGATAATGAGAAAATATAATTTTGCAGCCAGCGTAGAAAATGCAGAGGTTTTAAGGGAGGAAGGTATCAGGCGTGCCTGCATATGGTCCTCTATAGTAATGCTGGCTCCATGGGTAGTATGGGCAGTTCCTGTTGTCCCTATTGGGGTGAAATGGTCTGTACTCGCTATATTATGGGGTGTTTTCCCTATAGTAAATTCATTTCATGGCCAAAAAAATATAAGTAAGTTTAGCTATCAGACAAAGTTCCCGTCGTTGATGAGCCTGCCCATGTCTGCTGTGGCGTATTTCTCGTTGAGCAGGGATTATCCGCAATTTTTTTCTTCCTATGATTCTCCGTTATGTATATTTAGTACACTTTTTTTGATTCTGGTTGTTTCAGGTTTTGTCAACTGGATTCATTTCGGTATTATGGTAAACGTAGATTCGTCAATTTCTCCTAAAAAGCCAGTTTTATTTACAACGAGAATAAAGGATTTGACGAAACATCGTTCCAAGAACAGTACATCATATTATGTGCACTATATTGACCATAGACTGGAGTCTGACAGCCATTCAATATCGAGTTCAGACTATAATAATTGGCGGATCGGAGAGCTTCTTCAACTCTCAGTTCGTACCTTCGTTATAAATACGGACGGTGCGTATGTAGAAAGTGTAAGGCGATTGGCGGTTAACCCGGTAAGTACCGATGCAGATGAATTGCTTTTCGAGAAATCTCAGACGAGCGAGTTCGTAAAAGGTGCAATTTCGAATGCTCATGCCACGGTAAGCCGTTCTGGCACTTTGTGGTTCCTTTTTATTGTTTGTTCCATGTTGTTCATGTTCTTGTCCGACAGTGACAAGTGTAATTTCATGTCTTTTGGCCATCCTGCGTATTTTATATTTCTGGTGCTTTCATTTTTCTTGTCTATATTATTAGCATTGTGGGAACGCAAGAAATTGTTGAAGATATGCGATTACAAGAGTGAGCCGTATAATGTGTGGTGTGACAAACTGATAAAAAAGCTTGTGCTTGGTACAATTACTTTCGTGACCGTATTCGGTTTGTTTATATTGATATATAACAAGTCGTGCTCTAGTGCAATTCATTCAATTGAGTCGTATCGCTGTACTACCGAGTCGCATTACCACAGCACTAAGCATGGTCATTATTATACCTATCATGCGGTTTTCTGTAGGGAAGGTGAGAATGTGTCCCGTACTTTAGAAATACATGGTGATGAAATGGATTGTAATAGAATAGAAATCGGGGTAAAGAAGGGTTTGTTTGGTACCCCTGTGATTTTTAAGCATCGTGTCTTCAGAGAATAGCAGTGAAATATGGAGGGAGAAGATAACCCCTCCATATTTCTTTTGTGAAAAGGTATGAATAAGGATTTGGCCTTTGCCTGAAGGAATTTGCAAGCAAAAAAAATTCCGTTTTGTGCTTGATGTTAAAATTTCTTTTTATATTTGCAAAAGAACAATTCATAAAACCTAAGATTATGGCAGCAAAGACAATTAAAATGGCTGTATGGTTGATTTCCATACTAAAGAAGTCAGATTTGACTCTAAAAGAACTTCAGGAAGCGTTTCGCAGGAGCAGTCTGTACGATGGAAAGGAATTGCAGGATCGTACATTCCGCAACTACATGGACATGATTCGTGAAGAGTTCGGATTCAATATAAAGTGTACCAAGATCACGACAGGAATGCATGTATATCGCATCCCAGACGACGACAGCGATACTGACGA
Source organism: Paludibacteraceae bacterium (assembly GCA_045641625.1). Lineage (GTDB taxonomy): Bacteria > Bacteroidota > Bacteroidia > Bacteroidales > Paludibacteraceae > UBA1723. The sequence continues at coordinate 35,024 of JAZUHH010000012.1, forward strand.
AATCAAGCAGTTTGCGATAGACTATTTCACAATATGCAATACTCTGGCCAATAATGGAGACAATGCAAAGGTAAGGGACAGAATCCTTTTCCAGAAGATTGATACCGGAAGCAAGTTCCTGGTTGACGTGATAAAGGCTATGGTTGATTCTGTGGTAATAGATGTCCATTACGAGAAGTTTGACGGCAGTACTTCCGACAGATTGCTGGAGCCGTTTTTCTTGAAGGTGTTCGAGAACAGATGGTATCTTGTCGCCCGCGAGGCACTTCCGGAAGGGGAGCAGCGCAACAAGTCGAACAAGCATAAGTTCAAGACTTTCTCTCTTGACAAGGTTACTGCTCTAAAGATTACAAGCAAGAAGTTCAAGTATGATTTTACAATGGATCCTGAGACTTATTTCTCTAACAGTTTCGGAATTTTTGTAAACGAGAACGAGACTCCTATAGATATAACTTTGAAGTTCACAGGAGACGCAATAAAGTTCGTTAAAAACAGACCTTTGCACCGAACCCAGACTGAGGTTTATTCTAGCACCAGTATGTATGTGGTCAAGATCAAAGTTAATCCGTCCAAGGATTTTGTGAATGCATTGCTGTCTTATGGACCTGGTGTCGAAGTGATTGCTCCGGCTTCATTCCGAGAGTCTTTTGCAGAGAGCGTCAAGCAGATGTATTCGAACTATTTTGATGACAATGGCAGTATCAAGGCCTTGTCAGATTAGCAGATAAAGAAAAAGGTGAGCGTTTAGCTCACCTTTTATTTTGCAGAATTGAATGTGATTACCGATAGCAGTCGGTCATGCTTGCTGCCGAACTTGCGGTAGTAAACGTATATTGTGTATTCGTTTTCTGTCTGCCAGTGACTGTAGCTTACTCGGTCAGTTTCCCCAGCAGTTTCTCCGGCTCGTTTGAATACGTATTGGTAGTTGTATCCACCGTTTTTCAGAAGTATGTCGGCTCGGTATTCCTTTGCTTCGAAGTTGTATGTCATCCTGTTTTTCTCGTCAAGTCTTCCATAGTTGAAGTCTCCATGAACGTATAGGTTTCCGTCTAGCCAAGGATCTTCTGCCTTGAATGTGAAATGCACGATGGAGTAGTCTATGTCAAGCATCGAGTTTTTCCCTTGCTCCCATATTTTATATTTTCCGTTTTCGTCAAAGGAATGGTTGTATATCCTTGATTCAGGTAGCTCGGAAGGGTGAGTTGTAACATGATAGTATGGACGCACGAACCTGATCTCGTCTATCATTCCGCTATAGTTCACCCTATGGGAAAAATCTATCTTTTGGTACTCGTTACCACCTTCAAAGGTTAGCTCCGGATTGTCGGAATATATGAAATCGGAGGCTTTGACAAAAGAAGGTCTTTTAATAGTCACTTCGTTGTCCCTACGATTGTTTTGGCGAACGACAGTAGTAATCTCTTCTGCATTTGGAGCAATGTCGGTCTTTGAGAATAGCAGAGACAAGTTCAGCTGCTGATATTTGGTGTTGACTCCTCTTGACGTACTTGAAGATATTTCCGCCTCCATCGGTACCATGTCTTCGTTAATCGAGAATGTGGCGTAGAGCAGAGCGCTATCCGGATTTGCCTTGTCGTATATCTTTACTGCGTAATTGCCCGAAAGATTCAACTTTATTTCGTCGTTAGGAATAGTCAGCTCGTAGTGGGTGTAGTCGAATGTGGTGTTTCTTGCGTACTCGTAGTCAGTAATGTCTATGCCGTCAAATCCATCCATGTACTCTATCTTGTCAATATCTGATTGTGTCCAGTCTGCATTGCAATATATGATAGAGTATGCCAAGTCTTGAGGATTGCGGCTCATCTCGTCGAATGAGACAAGTATCCTGTCCTCCGAGTTCAAAGAGATAACGGGCAAAGAAAAGACATGCCCTTCTATGCCGACTTGAAGGGTGCGATAGTTCTTGCCAAGAATCTCTGCCTGATAAGTCTTGGCGTTACAGGCTAAAGCCATAAATGAGCAAAGAAATATGAATAGTTGTCTCATTACTTGTCCAAATCTTCAAGTTTCTTTAGTCTTGCAAGTTCCTTTTCAACAAATTCCAGACAGTCCGGATTTTTGGCAAGCTCATTAAGGTATTCGTGCGCCTCTTCGTAAAGTCCTTGGTTTATAAGAACAGTTCCTTTTCTGCGAAGAAGGAAGTTCTTCAAGTGAGTTACCGTATTGTCTTCTCCTTCCTGCTGTTCATATTCCACTGTACGACGCAAATGGTCATCAATTATGGAAAGACAGCGGAAATCGTTAGAGTTAACTAACGAGTTGATGTACGACTCTGTATATGAAAGTTTCTTGCCAAGAATAAAGCCAATCTCTGAGAAGAAAATAGCGCGTCTGTGCTGTCCGAGCTCGCTGTATGCAAATCCAAGCTGATATGCAACGTGAGTCATTGTTCTCTTGTCATGATCATCTCCCATTGCATAGTTGTCCTGAAGTTCGTTGAATGCGTTTTCAAGATAGTATGTGGCTTCATAATATCTGCACTCGGTCATCAGTTTTGTTCCCCAGAACACGTGGTATGCCACGTCAGTGTTGTTTACTGCGCAGATCAACTTCTGTTCCTCGTTCATTTTGTCGAAGTCTCCGTTTTCTGCCATGTCTGCAGTCTCGTTCCACACATATTCGAACTCTTGGTCATAACTGCTCTTGTCTCGCTTTTCTGCGCATATTATGGCGGAATAGGACTCGGGTTCATAGTTCTTGCTGCTCATAGCTGAACTTCTGCTTGGCGGAAGCGGAGTTCTTGTTGCTGTTGTTCGAACAAATATGCAGTTCTCGTTGTCATCCTCTACGGTCAAAGAGATGATGATCTTGCGACTCGGAGTAGGCTTGAACTTGTCGGCAAGAGCGGTTACTGAATAGCATATCTCGATCAACGAGTTGTCGCATTTCTTTATGACAGTCTTGTTCTCCTTGTCAAATTCGACAACGCTTTCCAGAAGTCTGTATTTGTCAAGAGCAAATGCTCCATTTTTTATTGATTCTGCGTCAGCATACGTTATTTCTGAGTCATTGATCACCTTGATGGATGATATGTCACTCTTTCTGACTCCGAAAAAGTAGTCAACATAACCCATTAGAGTTTGACCTTCGTTCCATGCATCACGATTTATTGGGAAGAACTGGTCATTCTCCTCCTGTTGGCGCAGAAGGTAGGACATTCGCGAATCCACCTCTTTGCGGTAGTCGCATCTTTTGTCATATTTCAAGTTCTCTCTCTGCTGGTCTATCTCTCTGCTCATCAAGTGTCTCATGCGGAACATGTTCTCGAATGTAGATTCAAGATATTCTCTGTTTGCAGGAGATTCCTGGTTGAAATGAAGGTAGTGGTTGATGTTGATGTAGCAAGTACCGTCCGCATCGTCTGTGTAGTAAACAAATTTCGTCGGGTTCTGGTAATAGTTCATCTCCATGCAGACCTTCTTGTACAGCTCGAGTTCGTCTATTTGTGTTACTGCAACGTAAGGGAACTGCAAGTTTGCACTATGGCTTTTTGAGAATGCGTCCAGAGAGAAGTTACATGCCTGGAAAGTGAAGTGGTATCTCTTGCAGTTTCTTTTGGGCATTTCCTGAACTTTATAGCTGCAGTTGAGTTCGGTTAGCAGTTTCTCCACTATGCTCGAAGTATAGTCGTCGGGAAGTTCAATAGGAGCGGTTTCCTCTGTAGCTTGCTTTGTATTAGTTTCAGTTTGTTGTTTTCTTTTGAAAAAATCAAATAATCCCATATTGTCTTGTTTCTTATGCAGTTATTTCTACGACTTTGCTGTTTCCTCTGGGAGTAAGTTCCACGAATTCAATTTCGGCAGGAACAAGAACAGTTTCTCCTTGTTTCAGCAGAGTCTTTTTGTTGTTGCTATCCGTTATGGATACGAATCCCTCTACGCAGACAAAAATTCGGAAGGCATTGTCTTTGGCAACGTCTATGTGTCTCGGTGCTGTCAGGTCTATCATTGCAGTAAAGAAATGGTCGCAGTCCACCAAAGTCGTCGATTCATTGTCCTTGTAGTCTATTTCTGTCTTATAGTTGTCGAATACTGTGTAGTCGATTGCCTGTTTTGCTTGGTCAATATGCAGTTCTCTTTTCCTTCCGTTAATGTCTATTCTGTCATAGTCATATATGCGGTAGGTAATGTCGGAATTCTCTTGTATTTCAAGTATGAAGGAGCCTGCTCCAATGGCATGCACTCTTCCTGCAGGAAGGTAGAACACATCTCCTTTTTTTGCCTTGTAGTGGGCCAGTGAGTTTTCGATTGTCAGGTCCTTGATCTTTTTGGAGAATTCTTCCTCTGTCAAATGTTCGGTTAGGCCTACAATGATCTCGGTATCCTCCTTAGAGTCTATAACATACCACATTTCAGTCTTTCCTTTGCATCCATGACGCTGGTTCGCCAGTTCATCGTCCGGATGAACTTGTATGGAAAGATTCTTCTCAGCATCGATAAACTTAATAAGAAGAGGGAATTCCTGACCGTATTTCTCTACAATTCTTTTGCCAAGCAGAGCCTCCGGATTTTCAGCAATGATGTCAGTCAACAGCTTGCCCTGAAACTCTCCGTTTGAAATCTCAGAGACATAGTTCGGCACTACGCTCACTTCCCAACTTTCACCAATGATTTCACCCTGTTGGATCATGCCCTTGAATTTTCTCAGGCGACGACCTCCCCAGAGTGTGGCGTGGAAGTTCTGTTTGAATTTGAGAGGGTATAGAGCCATGTGATAATACTCTTAGGTGTTGACTTCTGTTTATTTCTTTCCCTTCTTGACCAGTTCCATATCGTTGCTGACCATGATGTGGACAAGCTCTTTGAAGGAAGTTTTGTCGGGATCCCATCCAAGTACACTCTTGGCCTTCATCGGACTACCAACAAGTTTCTGTACGTCTGTAGGTCTGAAATACATAGGATCAACCTCTATAAGGATTCTTCCGGTCTTGGTGTCGATACCTACCTCGTCCATTCCGTCTCCCTCGAACTCCAAGTCAATGCCAGCTTCCTCGAATGCCAGTTTGCAGAGTTCCCTAACGGAGTGGCTTACTCCTGTTGCGATAACGAAATCCTCCGGTTTGTTATGCTGGAGCATTCTCCACATGCATTCCACATAGTCTTTGGCATAACCCCAGTCTCGTTCCGCGTTCAGGTTTCCAAGGTACAGTTTGTCCTGCTTGCCTTGAGCGATACGTGCAGCGGACAAAGTGATCTTTCTGGAAACGAAGTTCTCGCCGCGTCTTTCGCTCTCGTGGTTGAACATGATTCCGTTTACTGCAAAGATCTTATAGCTCTCGCGATAGTTCTTTGTGATGCAGAAACCGAACTGCTTCGCTATGGCATGAGGACTGCAAGGGTTGAACGGAGTGTTCTCGTTCTGAGGGAAAACAGGAGAGTCACCGAACAGCTCTGAAGTAGAAGCCTGATATACTTTTGTCTTTTCCTGAAGTCCAAGAATTCTTATTGCCTCAAGAACACGCATAGGACCAAGTGCGTCAACCTCTGCAGTATATTCCGGCACATGGAAGCTGAAGCGTGTGTTGCTCATTCCAGCCAGATTATAGATTTCGTCCGGTTGCACACTCTGTATGATTCTAAGCATAGAACTTGAATCGGTAACGTCACCTGGATGAAGATAGAGTTGTCTCTCCTGCTTCATGTCCCTCACCAAGCTGTCCAAATAGATGTGGTCAATTCTCTCTGTGTTGAATGTTGAGGCTCTGCGTAGCACTCCGTGTACTTCATAGCCTTTCTCGATCAGTAGGTCAGAAAGAAACGAACCATCCTGTCCTGTTACTCCAATGATTAATGCGACTTTACCCATAGTTGTTTTACTAAACTCACAATTATAATGCAAATTTATTAAAAAAAACATTGAAATCGTCAAATATTCGTTATTTTTGCAAAACTTTCGTATGATAGGATGTTTTTAGGAATTTATAAAATTTTCAGACATGAAACAGTTCAGACTTTATATTTATGCCCTAGTGGCAGCTCTTGCTAGTGGATTCGTTACATCGTGCGGTGATTCGGATGATGAGCCTCTTCTATACGCAAACTATGATTTTATGGAGATCTCGGGAGATTCGGTAATTTCTCGCAAGGGACTTCAAATGGTGGCTTCCACAGTTTACACAGAGAACGACACTTCCTATGTTTCTACACAGGTTACAGTTTCATCTCATGTGTTTGACGTGGATTTCGCTTTCAAAGGCAAAGGAAACGGAGATCATTCGTTGATCAAGGATCTAAGTGTAGTGTCATATAGAGAGATGCTTCCTGACAGTGTGACTTTCGCTTACCAATTTTACCAGTTGAATTCTGGAACAGTTAATTGGAAAGATGAAAAAGGCGAAGTCCTTTTGGATGTGAATTTGAAGGGTACTCGATTTGACATGATTGGTGACAGCATGATTGTTCACCCTTATCCACAAATCAAAATGGTTGGAAAGATTCGCGCAATCAAAAATAAAACTAAGTAAGGCTTAAGGATTTATATCTTATACTTTAAGGACACGTGTCGAACGTGTCCTTTTTTATTTAGTGACGGTTTTGTTGTTTGTGGTTCTTCCTTCGAGAAAGTTTTTGCTGCCAATACACGCTTTTTGTCAGTTCTGGATTTCTTTAGAGTGTGAATTTTGTCAAAATTCACATTTTTTAATTTCACTACGAATTATAAGCAAATGGACAGGGGAAATAAATTCCCCAAGTAACAAAATAACGCAGTTATATTTTTTTGTAAAAAAACTATGAAAAATTGATGAATGATAAAAATAATACCTATATTTGCAGTCGAGAATTATCTCGACTCTTTTATTAGAGGCTTTTTAGAACATTAACTTTTTATTATTTAATACTTACGACTATGGCATACGTAATTGGTGAGGATTGTGTAGCATGTGGAACATGTGCAGGTGAGTGCCCAGTAGGAGCTATCTCTGAGGGCGATATCTACAAGATTGATGCTGATGCATGTACAGAGTGTGGAACATGCGCAGGTGTTTGTCCTTCTGAGGCTATCACTCTTGGATAATATCTGCTCACAATACAGATTAAAGAGCTTCGCTTAGGCGAGGCTTTTTTTATTACTGATTATATATGAAAAAGAAAAGCTTTTCGTTCCCATATCCATATCCCCGAAGGAGATTTGTTGTTTTAGCTTTGGCTGGTATAGTCATGGCTTACCTTAGTTCCTATTGGGATTCCTTGTCCTATGTGTGTACTGGTATATTCTTAGTGCTTGTTGGTTTGTCCCTCATCGACATCTTCAGCCTGTATATCTTGAGAGGAACTATTGACTGCGAGAGAATTGTGACCGATGTCATGAGCAACGGAGATGACAACGATGTCGTGCTCAAGTTGAAAAACGAATATCCATTTGATGTGGATGTCATTGTCGAAGACGGTGTTCCCGATGACTTTCAGATGCGAGGCTTCGAATTGAGTACAGTTCTGGCAAAGGGAGAAGAAAAGGAGCTTGTCTATAAGCTGCGTCCGATAAGAAGGGGCGAGTATGTCTTCAATAATATAAGTATATTCGTTTCAAGGCCAACAAGTTTCCTAAGAAGGAGAATCGTTATCAAGGCAGAAAAACTTTGTAAGGTTTTGCCGAGCTACATGTTCCTGCATAACATGGAGTTCCTTTCGATTATGAATCAGGACCTGAAGCTTGGAGCGCATAAAATCCCTAAGTTGGGTAACGGAAGCGAGTTCGAGAACATCCGTGAATATACACAGGGAGATGACTACCGAATGATGAACTGGAAGGCAACAGCGCGAAGACATACTTTGATGGTGAACCAGTATTCTGACCAGAGATGTCAGGACATCTATTCAATCATAGACAAGGGCAGAGGCATGCAGCATACTTTCAACGGGCTTTCGTTGCTGGACTATGCAATAAATTCAAGTCTTCAGTTGTCCTATGTGGCATTGAAGCATCAGGACAATGCCGGTCTTCTGACTTTTGAGAGTGAGGTGTGTACACACTTGCCTTCGTCCCACAGTATGGCGGTGCTGCATAAGATGCAGGAGGCGTTGTACAATGAGGACACTTCCTTTTCGCAGAGCGACTATATGAAGTTGCTGTCATATACACGTTCTACCATCAGCAAGCGCAGTCTGATGGTCATCTATACATCATTTGACTCTTTGAATTCGCTTAAGCGTCAGCTTGCCTACATTCAGATGATGGCGAAGAGCCATGTTGTTTTGGTTGTGTTCTTCATAGATCAGGACGTGTATAGTATGGCAGCTAAGCCTACTTATTCAACTCTTGACAATGCAACGCAAATGGTGGCTCAAAACTTTATGTTCGAGCAGAAGCAGATTGTAAAGGAACTGAGAAAACGAGGCATATTCTCACTTTTGTCTCATCCAACGGACCTTAATGCAAATGTGATAAACAAGTATCTTGAACTAAAGGCAAGACACGTAGTATAGCCGTCTGTAAAATAATAATGAGAGGGAAGGATTCTGGAATCTTTCCCTCTCGTTTTTTTTGGTGCAAGTAAATAAAAAGAGGAAGGAGCATCTGCTTCTTCCTCTTTGCTTTAATAGGGTAATAATATGTTAATTACCAGTTCTTTATTGATGTTGTCCATCCGTTGTTGTTATAGAACTCTCCACCTTGCTTTAGGAAAGCGTCTCTCCACGAATCTTCACCGCAAAGATGCCATCTCAACCAAGCAACTACGCAGTAAACTCCGCCCCAAGGACCGTAGCCATGACCTTCTCCCTTCATAATTCCTAGCCACATAGGAGCTTTGTTAGCAGGGTTGTTGAAGTCTCCCTTTGCATTATCGTACGCAACATCGTTAACTTCTCCTGCCATGAAAGCAGTTGGAATAGTTAGGTTGATGGCTCCGTCATGGCCAAAGCTACCGCTGTTCATAAGGAACAAAGTGGCAACACGAGGGTCTTTGTTCGCGCAATCTTCTGCCATTCCTCCTCCCTGTGAGTGACCGCAAATTCCGACTCTCTTCATATTTAGCTTTCCGTAGAAACGGGCATTTGGATCGTTATTCATCTGCTCAAGCCAGTCAAATGCCTTGATAGCACCTTCTCCCTCCCATGAAGATGGCTGTGAATATACAACGAATCCCATAGAAGCGAGACGCTTGATGATTTTAGGCTGAGACTTAGGAGTTTCGCCACCTCCAGGACAATAGATTACAACTGGGTGAATCTCTTTGCTTGGATCGCTAGTAAGCTGTTTAGGATAGCAAAGAACGCCTCCGCTGCTTCCCTGAGGTCCCATCTCTACCCATTCGTATTCGCATGGACCGTCAAAGTCATAGACGTTTGTGCCTCTAAGGAACATCTTAGGCTCTGCCTGAGGCTGTGATGCAGGAGCGTTGAAACTCAAACTGTCAAGGTTGGAAACAGCAAATTCTGCTACTTTACCGTCCTTCTGATAAACGTAAAGTTTGTCTTGCGCATAGCTTGACATCAATGCCATGCAGGCGCACAATGATAACACATGTTTTCTCATAGTAATTGTAGTGATAGATATCCAATTTTGGATTGTGTCGAACTGTGAAAAGTTCTAATAAAGAAATGTTAGACTGCAAGTTTAGGAAAAAGATGCATATGAAACAACTAAAAAGTCCGAAAAGTGTTTTTGTTGCATATGTTTGAAAGACTTTTATGTTGTAAAGCATTAAAACAAAATAAAAAGCGAGGCTATGTACCTCGCTTTTTATTCGATTATTTCAACCATTTTACAACTGCCTTCATGAAGGCATTGCGTTTACTCTCTTTGCTTATCGCCTCGAAAGGTATGCAGGAAACCATAGTTCTGTGTTTGCCCTTGTAGCCTATCACAGCAGTAAGTCCGTTTTCCAGATAGCGCATCAGGATCATGCCTCCGTTCTGCTTGTCTATCGCGTCAAAAGTATATACAGGGTACTGGTATTGGGAAATTTCCTGATTCCAGTTGTACGATGCCTTGAAAGGGCAGTCCGTTCTGATCGAAGGGTTAAGCGTGCAAGCATCCGACAGATAAGGGGCGTTCAGCGAGAAGTGAAGATACTTGGCAGCAAAATCCTCCTTGTAGTTTGGCTTTACCTCGCATATTACGGAGTCAACACATTGTTTCTCTATTTCTCCTCTGCTCTGGTTTTCGTAAAGTTCCGAAGCAAGGTATGCGCCCGAAATGAAGAGCCTTCCTCCTCTTTCCAAATAGTCGGACAATGCTTCTATGGTCTTGTTGTCCAATACGTTGTATCTTGTTTGGATTCCGCATTTAGTCTGTTTCTCCAGACCAAGGATGTAATCCACGAATGTGTAGTTCTTTCCTCTTAGAATATGGTCATCAGCAAAGGCTTCGTCGCTTGCGGATGCAAAGCTAATGCCAAGAGGTTTTAGTGACATTCCGTGAACGTAAGGGTAGTTGTGGCTGTTACCTGCAATGATCCTTCCTTCCTGGTTTCTTTCGCTTGCTCCGTGTCCAGGAGAATCGTTCGACTTGTACTCAGAAGTCTTTTCAAAGTCATATTGGTCTCCGCATTTCGAAGCTTCATAGATGTCAGGAACACCGCCGTCGTCCTTGTTAAGGAATCCTCCGAACAGAGAGTCATTGTAGAATTCAGGAGCGGATACTCGGTTGAATCCGTTTACTATTAGAACTCTGCCTGTTTCTTTAGGGTGAAGATAGGCGCTGAGGATTTCGCTCGGCATACTTTCTCCTCCGTCATTTACCGCAGTAACCTTGTAGCGCATTACTTTGCCAGGCTCTATCGGAAGAGTAATGTCCTCTTTTTCTACGAGTGTTCCGTTGTCGAATCCTCCGTTTCCAACAGCAGAGTAAACGACATATGCTTGTGGAGCAGAACTTTCCTCAGTAGAGTCAATTACAGCTTTCCATGAAAGGCTTACTGTTTTGTCATCGTTCAGAGCTGTGGCGAAATGGCTTGGCGGAAGAGGCTGTATGGTAACCTTTTCTCCCGTTGCAAATGCCATGTACTTTGCCATTGCCTTGTATATGGAGCGAGCGACTGTAAACCTGAAAACAGGGTCGTGGGCAAACTGCATGTCCAAGAAGTTCTGGTGCGACAACAGCTCTACCAATACAGTAGGCACTTCCGGCACTCTGGCTTCGTAGTAGTTGTCGTCTCTTAGCCCTCGATCTGTCCATTTTGGATAGAAGTTGCGCTTTATGTCGGACACTATTTCTGTTTCGATAAGGTCAGCAAGGTCTCTGCTTGCTCTGCGTGATATTCCGTTGCTGTAAACCTTTTTGCCGTTGTCATTGGTCATGAATATGGCCATAGTTCCAATCGGCATGGTGTCATTTACTCCTGCGTCAGTATGCAGAGCAAAGGCAAGGTCAACAGGTGTGTTCTTGGTGGTAAGCACATCGTTCACCCATCTTGCTCGGCTCACATAGTCAGTCTTGTATTCATTGTCCAGATAAGCATATATGGAGTCGTGATAGCCCGCCATTTGCAGCCAGTATCTTGCACACTCCAGATACTTTGGCTTCTGGCTTGTGTAGAAGTATGGATCAGGCATCTGGTCGTTAGTCTTCTCTATACTACGCTCTACTACTCCGTCTCCACCTCCGAAGCGCACTGCGTCGGCTGTGATGATGTTGTTTTTGCGCGAGCTTTGGTTTGTCAGTCTGACGCAGTTCTTTGCTCGGTTCTTCCCCTTTGTGAAGTTGAAGTTTCCGAGATAGACCCAAGTTCCTCCCATTTTTGTCTGGTCAACGACAAAATCAGTAGAGCCTCCGCTGTGGACTACGGTATAGTGCGCGTCCTTTACCGAGTTCTCTACGGTTTTGTACGACACATAGACGGCATAGTTCCCTGTCGAGGGAATTGTTGGGATCCACTCGGTGTATGCGTTCGGGCTAACCTTGGATTTGATGCATCTGTAGGAGCCCATCTTGAATGGGTTGTCCAAATGTCTGTAAAGCTTTTTCTTGGGAGCGTAGCCTGTTGTGTCATTCTCTTTGTCAGGATCCGCATTCCTCCAGTTTGTTTTTCTTCCGTTGCTTTCAAAGTATTCACCTTCCTTGTGTGTGTCGTAATCGACAATCACTTCGTTGCGCTGAATGTCTCGTTCTCTGGGCATGAACACGTTGACTCCGGCATTCTCCAGCATAGGCACAAGATAAGGGTACACTATGGAAAGGGTGTAGGTGTCTTCGCTGATTTGGAAAAGTCGTGGACGCTGGACAACCCACTGGTTAAATTTCGGCTCGAAATAATATCCATGAGACGCCCAAAGAGCGAAATTCTTGCCGTTAAGTGCTCCCTGTGGAATAAAAGGTCTGCTAACATTCTTTACGACATTATGGTTTCCTCCCGCATTCTTGTGAAGCGATTCGGAATCTTTCTTTATATCTTTTCTGTAATAGTTAGGGACAAGCGACTCGATAGGCTCCCCATTGATTGATATCACAGGATTAAGATGCTGATACTGAGGAGGAAGGTTGGCTGCAATACTGTCTTTGAATTCGGCCACATCCTCTTCCCTGAAGTTTATTTTCAGGAAGGTCTTTGAAAGGTTCATTTCAAGCTTCTTCCCATTCTTGTTGTATTCCTCTACTCTTAGGGGACCGTAGTCGATTTTGGGTTTGTGCTTCTCCTTGAAATAGTTGAAGGTGCCTTCGAGCGCAGTTGTCACAACATTTTCGCGAGGCTTTATCTTTTCTTTCTTCGCAGCGTGTAATGACTGAGAAAGAAATAAAAGTATGAATATCGTAATGTATTTTGCAGATGCGTACATGAACTGTTATTTCTTGAAATCAGTGCAAAGGTACGAAAAAAGTTTCAGCTTTTTAGAAAAATTAGTTCTATTGTTTGTCATTTTAGGAAACAAAGAGAGCCGGCTGATTTTGTCAGCCGGCTCTCTGATACCGAATAAATTCGGATAAGTTATTTGTCCAATCGTCCGAATACATTCTGAAGCACGTCCGATACTCGGGCGCTTGCGTTGTGGCGGATATCATACTCCTTCTCTGACACCTTTGTGAACAGGCCGTTAAGGGCCTCGCCTGTGATGTAGCCTGACAAATTAGGGTTCACCATGTTTATTCCTCTGATTTTCTCGAAGATGTCGTCGGAAAGCACGCCCAATTTTCTCGCCATTTCCAATCCCATCTTTGCAGTGTTGTTGTCCAAGATCTCGACAAGCTTGTTGTTGTAGGTTGCGTAAGTGTTCCAAGCGTCAGTAGGTGTTACGTTTGCCACCTTTATAGTGTTTAGCGAATCAGTTATCGAAGGAACGAACGCATTTGTAAGCTGGTCGAAAGTGTTTGTGCGAAGATATGAAGTCGCCGCATTGTCCTCGCCGAACAGCAGTTTTTCTGCATCTGAGAAAGATATGTTTGAGATTGCGTTCACGAAAATGTCGATAGATTTCGGAGCCGCGTTCTCTGCCGCACGGTTGAACAGCTTGATGATTGTGTCAGAATCCGGAATTGAAAGTCCAGAAGCGTTCAGCATGCTGTTGAAAGTCTGGTTTCCTGCAATAGACTGGACTGCGTTGAAAGTTGTGATGGCCTCCTTAGGCAGACCGATGCGCACAGCCGCGTCAGCCAAGTATCCGTCTTCCGCTCCAAGGTTCTTGGCTGCTGTTTCGATTCCGACTTTCAGTGCCGCCTTCAAACCCGAACCGATGTCGAAGCTTCCGCCACCATTCTTGGCGTTAGTTATTGCGTTGATTACCTCTGCCGCAGTGCCGTCCTTGATAGCTTTCCCTGCCATTGACAGGATATTGTCAAATAGTCCCATGATTTTTTGATTAAGTTTCTATTACTGTATTGTTGTGTATAGATGCAAAAGTAGCAAATACTTTTTTAAAATCCCATTTTTATTTGTTTTTTTCTCTAATCATTTCAGTCTGGGTGCAGGGACTTTCGACATAGATGTCCACGAGTAGTTCCGTATGGGGTTGTGTACCGTTGTTCGAGTCCGTAGGCTCGGCGGTGAAAAAAATACAACTTTTCCCCGTAATCTTTTTGACGTGTTGCTAGTTATGTACAATTTTATTGCTTACTTTTGCGCTACCAATGACTAGTTATATATAGATATATTGTAAAGACGCTTCTAATAAAATAAACTATATGGGTAAAAAGGGTATGATGGCTGTCGGAATGTCCGCATTCATGCTTTCGGGCTGTGTGTCGGACAATAAGGACAACGTCGAGCAAAGGATAGACGCAATCTATCAGCACATGAGCATGGACGAAAGAATCGCTCAGCTGCATGGCATATACATGACACAGTTTTTTGACGAGAACGACAAGCTGGACACAGCAAAGTGTCGCAGGCTGATTCCAAACGGAGTCGGTCACTTTTCTCAGTTTGCAATGAACTACCGCAAGACTCCTGACGAACTGCGCGATATGGTGGCGCAGATGCAGGAATGGCTGGTGAACAATACACCGTCGGGAATTCCGGCTCTCCTTCACGAGGAGGTACTGTCTGGAATCAACGGATACGAGGCGACTGTCTATCCTCAGCAGATAGGTTTGGCATGTTCGTTCAATCTACAGCTTGCGCGAAAGAAAACAGAGGAAACGTCAAATGACCTCCGCAAGGTTGGAGGAGCACAGGCCCTTTCTCCGATGGTCGATGTGGTCAGGAATCCGTCCTTCAACAGACTCGAGGAGTCTTACGGAGAAGATGCCTACCTTTCGGCTGTAATGGGAACTGCGTTTGTGTCGGGTCTTCAGCAGAATGACCTAAGAAAGGGAGTGGCGGCATGTTCCAAGCATTTTCTTGGCTATGGCGGAGGCGGAAACGCTGACGAAAAGGAGCTGATGGAGGAAATCCTTCTTCCACACGAGACAATAGTGCGTGGTGCCGGAAGCAAGGTCGTGATGACCGGATACCACCGATTCAAGGACACAAAGTGCGTTGCGAGCCGCGAACTCCAGGAGGATATACTGCGCAACTATCTCGGTTTTGACGGCATGATGGTGTCCGACTACAATTCTATCGAACAGATTGATGAAAAGTTGGATTCCACAGCCTGCGCCGCACTCGCTATTAACGCAGGAAACGATGTCGATTTCCCAGAGGGCAAAAACTATAAGTTCCTGAAGGAGGCCATCAGCTCGGGTGCTGTGTCACCGGAGACTCTGGAGAAGGCTGTGAAGCGCGTGCTAAGACACAAGGAGAGGTTGGGACTGCTTGACAAGGATGCCAAGCTTTACGAAACAGGACATATCGAGTGGGACTCCCCGTCAAATAGAGAGACAGCATACAAGCTTGCGACACAGAGCGTAGTGCTTTTGCGCAACAATGGAATTCTGCCGTTGTCTTCGCCTAAGAAAATCGCGCTTGTCGGCCCTAACGCAAACTCAATGTGGGCGATGTTGGGAGACTATTCGTACCACTCGATGCGTTTCTTCTGGAAGAAGGAGATCGAGGACAACATGCACCCAAGGATCGTAAGTTTGAAGGACGGAATGGTGAATAGCCTGCCTAAAGGCTCGTCTCTGGACTACAGCCGTGGTTGCGACTGGACCGAAGTCGTAGAGACCGTTGTCGAGAAGGGCGGTGACCCGCGCGTGGCATATATGCAGGATATCCAGAACCGTAAGGTCGAGTCCGGAGAACCTGCTAACCTTGACGAGGCGCTTGCAATCGCGTCACAAAGTGACGTCATCGTTGCTGCCGTGGGCGAGAACGTGATGCTATGCGGCGAGAACCGAGACAGAACATCGTTGAGGCTTCCCGGAAAGCAGGAGCAGTTTGTCGAGAGGCTGATTGCTACAGGAAAACCTGTTGTCCTGGTCGTTTTCGGCGGAAGAGCGCAGGTTATCTCTAAAGTCGCTGACAGATGTGCCGCTGTAATACAGGCGTGGTATCCGGGCGAAGAGGGTGGCAATGCCGTGGCTGACATTATCTATGGAAAGGTTAATCCTTCGGGCAAACTTTCGGTCAGCTATCCTGCCGTAGAGATCAACGAGCCTGTGTGTTACAACCGAAGTCTGGAGCAGGACAGCAGAATCGCATATCCTTTCGGATTTGGTTTGAGCTACACTTCGTTCGAGTATTCGAATGCGGAAGCTAGCAGTTCGGTTGTCGGCACTGACAGCGAGGACATAACTTTCTCTGTCGAGGTCAAAAACACAGGAGACAGGGAGGGTGACGAAATCGTCCAGCTTTACATTTCTCCGGCGGATTCCAGCTCAAACATCAGGCCAATTCAGTTGAAGGGATTTGCGCGTCTGTCCTTGATGCCAAATGAGAAGGGTACTGTGGTATTCCACATGTCTCCGGAGTTGTTCGGGTTCTACAAGGACAGAAAATGGCACGTCGCTCCAGGAGAATTCATTGTCAAGTTCGCTTCTTCTTCCCAGGATGTCAGAGCCAGTGTTCCTGTCAAAATTGACGGAGAGGAAAGGGTTATGGACTTGAGGAAATCATACTTCTCTGGTGTTGAACTTATAAAACTAGTAAAAGTAGAAATGTAGCCAGGACGCTGCATACATATCTGATACAAGTTTATTATCATGCAAGAGGCGGGGATGCTACCTGCCTCTTGCTTTTTTTGTCATTGTCTGGTGCTATTGGCTGAACGCCGAGTCCGAACAGATGCAAATCTGTTCCGAAAATACAAAAATTTATTATTTTGCTGATACTCACGGCTTCCCAAACCCGTTGAAAAATTTCAGCGGAGTGTTTCCTTTACCTTAGCCAGTCAGAAAACATCTTTTTATCTGTTGTCATGCGATTGTTTGCGATTATTAAGTTTTTCTTGATAAATATCTGCAATTTATCAATTCAGTTTATTATTTTTGCCATTGCAAAACATCTATAAATCGAAACACATGGGAATACACAGACCGGCACTATTTTCACTGTTTGCCGCATTACATTCAATGGCGTGGGCGGACATTGACATAACCGAACTCTATCTGCGTAACGCAGGGTTCGATGATTCAGACCACTTTGACTATCGTATTGGCGACAACGGAAATGTTGCGCAGGAGATTCTGCCCGTACACGGATGGCAGAAGGACATTACTGTCGATTACACGGTCAGCGGAGTCTATCAGTTCGGAACATCAAAGACTTTCAACACATACGGACGCGTACCTCAGTCGGGATACGGCGGAAAGAACGGGGGATGCCTGGCACTGAGCACAGGCTGGGACCAGGAAATGAAGTATTTCCAGACGGTGACTCTGCCGCATGGAAGCTATAGGATTCAGTCCGCATTCTATAACGGGAGCAACACGACTGACGGAAGGAGCCTGCTTGCATGGGTTCCCGAACAGGGGAGCGGAAGTGTTTCTGCGCTGAGCGGCTTCCCATTGAACTCATGGAAAGAGGACAATGTATCTTTTACTTTGGCAAATGAGACAACTGGAAAGATACAGACCGGACTGGGCGCAGTATCGGGCGGTTCGGCGAACACAGCAAAGGTTGTGTGCGACTACGTCAGGCTGATGCTTGTCGGCAACGACGCGAGTCTGATATCCGACATCAGGTCCGAGCTTTCAAGCTCAATAAAGTCGGCAGAGAGCATGGTGGGAAAGGGAACTCCGGCTTCGGACGAGGCTCTGTCCTCTGAAATTTCACGCGCCAAGGCTGTCGAGGGCAACCAGACTGCATCCTACTCCGACATTTTCAAGGCGAAGGCATCGCTGGGCGAAGCGACATACAGCCACAGGCTAGCGAACTCGACTCTGGACAATCCGGTTGACTTCACTGCGATGATAGAGAACCCAAGTTTTGAAAAGGGATTCACCGGTTGGGCGCAGAGCGGTATGCAGACTCAGTCGAACACTTCGTTCACACTCAAGAGCGGTAACACATACGTCGAAAAATGGGTGCAGAGCGGAAATGCGCTCGGCAACGTCAAGGTGGAGCAGTGTTTGGAGCTGCCGGTCGGTATATATGTATTAAAGGTATCTGCACAGAACCTGAAAAACGATGCCGGAGGGCAGAGGGGAGCTTATATCTATGCCGGACAAGTTTCCAAGGAGGTTTCAAACCGTGAAACTTACTCGTTGCAGTTCACCAACATAGACGCGGAAGTAACTTTCGGTTTCAGGACCGAGAACCCTTCGGGAAACTGGGTGGCTGTGGACAATTTCTCGCTCTATTATGCGGCTGCAACGGTTGAAGACTGCAGTAACGAGCTTTCAAGGAGACTGTCTTCGGCCAAGAAACTTGCGGACGGCAGAATGAACGCATCTCACAGAAGCGCTCTTGTCAAGGCAATGTCCGATGCAGAAAAGTGGATTGCAAGTCCGGACGCAAAGACCTTGCAGGATGTGTCTTCGTCGCTGATGAAGGCCTGGAACTCGGCTTCTGCTTCTGCTCTGGCTTATGAAAAGCTTGGCGAGCAGATTTCCGAGGCCTCGAAATACGAGGCTCAGGCTTCCGGCTCGGCTGACTTCATGAATATTCTTTCTGCGGCCAGAAAAGTCTATGATGATGAGACTCAGACGATAGCGGATGTGAGCCAGAAGACTGACGAGCTAAGAAACGCAACGCTGATATACCTGACAAGCATTGCTACTGGTCCTGTACCTGAGGTGAAGACTGACATGAGGCATGCCAGGGGCGCTACAATGGCGTTCGGTCGTGCAAGCTTTTCGGGCAAAGGTATTGTAGAGAAGGGATTTTGCTGGAGCACACACAACAATCCGACCATCGCAGACCATCGTACTACAAAATCGTATTCAAACAACGGAGACATATATGTGATAGACGGATTGCTGCCCGCAACCTTCTACTACATACGTCCGTACGCGCTGACAGACCAGAACGCTGTGGGATACGGACGAAGCATAAAGATATGCACTCTGCCAATGGGTACCGTGACATGGAGCTACAACAACGGAGGCTCTGCGGACGAGAACGCAAGAATCAACAGTGCCGTGGCGGATGCCTGCGACAATTGGAACAACATCGCAAACATACACGGACTTCACCTGACTGTATCGTATGGTGCCAGCACTCCGACAGCTGACTGCAGCTACGGAGGATGGATGCGTGTCGGACCAAACGCAAGCTACCAGAGGACCGGAACAATTCAGCACGAGATGGCGCACGCCATAGGTGTGGGAACTATAGACAGATGGTACAACAGCGATGTCTATAGGCAGAATGTCAGCTCCGGATTCTGGTTGGGAGAGCGCACTGACCAGGTACTCGCATTTCTAGAGAACAATGACGAGGCCCATTTGAAGGGTGACAAGACACATTTCTGGCCTTACGGAATAAACGGTGCGAACGAGGACAACGGAAGCAGAATGCTTTACCTTGCGAATGCCTTGATAGTCCAGTCTTTGGGCGAGGACAACCTTCCTCCGGTAAAGGGAGCCTTCGCATCTCCTGCATATACGTTCATACAGGAGGACAACGAATACTACTACATCCTTTCTGCTGACAACGTGTCGTCGGGGAAATATAGTCTGCTCAGATCTTCCGGTAGCGGCGTGTCTGTGGAAAGCGGAGACTGGTCGGGAGTGCTTCGTGACAACTCGTACGCATGGCAGGTCAGGTTCAATCCTGCCACACAGCTCTACGAATTCAGGAACGTGATGGCTGACAGGTCCATGACTGCAAACGGAGGAAGAGTCGATATGAAGGGCGGTGACAGCTACGGAATACAGATGCTGGGCTCGCGCAGCAACGTATCTACGGACGATTTCAATCTGAAGTCGTACTGGCTGACGTTTGCTGATGGAACGGACACTCCTTCCGCTTTGTCGAAGTCGTTCTCGCAAGTCTCTGCCACAAGGTTCGACCACACGAACTCAGCAACTTCACAGCGTTGGGTAATTCTGTCGAGACAAGAAGTTAAGGCTCTTGCCGGCGATTGGTCTCAATTGGAATCTTTGCAGGCTGACAGCCCGATTGCTGTCTATAGTCGTGAAGGCGGAGTCGTTGTCGAGAGCTTCGACAAGGGAGGTTTTGTCTTCGTGGCTGATATGGGCGGAAAAGTTATCAGACAGTTCTATATGCAGGCAGGTATGAAGCTAGATGTAAGTCTGCAAAAGGGTGTCTATGCGGTCAATGGCAGAAAGGTCATCGTGAAATAGGGCTTTCAATCTCTTTCTATGGGAATCGCACATATATAATAATGTATAGAGTCTGATATTCCTCTAAAAAAGGGGTTCGGTATTGTTCCGGACTCCTTTTTCGCATTCTCAGAGCACATGTCAGCAGGTTCGGAGCGGAACTTATGACAGTCCTATTCCTATGTATTGTTAAAGAAAGTTAAATTATTGCCAATAATTATCATTTTGCAGAATCTGGTGTGCGATTATGTTATATCTTTGCTTTCGTAAACAACAAATAACAAATAGATATGAAAAGAATAGTTACTTTCCTAGCTTCGACATTCCTTGCAATGGGCTTGATGGCCCAGAATTCGTCTAAGGTCACTCCACAGACTAAGCAGGTGATCAACAACCTGATTCTAAACTCTGACGCCAGACTGTTGCCGGAGACCATGTCCAAGGCTTTCACAATGTTCCTTCCGATGATGTTCGGCGGTGATACTGTGAACACGTACAACTTGAAGCCGGAAATCGACAGACTCGGCAAGAAGATGATGCTTGACTTGTATCTTGCCAACGACAGCACATACATTGTGTTCGCTGACTCGTTCTCTGTTGCAGACATGAACAAGATCATGACCTTCTATAACACTCCTCACGCAAAGAAATACATGAAGGAGATTTCTGACACTGACCTTTTCACCATGATAGCTAAGGGCCAGCAGCTAGAGGACATGAAGGAGGGCAAGAACCCTGGCGAGAACAGATGGAAGACTCTTTCGATGGCTGAACTGCAGAAAATTGCAACTTTCCAGAAGACCGCCATTGCCAAGAAGTTTGACAACACTGCTACTGCCTCGTTGCGTCCTTTCGCAAACCAGATGAAATCTCTAAAGGAAGATCCAAATTCGGATTTGAAGAAGGGATTGGAGAATATGATGAATAAACTTGGCGAGTACATGAATGCAAAGGGCTGCAAGATTGACTACAAGAATGACAAGAGATTCAAAGTCGAATAAGATATTGTTTATCATTAACAATCGAGTATTTTTTCATTGTTCAGAGGAGCAGGACTTGAGATTAGTCCCGCTCCTTTTCTTGTCGGTTGAAATGCGAGGAAAGGATAGACTCTATGGCTCAATAGACCCTTTCCGTAATGTATAAGGTATGTTGCGTTTCGATCTTTATAGACTTGTGCTGAATTGTATCCTTGAAATTAAATAAAAATATGTATCTTTGCACTTGTTGAATGTAAGTTATAAAGATTATGAATTTTACAACTATTGTTATTGGAATAGTAATACTTCTATTCGGAATCTACAATCTATATATCAAGTTAAAGAAACCAGAGGTTTATGAGGTTTCCCTGAAGGCTGTGCAGCGTTCTTTCGGCGAGGGTGCAGGCTCGTTCATTCACATTCTTTCCAGAATAGCACTGCCTATTTTGGTCGGTGTTGTTACTATTGTTCTTGGCTTCATGGGAGAGAGCCTAATGGCATAAAGTCAATCTTGAGTTGTATTTATGTCGCAGATTTGGAACTCATTTAAGACTTTTTGTCATACCAAAGGTTTTGGCAAGGTTTTTGATAAAGAGAATAGTAGTACTAATGATATAAAAGAGGATATTATGGAAGAAAATCAGAATACAGAAGAAATAAAGAACGAGCAGCAGGCAGAGAACACTGAGGCTACTCAAAATACAGAGGCTACAGATCAGACTGCTGGAGCAGATGCTAAAACAGAAGGTACAGCAGAAGGTCCAAAGGAACCGACTG
This sequence comes from Paludibacteraceae bacterium, assembly GCA_045641625.1. GTDB lineage: Bacteria > Bacteroidota > Bacteroidia > Bacteroidales > Paludibacteraceae > UBA1723. The sequence goes on from JAZUHH010000012.1 coordinate 56,782, forward strand.
CAGAGGATAAAATCGCAGAGCTTGAGGAGAAGGTCAAGGCAATGCACAATGAGTATGTCAGACTTTATGCAGACTTCGAGAACTACAAGAAGCATGCAATAAAGGAAAAGAGCGAAATCCTGCAGACTGCGGGCAAGAACGTGCTTGTTGACATTATTCCTATGTGCGACAACCTGGAGCGTGCAATAACTGTTGTTCAGACAGCAACTGAAATTGAGCCGGTAAAGGAGGGTATCAACCTTATCTATACAATGTTCTCTAAGTTCCTTGCAGACCACAACATGAAGCCTATCGAGACTGAGGGCAAGGAATTCAATACTGATTTCCACGAGGCTATCGCAACTATCCCTGCGCCAAGCGAGGATATGAAGAACAAGATCATCGACTGCACTCAGAAGGGTTACATGATTGGAGACAAGGTGGTGCGTTTCGCTAAGGTTGTTATTGGTCAGTAATTAGTGAATCTCGAAATTTAAATCAGTGAGAGATGGCAAAGAGAGATTATTATGAGGTGCTTGGAGTCAGCAAGACTGCAACTGCCGATGAAATAAAGAAGGCCTACAGAAAGAAGGCTATCCAGTATCACCCGGACAGAAACCCTGACAATAAGGAGGCTGAGGAGAAGTTCAAGGAGGCGGCAGAGGCTTTCGAGGTTCTTGGTGACGAGCAGAAGCGCGCCAAGTATGACCAGTTCGGACATGCTGCATTCGAGAACGGAGGAGCTGGTGGCTTCGGTGGCTTCGGAGGAGGCGGTATGTCTATGGAGGACATCTTCTCTCATTTTGGAGATATCTTTGGCGGTGGCTTCGGCTTTGGCGGAGGTGGCTCGTCTTCAGGTCAGACTGTACGCAGAGGCAAGGATAAGGGTATTCGTGTCAAGATGAACCTTCAGCAGATTGCCAAGGGAATGAAGAAGACCGTAGATATTTCACGTGACGTAAAGTGCGACAAGTGTAACGGTACAGGTAGTGCTGACGGAAAATCTTCGACTTGTGGCACTTGTAACGGAAAGGGTGTTGTATATAGGGTAAAGCAGACAATCCTCGGACAGATGAGACAGCAGACTTATTGTCCTGACTGTAACGGAGAGGGTACCAAGATCACTAACAAGTGTTCTTGCTGCAACGGTACCGGTGTTGTAGAGAAGAAGGAGTCTGTTTCGTTCGACATTCCGGCAGGAGTAGAGGGCGGAATGAGAATCAAGATTTCCGGAGAGGGAAATGCATGCCGAAACGGACAGAATGGTGACTTGATAGTCCTAATCGACGAGGAGCCACATCCAGAGTTGATCCGCGACGAGCAGGATTTGCTTTACAAGGCTTTGATTTCTGTTCCTACTGCAATCAACGGTGGTACAATAGAGGTTCCAACAGTAGATGGCAAGTGTACGGTAAAGATAGAGCCGGGCACACAACCAGGAAAGATGTTCAGATTGAAGGGCAAGGGACTTCCTTCCGTTAATTCATACGGAGTTGGAGACATTCTGGTTTCTGTCAGTGTTCATATTCCTTCGAAAGTTTCCAAGGACGAAAAGAAGCAGCTTGAGGATATGGAGAAGGGTGGTAACTTCACACCTTCGGAAGCAGACAAGGCAGAATGCATCAGACAATTCAAGAACAGTTTCTAAGATAAAAGAAGCGGAGAAGTTTTTCTTTTCCGCTTTTTTTGTTAGTTAAAATTGCTACTAGGCTTTGGTTGAATGATTTGAAAGTCGTTTGATAATATTCTTGATAATTAGAGTATTATAAAACTTTTTGAAAATAAATCACGAAAATGCTTGCATAATAAAAGTAAAGGTAGTAATTTTGCATCGCATTTGAGAAATCAAGTATTTATGGCGGGATAGCTCAGTTGGTTAGAGCGTCGGATTCATAACCCGGAGGTCACGAGTTCAATTCTCGTTCCCGCTACAAATCTTTTTTTCTTGATGTAAGATGGCGGATTAATGTAGTGGCCTAGCATGCATGCCTCTCACGCATGAAACTCGGGTTCAAATCCCGGATCCGCTACCAAGTGAGATAAATAAGACAAGGTGATGGTTGACTTGACCTCATTCAATATGAACGAGGAGTTTAGAAATCATAAAGAACATAACTAGACGGCGGATTAATGTAGTGGCCTAGCATGCATGCCTCTCACGCATGAAACTCGGGTTCAAATCCCGGATCCGCTACCAAAGGAAGATAGATTATTTGGTCTGTCTTCCTTTTTATTTGTCATAAATTTAAAGTGTCTTCTTGATGAGCGATATTCAGCTTTCTGACCATTTCACATATAAAAGACTATTGCAGTTCACTTGGCCATCTATTCTTATGATGATATTTACATCGCTTTATAGTATTGTGGATGGAATAATGGTCTCTAATTATGCAGGTACAGTTTCTTTTGATGCTCTTAACTTGATATGGACTTTTTGTGCCATACTGGGTGCTTTCGGATTTATGTTTGGTACCGGAGGCTCTGCTCTTGTGGCAAAGATACTTGGTGAAGGAGACAAAGAAAAAGCTATCAATGTGTTTTCGTTACTAACCTATGCCACGATTATACAGTCTGTTGTTATGGGATGTATAGGCTTCTTTTTTGTAAGAGATGTTGCCATATTTCTTGGAGCTGAGGGCGAAATGGTCGAAGATTGTGTGATTTACGGATGTATATTGATGTCGTTTCTTCCTGCTTACGAACTGCAGGTTTATTCCCAATCTTTATTGATTACGGCTGAGCAACCCAAATTGGCAATGCGAATCACGATTGCTGCAGGAGTAACCAATATGGTTCTTGATTATGTCTTTATCGGGCTTTGGAACATGGGAATTAGCGGAGCGGCATGGGCTTCGAGCATAGGTCTTTGTGTTGGAGGATTTCTTCCTTTGTTTTATTTCTATAAGATAGGTTGGCTAAAAGGGTGCAAGTTTAGTCTTTCTGCTATATATAAGACTTGCAAGAACGGATTGTCTGAGTTTGTGATGAACATTGCGCTCTCTGTTGTCGGTATGATTTATATGTATCAACTAATAAGAGAAATAGGAGAGGCAGGAGTCGCTGCATACGGAGTGATGACATATTTTGCTTTTATCTTTGCTGCAGTGTTTCTTGGTTATGGAATAGGTACAGCTCCGATTATGAGCTATCATTATGGTGCTAATAATAAGGAAGAGATGCATAGCCTGTTGAAAAAGAGCCTTAAAATAGTAGTGTTCACGGGAATAGGAATGACTGTGTTGGCTCAGTTGCTTGCTCGTCCGTTGTCTTCAATCTTTGTCGGATATGATGATGAGTTGCTTGACTTGACTGTATTTGCCTTTAGGTTTTATTCTCTGCACTTTATAGTTACGGGAATAAATATCTATGCTTCTTCATTCTTTACATCATTGAACAATGGACCTGTGTCTGCGTTGATTTCAATCATGAGAACTCTTGTGATGGAGTGTGGGTGTGTATTGATATTGCCAATGGTCTTTGGAATGGATGCGATATGGTGGGCAGTTGTTGTGGCAGAAACCTTGACAATGATTATGTCGTTATACTTGATATGGAAGTTTAAACCCAAATACGGATATTAGAAATGAAAATAAGCATTGGTGCGACATTAAAGAAGTTGTTTTCGACTTCCGAGTTTTATGGGTTCTTTTTGAGCTCTTTCCTTTTTGGTTTTGTATTTCTCTATGAAATCCAAAACCCAATAGCCTATTTTTTTGGTGACGAATTTGATGTTGAGATTATTCAAACAGAGAAGAGTGGAGGAAGGAGTACAAATTATTATATTTATTTCAATTACGAAGGCAAGATATGTCAATCTGTAGGTTGGGGCAGAGATAACTACGGAGATATTAAAGTAGGCGATGTTGTGAAGATGCGCAAGTGCAAATCTATAGATATGTTTGTGGCTTCTTGCAGTTGTGTTTGGTTGATGTTTTTCTTTGTCTTTGTTGGGTTAATCGTTTTTTGTATTACTTCTTGGTGCTTGAATCTTACTATTAAAGAATCTATAGTCTATAATTCCAATACAGAGTTTAATTTATAAAAAAGAAGTTAAAGTTATGGAAAGAGACAAAACTGTATGGGCGACATTAAAGAAGTTGTTGGCGAAATCCAGATTTTATTGGCTGTTATTGGGTGTAATAGTTATTGGCTATGTTTTTCTTATTCCGTTTAAGTCTCTTTGTGTCTATTACTTAGGTGACGAGTTTGATGTTGAAATTGTTGGAATAAAGGAGAGCAAAGGAAGAAGGAGTACTAATTATGTTATTTATTTCAATTACGAAGGCAGGAATTGTAAGTCTGAAGGAAATCTTAGAGATAAATACGATCTTATTCGAGTCGGAGACATTGTGAAGATGCGCAAGCACAAATACATAGATGAGTTTATTGCTTCATGCAGTTGTACTTGGCTTAATGTAGTTTTTTGTATAATATACGTGTTATGTATGTATTCAGTTATTTCTCAGCTTGTTGAACTATATAACAAATCAAAGGACACGGGAAAAATATTAAAAAAATGTAAAAACGGCAAAATCATTCGAATTAAGTGAGGTGTCTTTTTTGATGTTATGTTCTAATTTTTAATTACATATTCAAATTTTTATTATCTTTGCTCGGAATAATAGAGTAAAAAATGAAGGGATTTATAAAATATATATTTTGTCTTGTTCTTTTTTTGCCATACGGGTTGGTTATGGCTCAAGACAATCAGGAGTCTTTGGATTTAGAGATTGCTGATACAACTTTTTCGGAAGAGGATATTGTTGAGGTTTCGGATATCAATGGTAGCCATTTTTGCCCTATTGTGGGAGTTGGTATAACAAGTCACAAGGACTTGACCTTTGGTTTGACTTTGGCTTACATGCAACAGTTTGGAGGTTATGTGTCAGCCCAAGTAAACAATTTTGATTTCGAGAAGAGTTCAAAATTCGTAAACAGCGAAGGTGTAGCAGATAATGGTCAGAAGGCATTCTTGACAGGAGACAGCAAGGTTTCAAGGTTGAGTCTTGTCGGAGGTGTTACCTATGTCGTTATGCCTGACTTGATTGCCTATCTCGGAGGAGGATACGGTTATCGCAGATTGCTTTATGAAACTTGCGACGGTGCGTATTTGAAGGAGCATGACAATACAATTGAAGGCTATGAGGTTGATTTTGGTGTGATTGCAAACTTCAACAACTTTCTTGTCAAGGTCGGCTGCAATACAATCAAGTTCAAGAGTGCAGAGTTGCGCGCAGGATTAGGATGGAGATTTTAATTAGGATTTTAGGAGACATGAAGAAACATATACATTCCATAATAAATTTTGTGGCATTGGTTGCCGCTTCATTCCTGCTTGGAGCATGTCATGACGACAGTGTGCCGGAGCAGACAAAGATGCGTGTTCAGACTCAGATTATAGATCTTTCAAAGGAAGATGGTGCGACTATCCGTTCCATTATTTCTGGTGACGTGCCTGTGTCGAATGTCGATTATCTTGAGTTCAAGTATTACAAGAATGAGTCAATGGGTTCTTCTTCGCAAAGCATAGTTTTGAGGAATCTTTCCGACACTATGGTGTTCAATCTTCCAGTTGAGGCCGGAGAGACTTATTTCTTCCAGTATAAGCTTGTAAACGAGGTGAGCTCCTATGCCACAAAGCCTGTGATGTTCACAATCAACAAGGATTTCCAGATAAACAACTTCTGGATGGAATCCTCTGATTTGAGAGAAATGAAGTGTAGCGGTTCCGTTGCCTTTTCAATCGGCAAGAAGGGTTATGTTGGTTTAGGCAAGAAGGGAAATGGAGACAAGACATTGAATTTCTGGCAATATGATTCCGAAACAAAGGAGTGGTCTCAGATGACAGATTATCCTTACACAGAGGGTATAGACATGGCTACTTCGTTTGTTCTTGACGGAAAAGGTTACGTCTTTTTGGGTATGGGAGAGAGTTTCTACAACGTGACCTGTTGCAGCTATGATCCTGAGACTAACGAGTGGACAAGGCTGTCCCGTTTCCCAGGATATGGAAGAACAGGCACGACAACCTTCCTTGTAGGCAAGAAGGCGTATATTGTTGGCGGCTATGCTGACAAGTTCGGTAATATAGATGAGGTTTGGTGCTATGATGTAGAGACAGACTCATGGAAGCAGAAGAACGATTTTATCGGAGGAAAGCTTACAGGTATGTATTCGTTCAAGATAGGAAACACAATATATGTCGGTGGAGGATTTAACGAGAAGAACGAGTTTAACAGCACTTTGTATTCTTACGATCCGGTTGCTGATTCATGGTCTGTTGTTTCTACTGGAACTCCTAAGGTTGCCTATGCAGTGGCATTCTCTGGCGAGAATTCTGCATACTTGGCCGGAGGAATCTACAGAGAGACTGATTTGTATGGTTCTCCTGACCAGTTCTTCAGGTTTGACGGAACAAATTGGACAGGTCTCGGCCTTACGGGTTCGGATATCAGAGCTAAGGCCTGCGGATTCAGAATTGATGATGTCCTTTATGTTGGCATGGGCGAAAATTCTGAGTTTGAGTGCCAAAGTTCAGTGCTTTCGTACATAGTGTCTGAGTAATTTAATGAAGCGTTTATTTTTATACATCATAAGTCTTTCGGTGCTTGTATCATTCTTTTCATGCACCGACGAGGAGTTTACATCCGACAGAAGCCACCGTTTGTCCTATTCCGCGGATACGTTGGATTTTGGCAGGGTTTTGTCCGATATGGTAACTCCGTCCAAGACATTAAAGATTTACAATAACTCTGGCGAGAATATCCGTATAGAAAAGATACAGAAACTCGGTTCAGAGGAAGCATTCCAACTAAACATAAATGGTAAAAGTTCATCGTCGGAGAGTAATGTTGAGTTATTCTCGGGAGATAGCTTGTTCGTGTTTGTCCAGTGCGTAAGTTCATCAGCGAGTGACATTCTCTTGGACTCGATTTCCATATCGTACAACGGAAATACTGATAAGATCATGCTGTTTGGCGTGTCCTCTTCTCCGTATGTTATGAAAGATATGGTGATAGACAAGGATACGACTTTATCTGGGGAGCACCCGTATATGATCTATGGCTCTTTAACTGTTGCTGAAGGAGCTACATTGACAGTAAAGGATTCCGCAGAGCTTCTGTTCCATAATGGAGCAAGACTTGATGTCTTTGGCTCGTTAAAGATTGATGGAACCAGGAACAGAGTGTCTATGAGATACTTTAGGAGCGATGAGATGCTTAGCGATGTCCCATACTACAAAGTGCCAGGAACGTGGAAGGGTGTGTACGTGAAGAAGACTTGTCCGGAACTGGAGTTGTTTGGTGTGGATATTATCGGTGGCGAGTATGGTCTTGTGATAGATTCAACTGCTAATGTGAAACCTTTTTACATAGGCAATACCACTATCACAAACAACAAGTACGGAGCGCTAGTGGTTGAGGATGCTTTCGTCTATTCTTTCAATTCCGTCTTTGCCAACGGAGGAGTCTATAACGTAAGACTTATCGGAGGAACTTATTTGTTTAACCATTGTACGATAGCCAGCTATTTTAATCATGCTGCCGTTCGCAATCCTGCCTTGTCACTTTCTGACCGAGAGAATGACGAGAACATTATCCCTTTGAAGATAGAGATCAACAACAGTATAATCTATGGAACCAAGGAGTCTGAACTTTATTCGGAATCCACTCCGTTCTCGAAGTTGCCGACTGAGTCATTTCAGTTCGGTCTTTATTACTCGCTCGTGAAGTGCCGCATAGTCCATGACGACGATGACACATACTATGTCAAGAACAAGTGGAACGAGAAATTTAAGTTTGATATTGACGCTAGCAAGTATTTTGCTGACTTCCATTTAGATTCTCTTTCCGCAGCGCGTACTATGGCTGATCCAATACTTTGTAGAGACAGAGTTGAGTTGAGTGTCGATATCGAGGGAAACAACAGAATTGACGAATCCTATCCGGATGCGGGTGCCTATGAGTATTAGGAACTTATACTTGAGTTTGATTCTTTTCTTGACTCTTTCGGCAGTTCACGCCAAGTCTGAGACTATCCGTATAGTTTCGTATAACTGCGAGAATTTGTTCGATACGGTCCATTGCGAAGGCAAGAGTGACATGGAGTTCACTCCGCTTGGAGACAAGGAATGGTCTTCAAAGAAATTCCAAAGAAAAACCAGAAATATAGCTTCCGTGCTGACAGCAGTAGGGGAGTGGCAGAAGCCTGCTGTTATAGGTCTTCTTGAGATAGAGAACGATTTTGTTCTCCAATACATCACAGAGCGCACGCAGCTCGCTTCCCAGAATTACAGGTTCGTACATAATGAAAGCAATGACGAACGTGGAATAGACGTTGCTTTGCTGTATGACAGTACGCAGTTCAACCTTGTCATGACTGAGTTCCTGAATGTCGATGTGCAGGAAAAGGCAACCCGTGAGATTCTGTATGCGACCGGAACCCTTTCTAATGGAGATACCCTTCATGTATTTGTCAACCATTGGCCGAGCAAGTATGGAGGAGAATTGGTTTCCGAACCGCGAAGGCTTAAAGCCGCGAGAGTGTTGCGTGCTAAGGTTGATTCAATTTATGGAGCGAACTCGAATTCCAATATCGTAATCATGGGTGATTTGAATGACTATCCGGTCAATGCAGCAGTAAAGGACACTCTTGGAGCGGTAGCGTTCAATGGTACAATTCAGCCGAAAACTCTCTACAACTTGATGTTCAAATACTGTGGAAGTGGCAGTATTGGTACTCATTACTATGCCGGTGAGTGGGGTGTTCTGGATCACATGATAGTTTCTCCTTCAATGTTGGATACCAAGAGCAATACCTATTGCAGGCCCGACGATGTAATGATTTTCTACGAAGATTTCATGTTGGAGAAGAACGCAAAAGGAGTGAAAGTCCCTAAGCGATCTTTCAAGGGCAATTTCTTCTCGTATAAAGGTTATTCAGACCATCTGCCCATTTACTTGGATGTGCAGTTGAACGCGAAGTCTTCCAAGTAAAGGATTGTTATAAAGCTTGCTGTGTTTCCCTGTTTATGTGTGGAGATTTGTTCCACATATTCAGAGAAATAATAGCAAAAAAATAATTTATTCTGTGTTTTTTCAAGCAATACTTGTTCCTAGTTCGTATGCTTGTCTTAATGCGTCAGTTTTTGTTACGTCTCCTTTCTCTCTGCAGCCACTGACTAGGATTTTGCCAGAGTCTTTGAGATTGAAGAATTTAAGGCAAAGCTCGTATTGAGTTATGATACTGTCAAATAGTTCAGGCAATGTTGCGGCTCCGACAAGGATTAGAGCTGTTTGTTTGATGCTGAAAGTGTCCCTGATTGGGTTATGGCATCTGTCAATGACAGCCTTTAACTGTGCGCTGATTCCATAGAAGTAAACAGGCGAGGCAATGACAAGCATGTCTGCTTTCATGAGTTTGGAATATATGGATGTCATGTCGTCATTCTGAAAACATGATTTGTCCTCCCTTTTGAAGCAAGAATTGCATCCGATGCAGGGACTGACTCTATAGTCATTGATGGAGATTACCTCTACATTGTGAAGTTTTGATGCTCCGCTGACGAAGGCATCTATCAGTTGCTCTGTATTTCCTCCCTTGCGGGGACTTCCTGATAGTACAATAATATTCATAGGGGAAATAAATGTAAAAAAGACGAGGCGCTTGCCTCGTCTTTAGTTATTGTCGTTAAGACAAAGTCTGTTAGTAAGAACGTGCGAACAAAACTCTGCACTTGCTTGGCTTTCCTGTGACCATACACTTGCCAGGCTCCTTGTCTCCTGCAATGTAGCTGTCGAAAGGAACGCAACGGATAGTGGCCTTAGTCTCCTCCTTGATAAGGGCTTCAGTCTCTGCTGTGCCATCCCAATGAGCAAGAATGAATCCACCCTTCTCGATTTCTGTCTTGAACTCCTCGTAAGTGTCAACACTCTTGATGCTTGCGTTACGGAATTCAAGAGACTTCTTTAGCATATTCTTCTGGATATCTTCAAGTAGGTTCTCTACGTAGCTCACTGTATCAGTAAGGTTGATGCTCTCCTTTGTCAAGTTGTCGCGGCGTGCTATTTCGATAGTGCCGTTCTCAAGGTCTCTTGCTCCCATGCAGATTCTGACAGGAACACCCTTCAACTCGTACTCTGCGAACTTGAAACCTGGACGCTTCTGCGAGTCGTCGTCATATTTAACTGAGATTCCTTTTGCCTTCAACTCCTTCATGATAGGGTCAAGCTTTTCTGCAATGGCGTTCTTCTGGTCGTCGCCTTTGAAGATAGGGACAATGACAACCTGGATAGGAGCCAACTTTGGAGGAAGAACAAGACCGTTGTCGTCAGAGTGAGTCATGATCAAAGCACCCATCAAACGAGTTGATACTCCCCAAGAAGTAGCCCAAACGTAGTCCATGCCACCTTCTCTGTTTTGGAACTGAGCATCGAAAGCCTTTGCAAAGTTCTGTCCAAGGAAGTGAGATGTACCGCTCTGTAGAGCCTTTCCATCCTGCATTAGAGCCTCGATAGTATATGTGTCAACAGCTCCGGCAAAACGCTCAGTTTCGCTCTTGACACCCTTGATTACGGGAACAGCCATAACGTTCTCTGCAAAGTCTCCGTAAACGTGAAGCATCTTCTGTGCCTCTGCCTCAGCCTCCTCGCGAGTCTCGTGAGCTGTGTGTCCTTCCTGCCACAAGAACTCTGCAGTACGAAGGAACGGACGAGTACGCATCTCCCAACGCATTACGTTAGCCCACTGGTTGCAAAGGATAGGAAGATCGCGGTAGCTGTGGATCCAACCCTTGTAAGTATTCCAGATGATAGTCTCTGATGTAGGACGAACGATAAGCTCCTCTTCAAGCTTTGCCTCTGGATCGACAACTACGCCGTCACCAGTCTCGTTTGTCTTCAAGCGGTAGTGAGTAACAACTGCGCACTCCTTGGCGAAACCCTCAACGTGCTCAGCCTCTCTTGAAAGGAATGATTTAGGAATAAGAAGTGGGAAGTAAGCGTTCACATGACCTGTCTCCTTGAAACGTCTGTCAAGTTCCTGCTGCATCTTCTCCCAAATAGCATATCCGTAAGGTTTGATTACCATACATCCTCTTACAGGCGATTGCTCTGCAAGGTCTGCCTTTACTACCAAATCATTGTACCACTGCGAGTAGTTCTCGGCACGTGGAGTCAATTCTTTTGCCATATAATTTGTCTGTTTTACTTATTTCTTTTAGAATTGATGCAAAGATAGTGACAATTTGGCGAATAGAGCATATAAATGCATTCTAAATGCGAACTATTAGTGCCAATAGTTATTAAAAATTGTGGAACTATTCGAAAACCACTAGATTTTTTAAACTAATTTGTCAAAAATTCTATTTTTTTATTTACCTTTGCAATCGTATTCATATACACCGATGCGGGGATGACTGGTTTTGACAGCGTGTAGAGGTGGTATGTAAGCATGCAGTGCGCTGGTGGCTAGCACTATAATCTTGAGACCAAAAATTTAACTGGCGAGAATAACTACGCTCTTGCTGCTTAATCGAAGATTAGTAGATTAGCTTAATCTCGGCACAAGGTTGCTGAGACAAGACTTCTCCCCGAGCCATTTTCCTGAGGCTTACGGAACAAGGGGGAGTAGAAATATCGGGAATAGCGTCGAGTGTGCCTCTGGCAAGATGCGAAATTTTAAGAGGATAAGGTTCAAGTTGGTGGCTGGGGTCTTGCTTGGACACGAAAACCGAAGGCTCAGATAAGCATGTAGAAAGCATATTAGTTCCATGTTTGGACGAGGGTTCGACCCCCTCCATCTCCACTTTTTTTTGTAATGCGTGATGCAAATTTGACAATTGAGCATCATGCTTTTTTTATACACTAATTTAAGTGAATTTTCTGTATGAAAGTAGGCATTGTTCAAGAGCATTTCACAGCTGATTTGGCAGATAACAAGAGAAGAATAGATTCCAGAATCAAGGAACTTGCAGACAAGGGCGCTGAGCTTGTGGTTCTTTCGGAACTTCACCGCTCGCTTTATTTCTGTCAGACGGAAGATGTGGACATGTTCGATTTGGCGGAAGCTATTCCCGGAGAGACTACTGATTTTTACCAGCAGTTGAGCAAAGACTTGAATATAGTTCTTGTGTTGTCTTTGTTCGAGAAGAGAGCCGCAGGACTTTATCATAACACAGCTGTAGTAATGGATAAGGGCAGATTCGCGGGTAAGTATAGAAAGATGCACATTCCTGATGATCCTGCCTACTACGAGAAATTCTATTTCACTCCTGGAGACTTAGGATTCCATCCAATCCAGACATCAGTCGGCAAGCTAGGCCTTATGGTTTGTTGGGACCAGTGGTATCCGGAGGGAGCAAGACTTATGGCACTTGAGGGAGCTGATATGCTGATCTACCCAACTGCCATAGGCTATGAGTCAACCGACACAAAGGAGGAACAGGAGCGTCAGCGTGGAGCATGGATGACAGTTCAGCGCGGTCATGCTGTAGCGAACGGACTTCCGGTAGTAACAGTGAACAGAGTGGGGTATGAGCCTGACCCTTCTGGAGTTACAGGAGGTATTCAGTTCTGGGGAAGCAGTTTTGTTGCCGGACCTCAAGGAGAATTGCTTTATGAAGGCTCTACTACAGAGGTTGAGGCTGTAATCATTGATGTGGATATGCAGAGATGCGAGAATGTCCGCCGTATTTGGCCGTTCCTACGCGATAGAAGAATTGAGGAGTTCGGAGACTTGACAAAGAGATTTAGAGATTAAAATACAATACTATACTAAGTGATAAGGGGATGCTCAAATGAACATCCCCTTGTTTTTTTGACTATGTACTTCGTTAATGTTATCTTCTAAATTTGAAGATTGCATAAGAGAAGTTGTTATAGTTTGCATCTGTAGGATCTGCCAAGAACTGTTGGTATGCTTCTTCTATTTCTTGAGATAAAACCAGGCCGGAACGACTGCACTTGTATTTCTCAGCCTCGTAATCAAGTTTTGCTCTTGCTTCTAGTGAATTAAGGTTGTTAAGATACTCCTTTTGAGCAGCAACCAATTCAGGATAATCCTTAAACTTGATTTCTATATCTAATCCTGTAAGGGATATACTTCCGAAAAGAGCAGCAGTTAGTATTGTTGCTATTGCAAATTTGCGAGTGTTTTTATTAGTTAAGCAGATTACTCCAGCAATAACAGAAGTAATGCATCCAAAACAAAGCATTACAAGTGCTCCTGGCCAATGCATAGTCTTGAACAATGTGCCAATAAACAAAACAGATAATCCCATTCCAAGAGCTGCTTTTAGGAGTCTTGACCAAGGGGATACATATTCAATAGCATCTTCCACCTCGCTAAAGTTTAGGGAGTCATCGTCTGAGCTATTAGAAAATACCTTCTGTGACATTCCTGCAAACGAAGACAAAAGTGCTGCTCCCATAAATACGAATGTTTTTGTTCCTCCAATTCCTGGGAAGAATGTTGTCAAATCCGCTATATAAACTGCTACAGCCAAAGTCCAAAGTCCAATCAATGCTTTTCTGATTGTTTTGTGATTTTCGTTGACCAAATCTATTAGTGCCATTTTTATAGAATTAAAAGTTTTATATCTTTATTCATTACCCTTTAACAATGATGTTAATAGAACAAAAGGAGCGTTCCAGTTCAAGGCTATCTCGTTAGTGGAGTAGCTGCAGATATCGTCAAGGTATGCTCTGGCTGAATACTTGTTGCTTGGGTATTTGCTCTTTCCGCAGTCTGTTGTCTGGTTCAAGTTCGGACCTCCGACAAGGTATCCTGGAAGAGGATTTGCAATACCGTCAGACGTGCTTCTTCTGTCGTGGATATGCTTCGGAGAAATTCTTCCGAATCCTGTCAAAAAGCTGTATCCCGTTGTGTTTTCTCCAAGAAGATAGTCGTAGCAGTAGTATGCCGCCTCCATATACTTGTCCTGGTTGAATACCTTTGCGCCGATAGCAAGAAGTGCGCCTGAATTGGCAACCTGTCCGTTGCTTCCCCAGAAGAAGTCGGTGATAGGAAGCTTTCCAGGAGAGAACTTGTAAAGCGAAAGAAGGTTGTCGATCAACGCTCTGTACTTTCTTTCTACAGCTCCCTTGTCTATCTTGGCAGAAAGGTTGTCCTTGTTGATTAGCAGAGAGACAAGTCCGAGAGTTCGAACGTCACCCCAGAATGGCACGTTGAATATCTGGAACAATGTTATGTCGGAAGCATATTTATCTTCTCCGGTAGTGATTAGCATTTCGCATGCTGCCCAGAACTTCTCGTCGCTCTGTCCCGGAGCAGAGTATTCTCCTGTATTGCAGTCTGAAGGGTTCATGAAAACTATTTCTCCCTTTTTCTCTGCAAACTCGTAGGCTTTCTTTGCTGCCTTGATGGCCTTTTCGCTAAAGTCAGGGTAGTCTTCATTTCCCTTATAGATTCGAGAGGCAAGTGCCATAGTTGCGGCGAAATCCAAAGCGCAGTCTGTTGATTTTCCGATTACATAGCGGTCCTCCTTGTCCTTGGCAGGCATGCGCATGTCAGGGAACTTAAGGGTCGTAACCTTGTTGTACACACCGCCGTCGTTAGGATCCTGCATGGTCAGCATCCACTTCAATTCGTACATGCACTCGTCAAGGATGTCTGCAGTCTGGTTTGTGCTCTCAGGAATGTTGAGGTTCAGAGTGTCAAACATCTGCTTTTCAAGTTGATATGCAGTGAGAAGCGAGTGCAGGGTAATGCCCGCGTTTACTGTATATTTTCCGTAGTCTCCGGCATCGTACCATCCGCCCGGACAGCTCAACTCTGTGTCTGCCTTTCTTTCCGGTGTGGCAAGCGAGGAGTGAAGATACACCACATTGTCCGGATGTCCTGCCTCTCGTGAATAGTTCACGCCGTTGAATGTCGCATGCTGTCCGTCTATGGCCATACTTGCGCGCCACAAATAGAACGCCTTTATACTCCAGACAAGAGTCTCGTCATAGGCTCCCTTCTCTTTGATGGAGAACGAAGGAGTGCGGTCGTTACCTACCTTGACATAATATTTGCCTGGCTTCTTGAAGTCAGAGAAGTCCGCCCAAGTTACGTCCTCGTTGCTTTCTCTCCAAAACTTCTTTTTGGGAAGTTCGCCCTTATATACATCTACATCCGTCTTTGCGTCCTTGATCACGAAAGTCTTTTCGTTCAAGTCCACCACCATTGCGGTTTTAGGGGCATTGGCAGAATACGCAACCTGGTTTGCATGCACAAAGCTGATGTTCTGTGCAGTTGCCGAGCCTCCGACGCATAGAGCCGCTGCAAAAATATTTGTTATCTTGCTATTCATAATCACGTCTTTTTTGTTGTTATCTTCTATTGAAATTTATTGCAGTTGTATTGCAAATATAGCTCAGCACAACGAATAACGCAAGCAATAAGGCAAAAAAAAACTGCAATTTGAATTGAAAATGTATTCAAACCCTTTTGTAAAACATTTATTTGGTGGGAATTCACATGAAATGGGGATGGTAACATCGCTTCCCGGGTGCTGTTTGCCTGCTGTTCGGAAAGCAGTTTGTCAGAAAGCCTGTCGTTAGTTTTGAGAGGCTTGTCCAAAGATTTTTTTCGCTTTACAGACTCTTGTGGCAGTAATTTTTTTCTTTTGAATCAGTCATGTTTGTCTTCGGGAGAGAATTTTATTTTCTTTTTCCGTTTAGGTTCTCCTTTAACTGCAAAAACAAGATTTTTTGTGTGTTGAGTTCTATTTTGTGTTTCATACGAAAAAAATAGGCGATAAGTAGTCGGATTTTATCGAAAAATGTTTATCTTTGAAAAGTGAATTCAAATAATGAAAACAATGGATAAGTTTGTTACCCTCGCCGTACATTCATACGATAAGGCGCAAAACTTGATGCATATTCTTAATAACGAAGGAATTGAGGCTTATACGGAGGATGTGAACCACATTCTTCCGACAATTTCTGTGGGTGTTAGGGTTAGAGTGAAGGAGGAGGATTTGGACAGGGCTTTGAAGGTCTATGAGGATATCGAGAAGAATGCAGGCAGCCGTAATGTCTCTTCTGAGAAGACTATCCTTGTCCCCTATGATTTCGAGGAGTTTTCATACAAGATATTCCCGCTTGCCTTTTCTTGGGCGAAGAGCCTTGGAGCCACAGTCGTGCTGTTCCATACTTTCTTGTCCAAAGTGCCTTCGCGCCAGTCTCTGCTCGACAGAATTTTCGAGGGAAACCGAGAGGATTTCCAGAAGAAGAGAGAGGAGGAGCTGAGAGCCGAAAAGGAGATGCAGAAGATTGCCGAGGCGATGGTTCAGAATATGATTGCCGAAGGTGTTCTGGAGAACGTCCCATACGTGTTCAAGAGCAATGAGGGAGTTCCCGAGGAGCAGATAATCAACTATGCCGAGGACTACAAGCCTTTGCTGATTGCAATGAGTACACGCTCGTGCGAACGAAAGCAGAGCGAGATGATTGGAAGTGTCTCTGCGGAAGTTGCAGAGGGTGCGCCTATCCCAGTTTTTGTGCTGCCAGAGGACAAGGAGATTAACGATGTTGCCGGCCTTGACAAGATTGCATTTGTCACCAACTTCGAGGACAAGGACTTGCAGGCTTTTGACAAGATGATGACTCGTCTCTCTTTCCAGAAGGAGTCTGTCCATTTCGTACACGCTTCAAGGGACGATCAGAATGACGCATGGAGCGAAATAAAGCTTGAGGGTATCAAGAGCATATTCCGAGAGAAATACAACGTAAAGGGAGTCGAGTATGCAAAGTTGCATAGAGGAAACAAGGGACAGGAAATGAAGGAATACTTGAAGACAAACGAGATAAACATCGTTGCTTTGAGTATTCACCGCAGATCTGCAATCGCTAGGCTATGGGGTGACGGTATCGCCCGCAAGATGGTGAACGACGCCAAGCTTGCAATGTTCGTGTTCCACGCTTAGAGGCTGATGTTTGAACGATGAATAAAGATATTTCCAGAGTAATGAAGAACTATATAAAGGTATTGGGACTATTGAGTGTTTCGGCACTCGGTTTGTGTAACTGCATGTCTGCAGAGGAGAGCACTGCCGCTCAGCCGCTTGGTCAGAAGACTGCCTGCGCAGTGAATCCCCATCAAATTAATATCGCACCCAAAAAGCCCGCTAACATTGAGTTTTGCGGAGAGAAGCTTGAGTTGAAGAACTATTACATGAAGGAGCGTTTCGACCGAGAACTGATCTCGATGAGCTTCTACCATTCCAATGTGTTCCTGATGATAAAGAGGGCAAACAGGTATTTCCCTGTATTGGAGAGAATCTTGAGGGAAGAGGGTGTTCCTGATGATTTCAAGTACCTGGCAGCTATAGAAAGTTCTCTTGACCAGCGTGCGGTAAGCCCTACGGGAGCTGCGGGAATGTGGCAGATTATGCCGGAAGTGGGCAAGGAGCTTGGTCTTGTCGTAGCAGGCGATGTTGACGAGAGGTACAATATAGAGAAGGCAACACGTGCGGCTTGTGCGCATTTGAAGGCAACCTATGCCTATACTAAGAGTTGGACTTTGGCCGCTGCCGCATACAACACGGGCCGAGCAAGAGTCCTAAGGCAGATAGAGGCGCAGCAGACAAACAACTTCTTTGACATGCAGTTCTCTGAGGAGACAAACAGATATGTGTATAGAATATTGTTAGCGAAGTATGTGCTTGAGGATCCAAGCCGAATAGGTTTCTATATGAGCCGCGAGGATTTGTACTATCCCATAGAGACTACTCCGGTTGTTGTAGATACTGCGATTCCGAACCTTACAGACTTTGCAAAGCAGTATGGCATCACACTTCAGTTGTTGAAGGATTCAAATGCATGGTTGAGGGACAACAAACTTGTCAAGCGACAGGGCAAGTCCTTTACTATCGCTGTGCCAAACAAGGAAAAACTGAATTTGACGACAGAGGAGATTCCTGTGTATAACGAGAAGTGGATTCAGTGTGTGCCAGAATGATTAGTTGATAGTTCACAAAACAGATTATGATGAATTGTATTGTAATGTCCTTCTTGATAAAGTCTCTTCAAGACTTGGATTTGCTGCCATTAATCATGTTTGCTGTATTATGCATAGGTGGAATAGTTTTTTTTGCCATGCATGTTAGTAAATTGAATGCAGATGCAAAGAATGTGATGGCAGAGAACGAATACGGAAACTGGAAAACTAAGAGTCAAAATAGGTTATTTGTATTTGTGTCTTTGCTTCTAGTTCTATTATTTACTCGTTTCTTTTTATACGTGTTAGTGTTTCTAATTTTCGCTTTTGCTATATTCGTCTTTAAGGGACATTCCGGATTAGCTATATTGATTGCATCTGCCTTTGTGTTAGGTTTGATGACTTTGATATTTTTTGTAGTATATAGATGGGAGGTTTCCAACTTGCATTATAAGAAGTATCCCATACGTTTGGCTCTTACTTTGTTGGCGTTTTTATGCTGTTATGTTGGAGCAATCGCTTTTGCCGGATAGGGAATAGAATATGCTTTTCTTGAAACTGAGGACGTGTGATTTAAGACAGACTATTAAAATGGCTAATATATGATTTTAGATAGACTTACTAACGCAGAACAATACTATTCGTTGAATCCTCATTTTAAGGAGGTCTTCGAATATATCAAGACTATAGATCTTGTGAATTGCAGGGAGCACCGTCTTGTGCTTTCCGATGACGTATATATTAATATCGACAATCCGACTTTGCGTCCCAAGTGCGAGGCAACTCCGGAGGTTCACAACAAGTATATTGACATTCAGATTCCTTTGGTTGGAGAGGAATTGGTCGGTGTGATGAGCAGGGAGGACTGCCACATCGTGCTTCGCAGAGATGATGAGAAGGACTTTATCATTTACAAGGAGCTGCCTGAAAACTTCTTTAGACTGACTCCAAAGGATTTCGTGATATTCTTTCCGAATGATGCGCATGCCCCTATCGTAGGAGAAGGCACAGAGAAGAAGATAGTCGTGAAAATTAAAGTTAAATAGCAAGGTTACACAGATGGAAGATCCCAAATTTCCTGCAAGAAGAAGAAAGATGGTGGAGGAATTGAGCAGGAATCCGCTCAATTTTGATCCCGCTGTGCTTGAGGCCATAGGAAAAGTTCCCCGCCAGTATTTCTGTGATCCGGCAACTTATTCCGAACGTGCCTATATGGACATAACAATCCCTATTTTGGCCGACCAGACTTTGTCCCAGCCTTCGACAGTTGCAAGGGAGATGTCTCTGCTGGAGCTGAAGCGAGGCGAAAAGATTCTGGAGATTGGCACAGGAAGCGGGTATCAGACTGCCTGTCTGTATGCTTTCGGTCTGGAGATTCATTCTATCGAAAGACAGACTGCCTTGTTCAATCAGACAAGCAAGATTTTCAAGGTGTTGGGTATAAACGTGCATAATGTGTGCGGAGACGGGTACTTGGGAATGCCTGAAGCGGCACCTTTCGACAAGATACTTGTAACTGCTGCGGCACAGGGGTTCCCAGGTTTGCTGGTTTCCCAACTGAAGGTCGGAGGCATTATGGTAACTCCGATAGAGCAGAATGGTGAGTGTTTCTATTACAAGATTGTAAGAAGGAACGAAACAGAATACGATGTTACCAAATACGAGGCATGCAGATTTGTTCCGATGCTCCAGGGTATTAACTAATGTTATGAAGAAGAAAAGAGAAGATCAAATAGAGATTACGACAGGAGAGTATGTGAATTTGCATTACACTTGCGCTCAGCCCGGCACGCGCGTGTTCGCGGTGGTCATTGACTGGTTTGTGTCGTGTTTCATGTTCTATGGAGGATTAGAAATTGATCCTATCAGATCAATTCCTTATCCCCTCAGGGATTATATAGTTGTTATGATAATACTGTTCATCTATATGTTCCACTTTTTGTGCGAGTATTTCTTTAGCGGGAAGACCATAGGAAAAACTTTGATGAAGATAAAGGTGATTAACGACGAGTGTACTTCTCCTGATTTCCTTCAGTGTTTTCTTAGATTCATATTGTTCTTTCCCGTAGATTTTTTTGCCGGTTTGTTCTTTATGTCCAAGAAAAACCAAAGGTTGGGAGATCTTGCTTCCGGCTGCTATGTGGTGTTTGATAACGGATACAAGGACACCAAGATTGACTTGGACAAAGATTTCCCTTATGCCAAGGACGGTTATACAGTTACGTATCCTTTTGCGGCAAACTTCACCAAAGAGGAGATTATTTCCATTCAGAAGATTATTTACAATAGCCGATACAAAAGCCTGAAGAACGAGATCTGCAAGAGAATTATGCGAAAGTTCCCCAATGAGAAGTTCTGGGGCACACAGGATATGTGGCTAAAGAAATTAGTTATGGACTACCACTATTTGAAGAAATAAGAATATGAGAGAGGTAGATTTTATAAGGGAGAATAAGGAGAAATGGCAAGAGTATGACGAGGTGTCAAAAAGTAAGAATGCTCCGGTAGAGACTTACACCAACGCCTATCACGATCTGCTTGCCGACTTGGCGTATGCAAACACGAAGTATCCCGATTCCCGAATACGCATTTATTTGTCCAATGTTGCCAAGAAGCTGCACGAGAAGATCTATACTCCCGACAAGTTCAGCTGGTCAACTATCAAGAGGCTGTTTTCATACGAGGTGCCTTACCTTGTGGTAAAGCACAGGAAGGAGTATATTCTTACGAGTGTGACATTCATCCTGTTTGTGATTCTTGGTGTTATACTCCAGCTTCAGGATATAGATGCTTGTCGTGAAATTTTGGGAAGCCACTATGTAGATGAAACAATTAAGAGTATTGAAGCGGGTGAGCCTTGTGCAGTATATGGTCGTGACGGCGAGTTTCAAACGTTTTTTCATGTGACGTTGAATAACCTGTTGGTTTGCCTGAGGATGTATTCTTCTGGTCTCTTTCCTTTTGTAGGACCTCTCAGGTTCATTTCTGTTAATGGTATTATGCTTGGCGAATTTCAGACATTCTTCTTTCAGTACGGTGCAGGCTTCGAGTCTATGACATCCATTTGGATTCACGGAAGTTTGGAGATACCTACGATACTGATAGAGGCAACAGCTGCCATTATCCTGAGCCACAGCATAGTTTTTCCAGGTTCGTATTCCAGATGGGAGTCCATCAAGCGCGGAGGAGTCGAGTCAATGAAGGTTTTGTTGTCAGCACTTCCTGTGATTGTGATTGCAGGTTTCATGGAAGGCTATATTGCTAGAAGAAGTTATGACCCGCTTATTGTGAGACTGCTTATTATTTTTACTTTGTTTTCTGCTTGGCTGTACTATTATGTGTACCTGCCTATGCAGATATACAAGAGAAACAAGGAGACTGAAGAATTTTTGAAGAAATGAATATGAGGAATATAGTATATATCATTCTTTGTGCGATTTCTGTTGTTTGTGCTTCTTGTTCAGGAGACAAGCCAACTCAACAGCAAAAAGAGACGTCGTCACTCTACACAAAAGAGGCTGTAGAGTATATTGATCACTTGGGCGAATACTCGACAAAAGATATGAAGAAGTATCAATATGAATCATCTGCCTCATATAATTTTTTGAGTGATCTCGCAAATTTTATTTCTAGTATGGGCTTTCTGTTCAAGATTTTGTTCATACTGATTATATGCGTGGTTTTGGTGCTGTTGGTATTGAACTTCAAAAGAAGCAGAAGTTCTAACAGCAAAAATAAGACAGTAAATGGAAGTGCCACGGCAGAACTTCTTGACACGATCTATGGTCATGATTGGGCTAGAGAGATAGAACAGGCAAAGGCAGAAGGAGAGTGGGGTAAGGCTATCATGCTTGTTTACCTTAATTGTCTCTATAATTTGGATTCAAAGAGCCTTATAACATGGAAGGACAGTAAAACTCCGACTGAGTATTACTATGAGTTGAAAGCTGACAAGTATCGTAAGCCGCTATACAACCTTACCATGTTATATTTTCGTGCCAGATATGCTGATGTGGTTGCCGATGAGAGTATGTTTAATTCTGCAATGCAGGAACAAAAAAGAATAGGAAATGAAAACTAGGAAATACATATATATTATAGTATCTTTCTTGCTTCTTCTTTGTTCGTGTAAAGAAAAAGACAAGAAGCAGGACATAAATTTAGGAATTTCTTTTGGATGCTATTGTGATTTTCGTAATGCTAAATATCCATTGCAACTAGGTAATTTTGTCCGCTTGTGTAACCGTAACGAGATACAGACAGAAGGAGGTCCTGCGAATTATAGTTATTGGCTACCGATCGACACATTCCTTGACAATGTAAAAGTTGAGGATGCCGGTATGGACGACGTGGTTGATGAATTCGATTTTAATATTATTGAAAGTGATTCCGTAATCTATATTGAAGGTGCAGTTATAGATGGAGAAGAAATCGTTGATGTCGCCGACTCTGCAGAATCTCATGAGGAAGATATCATTGACGTGAATAGCGTTAAAAAGGTTGAAAGTCACTACTATGACACATGCAAAAATGTCTTTGTCATTTGTGCAGAAAATTTGGATATCTGTACGATTACAGACACTTTCAGATCTAATGTGTTGTCCCGTCGTGTCTCTGTGCAAGGATTCAATACCATTTTGGTGTCGGAAAGCTTTATCTTTGATGGAAATAGTGTTCCATTGAGGGGAAGAAAGTTTAATTTGGATTCCTATGTGCAAGAGGCTAAGGAAGATCATTATGAAACAAATAAACTAGAGATTGATGGCAAGGAATACCAGGTCTATTCCCAGTTTAGTGGAGTATTCTTTCCCCCTTCAACAATCGAAAGGATACAGAACCATTTGGAGTCTTTGGGCGGCAACCCCAAGTACGTTTCTTCATGTTGTGATGTTGAAGGCAACAAAATTGACTGTCAGTTCGTATTTGACAACGGAGCTTCTATCACTTTTGTTTCAGCCCCGTATCTTTTTACTAATGCCAGTATAGTGAGTGCCAAGGGTACTAATTCGGAAATCAGCATGAGGCTGTTAATGCATGGTTTTAATGTATCTTCTCTTAGAGACATTCATTCATTTGCTTTCTATAATAAGGTAAGTGGTGAAGATGTCCTATATAAGGCAGATATTGACCCATCAAAAAAGAAGTATCGTGATGAAGTCCAAAGTAAGGCAAGGACAAAGGATGACGTAAGCGAAATAGGAGATACCTATTGGGATATAGTCAAGTATATAGCACGAAACATGTGGCCTTATCTGCTATTGCTTCTGCCTTTCGTATTGAAGCGAAGACATAGGGCAATTCCTGTTATGGATTTCTACAAGAACAAGACTAAGGATTATGTCAAGCGTGTCGGTGTCCTTTATTTCAAAGAGGGAAACTGGCAATTGATCTTGCGCAAGAAGATAACATTCTTTACCTTTGATATGGCTGAGAAGTTTGGCATAGACATTTCTTCTGAGAATCCTGCAGACATCGAGGCGAATGCGAATGTACTTGCCCGTTCAACAAAACTTGACGAGCGTAAGATGGTCAATCTGATCAAGATGCTGAACAATTACAGGTATGGTGATAAGCGGCAGTTGGTTAATGAAAATATATTCAATTCAGTTTGTGCCGATATAAATGAGGTTCAGTTGAGTTTATTAAATAATAAAGAAAGGAATAAAAAGAATTAGATATGGAAGATAATCAAGGTGTAGTAAATGCTTCGGAGAATACAGTAGCTAATTTCTCGGAGAATACATATTCCGACAAGATGCAGCAGATGCGCTCTGTGATATCGAGCGTTGTTTTTGGTCAGGAAAAGACTATTGATCTTTTGCTTACAGCTGTTTTGGCCGGAGGTCATGTGCTTATCGAAGGAGTTCCAGGTGTTGCCAAGACTTTGTCGGCGCGTCTGATTGCAAAGCTGATTGACGCCCAGTTCTCTAGAATTCAGTTTACTTCGGACATCATGCCGAGCGATGTGCTTGGAACAAACGTCTTTAACATGGGAACTAATGCGTTCGAGCTGCACAAAGGACCTGCTTTTGGTGACATTATCCTTGTCGATGAGATCAATCGTGCTCCTGCCAAGACTCAGTCCGCTTTGTTCGAGGTTATGGAGGAGCGTCAGGCAACCATAGACGGAGTCTGCTATCCTTTCGGAAACATCTATACGGTGTTTGCAACTCAAAACCCTATCGAGCAGGAGGGAACCTACCGCTTGCCTGAGGCGCAGATGGACCGATTCATGTTCAAGATAAATGTAGATTATCCGAGCAAATACGCCGAGCTTCAGGTTCTAATGGCTCATAACGTATCTTCGGAATACAACAAGCTTGCAAACATTAACCCTATCCTTACAAAGGACGACGTTTTGTCTTTGCGCGAGCAGGCAGGAAAGGTTTTCGTGGACGAGAAACTGATGACCTATATAGTGGACCTTATTGCAGAGACAAGAACTGACGCTATGGTTTATGTGGCAGCATCGCCTCGTGCTTCGTTGTCTTTGCTTAACGCTGCCAAGGCTTATGCCTTGATTCAGGGAAGAAACTATGTTATTCCAGATGATGTCAAGACTTTGGTTTATCCTGTTCTTTGCCATCGTATTTCCCTTACAGCAGAGGCTGAGATGAATGGAGTTGCTGTGTCGAAGGTTATTGCAGCAATCATTGACAGAGTACAGGTTCCTAAATGATGTACTTAATAGTTTAAGTTAATAATGTACTGAAAATAGAAGTGTTCGTATATTTGAACACTTCTATTTTTATAGTTTTGTCTCACTGTTCAATATAAATTTATAAATGGGTCTGTTCTTATTGTTCGTGATGTTGTGTTTTACACTTCCTTTGTTGGGTGTAATACTTTATATAATAGCCTCTTATTTCAAAAAAAGTAAGGGAAAGAATGTTAAGCGTAATTGTATTATAATATTTGCGTTCGTTTTCAATCTACAGTTAGCTTATTATATATGTTCCACTGAGGTAGAAAGTTACTACGGATTGTATGATGATAATTGGGAGGTTATGTCCGTATCAAACGAATACGGACAGTTTGAAAATATTGATGGACAAGTATATGTAAAAACACACAATATGAGTTTTGAACCTTCTTACGAATATAGAGTTAAGGAATGTGAAAATAATGTTGTCTTAATTTCAGATTCGGGATGCTATAAAATTGATAATACAGGTTTTTCGTCGCTCATAGATTGTGATAAAGATTATCTTGATAGTTCTATTAAAGCTTCAAATTATTGTTCAAAGGAATTTTGGCGGATTCATAATGATAATAATCTTTATGTCATAAAATCGGTGATAGCTCTGCTTATTGCATTATTAGTAACATTTGTCGAGTATTTCATTTATAAAAAAATTAGGCACTAATACTGGTGTTGTAATGTTTGTTTTGATTTTTCTGCAATAAAATTTTGTTTCTAACCATTTTTTTTTTTTTAGTTTTGCTTCGTTTTCTAAAATCAGGACAAATATTAGTACATGAAACACAAACTTTTAGCTACAATTTCATTATTATGTTCGGCTTGTGGCATATTTGCTACAGAGAACTATATGACAGTAGAGTTGAAGAACGGAGATTTGTATTCGTTTCTTTTGGCTGACAAGCCAGTCGTGACATACAATGAAGCAAATCTTGTGATCAACAGCAATGACAAGACAAGCTATGCAATTTCGGGTGTAAAGAACTATCATTTTACCAAGTCGGATGCCACATCACTCGAAACAGTGAACAGTTTTTTGAGAATCGTCAATATTGATGACAAGACAGTTGAGGTGCAGAATGCAAAGCCTATGTTACAGGTAACACTTACTTCGACAAGTGGTGTGCAGATTTTGTCATCTTGTGCCGGTTCTGATGGCAGAGTGGTTGTAAAGTTGCCGGAAAGCAAAGGTGTCTATCTTTTGTCTGTCGGTGACCAGTCTTTCAAAGTCATAAGGAAATAATAAATAAGGAATAATTATGAGGAAGAAATTACTTTCTTTGCTTGCATCGTTCTCTTTGTGTGCGTCAATGTTCGCAATAACAAATATGTGCATCAAACTTAAGGACGGTGCTGTGGTCAAGTATAACATCGAAGATGTGGAGGAGGTCTATTACGAAGGTGAAGAAACTCAGGAAATCATGGCATGCGTAAAGCAGAAGGATGGTTCGGTAGTCAAGTATAGCATTGCGAATACGGAACAGGTCTATTATGAGGATGAAGAAGAAACTCCGGAAACTATTCCGAACGCCGGGGATTTTTGTTTTACTTTTAATGTGACTTCAGATTCTACTGTCGAGGTCAAAGATGGAACTAAATGTCAAGATTCTGCCATTGTAATTCCACCTAAAGTTATACTTGACGGTAAGGTGTATGTGGTTACAGCAATTGGAGATGATGCATTTTGGGGGTATGAATTGGTTAAGTCTGTAACTTTGCCTAATACAATAAAGGAAATTGGA
Source organism: Paludibacteraceae bacterium (assembly GCA_045641625.1). Lineage (GTDB taxonomy): Bacteria > Bacteroidota > Bacteroidia > Bacteroidales > Paludibacteraceae > UBA1723. The sequence goes on from JAZUHH010000012.1 coordinate 83,146, forward strand.
AGTTATGCTTTTTGCTGCGAAAGTTTGGAACATATCAATATCCCAGAAAGTGTGACAAGTATAGGGCATCATGCATTTAGTTCTCCCAAAGGTGGAATCTCAAATTTGACTGACATAGAAATCCCTTCGAGTGTAACTTATATTGGTCTGAGTGCATTTTATCAATGCTATAAATTAAAACCCGAGTTGTTAGTGTATAACAATGGTACAAGGTGTTATGGATTGTTAGGAGATAGGGATGCGAATACTGAAATTGTCATTCCTGATGGGGTTACAGATATAGATGATTATGCATTTAATTATGAAAATAAACTAACAAAAGTTATAGTGCCTTCGAGTGTAACCAATATAGGACGAGAAGCTTTTTATGGTAGTTTAAATCTTGATCTCTATATTGATAATTACGAGGAAAATGTAAAAACAGATGCTTATTCTATTAATTTTTGTAAATCAGTGACATGGATGAAGGTTAAAGAGCCTGTAGCCGAACTTGAATATGAGTATGTTGACCTTGGATTGCCAAGTGGATTGAAGTGGGCAACAACGAATTACGGAGCTACGAAACCAGAAGAACCAGGTGCTTCTATTAGGGCGTATGAGATAAGTGCTCCTTCTTTCGTAAATAAATGGAGAACTCCTACAATGAAGGAGATAGAAGAGTTGATTGAGAACTGCACTTGGACATGGACAGAACTGAATGGTGTAGTAGGCTATAAGGTAGAAAGTAAAGAAGCAGGTAATAGTAATTGGATTTTTCTTGCTTCTCAATACAGTTATTGGTCTTCTAGTATGACATCTTCATCGAAAAATGAGTGCCTCGACATTTTTGATATAAAATATAGGAATAGTATAAGCAAAAGCACGGAACGTCGCGAAAGTATGTGTAAAGTTCGTTTTGTTTCGGAATAAGTAATGGTATTACTAGGGCGACAGCAATGTCGCCCTATTTTTTGAATTTTATTCCTCGTCAAATCAGTCACTTATAAATATTTTCAAAAAATAATCTCTAAAACATTTGGTCAGTAATTGAGAAAGCACTAATTTTGCATCCGCAATCGGGAAACAACGATGCGAGCGAGGCCGAGCGAGGCCGAAAGAGATGAGCCGGAAGGTTCGCCACAGAGAAGGGATCTTTGACAAGAATTGCAATGCACAGGAAAGAAAGGTAGAAGGAACGAGAAGACGTATTCTGAGAGAAACAAGAAAAAGAATCAATTCTATAATACAACGGAGAGTTTGATCCTGGCTCAGGATGAACGCTAGCGAGAG
>JAZUHH010000013.1:0-3771 GCA_045641625.1 Paludibacteraceae bacterium
GAACAGAGAAACAACTTTGAAAAGTATGAGAAAATGTTTGATTATGAGTCTTGTCGCTTTATTCAGTTGGGGAAGCAGCGTTTCGGCTCAGACAACAAAGAATGTGGCAAATAATACTGAAGATGTAGTAGTAAAGCCTCAGGAAACAGAGCTTGCTCCAGAGGAGTGCCTTTACGAGCCTCGTTTTACTAGAGTGGATGCGCACGCAGGTATAAATCTTTCTGATTATTCTTCGGATTATCTTTCAACTGGCATGAAGCCAGGCTTCAATGTCGGAATCGGTTTCGATTTCCCTTTCAAGCGTCACTACTCTATAAATCCGGAGTTGAATTTCTCTATGGTCGGAGCCAAGGTTGATTTCACTGACAAGGTGAAGGGTAGCGAGAACCTTTGCTATATGGAGATTCCTGTCTATTCAAAGTGGGAGTTCTGTAACGGCAGAGTGAAGCCGTTTGTTGCGTTTGCTCCAACTTTGGGTGTCGGTATCATCGGAAACAGAAACTATGACGGAACTGTCCTTTATAAGGACCCTCATAACAAGAACAATGTCGAGGACAAGAAGGTTCCTTTGTTTGCGCCCAATCAGGATGTTGAGTTCGAGGAGGCTGTCTATAAGAAGCTTGACTTCGGCTTCAAGTTCAAGGTTGGTGTGACTACTGTTCTTGGTTTCATGGCTTATGCAGGCTACCAGTTGGGTATTGTTGACTTGGCTCGTGATGACTTCTATAAGACTTACGGTAAGGGAGTTTACGGATCTGACGAAACTATAGGCGTTACTAACAAGAATATTTTTGTCAGCGTCGGTTATTGTTGGTAATCTGCAGCTTGCTTTGCCAAGCTGATAAATTAACAGTTGTTTGTTTTGATGAAGAGATTGACTCGTTACACATCGCAGTTTTCTCGATTGAGATGCATGATAATTTTGTTGCTGTCGTCATTGATGGTAGCGGATGCTTGTGCCGAGTCTTTTGCAGACAGCTTTGTCAGTTTTTTCTATAATACAAACAATCAAGCCGAGAGGGTAAAGTTCCCAGTGAAAACGCCATCAACTACTGTCAAGGGTAAAAAAGACTGGCAAACAGTTGCATTGAGAGATAAAAATAACATCGCAATCCTGTACGCAGATTCGTTGGATGCAATAGCAAGCAGAGATCAGGTTATTCCTGTCGTATTGGATTTGAAGAATAACACGAGTCAGGTTCTCACTTTTGTCCCTTCGGGTAAGGGGTGGATGTTGTCAAAGTACACCAGTTCTCCTGGCATCAGTTTCGCTGATTATGACTTTATGTCTTTCCTCAAAAAATTTTGTGGAGATAAAGATTTCCAGAAGAAGCGAGTGATATTCCCCCTCAAAGAGGTGACGATAGATGCATCAGGGAAGGATGAGTCAAGTAAACTTTATATGCCACAGAATTGGATGCATTTGGATTACTTCTCTGTTTTCTCGCAGTTTTGTTGGTTTAGACATGGGGAAAAAGACTCTCCGAACAGACAAATCATGGTGTATGAAAGGGGAGAGAAAAGTGTATTGTATAACTTCATCAGAATTAGGGATAATTGGTTTTTGATTGAAATGAATCGTTACAAGAACTGATTTTGGAATATGATTAGACTACTACATTACTTACTACTATCTTTAGTTTCTTTGCAGATGGCTGTCGCTCAGCTGCCTGCGAGTCTTCAGCAGTTTATAGATGATCCTTCGATGCACTATGCGGGCATAGGAGTCTATGTCAAGGACGTTCAGAGCGGTTCGGTAGTGGCGAACTATCGTTCCAGAACAAACCTTATACCTGCTTCCGTTACGAAACTGATCTCTACTGCCACAGCACTTGAAATGCTTGGCGATACATTCAAGTTCGAGACAAAGGTTGTGCTTGAGGGTAAGCTGAATGCAGACTCCACTTTCGTAGGAGATGTGTATATCATCGGAGGAGGAGACCCGACTATCGAGTCGTCACACTTCAAGAATCTGCCTTCGTTCTTTGCAAATGCTGTCGAGGCAATCAAGAAGAAGGGTATCAAGACAATAAAAGGTTCAGTTATCGGAGACGCCTCGCTGTATTTTCAGTCGGGGTCGGTTCCTTTGTGGCTGGTCGAGGATATTGGTACTTATTATGCGCCGACTCCTTCTGCCATTTGCGCCTATGACAACATAATAAAGGTCTATGCCGGCAGAGCATCCGATTCGAGTGCTGTTGTACTTGACCACACTACACCTTCGACTCCGTTGTTCGACTTGAGCTTTGAGAGCAAAAAGTGCGAGTATAAGATAATAGCTTCTGATTATTCTTGGACAAGGTCTATACAGGGGCCATTCACTCCGGGCAAGAATGTGGAGATAAATGCAGAAATGCCGGAACCTGCACTCTTCGTCGCTGACTCGCTTGAGCATCTGCTGGAAGTTCAGGGTGTGGATGTGGAGCAGCCAGCCTCTACGACAAGAAAGAGCAACTATACCCGTTCGGATTCGTGTGTGGTTGTCTATACTCACAAGTCTCCGAATTTGTCCAAGATTATCCAGCAGACAAACTATAAGAGCATCAACCTATACGCAGAGAATCTGTTGCTTCAGGTCGGTGCGCAGAAGAATGAGGTGGCAACTCACGCGAACTCTACAGCTGCAGTTGCCTCGTTCTGGAATTCGAAAGGTCTTTATGCCAAGACTATTTACCAAATGGACGGGTCTGGACTGAGCATGAAGAACGCCATCAACCCGGAGTTTCTTGTTAACCTGCTGATTTATATGAAGACAAAGAGCAAGTATGCATCGACATTCTACAGCTCGCTGCCAACATGCGGAGTTAACGGAACCGTAAAGAGCTTCCTTTCGGGAACGCCTCTTTCGGGCAAGGCTCACTTCAAGAGCGGAAGTATGGAGAGAGTGCAGAACTATGCCGGCTACATAGAGCATGGGGGCAGAACCTATGCCGTATGTGTGATGGTCAACAATTTCGGATGTCCTAGGGCAGACTTGAAGAAGAAGATGGCAACCATGCTAAATGGACTGTTTGCCCATTACTAGACAGTCAATTCGTCCCAATAATCTTGCAGAAAGATATAAAAAAGCGTGTTGTTCATATATTTTTTCGTTTGTATGAGCAAAATACGATTAAATTTATTTAATTTTGCACTCTGTGGATATTTTCCAAACATGAAATTTTTATATTTATAAATAATTATGATCAATACTAATTGTGCAAAGCTTAACACATGGGTTAAGATGTGGGCTGACATCATGCAGCCAGAGAACGTCGTTCTATGTGATGGTTCTGATGCAGAGTTCACTCGCCTAATGGATGAGTGCGTTGCCGAGGGTTTGGCAAAGAAGTTGGATGACAAGAAGCGTCCAAACAGCTACTACTTCCAGTCTGATCCTTCAGACGTTGCTCGTGTAGAGGGTCGTACTTTCATCTGCTCTAAGAAGCAGGAGGATGCAGGTCCTACAAATAACTGGATGGATCCAAAGGAGATGAAGAAGATCCTTATCGGTAAGTACACTGGTTGTATGAAGGGTCGTACAATGTACGTTATCCCATTCTCAATGGGTCCTCTAGGTGGTCCTATCTCTCAGCTAGGTGTTGAGATCACTGATTCAGCTTACGTAGTTGGTTCAATGAAGATCATGACTCGTATGGGTGCTGGTGCACTTAAGCTAATCGAGGAGAAGAACGACTTTATCCCTTGTATCCACTCTGTAGGTAAGCCATTGCCAGAGGGCCTTAAGGACGCTAAGTGGGCTTGCGCACCTATCGATGACAAGTACATCGT
>JAZUHH010000014.1:0-16662 GCA_045641625.1 Paludibacteraceae bacterium
CATGGCTACGATCCGACTTTAGAAAGAATGTTATATTTTGAACACTACTCCACTTTATCTGCTAGATACCGTTTTTTCTGATTCTGAAAAAAACTGTTTGGTAATCGTTCATATCCGATTTTTATATTCGGTGATTTTATGTTAAATAGTATTAGTTTTGTTTTTGTGGTGTAATTTGTACGTCCATATAATTGAGGAGTTTCTTTGGGCCAGTTACACAAATATGACAGTTTAGTACAAACTGAATTTTGTGTTCTATAAGCTTGGCTTGTTTGTTTGGGTTTGTATTTTCCATTCGCTTTGTTTTATGATGCTCCAGGAATTTCTATATTTTAATAGTTGTTTTCTTTTATATTGAAGATATAGTTTGTAATATGTTTCAAAAGTTTGTGGTGGAGCTTTGGGCGTATGTCTTTCTTGAGTCAATGTATTTAGTATTAAAATTGAGTTGAGACTCCCCTATTTTTATAGCTTGATTATTTTGACCTGTATATAATAATAGTATAAATTTGCATCATATAAAATCAAGCAATAGAATTATGGCATATACTTACAAATATCCCCGGCCTGCAGTTACTGCGGACTGCATAGTCATTACAAGGGACGCTGATCCCAAGGTTCTGCTTATACAGCGTGCTAACGAGCCATATAAGGGATGCTGGGCATTTCCGGGAGGCTTTATGGATATGGTCGAGACGGCAGAGCAATGCGCTGTTCGTGAGCTTAAGGAGGAAACTGGACTTGAAGTTGCCGGTTTGAAGCAGGTTGGATGCTATTCCGCAGTAGATCGAGACCCTAGAGGCAGGACCATAACGGTCGCTTACCTTGCTGTTATAGACTCTCCGGTTTCCGTTGCTGCTCAGGACGATGCCGCCCGTGCTGAATGGTTTCCTTTGTCTGCCCTGCCCGACCTGGCATTTGACCACTCTGAGATAATTTCTGACGCTATAGTTATGTATGGCTCACTATAAATATATGTAAGTAAGTTTGCGAGGAATGAAAAAAATGAAATAGTGCCGGAAGTTTTCATTTTTTTACTAACTTTGCATACGAATAGAAAACATAACATTTTTTCGCATTGGATTTTATAGTTTCAGCAAGAAAATACAGGCCACAGACATTTCAGAGTGTGGTCGGACAGAAGTCTCTGACAGCGACTTTGAAGAACGCCATACAGACCGACAGGCTTGCGTCTGCGTATCTGTTCTGCGGTCCCAGAGGTTGCGGAAAAACCACTTGTGCCAGAATCTTTGCGAAGACAATAAACTGCGAGAACAGGACTGCCGAGGGCGAAAGCTGCGGGGAATGCGAGAGCTGCAAGGCATTTGCCGAGGGCAGAAGCATGAACATCCACGAGCTTGATGCGGCCAGCAACAACTCGGTTGACGATATCCGCGGCCTGATAGAGAAGGTTATGGTGCCACCACGTATCGGTACCAAGAGCGTATATATCATTGACGAGGTGCACATGCTGTCAACACAGGCGTTCAACGCCTTCCTGAAGACACTTGAGGAGCCGCCCAAGTACGCTATCTTTATCCTTGCGACTACAGAGAAGCACAAGGTGCTGCCAACCATCCTTTCCCGCTGTCAGATATATGATTTCCAGCGAATGACAATGCAGGACACCATCGACCATCTGATGGGGATTGCAGAGAAGGAAGGCATCAGTGCCGTACCCGAGGCTATGGCTGTTATTGCGCAGAAGGCTGACGGAGGAATGCGTGACGCATTGTCCATATTCGACCAGGTTGTGGCATGCTGCGGAAACGAGCTTACCTATGACCGCGTGATAGCAAACTTGGGAATACTAGCTGACGAGTATTTCTTCAAGATGACTTCCGCACTTAGCCGTGCTGAGTACAGGAATGCAGTGGTTCTGCTTGACGAGGTGCTCCGCACAGGATATGATGCCGGCAATTTCATGTCGGGTCTTTCCCTTCACATCAGGAACGTACTGATGGCAAGGGATTCCAAGACTGTTGAGCTGCTTGATGTCAGCCAGAACCTGAAGCAGGAGTATCAGGAGCAGGCGCAGGAGTGCAGCGAGAATTTCCTTTACAAGGCATTGAGGCTTTGCAACGACTGTGACCTGAACTATCGCCAGGCCAAGAACAAGAGACTCCTTGTGGAGCTTGCCTTGATTCGTATCTGCAGAACTGCGGACGAAAAAAAAAACTGAATGACGAGGAGCTGGAGTATCTTTGGGATGATCCGGACGTAGATTTGTGGTCCGATTTCGAGATACTTTTCAAGATAAAGAGCGTTGTTACGCCCGTTGCGAACAACAGCACTTCAGGCGCGGCAGTCCGGATCACGGCGGCTGCAGCCAATAGCGGTGCGGGTGAGATGATGTCCGTCGCCACCCCATCGAAACCACTGAAAACAATAAGGCAGGGTGAGATTATAGGCACAAGGCTTGTGCAGGAGCAGGTGTCACATGTTCAGGCTGTGTCAACGGTACAGGTTACTGAGAGGGAGGCTGTCACCCAGGATAAGCTGATGTCAGTAATCAAGGATATGCTGGAAAAGATCAAGGACCAGCAGTTGTTCTATGCGGCAATCAACAATGCCGTGATAACCCTTGATGAAGAGCTGATAAACATCGGTGTGATAAGCAAGGCCGACCTGCAGACGCTAAGCCCTACGTTCAAGGAGTGGCTCAAGGCTGGTCTTCGTGCCGGTCTGCATAACAGCTATCTTGAAATCAACTATTTCAAGCAGGAGCTGAGCGACGACATCAAGGTCCAGACGGAGTCCGAGCTTCTTAAGGACCTTCTCAACGAGAGCTCGCTGTTCAAGAAGCTGTTCGAAGCTCTGGAACTGGAGCTTGACATGTAATTCCATAATGTGTAACAATTAGCAACAATATATAGTCGTGATATCAATAAACAATCTTTCTGTAAACTTTGGCGGCAGAGACCTTTTAGAGGAAATTTCCTTCGTTGTGAACGATAAGGACAGGATCGCCCTTGTCGGTAGGAACGGAGCCGGAAAGTCAACCATGCTGAAGCTGATAGCCGGACTTCAGAAGCCTACTAGCGGAGATGTGTCTGTGCCCAAAGGTGTCAAGGTTGGATACCTTCCACAGCACATGATCCATGAGGACGGGCTTACTGTAAGGCAGGAGGCCGAAAAGGCTTTTGCATATCTGTTCGAGCTTCAGGCGGAGATCGAGTCTCTGGGCATGGCCATTGCCGGAAGGGATGATTATGAAAGCGACGAGTATTTGAAGCTTACAGAACGTCTTGCCGAAGCAACGGAGAAGCATCATATACTTGGAGGATCAAATTTCCAGGGGAATATAGAGAGGACGCTTCTTGGCCTCGGATTCAACAGAAACGACTTTGAAAGGCAGACAAGCGAGTTCAGCGGAGGATGGAGAATGAGAATAGAGCTTGCCAAGATTCTGCTTCAAAAGCCAGACGTTCTTCTGCTTGACGAGCCTACGAACCACCTTGATATCGAGAGTGTGTGCTGGCTTGAAAGCTTCCTCAAAACTTGTGGAGCCGCAGTTGTTCTGGTCAGCCATGACCGTGCTTTTCTAGACAATGTGACCAATCGTACAATAGAGATTTCTCTAGGCAGGATCTATGACTACAAGGCCAACTACTCACATTATGTCGAGTTGAGGAAGGAGCGCCGCGAACAGCAGATCCGTGCATTCGAAAATCAGCAGAAGCAGATAGCAGACACTGAGGATTTTATCGAGAGATTCAGGTACAAGGCGACAAAAAGCGTGCAGGTGCAGAGCCGAATAAAAATGCTTGATAAAATTGAGCGAATAGAGGTTGATATGGAGGATAACAGTGCCCTTCACCTTAAATTTCCACCTGCTCCGCACTCTGGTTCCGTATCTGTGGAATGCAAGTCTCTGACAAAGAAATATGATGAGCAGATTGTGCTCGAAAATCTGGACATGGTCATCAAAAGGGGCGAGAAAGTTGCCTTCGTCGGCAAGAACGGAGAGGGTAAGTCAACCCTTGTAAAATGCATTATGGGGCAGATTCCATACGAAGGTGAACTTAAGTTAGGACACCTTGTCAAGATCGGCTATTTTGCCCAGAACCAGGCTTCGCTTTTGGACGAGAACCTGACTGTCTTTGACACGATTGACCGTGTCGCTGTAGGTGAGATAAGAACAAGAATCAAGGACATTCTCGGAGCATTCATGTTCGGAGGCGAGGCTTCCGAAAAGAAAGTCAAGGTGTTGAGCGGAGGAGAGAGGACACGTCTTGCCATGATCCAACTTTTGCTACAGCCTGTGAACTTCCTTGTTCTTGATGAGCCTACCAACCATTTGGACATGCTAACAAAGGATGTGCTTAAGGAGGCTATAAAGGCGTTTGACGGAACAGTTATTGTCGTTTCCCATGACCGTGAGTTCCTTGACGGTCTGGTTGAGAAAACCTACGAGTTTACCAACCACAAGGCCGTAGAGCACTTGGGTGGCATATATGAGTTCTTGAAGAGCAAGAATTTCGGCGAATTGAGGGAAATAGAACTTTCTCAGTCCCCTACCAAGTCTTCGTCAGATGACAACAAACAGCCTTCGGACAGCAAGCTTTCCTATGAAGCTCAGAAGGAGAAGCAGAAGAAGATCCGTAAGGCGGAGAGGGCTGTAGAGGAAAATGAGGCCAAGATTGCAGACTTGGAGGCCAAAGTGGCGGAGATAGAGGACAAGCTTTCCGCTGCGGATGCAGACCATTCCACACTTCTTCCAGAATACGAGAAGTGCAAGAAGCGTCTGGATGAGGCGATGTACGAATGGGAAATTCTTTCCGATGAGCTTGAGAAAGTGAAAAATAGCTAAATATTTATTATATTTGCAGACAAATTATTATTTGTATGAAGGAAAACGAAATGATATTTGGCATACGTGCCATTATTGAAGCCATACAGTCTGACAAGGAGATTGACAAGATCATCTTGAAAAAGGATCTTCAGAGCGAGCTTTCGCATGAACTTTTCGAGGTTCTTAAAAACTACCCCTTGATTCAGGTGCAGAGAGTTCCGCTTGAAAGGATAAACAGATATACAAGAAAGAACCATCAGGGCGCAATAGCCTTTGTGTCACAGACAAAATATCAGAGGGTCGAGGATCTTGTCCAGAACATTTTCGAGGAAGGCAGGGATCCGTTCTTTGTGATATTGGACGGTGTAACTGATGTGAGGAATTTCGGAGCCATCGCGCGTACCTGCGAGTGTGCCGGTGTCGATGCTATCGTTATCCCTACCCGTGGAAGTGTGAGCGTAGGTGCCGATGCAATAAAGACATCTGCCGGTGCCTTGCATACCCTACCCGTTTGCAAGGAGAAGAATATCGCCCAGACTGTCAAGTATTTGAGAGCTTGCGGAGTCAAGGTTGTGGCCGCAACTGAAAAAGGTGACAAGCTATATACCAAAACAGAGTTGTCTGGTCCTATAGCCATCGTTATGGGTGCCGAGGATACAGGAGTTAGTCCTGAGGTGCTTCGTGGATGCGATGCCTTGGTCAAGATTCCTATCTTGGGCAAGATCTCTAGTTTGAATGTTGGTGTGGCAGCCGGAGTTATGATATACGAGGCTGTACGTCAGAAGGGTGACAAATAATAGCTATGGAAGTATTATACGAGGATAACCACTTGATCATTGTCAACAAGACATGCAGAGAGATTGTACAGGGTGACAAGACTGGTGACAGGACTTTGCTTGATGAAATTAAGGATTATCTGAAGGTTAAGTATAATAAGCCTGGTAACGTGTTTCTTGGGCTTACTCATAGGCTAGATCGTCCTACTAGCGGACTTGTTGTGTTTGCTAAGACAAGCAAGGCGCTAGAAAGGATGAATGCTCTTTTTGCAAGCCATGACGTGCGCAAGACATATTGGGCTATTGTAAAAGAGGTTCCTCCTGCAACAGAAATGCACCTTGAGAACTATTTGAGGAGAAACGAGAAGCAGAACAAGAGCTATATAGCAAAGAGCAAGGACAAGGATGCAAAGCTTGCCATATTGGACTTCCAGATGATTGCAAGCAGCGACAGGTACCACTTGTTGAGTGTAAACCTTCATACAGGCCGCCATCATCAGATCAGGTGTCAGCTTGCAAACATAGGATGTCCGATAAAAGGTGATTTGAAGTATGGTTTTGCACGCTCCAATCCTGACGGTGGTATCTCTCTACACGCCAGACACATAGAGTTCGAACATCCTGTAACACACGAGACGGTGTCTGTAACAGCTCCTGTTCCCAATGACAATCTTTGGAAAGAGTTTGAAAAGAGTGTTGGATAACTGATAGTCAATTATATATGCCAAAGGAATACAGACTTACTGATTTTCTACCTACTACCAAAAAGGAAACGGATTTAAGAGGATGGGACGAAGTTGATGTTGTCTTGTTCTCTGGTGACGCGTATGTCGATCACCCTTCTTTTGCCGGTGCTGTGGTAGGCAGATGTTTGGAGTCGTATGGTTTGAGGGTGGCTCTAGTGCCTCAGCCGGATTGGCATGGAGACTATAGGGATTTCAAGAAGTTCGGCAAGCCCAAGATGTTCTTTGCAGTTAGTTCCGGATGTATGGATTCCATGGTGAACCATTACACAGCAGGACTAAGGAAAAGAAGTGACGACGCTTATTCTCCGGATGGAAGAGCCGGACTTAGACCAGACAGATGCACAACTGTCTATACAAGAATACTTAAGGAGCTTTATCCTGATGTTCCGGTCGTAATAGGCGGGCTTGAAGCAAGTTTGAGAAGGTTGTCGCACTATGACTATTGGGATGATGTGCTCATGCCTACGGTTCTTGCAACATCTGGGGCTGACCTGCTGATATATGGCATGGGAGAGCTGCCTTTAATGGAGATTTCAGAAAGATGCCTCAAGGGAGAAAGCATATTCGACATGCATGACGTTCCTCAGACATCATATATTGTTGAAGGGGATAAGATACCTGATTATAAGGGAGATACCTTTGAACTGTTTTCGCATTCAGAATGTGTCAAGGACAAGATGAAGCAAGCGAAAAATTTCAGAGTTATAGAAGAGGAAAGCAATAAAATGGAGGCTATGCGACTTGTTCAGCGTATTGACAAGAACCATATCACTGTGGTAAATCCTCCGTATCCGGTTATGGAAAGCAAAGATCTTGACAGGTCTTTCGATTTGCCATATACCAGACTACCCCATCCAAAATACAAGGGCAAGAGGATACCTGCCTATGACATGATCAAGTTCAGTATCAACATACACAGAGGTTGTTTCGGAGGTTGTTCATTTTGTGCAATAAGTGCCCATCAGGGCAAGCATATTACTTCCAGAAGCAAGGAAAGCATCATGCGTGAAGTACGTGAGGTATGCCAGCATCCAGAATTCAAGGGCTATTTGTCAGATTTGGGAGGCCCAAGTGCCAATATGTATGAAATGCGAGGTCGTAACCAGGAGCTATGCAAAAAGTGCAAGAGGCCAAGCTGCGCATTCCCCAAAGTGTGTCCAAATATGAATACAGACCACTCTTCACTTATTGCCTTGTATAAGGAGGTGGATAAGTTGAAGGAGATCAAGAAGTCCTTTATCGGAAGTGGTGTACGCTATGATCTGCTTCTGCACGAGGACAAGGATCCAAAAGCCAATGAAAGTCACAGGATTTACACCGAGGAGCTGATAACCAACCATGTAAGCGGTCGATTGAAGGTTGCTCCCGAACATACCGAGGATGGTGTTCTTTGTCTTATCCGAAAGCCAAGTTTCTCTTTGTTCGAGCAGTTCAAGAAAAGATTTGACCAGATTTGCGGCAAGGCTGGATTAAGACAGCAGATAATTCCATATTTCATCAGTTCTCACCCTGGTTGTCATCGTGTTGATATGGCAATGCTTGCCGCGCGTACCAAAGCCATGGGATTCAATTTGGAGCAGGTTCAGGATTTTACTCCAACTCCGATGACTTTTGCCACAGAGATGTACTATACAGGAATTAACCCCTATACGCTGGAGAAAGTATATACTCCAAGAACCAAGAAAGACAAGGAAGATCAAAAGAAGTTCTTCTTCTGGTACAAAAAGGAGTATAAGCAAGAGATAATAAGAGATTTGAAAAGCTTGGGCAGAGCTGATATAATAAAAAAACTATTTGGATAAAGTATGCATTCAGTTGTGTTAATAATTGTAAGCTTAATATTGATTTTGGTTGAAGTCTTTTTCTATAAGAGACTCAAGCCAAAATTCTCTGTTATAAAGAGTGATGCCATAAAGAATTTCATAACAAGATTGATTTGTACCCAATGGTTGGTCTTGTTTGCTATGGCAGTAAGTATATTCAGATTCTTTCATAGTCCAGACATCAACACTCAATACCAAGGGCAGCTGATGGCGGGAGTAATGCTTGCCTTGCTCTTTGCAAAGATTATATTTATTTTATCTGATCTTTTTGCCAGAAGATGGTCGTGGATACCTGCTGTAATTGTATTTTTCTCATTCATCTATGGCATGGTGTTCGGACGATTCAACTTTGAAAAGAAGGAATATAATGTAGAATTGAACAAGGAGGCATTCAAAGGCTATAAGATAATTCATCTGACTGACTTTCATAGTATTAGTATGCGTTCAGCAAGCATGAACAGACACATTGCCCTTGCTGATATGATCAATTCCGAGGATGCTGATCTGATAGTGTTTACAGGAGACATAGTAACTTTGACGTCAGCAGAACTAGATGATTTTGTCAGTTTTTTCTCAAATCTAAAGTCTAAGGATGGGAAGGTGGCTGTTCTTGGCAATCATGATTATGGAGACTACTATAAGTGGAATTCAAAGGAAGAAAGAGATGCCAATCTGGAGTCTTTGAAACGTAAAATCAAAGCAGGTGGCTTTAATCTGTTGTGTAACGAGAATGTAAAGATACATAGAGGTGGCGATTCTCTGTGTGTGGTTGGAATAGAGAATTGGGGAAGACCACCATTCCCCCAGTATTCTGACATAAAGGCAGCAGAGGCAGGAATATCAAAAGATGAGCCTGCAATACTGCTTTCTCATGATCCGGACTATTGGCAGTTTCAGTTGAGTAAGGATTCCGATCACAACTACCCTCTTACTCTTTCAGGCCATACTCATGCCATGCAGTTCGGAATTCAGTATGGAGACCGAGGTTTTTCTCCATCGTCTTGGAAGTTTGACTGCTGGTTCGGAGAGTACAAGAAAGGAGGACAGACTTTGATCGTTAGCAAAGGTGTCGGAGGTTCTGGAATTCCGTTCAGGTTGGGAATGTCTCCGGAATATGGTGTTATTTATATCAAATAAATATAGAAATAATGGATTCAAGTCAATATATTGACCAGTACGAACAAAAACTGCATGACTATCTGTGGAAGTCTTTGCAGAGCAAGGATCTAGTTGATTTTATGGAGCCTGATGCAACAGATTTCGAGTCTGTTTGGCAGCAGGTTTGTACATCTTATATTCCTGACGGTGTTCGTGAATTTGAAAACTATCCGACGGTTTCTGTCGGTTGGATGATGTACGTAGGAATGGCTCTGGCTAGCCTATGGGACAAAGACTGGGAGAATACACTGAAACAGCCTGACATTTACACTGCTTTGAGGGATGTGAGGGGATATGACTGTATGGATGAGTATATTAGCGAAATCATTCTTTGTCTGTCTCCTGAGGAGACAAAAAAGACAGCGAAAATCCTTGGAGATTGCTCGCAGATAGCAGTTCATTCCTTGCAGAAGGAACAGTTCGAGGCTGGCAGTCCTCTTGCTTTTCATGCCTATGTTCGTACTCTTCACCAGATGTTCCTTATGGGTGTAGCTGTACAGCTGTTCAGAATGGGATACAGAATGAAAAAAATGGAGTAAGACATGATTGTTATGTTTGGAATCATATTGGCATTTATAGTTTGTATAGGAACAGGTTTCCTTTGTGCCTATGCAAATAGGATCATGTTTCTGTTCACTGACAAGAATGAGAGGCATTTCCCTTGGCTTGGAATACTTACCCTGTTCATATCTTTATTCGTGAACATATTCTTCATGGTACTGGCAGATTACCAGTATTCAAAGTTCATGAGCTGGATATTGCAGAGATTTGCCTTCCAGGCTATATATCTGGTGCTGTTCAAAACATTCTTCATTACTTTTTTTGTATTCCTTTCCATAATGATGCTCAACATTTGCCTGTTCAAGCAGGTCAAGTGGTTCAATACGGAGAAGATGAGGAAGTATGAACTTTTGCTTACCGTTACAGTATATACGTTGTCATACGGCATTTTCGGGGAGTATCTGTTCAAGCCTTTTGTCAGGTTTATTGTTAGAACATACATCAAATACTAATGAGGGCGTCAGTTGCGTTTGTTTTGTCGATGTTGGCAAGTGTCTCGATTTTCGCAAAGGATATTTCGATATATGGAGAGGCAGTAGATTCAATTGGAAACCCTCTGGCATATACGGATATTCTGCTGAAAGGCTCGAATCTGAAGATTATGTCCGACGCATCGGGAAAATTTGATGTAAAGGTCAAACCTTTGCAGAGAATAACGTTCCTTTGGTGCAACTATAAACCTGTTCGCACGCGTATAATGCGGTCACGAGAGGTTAAGGTTGTAATGTCCATAAATAAATCATCAATAACAAAAATTAAATAAAATGGCTATTTTTTACGCTCCAGATATACTTGAAACAGGTACCTTGAATGAAGAGGAAAGCAATCATTGCGTGAAGGTTTTGAGAATGAAAGCTGGTGATGATTTGGAAATTGTTGATGGTGCAGGCAATTACTATAAGGCCAGGATTTCCAACCCTCATCACAAGAAATGTGCAGTTGATATTCTTGAGACCATATCTGAGTACAGCAAAAGAAACTATAAGGTTCATATTGCAATCGCCCCTACAAAAAACATAGACCGTTTGGAGTGGTTTGCAGAAAAGGCTACTGAAATTGGTGTGGATGAAATTTCCATATTGATATGTGACCATTCGGAGCGAAAGGTTGTCAAGAATGACCGTCTAGAAAAGATATTGGTTTCTGCAATGAAGCAGAGTAAGAAAGCATACCTGCCTAAGCTGAATGAGCAGGTGTCATTCTCTAATTTCATGAAGCAGGACTTCGGCAGTTCAAAGCTTTTTATCTGTCACTGCATAGATCAGGACAAGAAGATTCTGTCTCATGAGTATCATTCTAAGCAGGACGCTGTAATCCTTATAGGACCAGAAGGCGATTTCAGCGAAGAGGAGGTTGAAGAAGCAATAAACAAAGGCTTCGTCCCTGTATCGCTTGGAGAATCAAGATTGCGTACTGAAACCGCAGGAGTGGCTGCAGTACATACAATTTCCGTAATTAACGAACTAAATATATAGCATTATGGTTATAAAAACTAAAGATGTTCTTATAGATGTGGCACGCTCCTTGTTTGCTACAAAGGGGTTTGCGAACACTTCAATGAACGATATAGCTAATGCTTCAAATAAAGGCAGAAGAACCCTCTACACTTACTTCAAAAGCAAGGAGGATGTCTTTTATGCTGTCATACAAATGGAGACTATGACAATTCGTGAGCGTTTGAAACTTGTAACGATGGAGAAGAAGCCACCTATCGACAAGCTCATGAACTATGTCTTCGTAAGATTAAAGGAAGTTAGAGAGGTAGTCATAAGAAACGGCGGTTTGGAAGCAGAGTTCTTCCAGAACCAAAACCTTGTGGAGCGTGTGCGCCACAGACTTGACTTTGCTGAAAGAAACTATCTGAAGCAGATTCTTGAAGAAGGAAAGGCCGATGGGTCTATGGTTGTGGGTGACACTACCCTAGCGGCTCTAATAATTCATAGTGCGTTAAAGGGAATGGAACTTCCTTATGTCCGTGGCGAGCTTGCTATCTCACTTAATGCTAACAAGAAGGAAATCTATGACTTCCTTTGCAATGGTTTTGCCTTGAGAAAGCAATAGAGAAGGAAAAATTTATAATTGGTCATAGTGAGTTATATTATTGACTTTTCAATCAAAGCTATATTTAAGTGTTTCGGGCATTTGAAGATATCTATATAATTGAAAACTAAAGAAAATCCGCACGTATAGTTTTATTCATGAAAAATATGCAAAATAGAAAGGCATTAGAGATTTCTAATGCCTTTTTATTTGTGTCTCAATCAAATAATGAACTTTGGTTTCCTTCAATATTATGCTTCAAATCAAATTTGTCGGGTGAACGTACCTTACTCCCAAGAGAGAATTGTCAAATGGCCCTTTGGTAAGGTTCTATTTATTGGTGCAATACTATTACTATATATAGAAATATTCCGACTCCTCGTTTGCAATATATATACCGCTAACTGAAGCCTGAGGGTACATTGCTCCGTTCTCTGTAAGTGTAATACCAATCTTCGAGTAATCTATAAGCTTGGCCAGATTGAACATCTCCTTTTGGCTTGGCAGTGAAGGATAGCCGATTGCTGGACGAATACCCTTGTAAAGTGCCTTGAACATCTCTTTGACAGACAAATCTTCATCTTTGGCATATCCCCAAAGTTCCTTTCTGACTTTTTCGTGCAGATATTCGGAAGAGGCTTCTGCAAGTCGGTCAGCAATACTTTGTAAAAGGAGTGCCTTGTACTGGTCGTTGTTGGCCTTCAAATCCTCAATCTCCTTAATGAAGCTGTCCGATATAGTTATTGCAAATACGCCGATGTGATCCTTTTTAGGACTTGGCGCAACAAAGTCGCACAAGGAAATGGCTTCGTCATTGTCATTCAGTTTCTGCTGACGCGGAGTATTGATGCATACTACACCGTTGCTGCCTACAGCCTCTATGCCTGATTCAGTTCCGTTTGCTTCGTGGAAAGATACAATTGCCCGCATAGTGTGTCTGTTCTTTATGGATTCCAGAACCTGCAAGGCATCGTTATATACTTCTTCTGCTTCCGGTGTGCATTGCTTCACTCCCCATAGGTGGTAGAAATATATCCAGTTGATATAAGGAATGATGTCGCAAATATTCATGTTGTCTATCACACGTTCTCCCAGATATGAAGGTGCGCAAGTGGTTGTGCTGTCGAAATTGATTTTCTTTCTGTGTTCTATAAGCGTTTCGCTGTTGGCTTCTGTAACCTGTTTCTTTTCCAACTGTTGTCTAAGCTGTTCCTGTTCGAACTTCAGGCAGGCAATTGTATGGTTGCGTTCAGAACCCATCAGCTGGCTTGCTATCACAGGATTTTGGGCGGCATCATGTACCCAGAAAACAGGACCGTCATATTCCGGAGCGATCTTTGCGGCAGTATGTATGGCGGAAGTTGTTGCTCCACCTATAAAGATAGGCTTGTTTACACCAGCTTTCTTCAATGCCGCTGCTGTAATCCTCATCTCTTCCAGCGAAGGTGTGATAAGTCCGCTCAGACCAATGAAGTCAACGTTCTCTCTGATTGCTGTTTCAACAATCGTTTCTGCCGGAACCATAACACCCAAGTCAATGACATTGAACCCGTTACAGCTCAATACTACACCTGCTATATTTTTGCCGATGTCGTGTACATCACCCTTGACTGTTGCAAAAAGATATTTTGGCAGGTCGTTGTTTTGTGTACTGCCCTGCTCTTGCGGAGGCATAAGTATATTAACCGCCTCTTTCATTGTTCGTGCAGTCTTCACTACTTGTGGAAGGAACATTTTTCCGGCAGCGAACAAGTCTCCAACCTTCTGCATTCCATCCATAAGCGGACCTTCGACAATAGCTGCTATGGATGGATATTTCTCCTTGGCTTCGGCAAGCATTTGCTCAAGTCCGGCAGATTCTCCTAGTCTGAGGGCTTCTGCAATCTTCTCCTCTACACTTAGCTCAACTTTAGGGGCGTTGTCCTGCTTCTTGTCCTCCTTCTTGCTTTCAACAGATTGTGCTATAGTCAGAAGCTGTTCCACAGCGTCGTCTCGGCGGTTGAATATGAGGTCTTCTATAGCTACAGCAAGTTCGCTTGGAATATCCTCGTAGTTGATTTTTGTCGATGGGTTGACGATACCCATGTCCATACCTACCTTTTGCGCATGGTAAAGGAATACGGAGTGGATGGTCTCCCTCAGATAATTGTTTCCTCGGAATGCAAATGACAGGTTGCTGACACCGCCGCTCACCTTGGCATGAGGCAGATTGTTATGTATCCATTCAGTCGCACGTATGAAGTCAAGTCCATATAGCGCGTGCTCGGCAATACCGGTTCCTATAGTAAGGATATTTGGGTCGAAAATAATATCCTCCGGAGGAAAATTAAGTTTCGTTGTCAGCAAGTCGTATGCACGCTTGCAGATGTTGATCTTTGAATCGTATGTTGTAGCCTGACCGTTCTCGTCAAATGCCATGACAACAAGTGCGGCTCCGCACTTTCTGATCTTTTCTGCCTTTTCAAGGAATACGGCCTCTCCTTCCTTAAGGGAAAGAGAGTTGACTATACATTTTCCCTGGCAGTTCATCAGTGCATGCTCTATCACATTGAATCTTGACGAGTCTATCATCCAAGGCAGACGTGCAATCTCTGGATCCGAAGCCATAAGCCTTAGGAATGTGACCATCTCAGCTTCTGCATCGAGCATACCGTCATCCATGTTGACATCAATAATGTGAGCTCCGTCTCTGACTTGCTTGCGTGCAATCGAAAGAGCCTCGTCATAGTTTTTCTCGCTGATAAGCCTTAGGAACTTTTTACTTCCGGCCACGTTGCATCGCTCTCCTACGTTCATGAACTTTCCAGGTTCAGGAGTGAAGGTGTCCAGACCGGCAAGCCATTGGCCGTTCTCTTTTTCTGTAGGCAGTACAGGCTCATAGTTCTGTACGAGCTGGTTTATTCTGCTGATATGTTCAGGCGAGCTTCCGCAGCATCCGCCTATGATGTTCACAAGACCTTTCTCCAGGAATTCCTTTACTGCGTCAGCCATCAGTTCAGGAGACTCGGAATAGTTTCCATCTACATCCGGAAATCCTGCATTGGGGTGTGCGCTGACGTAACAAGGAACAGTTTCCTTGATTTTCTCAAGGAACGGCATCATGTCTCTTGCACCGAATGAACAGTTAAGTCCTATGCTTATAACAATATCGTTGATATAGTGTTTTACAGAGAGAATGAAAGCTTCGATAGTTTGTCCGCTTAGCATTCTGCCCGCAGCATCGGCTATCGTAACGCTTAGCATTACAGGTACTTTTTTACCAAGTGTTTGGAATACCTCTCTTGCGGCTTCCAGTGCCGCTTTTGTATTTAGTGTATCAAAGATGGTTTCCATAAGGAGAACATCTACACCTCCTTCAATCAAGGCGGAAATCTGTTCCCTGTATGCATTTTTGAACTCTACGAAGTCAACATCGCGCTGTGCAGGATTGTCAACATCTTGCGACATAGATGCTGTTTTGCTTGTTGGACCTATACTTCCGGCGACAAATCTTGGTCTGTCCGGAGTAATAAGTGTCATTTTGTCTGCTTCTGCTCTCGCAAGCTGCGCAGATACATAATTATATTCTCTAACACGGTCTTCGCACTTGTATTCAGCCTGAGATATACGTTGTGCACTAAATGTGTTTGTGCTAATGATATCAGCTCCGGCCTCCAGATATAGGCGATGTATTTCTGAAATAACTTCAGGACGAGAGATGCTCAGAGACTCGTTGTTGACACCTTTGATTCCAAATCTTTGAATCATGGTTCCCATTGCACCGTCAAGGACTAGGATCCTCTTTTCAAGTTGTGAAGTTATAGTAGAAATTCTGAAGTTCATAATGTCTTAGAGTAAAGGATAATAATTTTAATAAACCTTTTTTACTATTTCCTCGATGCTTGATGTTGCATTCATTGTATAGAAATGTAGGCTTGGAACATTGGCAGCCTTCAATTCTTTTGCCTGAGCTATTGCCCATTCTATTCCAAGGGACTTGACATCGTCGTTAGACTTGCACTTCAAGAATTCAGAAGCAAGTTCGTCTGGAAAATCTATGTGGAATGTGTTTGGCAGAATTGACTGCTGACGTAAAGAAGTAAGAGGTTTAATGCCTGGAATAACAGGAACGTTTATGCCTGCATTTCTCAGTTTTTCTACATAGCTGAAATATTTCTTGTTGTCGAAAAACATCTGAGTTACGATATAAGAGGCTCCAAGTTCTACCTTTTGTTTCAAATACTCAAGGTCTGTGTTTATGTTCATTGCCTCCTCATGTTTTTCAGGATATCCGGCAACTCCGAAAGAGAACTGTCTGTCCTCGATATGTTCAAATGTTGTTCCGTCTATTAGCTTGCCTTGATTGAAGTCCTTTATCTGGTTACAAAGGTCTGTAGCATGCATGTGGCCTCCCTTGGCAGGAGTAAAGCTGTTTTCTCCCTTAGCTCGGTCTCCTCTTAATACGATAAGGTCGGTAATTCCGAGATAAGAAAGGTCTATCAATTCGTTCTCAAGTTCTGTTGCGGAGTAGCCGCTACATATAACGTGAGGTACGGTTGGAATGTTGTATTTGAACTTTATAGCCGCAGCAATTGCTACAGTTCCTGGCCTTTTATGCTCATATACACGTTGAAACCTTCCGTCAGTCATCTCTTTGAAGGAAATGTCTGTACGGTGCGTAGTTATATTTATATATTGTGGATTATATGGCAAAAGTCTTTCTATTGTATTATATACCTGATCTATTCCTTTGCCGCGAAGAGGTGGTAGTACTTCAAAAGAAA
>JAZUHH010000015.1:0-23993 GCA_045641625.1 Paludibacteraceae bacterium
GCGGGCAAGGAGGTCGAGGCTCCTATCATCCGTATCACCCAGAAGGCCCGTGCAGTGGGTATCCACATCATCATCGCAACACAGCGTCCTGACGTGAAGGTGCTTACCGGAGGTATCAAGGCCAACTGTCCGGCACGTTTCGGTCTGAAGACATTCTCGGGCATAGACTCGAAGGTTGTGCTTGACCAGACAGGTGCAGAGAACCTTATCGGTAGGGGAGACATGCTGATCAGCTCGGACTCGAAGCTTACTCGCGTGCAGTGCGCATTCATAGACAATGACGAAATCGAGCGCATAACTGAGCATATTAAAAATCAGCAGTCCTATCCTATGCCGTATATTCTTCCTGAATATGAAGATCCGAACGGCTCGGACGACGGACTTGTGACTGCGGACTTGAGCAAGCGTGACGCGAAGTTCGAGCAGATAGCAAGGTATATCGTCGAGACGCAGAGAGGCTCGACTTCGGACATCCAGAGACACTTCGAGATCGGATTCAACCGAAGCGGAAAAATCATGGACCAGCTCTGCACAGCGGGAATCGTGGGACCTCAGAAGGGTGCAAAGCCAAGAGAAGTGCTTGTAGCGACTATGGAGGAGCTAAACCAGAAGCTGGAGTTCATACGAAAGAGATACTCGCAGAAGGACAACTTTGACAATTTCACATACTAGCCCATGAAAATCAAGGAACTGAAGAAACAGCTGTTCGACATTTTTCCGCTCAACCTGCAGGATTCCTATGACAACTGCGGACTGACTATAGGGGACGAGGAAAGGGAGATCTCAAACATACTCGTGACTCTGGACGTCACAGAGGCGGTGGTGGACGAGGCGATAGAGAGGAACTGCAACGTGATAGTGGCACACCATCCGATAGTGTTCAGAGGCCTTAAATCTTTCAGAGGAGACAACTACGTGGAAAGGTGTGTAATAAAGGCTATAAGGCACGATATTGCGATATTTGCCATGCACACGAACGTGGACAACTCCGAGAGGGGAACAAGCTATGAACTTGCCAAAGTCCTGGAACTTGAGGACCTTGAACCGCTTGACAGCGAAGGCGACAAGACAGTAGGATGCATTGGAACCTATAAGGCCAAGACGGACTTCCTAACAAACCTGAAGAATAAACTGAACATAGAGACAGTAAAATTCGCTGGAGACATGGGCGGAGTGTCAAAAGAAAACGTCAAGGTGGGAATAGTGACAGGCAGCGGGTCAGAGTTCTATGGCATCGCTAAGGACAGGAAATGCGACGTGTTCGTGTCTGCAGACTTCAAATACCACCAGTATTTCGACGCTACAGACGGACCTGCCATAATGGATATAGGCCACTATGAGAGTGAAATTTTCGCCAAGGATGTATTTTTTAGAGAAATTTCTTTGATTTTCTCAAAAAATGAGTTAACTTTGCACAAAGTTTATAGGAGTGGGGTAATCACAAATCCTGTACGCTTTTTATAAGTCAATAAAGAAAGTTTATTATAAAGATGGCTGATAAGGAAATCACAGTAGAAGACAAGCTAAAGCGACTTTACGAGTTGCAGAAGGTTATGTCAAAGATGGACAAGAACATCGCTGTACGTGGTGAGTTGCCTCTAGAGGTGGCTGATCTTGAGGATGAGATTGTTGGTCTTGAGACACATCTAGGCAAACTTAACGATGATATCAGAAGAGAGAGTGAAAAGATCACTGAATATCAGGAGAAGATTCGCACAGCAAACGAGATGATTGCGAAGCGCAATGTCAACCTTGACAACGTACGCAACAACCGTGAGTATGAGATGATCGAGAAAGAGCTTGGTTTCCAGAAACTTGACATCGAACTTAGCGAGAAGAAAATTCGTGAGGCTCAGGAGAGACTTGAAAACAATAAGAAAAGTGTCGAAGAGACTCAGGAAAATATAGAGTACCACAAGAAGGAGCTTGAGCAGAAGAAGGTAGAGCTTGAGGAGATCATGAAGGATACTCAGGAGGAGCAGGACGAGCTTATGGAGAAGGCTGAAAAGCTTGAGCATAAGATTCCGGACGAGCGTCTTTTGAAGGCATTCAAGAAGATCCGCAAGTCGGCTAGAAACGGTCTTGCTATCGTTACTGTTCAGCGTGAGGCCTGCGGAGGCTGCTTCAACCGTATCCCACCTCAGAAGGTAGTGGATATCCGTACACACAAGAAGTTGATCTTCTGTGAGTACTGCGGTAGAATTCTTGTCGATACTGACTTGGTAGAGAAAAAGAAAACTAAAGATTAATAAAGATAAGGAGTGGAGAAGTTGTGAAACCTCTCCACTTTTTTTTGTGTAAATATGGTTGGAATATATTGCATTTCTCAGAAATTTTGCGTAACTTTGCATTGTTCTGTTTAGATGTAAATTGATTGGTAAAATGCATATAGATATACTTAGTTGTGTGCCTGAACTTTTAGAAAGCCCACTACAACATTCGATAATAAAAAGAGCCAGGGAAAAAGGTCTTGTAGAAATAGAAATCCACAACATCAGGGACTACACCCTAGACAAGCACCTGAAAGTGGATGACGAAGCCTATGGATATTCTGCCGGCATGGTGATGCAGATAGAGCCTATAGACAGGCTTATTACCCACCTGAAGGAGCAGAGGGAATACGACGAGATCATATACACAAGTCCGGACGGAGAGACCTTTAACCAAAAAGTAGCTAATGAGCTTTCTCTATACAACAACATCATAATTCTCTGCGGACACTACAAGGGCATAGACCACAGAATCAGGGAGCACCTTATTACAAGGGAGATTTCCATAGGTGACTTTGTCCTTACAGGTGGAGAGCTGGCTTCCCTAGTGATGACTGATGCAGTGGTCAGACTTCTTCCAGGAGCAATGAGCGATTTAGAGAGCGCGCTTACGGACTGTTTCCAGGACGATTTGCTTGCTCCTCCGGTATATACTCGCCCAGCTGAGTACAAGGGATGGAAAGTACCTGAAGTGCTTCTAAGCGGCAACGAAAAGCTAATCAGGGACTGGGAGATGCAGGAGGCTTTGAGAAGAACAGAGGAACTAAGACCAGATTTATTGAAATAACAATATTTTTCTTAACTCATTCAAACTATATTACCATGTTTGACGGTTTGAACGACAAACAAAAGGAGGCTGCTAAAGAGACCGAAGGCAGAATTAGAATTGTAGCAGGAGCAGGTACCGGAAAAACAAAGACTCTTGCATCAAGATATGCGTTCCTTGTCAACGGACTCGGCATAGACCCCTCCAACATACTTTGCCTAACCTTTACAAACAAAGCGGCTAAGGAGATGACTTCACGAATAGCTCAAATCGTGAAGAAAGGCTCTTCTTTGCCCACATCTTCGGACTATGTATGCACAATACACGGATTTTGCGTCAAGTTCTTAAGGAAAGAGATATTCAGACTAGGATTCCCTAAATCATTCACAATACTCGACGTAGAGGACTGCAAGCAGATGGTTAGCGAGATATTGGCACAAACAGGAGTCGATACCGGCAAAAAAAGCCTGCAGACGGCTCTAAACGAGGTTGCTGCAAGAAAGGGTAGCGGAGCCTATGTTGAGGAGTTTATGACTCCGCAAAGCCCCAAAATAAACATAGACGACACCAGGGATCTGCCTTTGCTGTTTATAGCACAGCAGTTAAGGCTGTTTGCTTTGGATTTCGACGATCTTATCCATTTCACAATACACATTCTGCACACCTTCCCAGACGTACTCAAGGAATGGCAGGATGAGCTTCAGTACATCATGGTGGACGAGGCTCAGGACTTGAATGCACAGGACCACCACTTGATTGAGCTTCTAAGCGCAAAGCACAACAACTTGTTCCTTGTAGGTGATGCAGACCAGGCCATATATGAATGGAGAGGTGCAAATCCCGGTATGTTCGTGAACTTTGCATGCGACAAGACAATCATACTTGACGAGAACTACAGAAGCACTCCGGGAATATTGAAAGCCGCTAATTCGGTAATAGCACACAACAAGAACAGAATTGACAAGAATCTTTTCACTAATGCCTTGGAGGGTGCCAAGATAATCCACTATCACGGAAAAAGCGAAGAGGAGGAGGCAAGATGGATAGCCGCAGAAATAGCCAAGAAAATCAAAAACAATTCATCCAAATACAGCGATTTCGCAATCGTTTACCGCTCTTCATATCTCAGCAGATATATTGAGCAGTCACTGCTCAAACACTCGATTCCTTACGTCATTTGGGGCGGAATTAGATTCTTTGAAAGACGTGAAATCAAGGACGCTCTGTCATATTTGAGACTGATAGAGACTGGTGATGACCTTTCTTTCTGCAGAATATGCAACGTTCCACCCAGAAAGTTCGGAAAGACTACATTGGGCAAGCTGAAGAATCTTGCAAGCCTTGAGAACGCACCATTGTACGACACTCTGGTAAAGCACATCGACGACAAGGAGTTCAACAAGACTGACATCAAGAACTTCATAAACATCATAGAGGAAATACGACTGGTCAAGGACAATAACCTTGTCTCTATAGTTCTGGACAAAGTTTTGAAAGACAGCGGACTAACTGACATGATTCGCAGGGAGGGAGACGATGAAAGAATAGCTAACCTCTCTGAGCTGATGTCATCAATCAAGCATTACGAACAGGAAAAGGAGGACTCTCTTTCTTTGTTCGGGTACCTTCAGGACATCGCTCTGTACACTAACGCAGACTATAAGACAAACAATGACAACGTAAAGCTCATGACAATACACCAGAGCAAAGGTCTGGAGTTCCCTCATGTGTTCATTGTCGGTCTTAACGACGGCATATTCCCTAACCAAAAGTCAATCAAGGAGAGAAAGGAGAAGGCCGAGGAGGAGGAAAGACGACTAATGTACGTTGCCATAACTCGAGCAAAGCAGACTCTGTATCTGACTGAAAGCGAGGGATACAACATCAACACCGACATGCAGAAAATACCTTCGAGATACCTGCTTGAGATGGAAAAAAGCCTATACATAACAGAAGGCAAGATGGACGAGACTCTATGGCAGATGACCAAGAATATGGTTTCTAGCGAGGCGGAAATCTTTGAAAGCCAAAGCATGTCCGATGAACTTGAAATTGGCGACCAAGTGGAGCATGAAGTCTTTGGAGACGGTGAAATCCTTGATATACTTAAAGAGAAGGAGAGCGTAAAGGTCTCATTCTCAACGGGAATTGTACGAACTCTGAGAGTAACTTTCATCAGAAAGAAGAATTCAATAAGAAACGACAACTGATAATATATATAATCAATACAATCCTATTGAAATGAGATACTATTTATTTCTACTCATTACATGTCTTTTCTGTAATGCTAACGCACAGAAGATACTGAATGACTTATTTGATCTTGAGATGTACTCCAAGAACAACAAGAAATTTGGTCTGGAACTATCCAAAGAAGTCAAGTCAGTAACATTATATTATGAACACTGTACAACGGCTTTTGAATTTGACAGGTTGGGCAGAGTTATCCGCAAAAGTACAACATACCCCGATCATATGGATGACCATGAGACAATGTATGATTTTACGCAGAATGAGGCGGGAGAAACCGTATGCACAAATCGTGCCCCTGGTTCTGCTTTGTGGAGAAAGACATACAATAAATATGGACTGCTTACAACCGTTCATTGTATATATGACAATGGCGAGGAAAAATGTTTATATAATTACACATACGACCGTGAAGGGAAGCTGGTTACAAGAGAAAATAACGAATATGGTGATGTGACTAAGGATACAATTATTTATGAACCAGATGGAGGTGTTATTATAAAAGATAATAATGGCACATGCACCAAATACGGCAAATATGGTGGTAGAGAAATATATGTTGACTATGGAAATGGAACGAGAGATTCTTTCTGTATCATGAAGTATGAAGAGTATGGAAACAACTTGCTGAAAAGCGAATTAGAACTAGTCCCAAATGGAGATACTATTGGCTTCAGTAAATATGATAAAAAGGGTAATTTGATATTTATGGAAGAGAAACGATACGTTAAAAATGTTAATACATTGGTCTCAACAAAATTTGTATATGACAAGAACAATAGACTTGTAGAAAAAATTAGCTACCACGATGGCAAGGAAAATGAAAGAATAAAATTCGTGTATAACTACAAGGGAAAGAAGACTAGCGAAAGCGACGAATCCAATGTAAAGACAGTCTATCTTGAAACTGACAAATATGGCAATCCTCTGAACTATATTAAATATTGGTTTGTGGATGATCAAAATCATGACAATGTGAAACGAGAATACACATATTTCGAATAAAACATAGCGGAGAGTTCCAAAGACTCTCCGCTTTTCTTATTTTGGGGCAAAAAACAGTTGTTTAGCCTGGAAAAACAACGATTCACATAAGTTGGTAAGATTTCATATATGTTTGGCACGTTTTTTGTATCTATGATAAGTGTTAAATGTACTTAAATATTTTACTTTACCATGAAACACGTGATAATGTTCGCAAGCATTTTTGTTTGTTTTATGTTCTGTCAGAGCCAGAAAAACAAACAGACTGAGGAAAAACTTGATGTCAAGACTCAAATGACAGACTCTCTTTCTTCTCGCACACTTAGTTATTACAACCATTTCTAAGACAGTGCGGGAGTAGCCGGGAGATCGGCGGATGACATACGAAACTGATGAAGTTCCAGATTCCTTTATATGAATCGTGGAACATTTTTTTTGCTTTTTTACAGCCTGAACCAAAGCTTTCATACAAAACTTTATTCGTTTTATTATAAAAGAAAAATACTTGCTTTAATTATGAGGAAGCGCTTTCAAAAGTCCGAAATTTTTATTATCTTTGCATAATAAAAAACTATCAATTTATTTATGGAAAACAGCAAATATAAAAAGGGCAGTACCCACTCTTTTCCGGTCACGTCGGTCAGAGAGGAAAACACAAAGTCATTCTACATCGTAGATATAGACGGCAAGGACTATGCAGTAGGAATGTTCCCGTTCCAGAAGAACGAACCTGTGCCACAGTCACTGAAATGCTTCATAAAGGACTTGCACGAAGGCGATTTGGTGATAACACAGGACATAGGTCCAATTCTTCTTAAATTCTATGAAAACGGCAAAACATACTCATTCTTTGTAAAATCTGACTATACTGCGACACAACCGGGACTATACGAGGTTAAAGATTCAAACGGATTCTATTTCAAGCTTGAGACCGAATACTCTCAGCGCCTTTATGTGAAGCAGAAGGTTGAATGCCGTGTAAAGATAACTCAGCCAAAGAATCGCGTCGAACTGACACTTGTAGATACAAAACGAGAGAAGGCACTTCCTTTCTATGACTTCCCTACATTCATGGACAAGATCCAGACACCTAAACATCTTGCCAAATGGATAGAAAGAAAATTCAAGATACATCCCTATTTCGCAGAGGCCTATGAAGCCATAAAGAGAGACGATGCAGAGTGGCCGATAATAGCCATCACTAACTTTGCCCCAGTACTTTCAAAATGGATCAAGGAACTGCACAGAAACAGCGGCTGTCTGCTTGACGTTTACTACAAGTCAATCCTTTACATACTTGAGGAGAGCGACTTCCTGAGAAAACTGTCTCTGCCAGACAGAACATCATACCAGGGAATGTTGAGCAAGGTGGCAGAGGACTGCGAGAAGTTCATCCAGGCATCTGCAGTAATCAGAAACGAGAAGAGCAAGGAATATGTCCAGAAGCTGCTTAACGACCTTGAGACTTCTGGATACCTTTACCACCCGGAAAGCAAGCTAAGACAGCTGATCTCGATATTCTCTATAGACGGAAAGCTGATGGATGACAGCATGGAGAAGATCTTTGAAATCATCCTCAAGGGCCAGCAGGTGGAATGGTCGGTAGAGCCGTTCCGTACAGCATTCATCGACATGCTGGAGCTGTATATAAACGATCAGAACTTCGAGATAAACCACAAGGTCAATGTCGAGAGCACAGAGGGAAAGAAACTGTTGTCAAGAGTGGTCAGAGCTTTGGCAATACAGCTGCTTCTGTCAAATTCAAAGGACAAGATAGACCGAAACCTTAACCGTTCGCGACTATACAGGCTTCTGTCATTCTTTATCCCTAACAGCGACGAGATTCTTCGCTCGCTAACTGACAAGGCTTTCACATGCCTGTTCTCTACATATCCGGAGAAGCTGGAGTTCACATGGAGCGAGGTCAACGATCCATGCAGTCTTGCTTTGAAGCTATCTTACGCAGGAAGCTGGGAGAAGAGCGGAGCAGCACTTGACTATCCGCAGATATTCGAGGGCGAGAAGGCTCAGCTAAGAATCATAAACCAGAACATCCAGATATTGCCAAGAGATTCGTCTCATACCAAGAAGGTATTGCCGGACTGGATGCTTGACTGGCACGACATGCAGGTGTTCCTTCCCAAGAGCCTGAAGTCAAAGGTGGAGCAGAACTCGCTTGACTTCAAGCAGTACAGAACTATGTGGCGAGAGGTTACGGACGCATTGTTCTCTGACCCTCATGTCCAGGCTCCTGTAGCCAAGAACATACCAAAGAAGTACGATCCGGAGGTAGGTCAGTTCGTTGACATCATCGTGCTAAGACAGGACGACCGAGACCAGGACTATTTCCACTGCAAGATTGTGGATGAGCACTACGAGGGTATCGGTACCATCTATATCAAGGAAATAGTTAAATACGACTGCTTTACGTCTATTAACGACTTCCGTGACGAGGGCAGAACATTCAAGTTGAAGGCAGAGGTCAAGAAGATCAACAAGGACGGTACTCTTGAATTCTCGCTTTTGAAGACCATCTCGACATGGATCGAGGCAAACAACTCATACGGCGAGGAGAAGTTCTGCAAGCTTAAGGGACTGGAGTCAAAGTTCACTGTCGGTATTTCTGACTACGGAGAGACTATCATCATCAACAAGGGTCCAAACGTGCCGGAATTCCAGAGGGGAGACTTGGTTCGCGCTACAGTTGAGCGAGTATCACCTACAGGCCAGATATTCTGTAATTTCGTGGAATTTGACGCTACAGGCGACGAAATAGACGAGAAGGAGGCATTCGCCAACCTATTGTTCAACGTCAACGGAGACTCGTACTACGAGCCAGGAGAAGATGAAGAAGATATTGACGACACAACAGAGGAGAGCGATGACCACTCGGCAGATATGATGATGAGCGACGAGTATGTGACTGAGCTAATCTATATAATAGACCGCAGAAGCCACCATTCAAACGAAATCAAGAAGACATACAACTTCCTGAACTACGCATATCTGATTTCATTGATTCTCGGCAACAGGGAGCTTTCAATGTACTATGACGAGCGCAAGAAACTGGTAAGAATGCTATACCAGCACGTAAGCGGCGAAGAGGTAGATTTGGAGGAGCTAAGCAGACACGAGGAGAGCTTGAGAAACTATCCTATGATCGGAGAGCATATCACTCAACTACGCGTCATCTCTTGCATCGACAAGCCGGATATGGAGGACTATCTATGGAAGGTGCAGACAGAAAGCCAGAGCGAGAACATACTGTCACTGACAAAACTAGTTATGGCCAACAACATGCTGTCCAACTTCGGCATGCAGGATGAGAAGCTGAACATACGCAGAAAAATCAGCGAGGTTCTGAACATCAACCTTGGAACAATGTCTTACCACTTTGGAAACGAGAACCAGACAACAGAGTTCAAGACTTCCATCGTATTCCCACCTGACAACAACCTTATGCCGGATCTTCGCACACAGACATTCAACATCATGCGTGTTATATGCGGATTCTTCAATTCCGAGCTCGGAGGTACTCTGTATTTGGGAGTCAACAACGAGGGATATGCATGCGGTCTTGACAATGACTTGAACTACAAGGACTTCAACGGAAGTATGGACAAATATGACCTATACATCCGAAACTATATCAAGAACACTTGGGGAATGGAGGCAAACTCTAAGGTTACAGTTTCATTCCCAGACGCAGGCAAGCACAAAGTCTATGCAATAGCTATAAAGCCAAGCGACAGTGTGCTTACACTCGAAGGAAACTGCTACTTGAGACAGGGAACATCAACATATATAGTTGACTCGGCATACCTTGAAAAGCTTAGACAAACGAAGCACAACAAGTCACTGCAGAAAGAGATGCAGCAGGCAGCAGAAAACCTAAAACTAGTCGAGGAGGCCAAAAAGATTAACGACCTGACTACACAGATAGCCAGCCAGCTCCCAGAAGCCCCAGAAAACGACGAATTCAAGGCCAACTCGGTTGAGACGAACAAAGATACCACCTATGACTCATTAGTCGATTCTGCGATACCTACAAGCAAATTAAGGAACAATGCGCTTCACGAATATGAACCAGGATTCGTAGTTCCTATCGGCTACATTGAACTTCTTAACGACAGCAAGTACCAGATAGAGAAGGACGAGAACTGGAACGAGACAATGCTAACCCTTGCAATTCACGAGGACGAGACTAACGGGGTTCTAACAATAGTCTATGAGTCAGGAGAAATTTCTGTAGTGGAGATATCGGAAATCATGGACAAAACTCCAGGAACATCGTACAAGCGTTCAGCAAAGACTCCGGTGTTCGTATCTCCGGCAAACAAGGAGGACGGACTATTGATAATATCCGAGGATACCAAGGGCAACTACTTGTTCAGAGTTGACAAAATATCTGACTACAAGCTGGGAAGCATGCTAGCTGGTGGTACACCATTCTGTGACCTAGATATAAACAGGGTAGTGAAGTGCGAGATTATAAGCGCTTCCAACCTAGCCAATTTCAAAAGAATAATTGACTTAGGCAGAAAAATGATAGGGCAGTCACTATCAACAGACTGGGCAAGTAAGGAGCGTGCAGAACTAGAAGGAATAGGAATTAGCGTAAGTGAATTCTAACAAGTGCTTATAATCATAAAGAAAGCGATGACAAATTAAAATGTCATCGCTTTTCTTTTTTATCATCTATTATCTTTCTCTTTTAATACAACTAAATGTTATATCTTCTTTAGGACAAGACAACGTAAACGAGTACGGGAAGTTGTCTTTTATAAATTTATATTTTTTACTAGTACTTATATACTGTTTGTTTAAGTCAAGATTTTCATCAAGCATTGTATTCTCGAAATAATCAAAATATTTATAATCTTTTTCTTGCAAAGCTTCTGCTGACATTTCGTTATGTATAATGGAAGACAAAGATTTGGTCTCTATAGAATCTAAAATAGAAAATGTACAATACTCATCACCTACTTTAGATAATTTTAGATATTGTCTTAAATCAGGACTATCAAATCCAAACCATGTTTGGATAGTATCTCCTTCTTCTGTGAGTTCTGGATTTCCATCTCTGTCTAATTCTGGCTGCCAATATCCTAGACATTCGAAAACTGCAATTACATTAATTTCATTTAAATATACGCAGTAAATTTTATCAAATTTTGCAGTATCTACATTTGAAGACATATTATACATTCCAGCAAAATCTTTTGTGAAATAATAATACTTATCCATTTTAACCAAACTAGTATCTCCTTCGGTAACTATGTCTTCTTCAACAGAATCTTCTTCTTCAATTGAATCTGATACCACAATTATGGAATCTGTTTCGTTAGCCACATTTATTGTATCATCTTTTACTTGAAGAGTACTCTCAGTTTTATTTGTCGAGCAAGCTGTCAAAATAACAAACAAAATAGGAAATATATGTTTCATACATTTATACTATAAAATAGAGTGGAGTTTAAGATTATAAGTCCACTCTATTTTTCTACATATACCGATGTAATACAATTACTTATTCTCTGCAGAATTGATTAGGTCATCACGCTTCTGGTTTGCCTTGTCAGCCTTCTTTGCTGCCTTCTCTGCATCAGCGTTAGCCTTATCTATCTTCTCCTGAGCTTTCTTAGCAGCCTTCTCTGCATCAGCCTTAGCTTTCTCAGCCTTAGCCTTTTCAGCATCAGCCTTCTTCTGTGCCTTCTCAGCATCAGCCTTAGCCTTAGCTATAGCCTTCTGCTCAGCCTCATACTCCTTACGCAAAGAGTTCAACTCCTTATCCGAAGTAATGTGCTGTCCTTGTGTAAATGTTAGACCATTTGAACTTGAAGTCAAAACCTTGCCGTCAACAACGTGAACGAAGAAAATTGACTTGTCATCATTCAAAGTGCTAACGATACCACACTGGTCACCGTTAAAGAACACCAAGTCTCCAACCTGAAGCTTAGCCATCTTCTTTACAGTAGTTCCTTGCTGAGACAAAGCTCTAAGATCTGATGGCAACTCATAACCAACCTGCTCGAATGAATAAGCAATCAACTGACCGTTAGACATGTCAGCTGTTGCACCTGGTGTATTATTCAATGACAAAGCTGCAGTAAGAACATCGCTGATAGTCTTTCCATTTGCCTTTGCAACCTTCTCCTTATCTACTGCAAAAGATGAAAGAGCGAACAAAGCAGTAGCTACTAAAACAAAAAATTTCTTCATTTTCTATCAATTATTTTTATTTTACTCATTGTGAACAGTCACTTTGAGCATCTTGTATTATCTAAAGCAAATTTACTACATTTTTATTGTTCAACAGAACAAATGCAGAAGCAAAATAACCTTTGGAATATATAAATTCAACTTATAGACTTTATTCTTAAATAAAAGAGCGATAAGGGAAACCTCATCGCTCTTTTGTATGTTCTATGCACAGCTATAGTTACTTTGCGTAGCTGATTGCACGAGTCTCACGGATAACAGTGATCTTTACCTGACCTGGATAAGTCATCTCATCCTGAATCTTCTTTGCGATCTCGTTAGACAATGTTTCAGTCTCCTTATCGTCGATCTTGTCAGCTCCTACGATTACACGCAACTCACGACCAGCCTGGATAGCATAAGTCTTGATAACACCAGGGTAGGATAGTGGAAGCTTCTCAAGATCGTTCAATCTCTTGATGTATGCCTCTACAATCTCACGTCTAGCACCTGGACGGGCACCGCTGATGGCATCACAAGCCTGAACAATAGGAGCAAGCAGAGTCTCCATCTCAATTTCATCGTGGTGAGCACCGATAGCATTGCAGATTTCAGGTTTTTCCTTGTACTTCTCAGCTATCTTCATACCAAGGATTGCGTGTGGTAATTCTGGCTCCTCGTCACTTACCTTACCTATATCGTGAAGCAAACCTGCTCTCTTTGCCTTCTTTGCATTAAGACCAAGCTCTGTTGCCATTACAGCACATAGGTTGGCTGTTTCTCTTGCATGCTGAAGTAGGTTCTGACCATAAGAAGAACGATACTTCATCTTACCGATCAAACGGATCAAGTCAGGATGCAAACCATGAACACCAAGGTCGATAGTAGTGCGCTTTCCTGCCTCTACGATTTCTTCCTCTACCTGCTTTCTTACCTTTGCAACAACCTCCTCGATTCTGGCAGGGTGAATACGTCCGTCAGTCACAAGCTGGTGAAGAGCAAGACGAGCGATCTCTCTTCTTACAGGATCGAATGCTGAAAGAACGATAGCCTCCGGAGTGTCATCTACGATGATCTCAACTCCTGTTGCTGCCTCCAAAGCTCTGATATTACGACCCTCACGACCAATGATACGGCCCTTAACGTCATCATTTTCAATGTTGAAAACAGTTACAGAGTTCTCGATTGCCGCCTCAGTAGCCACACGCTGGATTGTCTGGATAACAATCTTCTTGGCTTCCTTGTTGGCTGTCATCTTGGCATCCTCCATAATCTCGTTGATGTAGCCCATGGCGTTAGTCTTGGCCTCCTCCTTCAACGCGTTTACAAGCTGTTCCTTTGCCTCTGCTGCAGACAAACCAGAGATTGCCTCTAGCTTTTCCTGCTCCTTCTTGCAAAGAGTCTCAAGTTCCTTCTTCTGCTCATCTACAGCTTCCTTAGACTTCTCTAGGCTTTCGCGAGACAAATCTGCGCTCTGCTTGGCCTTCTGAAGCTCTGTCTGCTGGCGTGCAAGCTGCTCCTCTCTCTGCTTAGCTCTCTGCTCAGCCTGAGCTAGCTTCTGATTACGCTGGTTTACCTGAGTCTCAAACTCATTCTTGTACTTGAAATACTTTTCCTTAACTTCAAGTAACTTCTTCTCTTTCAATACCTCTGCGTCCTCCTCGGCTTTCTTTACAATCTGTTGAGCGCGATCGCTCAAGATCTTATTATTGATAAGCCAACATAAGAACGCACCCAATAGTAGCGCGGCCACTGCAATAGCCACTACAAGTGCGATATCCATTTGTTTTTACTAAATTTATAATTAATGTTGATACGTTTTTTCCATTTATAAGTCTGCAAAATGGAAAATGTGTTTAGGAAAAAGATAAACTATTTGCTTTCAATAGCCGATGAAAGTTCTTCCTCTAATTTGTCAAAACTCTCCAGAAAACTGTCGTTCTGTCGCTCTCTCAAGATGTTGTCCTTCAGCAAAGCCAAAGCCATATACTTCAACTGCGTTTCTTTGCTGAATCTTGAAGCAGTGTATTTGTTACGAAACTCAATCAAATAGCTTTCCAATACCTTGGCAGCCTCTCTGTACGCCACTTCTTCATCACTATTTCTATCCACACTCAATGACAGTATTTCACCGTCAACCTTGACATTTATATTTAAATAATCGTTCGGCATAAGTTATTGAGTGCAAAAACATAGTATTAACGACTTAAGAATCTATTTTAGCAAAGATATACACTTGTCAACTTTACGGACAAGGTTCTTTAGTCTTTCTTTTTCTGCTATCGCCTCATCTTTGGTGTAGCTAACTGCTGTAGCTGACTTGAGACTCGCATTTTCCAGTTGCAACCTTGCAATCTCACTATGACATTCATCAAGACTTTCGTTCACTTTCAAAAGCTCATTTCTCAACTCCGAAAGTTCCTCCTTCAGCTGAGAATGTTTTTCAAGAAGCACTCTTGTTAAACCCTCAATTTTTAGGAGTTTGTTTTTCTGTTCTTCTGTCATAACTGCAAAATTCTCTGCGAAGATATATCAATTTTTGAAAAAATACTATTATTTCGAATATTTTTTGCGACAATTTTTATCATATTCGGAAAAATTCGCTCTTATGTTTGCCAAATACAACCTTAACACCGGAAATATGGATACGCAGACGTGATGCCAAAGTCGTTCATCCAACCAACAGAAACCTCATGTCAAAATTCGTTGAAGACATGGTACTTACTATTACCAGAAATGTTTTCTAGGTAACATTCATAGCTTGGAAAATAAATGCTATTTTATGAAACAACAATGAAGATTCAAGACATTCAAAAAGAAAATGTCCAAAGGTCTGACGTAACATCACCAAACCTTTGGACATCTATTTTCTACGCTTTAATTCAGCTACAATCAAACCCGCACACTGCTTGACGCGGAGGGTAGTGCTAGCTGTTTATAGAGTCAAGGAACTCCCTGTTGGAAGTTGTTGCGTCCATCAAGTTTCTCACGCTCTCCATAGCCTCAATCGAAGTTCTGTCAGCAAGCATCTTTCTTGCAATCCACATACGGTTGATAGTAAACTGGTCGTGAAGCAGGTCATCACGTCTTGTACTGCTGGCCAATACATCGACAGCAGGGAATATACGTCTGTTAGCAAGCTTTCTGTCAAGCTGAAGCTCCATGTTACCTGTTCCCTTGAACTCCTCGAAGATAACTTCGTCCATCTTTGAACCTGTCTCTGTAAGGGCAGTGGCGATGATTGTCAGGCTACCTCCGCCTTCGATATTACGGGCAGCACCGAAGAATCTTTTAGGAGCCTGCAGTGCATTTGCGTCCACACCTCCGGACAAGACCTTTCCAGATGCAGGAGTAGAAGTGTTGTAGGCACGAGCAAGTCGTGTTATTGAGTCAAGAAGAATAACTACGTCATGACCGCACTCAACCAAACATTTGGCCTTCTTCAACACCATTTCGGAAACCTTGATGTGCTTCTCTGCCGACTCGTCAAAAGTTGATGCGATAACCTCGGCATTTACATTTCGCTTCATGTCGGTAACCTCCTCAGGACGCTCGTCAATCAGAAGGACGATCATATATACCTCAGGGTGGTTTGCTGCAATGGCATTGGCAATGTCCTTCAACAGCATTGTCTTACCTGTCTTTGGCTGGGCAACGATTAGTCCGCGCTGGCCCTTACCTATAGGACTGAACAAATCGACAATTCTGACCGATGTGTTGCATGTCGCCTTATTACTTGTCAAGTCGAACTTTTCGCTAGGGAATAGGGGAGTAAGGTGGTCGAATGGAATTCGGTCTCTTGCTATTTCCGGCTTGCAGTTGTTTATTGTATCTACTGAAGTCAGGATGTAGTGTCTGTCACCCTCCTTAGGCGGCATGATGTTACCCTTGACAACATCACCGGACTTCAAGCTGTAAGTCTTTACAAGATGATTTGGAACCTGAATGTCATCAGGGCCTCCCAAGTAGTTGAAATCTGCGGAATAAAGGAATCCCGAAGTGTCGTTTACGGTGTCAAATACACCTTCACCCTTGATAATACCGTCAAAATCGTAAGGCTTGTTAAGCTCTTCCTCAATCTTTCTTTGTCTTTCCTCTTCTTCAGCTCGCTGTTTTGCCAAGAGTTCCTCTTCTTCCCTTATGCGTCTTTCCTCCTCTTCCTGGCGCCATCTTTCCTCTTCGGCCTGACGTCTTCTTTCTTCCTCTTCCTCACGCTTGCGCTTCATCTCCTCAAGGTCCTCCTGCTGGAAAACGAAAGGCTTGTCGTTCTGATTGCCCTTGTTCTTCGCCTTGATGCTTGCAAGAAGCATCTTTGCAGTTGCAGCAGCAGCGTTTCCGCTTGAAGAAGTCTCAAGTCCGGCTCTTCCGGTCTTCGGGTTGGTATTTTCGAAAACATTTGTCTGCTCAGCTTCAGCCTGTACTTCAGGTTCTTCGGCAAAGCTATCGCTAGCGGCATCGTTCGAAGGTTCTCTGCCAAGAGAATCGAATGAGTCGGAACCGTTAGCTGGAGCACTCATATCCTCTGGATTCTGAGCCTGGGAGTCTGATACGGCAGATTTGTCCATAATCTCCTGTATCAAGGCCTCCTTCTTAAACTTGTTTACGTTTTTGATACCTATTGCTTTCGCAATAATTTGAAGTTCTCCAAGCTTTTTGCTTTGTAATTCTTCGAAATCAGACATATATTAAATAATGATTTTTTTTCGCTTAATTCAAATAAAATACAACGCATACAAAATGCGGGTACCTCTGTCAGAAGTACAAAAATAAATGCGAACGTATGTGGAAAATGATAGTTTAAATGGCAATATCTGCCCTAAATCGGGTGCAAAATTAGTTTATTTTTTTAATTCGCATTACAAAAACATAAAAATAATTGTAAAAAAAAGACACTTGGGCAGAAAATTGAAAAAAATTGTATAAATTTGCACGATAAAATTTAATATAAATAATCTATTATGGCTGAGGCAATAAAAATCAAGAAGGGCTTAGACATAAAACTGAAAGGAAAAGCTGGCGAAACTTTCAAGGGAGAGCTTAAACCAGAGGCATTTTCAGTTAAGCCTAGTGATTTTCACGGCATGACTCCCAAGATGATTGTAAAAGAGGGAGATGAAGTGAAGGTTGGTTCGCCGTTGTTTTACGACAAAGCGAACCCAGAATTGAAGTTTGTTTCTCCTTGTAGTGGTATTGTAGAAGAGGTAAGAAGAGGTGACCGCCGTAAGGTGCTTGAGGTTAGACTAAAGTCTGACGGAAAGTTCGAGTCTGTACCTTTTGACAAGACTGCTCCAGCACAGTTGAGTGCTGACGAGGTGAAGTCAAAACTTCTAAACGCAGGATTTTTTGCATTCTTTAAGCAGCGTCCTTACGATGTAGTGGTGAATCCGAACGAGCAGCCTAGAGATATCTTTATCTCTGCTTTCGATTCCAATCCTCTTGCTCCATCCTATGACTATGCTCTAAGAGATTTTGCAGAAGAGTTGCAGTTAGGTGTGGATGCTATTTCCAAACTAACTAAAGGTAAAGTATATATTACTGTAAGCACAAACAACTCTTCGAGCAACTTCCTTAAGATTAAGGGTGCAAAGGTTGAGATCTGCAATATAACTGGTCCTCATCCAGCAGGTAACGTAGGTGTTCAGATCCATCATATCGCACCAATCAACAAGGGTGATGTTGTTTGGACAATCAATCCATACGATGTAGTGACTATCGGTAAGGCATTCAAGAAGGGTGCTATCGACTTCTCTAAGTTGGTTGCACTAACTGGTTCATCAGTTTCTGAGTCTGCTTTGGGTTACTACTTGACTTATCCTGGTGCGGAGCTAAAGAACATCTTGAACCTTTCAGAGTCGAATGTTCGTGTTATCAGCGGTAACGTTTTGACAGGTGATTCTGTAGGCAAGGACGGATTCCTTGGTGCTCGTGCACAGCAGATAACTGTAATTCCTGAGGGAGACAAGAACGACGAGTTCCTAGGCTGGATCATGCCACGCATGAACAAGTTCAGTACTAGCCGATCATACTTCTCTTGGTTGACAAACTTGATCAACTCGAAGAAGGAATATGTGGCTGACACTAACGTGAACGGTGGCAAGCGTGCCTTCATCATGAGCGGTGAATACGACAAGGTTATGCCTATGGATATTCTTCCTGAGTTCCTTGTCAAGGCTATTATGGCCAAGGACATCGACAAGATGGAGCAGTTGGGTATTTACGAGGTTGCACCAGAGGACTTCGCACTTTGCGAGTATGTATGTACTTCAAAGATCGAGACTCAGAAGGTAGTTCGCGAAGGATTGGATTTCTTGCGCAAGGAGCTAGCTTAATCCGAATATATACCTTATATATAATAGAAGTAAAATTAAAAACAGATAAATAAAGTGAAAGCTTTAAGGAATTTTCTCGATAAAGTGAAGCCAAACTTTGAAAAGGATGGCAAGCTTAAAGCATTCCGCTCTCTGTTTGATGGATTCGAGACATTTTTGTTTGTGCCTAACACTGTATCTAAAAGCGGTGTTCACATTCACGACTCTATCGACAGCAAGCGTGTAATGTCAATGGTGGTTATCGCCTTAATCCCTGCTTTGCTGTTTGGTATGTATAACGTAGGTTATCAGAACTACCTTGCTGCAGGCACACTTGGTGGCGCGAGCTTCTTCGACATCTTCTTCTTTGGTTTCCTTGCTGTGTTGCCAAAGATCGTTGTGTCTTACGTAGTCGGACTTGGTATCGAGTTCACAGTTGCACAGTGGAAGAACGAAGAGATCCAGGAGGGATTCTTGGTTTCAGGTATGCTGATTCCTATGATCGTTCCTATTGAGTGCCCAATTTGGATTATCGCCGTAGCAACTGCATTTGCAGTAATCTTCGCAAAAGAGGTGTTCGGTGGTACTGGTTACAACATCTTTAACGTAGCCCTTATCACTCGTGCGTTCCTATTCTTCGCTTATCCTACTAAGATGAGTGGTGACCAGGTTTGGATTGCAAAGGAGTCTATCTTTGGTTTCGGTAACAATTTGGATGGTATCGACGGTTACACAGGTGCTACAGCACTTGGTCAGGCAGCAACAGGTTCTGCAACACTAACTAATGCTGTTGGCAATGACTTGACTATCAGCGACATGATCTTCGGTCTATACCCAGGCTCTATCGGTGAAACTAGTGTCATCGCAATTGCTATCGGTGCAGTTATCCTTTTGATTTCTGGCATAGCAAACTGGAGAACAATGATTTCAGTGTTTGTTGGTGGAGCTGTAACTGCATACATGTTCAACAGTATTGGAAGTGCAGACAATCAGGTTTGGAACTTGTGTCCTTGCCAGCATATCCTTCTAGGAGGTTTCTGCTTCGGAGCTGTTTTCATGGCTACAGACCCTGTTACTTCTCCTCGTACAAACGGAGGTAAGTATATCTTCGGTTTCCTTATAGGATTCTTCGCAATCGTTATCCGTTGTATGAATCCTGGTTATCCAGAGGGTATGATGCTTGCAATCCTTCTAATGAATGTGTTTGCGCCGCTTATCGACCACTGTTTCAAGCAGATGAATATCAACAGAAGATTAAATAGAGTAAAATAATAAAAGTAATTAATACGATATGAATACAAATAGCAATGGATATACAATTGCGTATGCTTCGATATTAGTTACTATCGTTGCTGCTTTGCTTGCAATTGTTTACTCAGCATTAAATGACAGAATTGTAGAGAACGTTAAACTTGACACTAAAAAGCAGATTCTTAGTGCTTTGAACATCAAGGACGACGAAAACGCCGCAGAGATCTTTGAAAAGAGCGTAAAGCATTACGTTATGGCAGAGGACGGTTCCTTGAAGGAGTATGACGGTGAGTTCATTACTGACTACTCAAAGGATACAGTGAATGTACATGTGTTCGAGTGCAATATCAAGGACACTATCAAGTATGTGCTTCCTGTTAACGGTGCTGGTCTTTGGGGTCCTATCTGGGGATATGTTGCTCTTAACAATGACAAAAACACAGTAGAGGGTGTTTTCTTCGGTCATGAGGGTGAAACTCCAGGTCTTGGAGCAGAGATTACAAAAGATGAGTTCATTAACAAGTTCATCGGCAAGAAGGTATTCGGAGAGGGTAGCGATGCCATCCTTCTTGGAGTAGAGAAGAAGGTGTCTTTGCCTAATCATCAGGTGGACGGAATCACAGGTGGAACAATTACTTCAAAGGGTGTTGACGCTATGTTGAAGGATGGACTTAACAAGTTCAAGGCTTTCTTGAGATCAACAAACGTTTC
The DNA here is from genome assembly GCA_045641625.1 of Paludibacteraceae bacterium. Lineage (GTDB taxonomy): Bacteria > Bacteroidota > Bacteroidia > Bacteroidales > Paludibacteraceae > UBA1723. The sequence goes on from JAZUHH010000015.1 coordinate 20,742, forward strand.
TGCCGAGGCCGCTTCTTCTGCTGCTAAAGTGACACCTTGTAACACTCCCGTACCAGCATCAGCAGATACTGCTGTTTCTGCAGAAGGCAATGGTCAGAATGGTTACGGTGATTTCTCTGAAGTTGAAAAAAGAGTGGAGATGGTTGACTCTATCCACACTGAGGTTAAGAAACTATCAAAATAAGGAGGGAAACATCATGAGTAATTTTAAAGAGATTTTTGTAACTCCACTTGGTCTTAACAACCCAGTTGCAGCTCAGGTACTTGGTATTTGTTCTGCTCTTGCCGTTACAGCAAAACTAGGACCTGCTCTTATCATGGGACTTTCTGTTACTGTGATTTTGGCATTGGCCAATGTTGTTATTTCTTTGATGAAGAATACAATTCCAAGCCGCATACGTATTGTGGTTCAGCTTGTAGTTGTAGCCGCTTTGGTTACTATTGTAAGTTTGATCCTAAAGGCTTTTCTTTACGATGTCAGCGTCAAGCTTTCTGTTTACATCGGTTTGATTATCACAAACTGTATCCTAATGGGACGCCTTGAGGCTTTCGCTATGCAGAACAATGTAAAAGATTCGTTTTGGGACGGTCTTGGTAACGGACTTGGATATGCGCTAGTCTTGGTTATCGTAGCTATCATCCGCGAGTTATTGGGTTCAGGATGTTTGTTAGACTTTCAGTTGATCCCTGATTGTGCATACAAAAACGGATATTTGAACAATGGACTAATGCTTTTGGCTCCTATGGCGCTTATCATCCTTGGTTGCGTTATTTGGTTCCTTCGCAGCAAGAATCCTGAACTTCAGGAAAAGAATTAATACATATCATAGAGATTAAAGTATGGAACACTTTTTTAGTTTATTAGTAAGATCGATATTCGTAGATAATATGATCTTCGCTTTCTTCCTCGGTATGTGTTCATATCTTGCCGTGTCGAAGAATGTAAAGACAGCTATGGGACTAGGTGTAGCAGTTATCTTTGTGCTAGTTGTCACACTTCCTATCAACTATCTTCTTTATACTAAGGTTCTTGGACCTAACTGTATAGTAGATGGAGTTGACTTGTCTTTCTTGAGTTTGATTTTGTTCATTGCAGTTATTGCAGGTATTGTACAGCTTGTAGAAATGGTTGTTGAGAAATTCAGTCCTTCTCTTTATGCAAGCCTTGGTATATTCCTTCCACTAATCGCAGTAAACTGTGCAATCATGGGTGGTTCTCTGTTCATGCAACAGAGAATAAACATGAATCCGGAAAGCACACAGTACATCGGTGGAGTAGCTGACTGTATTGCATACGCTTTGGGTTCAGGTATAGGTTGGTTGCTTGCCATCGTAGGTCTAGCTGCTATTCGTGAGAAACTTTCTTACAACGATGCCCCTGCAGCTTTGAAGGGCCTTGGTCTAACATTTATCACAGTTGGACTTATGGCTATGGCATTTATGTGTTTCTCTGGTCTTAAAATTTAATAAGGGAGGAATAGACAATGAATTATAGTTTAATACTTGCAAGTATCGGAGTATTCCTTGTGATTGTTCTTTCACTTGTGCTACTACTTCTTGTTGCAAAGAAATATTTGGTTGCATCAGGACCAGTTAAGCTGACAATCAACGGAGACAAGCAGCTTAATGTTGAGTCTGGTTCAAGCCTATTGAATACACTTGCCAATAATGGTGTTTTCTTGCCTTCAGCTTGTGGAGGTAAGGGAGCTTGCGGTCAGTGTAAGTGCCAAATCACTGAAGGTGGTGGCGAAATCCTTGATTCTGAGAAGGGATTCTTCTCTCGCAAGGAACAGAAAGCTAATTGGCGTCTAGGATGTCAGGCTAAGGTAAAGGGCGATATGTCCATCAAGGTTCCTGAGTCTGTTATGGGCGTTAAGGAGTGGGAGTGCGAGGTTATCGAAAACCGCAATGTTGCTTCATTTATCAAGGTATTTAAGGTTAAGTTGCCTGCTGGTGAGCACATGGACTTCATTCCAGGTTCTTACGCTCAGATCAAGATTCCTGCATACGACATCGATTTCCAGGATTTGGATCGCGATTTGATTGGAGACTTGTATATCCCAACTTGGGAGCGTTATGAGTTCTTCGACATCAAATGTAAGAATGAAACTCCAACAATTCGTGCTTACTCTATGGCTAACTATCCAGATGAGGGAGACATCATCACACTTACAGTGCGTATTGCAACTCCTCCATTTGTTCCGCAGACTCCTGAGCAGAAAGCAGCTCGCGAGCTTCCAAAGTGGGATAGAAACATTAAGCCAGGTATTTCTTCGACATACATTTTCAACTTGAAGCCAGGAGATAAGGTTACAATGTCAGGACCTTACGGTGATTTCCATCCAATCTTCGATTCAAAGCGCGAAATGATTTGGGTCGGTGGTGGTGCCGGAATGGCTCCTCTACGTGCACAGATCATGCATATGTTGAAGACATTGAAAACTCGCGACCGTGAGATGCATTACTTCTACGGAGCGAGAGCTATCGATGAAGTTTTCTTCTTGGAGGACTTCCTTGAGTTGGAGAAAGAGTTCCCTAACTTCCATTTCCATTTGGCTCTTGACCGCCAAGATCCTAAGGCTGATTCACTTGGAGTAAAGTACACAGCAGGATTCATTGCTCAAGTAATGGGAGATACATACTTGAAGCAGCACGAGAATCCAGAGGATGTTGAGTACTACTTGTGTGGACCTCCAATGATGGCAAAGACAGTATTGGATTTGCTTGATAGTCTAGGAGTTGAAGACGAAATGATTCATTTCGATAACTTCGGCGGATAATAAGGCAATCATCATTACTAATTTAGAATGACTTGTCCTGACCATTGGACTTAGTTAAATATTTTAGTAAATATGAAAAAAAAAGAAGATCACTGCAGACCTAGTTCCGCAGTGATCTTCTTTTTTGTAAAGCAAAATGTATTACTATTTTGAATAAAAGAAAGATACCTTGACAGTGGGAATACTTGAACCATAAAAACTCCTTAAACAATTCCGATACTTTAATAATAAATGACTTTTTCAATGCAATTTAATATATTCATAGCTACATTATTCTAATATAAGCCTAAAAAAATCAAAAGCAAAGACTATTTCACTATAAATAACTATAAATATAGAATATTATACTAAAAATTTGCATTTACTTTTGTATTATTTCTAAATCTTGTACTTTTGCATAGTCAAAATTTTAAGAAACAAATTTTTATCAATATGAGCGTATCAAAATTTTTATCAGGTAAGCACGAAACTG
>JAZUHH010000016.1:0-25720 GCA_045641625.1 Paludibacteraceae bacterium
CATCGTATTGAAGCACATCCAAGATTGCTTTTGCACCCTTCAAATAAGCATTGTATGCAACTTGCGCCTTTGACTTAGAACCGAAAAGACTGTTGCGAATATACCTTTCAGCTTCTTCTTTTATGTCCATAATTATTACTCTTTTACTATTACTTTGACTTCTTTGTACCCTATGGCTTCATTACTACACTTTGCATCCTCTATAGTTGAGTATTACTTACTTTTTCGCCTTCTTAGGTTGAAGTTCTTCGCCAAACCTTTTGATTAACTCAATAAAGTTACTAGAATTTTCAAATTTTATAACATTATCTAATACATAATATACCCCATAAGATTTAAAGTTCAAACATCTATTATTTTTAGCATTAGGATGCTTTTCAAGTAGTGCTTCCCTAACTCCTTCTGGCTTCACACTTGAACCTTTAATATAATAAACTTTATCCATATTATTATTTTTACTATTTACTAAATTTCTCTAATGCCTCAGTATATGAATAATAACCTTCCTCATTCTCTGCCTTCCACCATATTCCTCCGAATTCTACACCTCCCTTGAAAGGTGTATCTGAAACTAGACGAATGGTATACATGTCGCAGCGATCTGATTGAGCAGTATCTTTAAGATGCTGATTGAAGAAAAGGTTGTAAGCATCGTCACTATTATCCTTATATACAGTAGAACTCCAATAGCAACCATACCCAACTCCATAGGTTGAAGTATTATAGCACTCACCTGATGCAGGAATAAAAAGAGTATCACCTTTATCATTTGATATTTCTAGTCCTTTCTTCTCTTTATTCCATCTTGAAGGATATTTATTAAGACTCTCAAATTCGTTTCTAGTTGGGAGACGAAATTGTGTATTTTTAGTTTTTGTTTCCATATTTATTATTTTTACTATTCTTCGCTACTTTTTTCAAATACTACGTTTTCGTTATTTAACAATAAAGAAACATTAAGGTCTCTTTCGTGAACAATATATCTTATTGATAATGCATTACTTACTAACAATTCTTGCTCCTTAACATAAGATATTGCTTTATCTTTATCTTCTGTTACCAGAACTATCGAGTATGTATCATAATGTTCGTAGAAACATTCTGCTATGACTACATATATTTTATTACTCATTGTGTCGAATTTCCTTTAAACGTATCAATGATGTTTTTATGATTTCTGTTTTTGATCTCCTACTTTTTCCATGTCTTCTTTTGTAAACGAAATCATCTTACCAGAGAGCGTAACTTTAAATTCTTTATCAATTAAGTCCTTTATTTTCATGATTTAATTATATAAATACCACATTATTATTACAGAAACAATACCTCCCAAAACTGTAAACAAAAGGTCTAACAAATCAAATTTACCATAGTCAAAATAGTCTATAGTTTCCTTTAGTAAACCTAATGCAGTAACTATTGCAAGTGAATAGAATCCTGTATATGCGTAAGTTACCTCAATGATAGAGAATCCTACACAAAAGTGTAGGATCTTATCATTGTATTTTTTAATGAATTGTCTGCATTTCATTACTCTTCTCTTATTAAGTCTTCTTCTTTAGCCTTACATATTATTTCATATAGGCATCTTGCTTCTATTTTTGACTTTTCATCTGTATTGTTCTGTAGTTCAATATATCTGTTGATAATGAAATTCGATACTACACAGCATTTATTGTATAGAACTCTTGCTTTGCTTATCACTTTGAACAAACAGTATATTTGAATTAATATTAATGATATAATAACTATAACTCTTGTTTCCATAGAATCAATAATTCTGAATATTGTTTTAAAAGATCTCTAGTAGCCTCTGCAATAGTTGTATTATTGCTAACAACAATGTCATACTCACTATCAGATAGTTCAAACTGTCCTTCATCTCTATTTTGTCTTTCTTTGTCAACATCTATATTGTCTCTTTTTATCTTTACTGCTATTAACTCCAATTCAGGCATCTGTGACTTCAAATTGAAATACCCTTTCCCATCAATAACATAGGTAAAAAGATCTGGCATATTATAGATTTGTTGTTTTGTAACCCAATAATGGTTATTGCCAAATTTGTTGTATGCTGCCATTTCATGAGGCTCTGGTATTGATTTCTCATCTACAAAAAGATGATCATCACCATTTATTTCTCCAGGTCTTCTTTCTCTTGTTGTATATGAGACAATATATGGAATCATATACTCTTTCTTAAGATATTTGACAAGAGTGGTTTTGCCACTACCACTCCTGCCAATAATACATAGAACTCTTTTACTCATTTTGTGTAACTTCAAATTCATCTACTACCCAACCATTGCAAGATTTCTTGATGTTCTTCCATCTCTTCATTCGTGTTTTGACTTCAGAATCTTGTTCTTTAAGAGATAAAGACTCTATATGGTTATCGCATATATTTGCTAATAGTTCAAGTAATTCTGGAATAGTAAATTCATTGTCTAAAAAAGCTTCATTTAAATTAGAATTACTGAAATCATAGTCAACACCTCCTGTAGATATTGTGTTTCCTTCATCATCAGCTTCATATTCATGCCATTCTTCTGCTATATAGTCACATACAGGAATAGTACAGTTTTTTGATAATGTATATGAAACACAGACATCTGCATCTACAGGTTTTGTATCTTCTTGATTCCAAGGTGCATTAGGATCAAACTCTGCACCCATAGGATAATTACCACTTTCTCTCATTGTTCTAGTACTTCTATTTAATTTTCTTGTCAACGAATTCTATAACCTTTCCAATCTTTCCTTGTAGATCGCTTCTTTCCTTAGCAGACATACTTTCTACAAAAGTTCTGCTATCCATATCCATTGCTATAGTCGACAACTGGTTTCTTAAATTTACTGTAAATGAATTGCGAATCATGATTTTTGTTTTGGTTATTAATTATTTGAATTTTTGTTTTCTATTGCACACCTGATAAGATTTGATTTCAATGTATTTATACATATTTTGAAATTTACATCAGAATCTATATTGTAATCATTGTTGTAATGCTCAAGAAAATCTTTTAACACACTTCTGAATATCTTTCCCATGTAATTTATTATAGTAGGATCATTCTTAGTGTTTCTTGGTATCTTTACTCCAGTCTTTTCTTCAACCTCCTTGTCTCTATAGTCTGACATATAATACCATAGATCGTATAACTGAAGTCCAATAAGGCTGTATGCTAACGTATCAGAATTTTTGTCATTGTTTACAACCCTATTCACTGCATTTAATGCATTGAAATACATAAGATTAAAGTTTCTTTCGTACAAAGAGACGCACTCTTTTGTCTTGTCAGATATAAGCTTGTATGCGTTTTTACCTGCAACTTTCTTCATATATCTCATATATTGGTCCTTCATATCCAATGACGTCATATATAGCTTATTGTACTTTTTTATGAAGTCCTTTTGATTCTGTCTTCCTACAGGTTCCAATGCCTTCTCTGCAAAACTGAATATCATCTCTCCTATTATATTTGGTATAATGTCAAGAACTATGATATAGTTTTCACCCATAACATCTGCAAGGTTTTCTAGTGTAAGATCCTTGTATGATTCAATTTTGTTCATTTTTTAATTGGAAATTTTGGTAAATAAGCCCATGCTATTATATCATCTATAAGTACTGGGATGCAATTATATAGACATGGGAGCATAAATCTTTTTGTTGTAAAGTCAAACTCAGCTATTGTTGTTACAGGTTCTCCGAACAGCATATATGATACAAGGAAATATTTCATTGACGAATCATTCGGTTCGTCAGTTCCGTACCTTATCCATATAACTTCGCCTTTCTTTGTTTGTGCTGACATGCAAAATTATAAATAATAAAAACAGGGAACTGTCTATAATCGACGAATCCCCTGTTTCTGACTACAAATAATAAAGAAAATTAACAAATTCTATCTATCAGTGTTCTTTGCGCTCCTTCTACAAAGATTGAAGTTCTGTTACCTCTTATCCCAAAGTTTTGCGTCAGACTAAGCATTAGCTCATAGTCTTCCTTTGTTGACCTCCATTGTTCATTTGGTTTAAGAGTTGAATTTCTTCCAAATCCACAAAGCAGACTATTCATGAACCTAATTGATACAGTTTTCTTTAGGTTGGACAGATTGTTTCTTCCTCGATGAGCTGAACAATTACCATCTCTTACATACAATGCGTATTTGATAGAGAGCTTCCATTTCATGAAATTCAATTCAGACAATGACTTTATTGCTGCAAATGTTGAATCCATATCATTACCAAGAATCATTGTAATAAGTGACTTGATTGTATCAGCATCGATATCCTTATCCGGATCATTCAATACATTATACAAATCACTTTCACTTATAACAGACTTCATCTTATCGGAATCGTTGTGCCATAGTTCTTCTTTAGAGTAAACCACTACAGGTCCTTGATACTGAAGAACTGCATCCCTCATAAGATCGAGCATTCTGATATTGAATTCAATCTTTTCGATATCTTCACTGTTAAAAAGATTCTTGTATTTTACAGCACTCGACAATTGTTCATAATACTTATCTACATCTTCTATAGAATCATATAATGATAATGACTCGTCTATTGTTTCGATAGCAAGTTTTTTATTGAGATTTTTGCAAGATGCAGAATTGTGATGTCCAAATGAAATGACGAACATTACATTTGCCTTTTCATTATAGAACACCTTCTCCATATATATTTTGCTAAGTGTTTTTATTCTTGGCACAACACATACATCTGCTTCATTAATATTTTTAACTACAGTGTATCCGCTAAGCTTTGTCGAAGGAAACGAACACGCCTTGTCTACATAGATTTTTGTCTTCTTGTCTATAGTCTGGTTTGTATCAAATAAACTGACATTAAGATTAGGAGTATCATGATATACACTTAAATCAAATGCTGATACATTTTCTCTTTTTATATACTCTTTATCTATGTTTACAGGGGTTACTACAGAATCTTCGATGTCTTTTGTAATTATTTTGCTACATACTGAGTTTATTCCATATCCTCCATTCTTGTCTGATACTACAAATGATTTCAAAAAGTTTCCTACATTTTCTTTTGCGTTAAGCTGATATACTTCGCTTACGTTCTCTAAATCTTTAAACGTTCTCATTGATTGTCTATATAAGTAATGGTTAATAATAAAAGAAGCAATGCCATTACAGACAAAGCTTCTTTCTAATTAGTGGATTGGTGATAAGTGATGTTGTTCTTCCAGGAAACTCCTTTACAAGTGTCTTTAGTGAGTAGAAGAACTGATCCTCTGTAAATATAACTTTGTCGTTGTTTATTACATCCATAAGTCTGTCATGAACAACTTTTTCCTGCAATCCTCCCTTCTCCTTGAACTTTGTAAGACAGTAATAAACAACTCTGTTTGCAAGGGCTGAAGAGATTTCCGCTCTAAACTTACCGTTGTCATACAAACAGTCCTCGAGCTTAGCCTTTATCTTGTCCCAGTCTCTTGTCCAGAAGTCTTCAGGCAAAGGGATTCTGTCATATTTGTTTGCTACAAACGAAACGAATGATGTACCTACAATGTTGTTTTCGTCGTCAGGAAAGAATCCTGAAGCAAAGTCCTTAATCATATTCAGATTCTCGATTGTACTCCAATCCTTTATTCCTGAAATAATGTCGCAAAACTTTGTGTAGTTTCTTGCATTTACAATACCTTTTGCATTTTCATTCTCAAACAGCTCACTCTTAAAGAATGTTGCAAAATTTATACATCTGAAATCCATACCAACACTATCAGCATATTCAGCCCATTCGTCAGTATTGAACTTTATTCTGAAGTTTGCATATCTTGACGTAATCGCCTTATCAAGGAACGAAACAGAATAGTCTCCGTCTTGTGGGTTTGAATTCAATAGGATTGTAGTATATTTAGGTAATGTCCACGAGTGAAACCTTCCTTTGTTTATAATCTCCATAATTGACTGCATAAACATTGGATTTGCTCTTGAAAAGTCATCGAATATAATTACTGTTCCGTTTGGGTTAAACTCACTTGGAAGCCATTTTGGAGTAGCATATGAAGTTCTGATATTTCCGGTAAGGCTTGTTCCTGCAGGAAGATTGTTCTTTAACGCTTCCGGAATCCATTTTCTGTCTTCTTCTCCATTATGTATTCTTTTGATTTCATATTCCTTTATAGGTAATCCTTCAAGATCTCCATTATCTTCAATTTGTGCAAGATTGAGAATACTTACTGTCATACCTAATTCCTTTGCGGTATTTTCCATGAACTCTGACTTACCAATTCCAGCTTCACCTTCTATACCAAATGTAATAGGCCTCTTTCCTTGGTCCTCAAGTTCCTTATTTCTGTTTAATGCAAATAAAAATAATGGTTTGAACTGCTTTAATGTTAATTCTGTCTTAATCATCTTCTGAATCTAAAATTTTATGTTCTATTTTAACTAAATCACTGATTGATAAATCAATATTTATCTTAATGTATTCATTCTTTTTGAATCCACTGGTTTTGTTATCTAAATATAATACTCCGATTTCATATGATCCGGTGTAATCTAAAACAATATTTTCTCTTTCTATAAAATCATATCTTCTGTTTTTTGTAAGAATATCTATACTTATATTTGCTTTGTTAATATCGATATCATTTATTGGAGGCATTCCTGAAACAATTATACTATTGTCGTTTATTTCAAGAACTTTTACAAAAAACATTATAGTTTTTGGTGAATTTCTATGTGTAAATGTTTCAAAATCATATGTATCATAGTATGTAGAAACAAATGCATTAAAAAACATCTCCCATTCCCAAAACGTATCAAGACTTTCGTTATGTTCAGTATTTATTGCAATGTCTGTATACTTCCATTTTGTAAATCTCCCCCAGTAGTAATTTAAAAAATCATATAGATAGTGAAGACTCTGTTCTATTTTAGGCTCAACTCCAAAACAACCTTCTTTTAATTTAAACAATGAATTGTTTTCTTCTATATCATGCCTAAACGAATCATATGTTACAATTTCATCCTTTATGTCCATACTGAGAATATTATGTGCTTTTTGTTTTCTTCATCTTTTTGTAAATTAAATGCATTATAAAAATTACTATTCTTTTCAAAAAACATTATAAAATTATTGCAGTCTCCAATACACTCCTTGATTTCAAGTGAATATGGTACATCACTTTCTATAGGTATAAAACTTCCATGTTTTTCGCAAAGAGTCATATACCATTTGTTCAACATAGTTCCATTAGCTCCTCTGACTATGATTGTGCTGTCTGTCAAATCAACAACTTCACAAACATATACATACTCATATTTTACGACGCCTTCTAATGATTGGGTTTGTCTTGTTGAGCAAAAGCTATTAAAATTTAATCTGTAGTATGAACTTTTAAGAGATGGTATGAAATATGTTACACTTGTAATTCTTTTGAACGCATTGTTTATGAACAGATCTATTCTTTCTACAATATTTTTATCGAAATTACTCATTTTCTACACCAATAAAGTCATCTGGTATATAGATTGCCGTTCCAGGATAGTCCTGATGACATCCGCCTTTATCTATAACCCAAACCATATTCTTAGGTCTGTTGGCAGGAAGGTCTGCTCCACCATCAGTAAAATACACAAGAAGCTCATACCCTTTTATCCTCTTATTTTTGATATAGTAGTCTATTGGCGGATTGAAATCTGTTCCTCCTCTACCTTTGATATGATCAATCTTACCCTTGTATCTGTATATTTCGTTTATATCCGTATCGCATGTAAGGATATCTATTGAAGCACCCATATGATATATATGGTTTATTTCGGATACAAACGTATAGAACTGGCTTGTTGTCAAAGAGCCTGAAGTGTCAATGGCTACAAGAATGTTGACTTTTCTCTTCTTCTTCTTACCCATTGAGTCTGGGAAGAATCTGTTTTGTCTTTTTCTTGTCCTTTTGCATATTATGTCATATTCGATTCCAAGCTTGTTTCTTAGATACTGATGCCAAGGAACGACTCTTTCAAGCTTTCTTTTATTCTTCAATAATTCTGAAACAAATCCCGGAACATTGCCACAACAATTTCTTTCTGTAGAGTTTTTAGCTTCTGATATCATAAAGTCTATTTTATTAAGTATGATATCCTTTTCTGCAGAAGTACATTCACTGAAGCCGCTTTCCCATTCATGGCTTCCAGGAGCTGTTTTTTGAGTTTTTTCTGAACCGTCGTCACTATCATCAGATCCGGAACCAAATCCACTGAATGAAAAGTTGCAGTTTATATCATCAAATTTTTCTGAAAGAAGCCTATAATATTCATTCGTACCAAGAAAGTTCTCATATCCAAAATCTTCTGCATGAATCCAATTCTTATCAGTAACTTCAAGATAGCCGTTTACTTCTGCATCCATAGCTATATTCGCAAGCTTCTTGTCTTCAAACGAATAGAAGTCAAATATATGCTTGAACATTATATGATGTATCTCATGCTTCAATGCAGATATCCTCAATTCATTGCTTAACGATTCAAGATATGATGAATTGTACATCAACTTTATATTGAAACCGTCTCTTGCAACACATAATGTAGATATGTTGTTATTCTCCTCAACATTTACACCCATAAGGAATATGCCATAGAAAGGATCAGTAACAAGCATATATTTTATAATGTCACTTATCTTTATCATATATACAAATTTATCTGTATGCCGTCATTCTTTCAAAATCAAGGATATACTTGTATTTTGTAAAGAATTTTGTTCCAAGTATTCCCTGGACATTTACTCCTGACGACTGTTTGATTGAATTGAACACTCCAGACATGTCTGCAACTTGGAATATGTCTTCAAGATTGTTGTTTTTGTAGGAGAATTTCATATACCCGAATTTACACGAAACGGAATTGTTTGAACACCCACTGAACGAACCCTCTATATCAGACATCTGCACATCATATTCACTTAATACATTTGAATCTAATACAGACGAAGTACATCCACTATCCAAAAGAAAGTTTATCTTCTTTCCGTTTTGATAGAATGTAACAATAGGAAGGTTTGTGAGATCAACACTTTCCTTGAACGACATCTCTGATTTTTGTCTTCTTATGTAATTGAACAATAAGAAAAAAGGTGCGACCGTAATCGCACCTATAATTATTAGACTGATATTAAACATTATTACTCTTTTCCTGTTTTTCCTGTAGTACCAAAGCCACCTCTGTTGTTATCATTAAGCTTGTCTACAAACTCAAACTCAATTTTGTTTGAGAACAGCCACTTGATCTTCTGCCACATTGTAGCTTTCTGACTAAGCTGGATCTTAAACTGGCATACAGCATCTCCCTTGTTGACTACACCGCCTCTAAAAGGAATACCGAACCATTTCCACTCGTCATTGTCTCCTCTGTATGAATAGTCTACAACACCAATGGAGTTTGACATAACCATTCCAAAGTTCTTGAATGTAGAGCTTCTGGATGCTATAATAGCCTCATATCCCTTAGGAAGCTCCACTGCTATGTTCAATGGCACCTTTACAGCATTAAATACAAGGTTCCTCTGCTTTACATTGTCCTTTTGCTTGAGAATGTTTGCATATGGACCTTCATACACTACACTTGTTCTGCTTCTTAGGTCAACCCATTCGCCTTTGCTGATGTACGATGGTATCTCTACAGAATCATCAAAAATCTTAACTCTGATCTTCATTGATTAATTGTTATTGTTAATTATTGTCTTCTTGTTCCCAAAATTTGTATGTAATGTCAGTAAGGTTATATATCACTTCCTTCATCTTGTGATGATATAGAACCTTTGATGTCACACTATACATTCTTTGGTTTGTTGTCTTTGATGTCAATGGTCCACGTTTCTTGTCATAATGACCTACCTTAACGTAGTCCCATGAATCCATATGATCGGATATTTGCTGAGGTATTTCATTCTCACCCATATACAGTGCTGTTTTGATACCCATTTTTCTTACAACACCTGCTATATTGTTTAGGGTCCTCAAGTCGTTTTCCGATCCGTTGCCTGTACCAAGAAACAGTACACACGTACATCCAGCTATAGATGAAGTGATGGCTTTGAGATCTAGTTTATCACCAACATTATCCCTTAGTTCAGGACTATGGCATTCGTCACATCTGAATCTGCAGTTTGATATAGATAATGCCAGGCTTATTTCACCTGGCACTTCTCTGAAAACTACCTGTTTGTCGAGATACTTCATGATTAGTTTAATTTGTGTCTGTATCTTCTTTCGGCTTCTTGTCTTCTTCCCTCACCGAATCCCTCTATAGGTCTTATATAGCCTACAGGTTTTGTCCAGTGCCTTGTGTTCTCACTGTTACACTTTGGACAAGCAAGTGAATTTCTTTTGACAATAGCACCGCAATCAAGACATTCTGTACTTATTACGTTGAAGGTCCAATATGAACACTTGTTCTTTATATTGAATCTTATGATGTCCTTATACTGGTCTTTTGTAAGATGTTCCTCAAGATTGATATGAACAGCCTGTCCTCCATCAAGACAGTCATTGATCTTTCCTCCGTGCATAATGAACTTGTCAAATATTGTAGTGTTTGGATCATCTGCAATGTAGAAATATGCATTATAAAGGAATCTGTCTTCTGGAACCCAATATCCGTCAGCCTTGTCTCTGTTATAGTTCTTTACACCAAGAGATTCTGCCGGAACAAACTCAAAGTTGAATCTGAACTTGTTTGTTGAATGGATTGCGTTCTGTTTCTTGATGTGACTGCATATGTCATAGCAGAACTCTTTGTATGGCTCGTTGTTGCTGCAAGTGAATCCAAGGAACTCAGCCATTTCATTGAATCCGTTTACACCTATAGTAGAATATAGGCGATCCAATGAGATATAGCCTGCATTGCAAGAACTGAACATACCATTCTTTTCATGCTCATACAACATAGTCTTATAGGAGATGTGATATTTATACACTCTCTCTAATATAGACGTAATATAGTCGAGTAACAGAAGTTTTGAGCCGTTAGAATATTTGAATGACGAATTCTCTCTTACAAAGTTCTGAGCGATTCTGTTCAGGTTCAATGTAATTACATTTACAGATCCGGTCTGCACTCCTGTCATTCCGTTTACCGAGCTGAATGTATTGTCTGTGATATTGTTTCTTAGTCTGCAACAAGAACTGATTGCTTCCGGGTTATCCAATGTAAGGCAGAACTGCTCTCCTCCATGAACCCATGTATCTGCACATAAGTCCTCATATTCCTCATCCAAAGGCTTGTTTCCGTCATTTAGCAAGGCAAAGCTTATTACAGGGAAAGTAAGCATACATTTTGTTCTTTCGTCGTTGAACCATTTCAAGAACCTCTTCTGTATCCAATCGACTCTTTCCCATACAGGCTTTGTTCCGTCAGGGAATTGTGCTATATCAAATAATGCATGCCAATAGTATGAGTCAAAGATATTGAAGTTTGTGAAAGGACTCTGACCTCTTCCATATGCTGCCTGATTGATGTTATAGACAATACACTGGAAAGCCTGGTCAATCTTTTCTCCAATAGTCTTTCTGCTTGCCACGAATTCACTGTCGGCAAGCTTATCTGACAACAAATGATATTCAGGACCAAAGTCTTTTGCGCAGTAGTAGTCGAAATAGTTGAAAAACTCTCCGAATCCTACAGCTCCCTTGCATTGGCTTGACAGATTGAATACTGTATTTACAAACTGATCGCAGAAACTTGTAAGATGCTGTGGAGCCTTGTTCCTTGTACCATCAAGAATGAATGTTCCTCCTTCTGTCAACGGATACATTGTAACAGCCTTGCAGTAATACTTTCTTTCAGGTGAGGAAGCTTCGTCATGAGTGTAGATTATATTGTTCTCCAAATCATCAATATACTTCTTGCCAAGACCTTCTTCAGGATACATCTTATTAAGGTTCTCCTTCTGTCTTTGTCTTTGTATAAGCCTGTTTGTGTCCTTATATACCTCTATCTCTGACGTAGCCACGTTCTTTTGTGACATATTTGCATTTGCATCAGTATTTGACAATACAGCAGGATTGTTGTTTGATGTGCTGTAATTGTCCATATACTTTAGCTTGTCTACGATAAATCTGAGATTGTTTTTCTTCTCCCTATATATGATATAGTTCTTTGCAACATCATATAATCCCTCCATCATCAAAGCCTGTTCAACCATATCCTGAAGCCTCTCTACAGAAATCTCTTCAGTATTGTTGTATGAACATAGATTGTCGATATTCTGCTCTGAAAAATGATATTTTATGAGCTTTTCGATTCTATTCTTCTCCTCTTTATTATGAGATGCTTTTGATGCAGCCTCCACTATCTTGCTTAAATCGTAGTCAACAAGAGTGTTATTTCTTTTCCTTACTTTGAACATTTTATATTTGTTATATAGTTTACACCTCTTATATTTATGCCTAGCGGCACTTGAACAGGGTTTGTAAGGTAATAGTTCAATTCCTTTCCTATTGCTATTGGATCCCTTAGTATGATATCGCTTCCATCAACATAAAGATCACCTTCAGCTGAAGATAGCGGGAACTCCCACACAAGTGGAAGAAGATTATCCTTATTTATAACAACAAACTTGAACGGCTTTACTTCATAACCTTCAAGGTCCTTGTCATTTTTAATGTTTTCTGCAAGAATTTTTGTATATAGTCTTGCCTGGATATCATACCTCCATTTTAGTAACGTGTCTTGAAATTCATATTCATTTGAAGAACTTGTCTTTAGATCTATAGGATATATGCATTTCTTTTCGTTATCTATAATAAGAACATCAAACATACATACATACTCTATTCCGTCTATGACAGATGAGAACTTTGGCTGATAGTATGTCTCTGTATTGAAGAAGTCGTCAACCTCACCGTTCCTGTACATAAAGAACTGTTTTGTTGCAGGCGCATTCTTCAATGTCTCAACACACTTCAGAACCTTTTCGTATGTCTTGTCGTCAAGAACTTTCTTATTGTTTGAAAGCTTCAGTATGTTATAGTATGCCTTGCATGACTTTCTTATATTCTTTACTCTTGTAGCCTTGTAGTTTGATCCGGCATAATAGTTCTGTCTCTCTCCTACTGAGGCAAGAGTTTCGTCGTCGATATCGTCAAACTCGATGCGATTACCGTTAATATTGAAAAGCTCCTGTGCAATAGCCTTAAGGCTGTCGCTTATTTCAGGCATATTATATACAGCGAAGTTTCTGTCAAATTCATCTCTTCCTCCGGTAATAAGTGCATCTACTGCACTGCCAAATGAAAGTGATGGAGTATCTATTCTATCAAACAGTTTCTTTAGCGCATTGAATCCGCCTTTCTCATAGTTTGATATGATAGAGTAATGCATTCCTCTTTTTCTGTACTCCTCTTCTGTTATATTTAAGAAATGATCTTGTATCATATTATTCTATTTTTTGTTTTTTAGATGATCGGATATAAAATCAACAGCCACTATAATCAATATTAGTGACGATATTGAAAAGAATATCCATCCTGACAGATAAAACAAGTCATCAACCTTTACTTGCATAAATTTTCAATGATATTATAGACACCAATACATATTACTCCAACAGCAGTTCCTATTAAAAAACTTACCATTAAATTGTATTCTCCTTTATTTTTGTTATTGTGTCGGACATTTGCCTTAGATTGAATATTTCTACAAAAACAAAATCTTTGTCAGTAATGTTCTCCAACAGCTTTAGAAATAGTTTTCTTTTATATGGATAGACATCATTCTGATTTCCCTTTGCCTCTATGAGATATGTCTTGTTATTCCTGTTGATGACAAAGTCAGGGGTATATGTCATATCCTTTATCTTTCTGTCATCAAGAACTATCTCTTTTGGCTTGAGCTTGTTTTTTGTATAATACTTTATTCTCTTTGGCTTAAATCCTTCCATTATCACAAACTTCATTGTTTCATATTGCGGATCCAATTCATTGTCAAGCATCATTTTATAGCAACCGCCCTCAAGCTTTGACTTGAATTCAATTCCGTTTACTGAAACTGTCGTCGCATTAAGCACTTTCTTATTTGCCGTCTTCATAATATCTTTTCAATGATTTGAAATCCTCTTTATTCTCCAGTGACTTGTAATAATCTGAAAAATCTTTTGTTGTACCGAAGTTTATAGGGACTGGTATAAAACCTGTTTCCTTTGCAAGTCTATATGTATTTTTTAGTCCAGGTTCGTCTGAATCAAATGTTATATATACTTTCTTGAATCTTTTTCTCAGGCTCTTTATCGTATCGTTCCCAATCTTGTATCCTTCACCTTGAGTGGCTATTGCAGGTATTCCTGTTTGTGTATACAGACAAAGTGCATCCTTTAGTGAAGAGCATATGACAAGCTTGTCGCCTGTCTCCGGAAGCATATCCCATAATGATATAACATTCCCTCCAAACAATGAATACCATTTATGTTCCTTGTTTTCCGGTTGGTATATCTTGTATATATCTTCTCCGTTATATGTCTCCTTGAATGCAAATCCGAACCTTACATTTATCGGGTACATCTTCTCTCCATCCTTATATAATGTATATCCGCTTATTGGATAGACATTGGCTTTGTTGAGAAGCTTTACATCGACTCCATAGTCCTGCCAATATTTGATATGCTTATAGCTTGGCTTTATCTTTGTTATTGTCATTGATATGTTGCCCTTCTTATATTCATATCTACAGCAAAATGCATTCCTTCTTAATGTTTCAGGTTCTGTATTCTTTATTACATTGAATATGTCTGCAGATATCTCTACGTTGCCGGTATGGAACTCAAAATTGACTTCAGATTTTATCTTTTGTAATGTTTCGTCAAAAGTCATCTTGAATAACTTTTCTAAGAATTGAAGTAGGGATAAATTCTCTCCAGTAGCAAAATCCTTACATCTTATGTGGTTCTGCGCCACATAAAATGATAGGGATTTCTTATTGTCTTCTCTAAAAGGAGAGTTTGTTAAATATGGAAGTTTCTCAACATGATAGTAGTGTCTGAACACTTTGTATTCAAACTCAAAATCAAGATTGATATAGTCCATATTTAACTTTACTCTACCTGCCTTCATAATAATTTACATTACAAGGTTACCAAATGTCCTCGTCATTGTTTGAAGTTGAATCGGAAGCCTTCTCTCCAGCTACATACTCCTTGATCTTGCATGCCTCGAACTCTGTAGTAGGATATGCTCCATTAGCCTTTCTCTCGTTCAAAACCTCAGCAAACTTATCGAACTTTGTGTATCCGTTCTTTCCTACATAGTCAGAGAATGTCTCCTGAGTAGTATTTCCATCCTCCTTAGTCTTAACACCGAACATAACACGAACTCTATTGTTTGGAGCCAATGCAATAGCCTCCTTGATCTCAGAAACATCACCCTTGAAGAATGCGTCAATATTATCGAATGTTAGTGCATAGTTCTGCTTGTCGGCCTTCTCACACATATTATCGTAATCCCAAACATCCTCGATTGAAAGGAACTGTCTTAGGAATGCAACCATCTTCTGGTAACCTCTGTACTCTGCAATGTAATTCTCTGACACATTAGCCTTCTTTCCTGAAGAATATGTAGGAATCTCGTGCTTCTGGAACTCATCCTTTGTAGCCCAAGCATCTCTGTTGAACTCGTCTACAACCTTAACCTTAGTTCCATCATTACTCTTTACCATAGACTTAAGGATTCTATATGACACTCTTGATAGAACCTCCTTGCCGTCACCAAGTGTATTGTATGTCTTGATCCAGAAGTCAATGCGTACTGATGGCACCTGCTTTCCATCAACATCCAAAGTACCTACATACTCCGGCTCGCTCTTGAAGTTGACGCCCAAGTCGTTCAACTCCTTAAGTGTTGGGTTGACTGCTACAACCTGACATGGGGCAATACCAATGTACTTCTTGAACTCTCCTGCTATATCCTTAGACTCCTTAACTCCGCCTACTGTCAAAAATACGTAATTGTTCATAATAAAATAATTAAAATATTGATTGTTAATGTTTATTATTTTTACTTAATGCTATTTGTACCTGTGTACTGTTTTTTTTGTTTTAATTGATTATTGATAATATTGATTGATTACCACTCTAATGATGCTGTGTTTTCAGACTCATTTGAAGACTGTTCCATTACTACATCGTCAATATCGTTGCCAGAACCGTTGCTTGCCTGTGCATTGTCCTCTGCAACAAAATCTTCACTGTCTGCCTCATTGTCCACATTTTCATCCAAAGCATCTGTATCGACAATATACCTCTTCTTCTCCTCGTCATATGTAACGAACTCGTTCACATTATATACGATTCTTGTTTTTGGCTTTCCCTCGTCGTCTACCTGTGTCACACCATCTTTTACAATAACCTCTGTATCCTTCTTGATAATTTTTGTAAAATCAAATCCAAACTTATTGATACCAATCTGCTTGCATGCGTCAATCTTCTGCTGAAGATATCCGGCTTTCTCCTCAAATGCTGCATTTGCCTTCTCGATAGCCTTGTCTCTTGCAATAATCGCAGGTCGTAGAGCCTTCTCCATATCATTCAACTCCTTAACATCCTTCTTAATCTGATTGATCTCAATAGACTTTAGTTCTTTCTTCATAGTAATTTAATGATTTTAATGATTAATGATTTGATAGTTTAATTGATTGTTTTTTTTGTTTTACTATTTGTTTCTGTCTATACATAGTACATTGCATATGTATCTGTACAGACTGTCTTTGTCATAAAGTTTATAGACTGACAACATATTGTTGAAATCTTCTCCGTCAAGTTCATTTACGTAATCTTTGACATTTTTGGCGTTATATTTGCTCGATTTTACGTGATCAAGCGTTGAATTCATACACTCTATTGCCTTTACTTTTTCCTCAAATCTGTTCTTTCTTTTTGAATCGATTTCTCTGAGGTTCCTTTTTGACGTAAAATGCAGTGTATAAACTTTTTCATGAACTGTATCCATTTCATATATATAAGCATCTTCTATATGTAACGGACACTTTTTATCGAATTCATACATTTCAACATCTATGTCGCCAGCCTTCAACTTTATATCTTCAAGCTTATTTATCAGCTCTGAAATCTTCATTGAATATTCAAGACTATTACTGATAGTATTCGTTCATCTTCTCAATGACATAGTTCAAGTCATTAGGAATGAAATCCTCCTCAAACATTCCGTCAGGTGACTTTGCAGGAATATCAATACCCTTCTTCAAGCACTTGTGTGTGATGAATCCATACTTTGCAACACCCTTGTCGTCAAACTCCACATCAGAGATCAATACCATAGGCACAACCTCTACCGGATTATACTGCTTGTCAAGCAGACTTCCTACAGTAGATACCTTTACTGATACAATCGCTCCATCTGAAGATACATCCTCCGAATGCAGGATAAGGAATACATTTAAGTCATCCCTTAATGTCTCACATGTCTCGATGATTGACTGAAAATGGACTGCAAGATCAGTATATTTGTTGTAACCCGTCTCCTTTGCCCTGTCAAAATACTCTTTTCTCATGATGTAGATTGCATCATCGATTACAATGTTCTTCACATTCTTCATTGATTCGTCCACACTCTTAAGAATCTTGATAATCTTATCTGCATTGTCAGCAAATGAAATGTTCTTCTTATCCTTTGAATACATTCCGTTTGATCCCTTGAAAGGCAGTCTTTTTCTTAATGGATTGACTACAATAGTCTCGTTTGAATCAAGAGTCTTGATACTTGTACTCTTTCCTGTACCTGATTTGCCTAGAATAATTGCAACATTTGCCATTGTTTTCTGTTTTCTGTTTTTTTTGTTTATGTATTACTATTTATCGTATTGGTTGTCATAAAAGTTGAATGGAACATTTACAGTAGTGTTCACTTCAACTTTTATGTCATTATATACCGATGGTTCGATAGACCATAACGAGTCCTTTTCGCTTGATTTGTATGCAAAGATTCTTGCGTTCACAATCATAACTTGTCTCAGGTCTCCATCAAATCCAACTTCGATACTGTTTATTTCCTTTAGATTGTACCCGAAATCAATCAAAAATCTTTTTGCATCATCCCTGTCAATCTGTGTAAGCTCTCTTCTTCCGTTATAGATATAGTCTATAAAGTCAGGCTTTTCCTCACACAAATCTGCAATTCTGTTTACAAACAAAGATTTTTCATTCATTATTCTTGTGTAAATCCCATCAACAATAAATTGTCTGTCCATTGTTTTTAATTAAAAATTAGTTAACATTAAAAACGAGTCGCAAAGTTATGTAATTAACATGTATCTATTGTTTATTTTCCTTGAAAAAATTCAATATTTTTTCTTTTTTATTGAAAGACAAATAGTTACTTATTGCTAAAAATACGTGTTGTGTCTCGTTTCTTATTTCATCCAATACTTTATATACTTTTTCGAGCAAGTCTGTATCATTCGGTTTCGGCAATTCCTTGAATTCACACGTAGCACCATCAAAGAACAGTGCTATTATGTCATTTGAATTGCCGTTTCTGTTTACAACACACTCGAATACCCTGAAGTTTCCTCTGAATGTCTTTATGTCATAACCTAGATATCTGTCTATATCAAATGCTGACGGATTGGTTATACCAAACATTACATTGACATCCTTAGCAGTATCCTTACAATCAGACAAAGTAGCTGTTGTAGGTCTTATCTTGTTTGCCTTGAACGCTTCAAGATTCTGACTCTCCTGACTCTGCTGCTGAATAACTACAGGAGTATATTTGTACTTGTTTCTTATCGTTTTAAGGTTATTTGACAGCCTTAGAATGCTTTCCCTTAACGTCTTGCCGGAGTCTGGAGTAACAAGGCTTATATGGTCAATGAAAGGTATTACATACTCTTCTTTGTCATTTGGCTCATATCTGTCAAACACTTTCTTTTTCGTTATATCACCTGTTTCTTCATTCTTCAGTTCCACTTCCTTATATAGTATAGTTCCATTGTTTTCCGCATAGGACTCTATATCATTAAGTATTCCTGTAACTGTAGATGAATCGAAGAATATCACATGCTCTTCAAAGAAGTCAATATATGACTTCATTTCAGGATCTTCAACAACTTCGAGTATATGTTCGTCTATCATCATATTCTTATCTACAGACTGTAGCTGCATTGAACTTACTCTTGTTCTCTTGCCGCCTATTCTTCCTGTAGATATCAGATGGGACATAAATCTCAATAGAATTGTCTCCTTATCCTCCTCAAGATTGAAATAGAATATCTTCAGATGAACATTTCTATTGTCATATGCATACAGCAGATTGCTGTATATGAACATATATGATGCTATTTGTGTCTTTGCTGACTTCTGAGCACCTGTAATAAGATAGTATTTGCCTTTTTCTGTACCTGGGAAAGCTCTTCTCATTGTCTTAAAGCAAGAAGGGATACAATTTGGCTTTCCGGACAGTATTCTATCCCTTTTATGCTTTATTTCCTTTATTAGTCTTTCGTATAGCATTACTTAAGATTGTTTATCATTGCAATGCAATAATTCCTCTCTCTTGCATAAAGATAGGACATCTTGTCAATACTGCTGTTGAGCATATTCAGCTTTCTCATATATCTCTTCTTTTCCTCTCTTGCAATGTAGTTTCCGAAAGAGTAGATATTTGTTCTTGCTCTTGACTCTGCGATTCTTTCTGCAATCTTCTGGTCGTCCTTGTCACTATCATTCTTGATTGTCCATCCTACGATAGTGAACTCGTTGAAGTTAAAGTGTCCTTGATCTACAATAAGACTATTTTTTGTGTTGCTATATGAACTTTTCTTCACATAGCTTATCATATTGTACCTCACCTTCATCACACAAATTGTTTTGTCTCCTTTTCTATGAAACTCTTTTGATATAACTGTAGCCTTGATCATTTTATTGTTCTTTTCCTGTTAGTTAATTACATAAATTACCAAAATCGTTGAAACTATCGTGATTATCCTTATTTTCAAGGAATGTAGCAAGATCACTTATGGTCTCTACACTAGTTGTTCCGTCACTGTTCTGTTTTCTGTCAGCTTTGATTATGAAATATTTCAATACACGCATAAGAGTATAGTTTCCATTAAATGAATCAACATATCTCTTTGTTGCATCTATAATATCTTCATTTGTATATCCGTCGTCAAACGTCACAAAGAATCTCTTTAGTGCAGATACTATCTCTGTCTTGTTTCCTCTCCAATACTGGGAATTGAATCCAGGAAGAATCTTTTTCCCTTCCGGAAATATTTCCTGCATCCTTGATGCAAGTTCCCTTAGTTCCTGTTCATTTTTTTTCTTTTGTTCCATATTCACTTCAATTAACTCTACCAATGAAGTTCCCTTTGGCAAAATCATTACATATTTCCTATTAAGAGAAGTAAGTATAAGACCTTTTTCAATCAATGAAGAGAATATTAATCTGTTTGACAAGACATTCTTGTCCTTGCTGTCATATGAATTCTCACCAAAATAGATTGACAAAAGGCTCAGGTATTCCTGAATGGAAATACCTGAATCTTTCAATATTTCTCTAAGATTACTTTTTATCATAATCCTTTTTGATATTGATCTTCAATGACGTCAAGTCTGCAGAATCGATTGATCTCAATGTTATCAAGTCCTCAATCTCTTTTGTTAGTGTGTAGATATATGGAATTTTCTTTGATATTACTGCATTCTTGATATCGTCCTTGAAGTCCTTTTTTGGACCAAAATAAACATTGAATTCTCCAGATTTGCACAACTTCTCATGCATATCACTTGCATTGTCGTACCAATCCTGCATCTCCTGAATCTGCTTGCTGTACTTCTTGATAAAGGAATCAGCATCCTTCTCAGCCAATGCTCTCTTATTCTCAATGATTTCCTTTGCCAATGAATTTGCCAATACTTCGATTTGTCTCTTGTTTAGTTTCATAATGAAATAATTTAATGATTAATAATAAAGTTTTTTATTGGTTATTAAATGTTTTTCTTTAGTTCATCGAAAGACATTATTTTGATCAGGTTTTTGTTATACCCGTTCATCCATTTAAGCACAATTTCCTGTTCTCTTGTATCCTTATAAAATGGAATTATCAATACAGGTTCCTTGTGTCTTAATAGTCTTCCGATTCTTTGAACTTGTATGGTGTCACTTGCCATAATATTGGCAAATATTCCATACTTGCAGTCTGTCAGATTTATTCCTTCATTCAATATATTACAAGCACTTATATGTTTGATCTTCTTGCTGTTAAATTTATCAAGAATCTCTTTTGACTTGTCATTTTTTGAATGAATTGAGTTTTTCTCCAACTTGTCTGCCTGTTCAATAGAGTTACAGAATGTCAATACTCTTCTGTCCTTCAATATCTTTAGCAACTCCTTGACTTTGTCTGTCTTTATATTTGACAAAAACTTCAATCTGTTGTTACACTGCTGCATAAGAATATTCTTATACATAGCATTGTTTGAGTTCTTAAGATAATTTATGTCATTGTCGTACTGATTATTTTTCTGTAGTTGTGTACATTTCAACAAAGCATGTTTTCTGTTCTTCTTATATGTCCATATATTTGATATATCATCATGGACAGTACCAAACTTCTTCATGCCTTTATTAATTTCATAATACTCACTTTTTATTGTATTATCCAATTTGATTGGTATGAGTATTATTTCTGGGTCCGGTAATACACCATTATCGATTGCCTGTTGCGTTGATACTTTGATATACTCTATTCTATCCTTTCCCTTGAATATACTGTTAAAGGATTTCTTTGTATTATATCCTATCGTAGCACTTAATCCCAACATATGTAAATTAGGATTTGTGCTTTTTATCTCAGACAATGCATTTATAGTTATATTTGAATTGATATGATGACACTCATCCAATATCAGATTGTCTATCTTATGATGTACATATTTCTTTAAAGACGCATAACATATAAACGTCGTGCATCCGTATAGTCCTCCCCATTTTGCAATCTCTTTTTTCCATTCCTCTATATTTGCCTTTTTAGGAACTACGATAAGATTGATTGCATCTGAGTTCTCCATCGAATTTATTGATTCAATGGCTATCTTTGTCTTACCAAATCCTGTAGCAAGTTCACATACAATATTATTTATATTAAACTTATCTACAACATTCTTCAAGACATTGTCTCTATTTATTTCCATTTCTTTGTTTTTTTTAATAAGCAATACTACACTGTTTCTCAACAATGCAGTATTTGATTAATTATTAATCATGGAAAACTTAAATACTATTTTAAAATTTGTTGCAAACAGCTCTTATTGGAGCTTCAACAAAATATAGTTTCTTCTTTGTCTCAAGGATCTGGATCACTTTCCTGTTATCCAAATCTACAATGTTGAAACACTCGATATCTATTGTATATTTGTTATCCTCTTTGCATAGAGTGTTGTTGATCTGATAGTTCGTGATCATTTTTTTAATTTCATGAACTATTTCTTTAAGATTATTTCTAACAAGCTCTACTTCTATATTGTTTGCATAATCCTTTACTATATATCTGTTCATTTTTCTGTTTTTTTTTAAAATGGTAAAGTAAACACGCTTCTCAGCGCATTTACTTCTAAATATTAATTAACTATTATCAGGAACCAAAACTAATTATTGTTTCTTCTTTTTGAGAGTGACTTCTCCTTTAAACAATTCTACAATTTGACCACTAATGATCATTTTATGATTTTTGTCTAAAAGAAAGCTTCTCTTATTGCCGTCCGAGCAGACGACAAAACATCTGTTTATATCATCTTTATCAACTCCTGTTAGAGAGTTGATATCCTCTATTGTTTCATCTCTATAGATATCAACAATCTTTGTCAATAAACTCCACATACTAATCTATATCATTTAAATCTAAACCTTCAAGCCATTCATCGAAGTATTCCTCCTCAATGAAGTCTTCTTTATTTAAGTTTTCTTTCTTCTTATTCTCTACGATTATGACGTTGTTGTCCAATCGTATTTCGGCATTCTCGTCATATTTTGAAAGAATGCTGATTAAATCTTTTACTTTCATTATTAGTATCCCATTAAAGTTGCACTAAAATCTTCATACATTTCTCCGCTCGTACATCCATCATATGATGCAACAAAGTTATTACAGTTTGATGAACAATGGATTATTCCATTGATATCTACAACATATCCCGAATCCTCATTTACTGAGCATCCAGGATACATTGCGATTAGTTCTTCCAATGTGTACTTCATATTATTTTCTAAATAGTACTCTATATGGATCTACCATCGAGAATTGCTTTCCATTCTCAATTAACTTCTTATGTGTCCTCGAACCTACCTTAGTGTAATGGATTGTATTCTCTTTGATGAAGAACACCAACTCTTGTCCTTTCAAGACGCAGATTCGACCATCTTTTGTGGTCTTATCCTGATATGTCTGAGCACACCATTTCTTTACGTTGAAATGGTTCTCAAAAAATGATTGTATGAATCTTCTTGTCTGCTGACCAAAGAATGTTGTCTGAGTAAATAGAATCTTTTCCATTTCCTTTTTCTTTTTTTTAACGGTTCATTTTCTCTATTTTGAAAAAGTATGCCTTAAGCTGAACCAACTTACTCAAAGCAAACTTAAAAGTAGAAGACCACGATCTTTTGCAATACATGATCTTCTCTCCTTCTAGCGTATAGAAGATTATTCTGTGCTTAATCTTCTTCATTTAGCTCTCTTAATTCCTTATCGAATGGCTCTGTTAGAAACAATAATTCATCCATCTTGTCGTCTAAGATGTCATAAGACAAAAGTTGTTGCTCTGTCTTACCATTTCTTATTGTTATTGATGAATTGTGGCATTGGAAGTATTTCCATGCCTCAAAAGTCTCAATAATCGTCTCAGCCATCTCTTTAGCTGAAACTCTATTCATACGCTCCTTGTCAAGATCTCTCTTCAAACATGCTGTTGAAATCACTAACAACATGTTTATGAAAAGAGATACAAATAATATCTTCTTCATATTCTTCTTTTATTTTGGTAAATAATATCTGTAATCTTTTCCTGTTTTCTGACTCTTCTTGATAACAAATTCGTTACCCTTAGAATTCTTGTAAACAGGATAAACATTACCTTGTCTGTCCTTGAAGAATAGTCCAGTCTTAACTGGCTCTTTCTTCTCTTTGTTTGATACATAAGATATTGTATCTCCTGATACAACTCTTACTGACTCTGCCTTGCAACAAACTGTTGCAATCAAACAAAAAATGAATGTCAATAGACATCCGAATACCTGTCTGTTCATACTATCTGAAAATATTAATTAATACTTGTGCATTAAATAGCACGTTAATTGTAAATGCTATTTCAAGACATATACCTATAATCTGATATAAGTCATGATTATATTTCTGTATAATAAATACATCTATATATGCAATAATCAGTATTATTACACATACCACTATAAATGCTATCATTATGTTTTTGTGCTTGCCATTCCTTTAATGACTTATATATTATACATTCGCACTATGTATAATATTATTAATAGTGCCCATACTACATATTCTCTACGGTGGTATGAGCTAAGGTTTTTTTTAGAAAATAGCTATACATATATATATGATAGCTATTGTTTTTTTTGTTGACATACACTCAAAAATAGGGGAAAGAGGAGTATGCCATCCTCATCCCTATTAATCTACTTTAGCTGACTAAAAACAAAAGGGCTTTCGCCCCCTTGTTTACTTAAGTCTATTGAAGAACTCCTTAGCCGAGATTACCTCGGTTTTGCGGTTGTCACGCACTAGCATTACAAACTCTCTTCCGTCAGCTGAAGTTACTGAACTCAACTGAACCCTGTCGGAAGAACTGATTCGACCATTCTTGTCATGATCTTTGAATGATACCACTTCATTTGTTTTCTCCAGTGTGAAGTCAAACCAACCATTAGCCTTAGCTGAAATCTCAGCAACATTTGTCATAAATTGCTCTAGTGTCATTTTCGTAAATATTAACACATTATTACCCTGAAG
Source organism: Paludibacteraceae bacterium (assembly GCA_045641625.1). Lineage (GTDB taxonomy): Bacteria > Bacteroidota > Bacteroidia > Bacteroidales > Paludibacteraceae > UBA1723. The sequence continues at coordinate 25,023 of JAZUHH010000016.1, forward strand.
AAAACTGTGTGACAATTGGTCCAGGGTATCAACCCAACCGCCAACGGCAGGGAGTGGCTTCTATGGGGGCTATCCCCTCCTCGTTAATATACAACGAAAAAAAATCTAAAAAATTTTTCAAAAAATATTTTGAGTTTTAAGAAAGAAAAGTTATACAAAAGAAAGAAGGATATATAATATATTAATAGACAGTAATAGTTATTAAAGTATGTATTATTCTAATATATATGTTATTTCATCTTCAAAAAAGCACTAATTTTGCACAATAATTTTAATACAATTTTATATGAGCTGGAAAGACGAAAACATCAAAACAAAAAGAGAAGTGATAAAACGTGCTGTGTCCCAGGGTATTACTGATCTATATAAGATAAGGGAAATATATAATAGAGAGAACATAGGTAATAAGTTTGACGACGGTGGAGAAGTGTATGCTAATCCACCTGTTAACAAAGGTAATAGAGTGGACACTAGAATGAGATATGTCAATGGAGTAGGATATGTACCGTATACTAGAGAGGTTGATTGGAATTCTGTGATAAATAACAATCAGTCAAAAAACAAAGAACTTAATGCTGAGCCTATAATGAATGAACCGATAGAAGTCCCAATACAAACACCTGTAACTAGAAGAACTAATACTGTCTCAAATACAGCTATAGATAATCTTATGTTTGGTATACGAAGAACTAGGACCA
>JAZUHH010000017.1:0-188036 GCA_045641625.1 Paludibacteraceae bacterium
CCCACGGAAAACAACACCCACGAACCTCAATCCCCACGGAAAACAACACCCACGGACCTCAATCCCCACGGAAAACAACACACCCCACGGACACGAACCCACGGAAAACACCCACCCCACCTCACCCCGAATTTCCCTTCCCCTTCCCCAAAACCAAACACGAATTGCGAAAAGTTTTTTCCGTGTTTGACAAAATTTCCCTCTCCAGAATTTGCAAATAACACAAACTTTCACTATCTTTGCACACAAATAATTGGATAGAATACAGAACTTATGAAGAGAGATGACGAAGATATAGAAGAAATGGAGAATGGGGGCGAAAACCAGGACTCATCCTCTACTGCGGGCAGCCAGCCGGAAGAGCCGCTCGCCGATTCCGACTACAAGGTTCAGGACATGAATGACGCGGAGATTACGCATCATTTGGGTGGAATCTACCAGAAGTGGTTCTTGGAATACGCTTCGAGCGTTATCGTGGATCGTGCTGTGCCTTACCTCGAGGACGGACTCAAGCCCGTTCACAGACGCATCCTCTATACAATGGGCAAGATGGAGAGCGGCCACCACAAGAAGGTCGCGAACATCGTCGGCCAGGTCATGGCATACCACCCTCACGGAGATGCGGGAATCTATGGCGCGCTGATCACTCTCGGACAACAGAACCTGCTTATCGACACCCAGGGTAACTGGGGTAACATATTCACTGGCGAGGGCGCTGCCGCAGGCCGTTACATCGAGGCACACCTGACCAACCTTGCCCGTGACATCCTGTTCAACGACAAGATCACAGAGTGGAAGAGCTCATACGACGGCACGGACAAGGAGCCGGTGTTCCTGCCCGTAAAGTTCCCGCTTCTGCTTACACAGGGCATACTCGGTGTGGCTGTGGGTCTGCAGTCGCTGATCCTTCCCCACAACTTCTGCGAGCTTATCGAGGCATCAATCAAGTACCTTAGGGGCGAGGAGTTCGAGATCTATCCAGACTTCCTGACCGGAGGTATGATCGACGTGAGCAAGTACAACGACGGAAAGCAGGGAGGCATGGTCCGTGTACGCTCGCATATCGAGAAGGAGGACAACAAGACCCTTGTCATCAGGGACCTTGCACACGGCGTGACAAACCGACAGCTCAAGGCAAGTATAGAGGCTGCCATAGACAAGGGAAAGATCAACATCAAGAAGATCGAGGACCTTACATCCATGGAGGTCAAGATCGTGCTTACCCTTGCCGACAAGGTTTCTCCGGACAAGACCATAGACGCACTGTACGCATTCACTGACTGCGAGAAGAAGATATACACCAACTGCTGTGTTGTCGAGGCTGACGAGACCGGCAAGAAGACGCCTATATTCATCGGCGTGAGCGACGCGCTGAAGCACAGCACGGACAGAACGGTGAACCTGATAAGAAAGGAGCTCGAGGTCCAGCTCGGAGAGCTAAAGGAGAAGCTCAACTACTGCTCGCTTGAAAAGATATTCATCGAGGAGCGAATCTATAAGGACAAGGAGTTTGAAAACGCTCCGACTGTGGCTGTGGCCATCGAACACACAACCAAGAGACTCCAGCCGTTCCTGCACCTGCTTGTGCGAGACATCACAGAGGACGACGTGGCTAGGCTGATGGAAATCCGAATGAAGCGAATCCTAAAATACTCCAAGGACGACGCAGACAAGATCATCGCCAACCTCAAGAAGCAGATCAAGGAGATCGAGCACAAGCTAAAGCACTTGATAGAGACTACCATCGAGTGGTTCGAGGGGCTTATGGCAAAGTACGGCAAGGAGCACCTAAGACTTACCGAGATCAGAACCTTCGACAACGTGGTGGCTACAAAGGTGGTCGAGGCCAACGAGAAGCTTTACATCAACCGTGAGACCGGATATGTCGGCTACGACCTCAAGAGGGACGAGTACATCTGCCCTTGCTCGGACATGGACGACATTCTTGTCATATACAAGGACGGCACATACAAGATCACCAAGGTCAAGGAGAAGGAGTACGTGGGCAAGAACATACTCTATGTGAACGTCTATAAGAAGAACGACAAGCGCATGGTCTATAACGTCGTATATCGCGACGGCAAGGCAGGCCCAAGCTACATGAAGCGCTTCGCTATCACCGGTGTGACCAGGGACAAGGAGTACGACATCACTGCCGGAACTGCGGGAAGCAAGATACTTTACTTCACTGCAAACTCGAACGCCGAGGCAGAGAGCATACACGTCGATCTTAAGCCAAGGTACAAGATGAAGGTAGGTGTGCTTGACCGTGACTTTGCAGAGATCAGCATCAAGAACAAGAACGCAAAGGGAATACTTCTGACCAAGAACGAGATTCTCAAGATCACGCTCAAGAAGCGCGGTGCTTCGACTATGGGCGGAAGAAAGGTTTGGTTCGACTCTACTATACAGCGTCTGAACTACGAGGGACACGGAGAGTTCCTTGGCGAGTTCATGACAGAGGACAGGATCATATACATGACAACGAACGGAGAGTACAACTTCTCCGGCTTCGAGGAGTCCGTACACTTCCCAGAGAACCTTCTAAGGCTCGAGAAGTTCAAGCCTGAAAAGGTATGGACTGTGTGTCTGTACGACGCCAACGAGAAGTACGCATACATCAAGCGCTTCGCATTCGAAAGCACAAGCAAGCAGGTATCGTTCCTTGGTGACAACCCTAAGAGCGAGCTTCTGCACATCACCGACACTGCATTCCCAAGGCTCGAGGTAACATTCGGCGGTGCTGACGCAGAGAGGGAGAAGCTTGAGATAGACGCAGAGGAGTTCATCGGTGTCAAGGGCATCAAGGCCAAGGGAAAGAGAATATCGACATACAAGGTCGAGAGCATACTCGAGCTTGAGCCTACGAGATTCCCTGAACCGGAACCGGAGGAGCCAGAACCAGAGGACACTCCGGAACCAGCTGACATTGATGACAGCAACAGCGGCAGCGACGACAACGGAGGCAACGACGAGAGCGGACAGCTCACCCTATTCTAACAAGACAGAAATAAAGAAATGAACAGATACCTATCACTTTTGCTCGGCATTCTGTGCAGCATCGCAATGATGGCACAGGACAAATACATGCAGTACGAGAACCTTTACCCGAACTGCGTGGACAATATGCCTTCAAAGATCTACAGCCCCAACAAGATGCCCAAGGAGCTAAACCTGCCGGAATTCCCCGGTGGCGGCGCTGTGGAGCTTACACGCTACGTGTTCCACAACATCGAGTATCCCGAGGTTATCGACTCGGTGGCTACTGACTCGGTGACTCACGAGGACATAACATACCTTGTCAGGGGAACCGTACTGTGCCGAATCACCGTGGACAGATGCGGTCGCGTGCAGAACCCTCAGATCGTGCAGAGCGTGATCCCTGAGTATGACGCAGAGGCTCTAAGAATCATGGAGGGACTGCCAGTATTCAAGCCCGGAGACCTGAAGGGCGAGGAGAGAGTCAAGGTGGACCTTGTGATCCCCGTACACTTCAACAGAATACATCCAAAGCCTGTCGTGGATGACGGTTACTATGACTATCAGGACTATGACAGCTATGGCAGTTACGACTACGGCTACTAGTTATGGCAGGCAAGTATAAGAGCGTTTACTTCTGCTCAAACTGCGGAGGGGAATCGAGCAAGTGGCTTGGCAAATGCCCTGCCTGCGGCGAGTGGAACACATTCGTCGAGGAGGTCGTGAAGAAGGAGTCTGCGGCACAGGCTGCAGCCAAGGCTAAAAGCCCTATGGCCCTTGTCGAGACCAACGGCAAGAGCAAGCCTACGCTGATAGAGAACGTGGAGACCACCGAAGAGGTCAGATACGACACAGCCTGCGCAGAGTTCAACCGCGTGCTTGGAGGCGGTCTTGTTCCCGGATCTATGGTGCTTATCGGCGGCGAACCCGGAATAGGCAAGAGCACGCTCGTACTGCAGGTGGTGCTTAACATCGTGGGCAAGAAAACCCTCTATGTGAGCGGAGAGGAAAGCCTGAAACAGCTCAAGATGAGGGCTGAAAGGCTTGGAACATACAACAACAAGCAGTGCTTCTTTGTCAGCGAAAACTCGCTGGAGGAGATCTTCGTACACATCAGGAACGTACAGCCGGAGCTTGTGATTATCGACTCCATACAGACAATAAGTACAGAGGCGGCAGAGTCCAGTCCAGGCAGTGTGACACAGGTCAGGGAGTGTGCGGCATCTATCCTGAGATACGCCAAGGAGAGCAACGTACCCGTACTTGTCATAGGACACATCACCAAGGACGGAACCATAGCAGGACCCAAGATCCTGGAGCATATTGTCGATACGGTCCTTCAGTTCGAGGGTGACCAGCACTACATGTACCGCATACTCAGAGCCATAAAGAACCGATTCGGAAGCACTTCGGAGATCGGTATATTCGAGATGATGGGAAGCGGACTGAGAGAGGTTACCAACCCTTCGGAAATGCTTCTGTCAGACCACACGCAGAACCTGAGCGGAACAGCCATAGGAGCTATGATAGAGGGAGCCAGACCGTTCCTGATCGAGGTGCAGAGCCTTGTCAGCACAGCGGCATATGGAACTCCGCAGAGGTCCGCTACGGGCTATGACACTCGCAGACTGAACATGCTTCTTGCCGTGCTTGAAAAGAGAGTGGGATTCAAGCTTGCGCAGAAGGACGTGTTCCTGAACATAGCGGGAGGAATAAGGGTGAACGACCCTGCCCTGGACCTGGCAATAATCAGCTCGGTGCTTTCCTCGAACATGGACATACCTCTGGACCCTCACACCTGTCTGGCAGGAGAGGTGGGACTGTCCGGCGAGATAAGACCTGTAAACCGCATAGAACAGCGCATAATGGAGGCAGAGAAACTCGGCTTCAAGCGCATTATAATACCTAACTTCAGGAATTTGGACCTGAAGGGAACAAAGATAAAGGTTGAGACAGCCAACACCGTGGCAGACGCATTCAAGATGCTGCTCGGGTAACTACTAACAAAAACAGACAATCAAGATATGAGCAAGAACAAGCTTTCGAAATTCGCTGACATGGACGGCTATCCGCACGTCTTCCAATGCCCTTACTACCAGCTCAGGGAGGAGAAGGGAGGCAGACACGAGATGAGCGGAAAGTGGAAGGAATTCTTCGGAAACGACAACCCTATAGTTCTGGAGCTTGGATGCGGTCGCGGCGAATACACAGTCGGACTTGCCGCCATGTACCCGGACAAGAACTTCATCGGTGTGGACATCAAGGGATCCAGAATGTGGGCAGGTGCCACAGAGGCTCTTGAGAAAGGCATGAAGAACGTGGCTTTCATACGCACAAACATCGAGGCTATAGACGGATTCTTCGACGCCGGAGAGGTAAGCGAGATTTGGATCACTTTCCCTGATCCGCAGATGAAGAAGGTTAACAAGAGACTTACCGGAACACGCTTCATCAGCAACTACCAGAAGTTCCTCAAGGACAACGCAACTATACACCTCAAGACCGACAGCCAGTTCATGTTCACATACACTTGCGAGATGGTCAAGAGCAACAGCTTCGAGGTGCTTTACCAGACTGACGACCTATACAACTCGTCATTCTCGGACGACAAGATACTATCCATCCGCACCTACTATGAGCAGCAGTGGCTTGACCGCGGACTTTCGATAAAGTACATCAAGTTCGCATTCAATCCGCGCACAGAGTACATCGAGCCGGACATAGAGATTGAGTTCGACTCATACCGCAGCTACAACCGCAGCAAGAGAAGCGGCAACGACAAGGGCAAATAAACCAAGAACAAGGCACACATGATCAAACCCGAAGTAATACAGAGAATCAAGGACACCGCAACCATCATGGATGTGGTATCCGACTATGTGTCGCTTCGCAGAAACGGTGCCACATACAAGGGACTGTGCCCTTTCCACAACGAGAAGACTCCGTCATTCATCGTGACTCCCGCCAAGAACATCTGCAAGTGCTTCGGATGCGGCAAGGGAGGCAGCCCGATAAACTTCATCATGGAGATCGAGCATGTCAGCTACGCAGAGGCGCTGAAACTGCTCGGAAAGAAATACGGAATCGAAGTCGAGGAAAAGGAACTTACCGAAGAGGAGAAACTTGCACTGTCCAAGCAGGAGAAGCTTGGCAAGGCTACCGAGTGGCTTCAGGAAATATTCGTCAAGAACCTAGAGACCGAGGAGGGACGTGCCGTAGGTCTATCATACTTCCTTCAGCGCGGACTTACCGAAGCAACGATTAAGAAGTTCGGACTTGGCTACGCACTGGTTGACAGGAACAGCTATTGGCCGAGAGCTGAGAGAGAGGGTTTCCTTCAGCCTCTAGTCGAGCTTGGACACATCAGCCAGGGAAACTACGGAACTTCGGACTTCTACGCCGCCAGAGCAATCTTTCCGATACACTCCATTTCGGGCAAGGTCATCGCTTTCGGTGCCAGGGGTATCCGACAGGAGGACATTGACAAGGGCAAGTACCGCAACTCGCCGGAGAACGAACTTTACAAGAAATCAAACACACTATACGGCCTATGCTTTGCAAGAACCGCAATACATAGGAAGGAGAAGGCATACATTTCCGAGGGATACCTCGACGTGATCTCGATGCACCAGGCGGGCATAGAGAACATCGTGGCTCCGTGCGGTACAGCACTGACTGAGGGACAGGTCAGACTGCTGAAACGAAACCTTCCGTCAAAGGGCAGTTCTGACAGCGAGGAGAAGTATGTGACAATGCTCTATGACGGCGACAAGGCCGGAATGAACGCCGCAATCAAGAACGGAAAGCTTCTTTTGTCCGAGGGACTGAACGTAAGCCTTATCATTCTGCCAGAGGGCGAGGATCCGGACTCTTTCGCACAGAGCCACAATGCCAACGAGGTCGAGGAATACCTGAACAGCAACGAGCAGGACTACATTGTGTTCCGCGCCAACATGCTGAGGGACGAGGCTGCAAACGATCCGCTCAAGCGAGCAACCGCTGTCAAGACTATAGCTGAGGTCATCGCCGTAATCCCCGACTCTATCAAGCGTCTGGAGTATGCCAAGGCCGTATCTAAAATCCTTGACACAGACAACAACATTGTCATCGAATACGTAGGCAAGGAGAGAGCAAAACAAGCCGAAAACCAGCAGAAGGAAGCACTTAGGGAACAGCAGAGAAAGGAAATGGAGAGACGCCAGCAGATGTCTCAGCAACCATACCCACAGCAGGGCCAGTACCCACAGCAAGGAGGATACCCTCAAGGCTACCCTACCCAATACCCGCAGTACGGACAGCAATACTACCCTCAGCAGGGAGGATACCCACAAGGCTACCCTGCCCCACAAGAGGAGGAGATGCCTGACGAGGCGTTCTTCGGCACGGGTACACAACCCAACGCAGAACCACAGGCAAGCGAGGCTACGGGAATCGACAGGTTCTCTGAGAAACTGCTGAACAACCTATACAAGAAGGAAAGGGACATCATCGAGCTGATCCTTTCCTCGGACAAGAACAAGATAATCGAACTTTGCAAGACTGACGACAATGACGAGGAATACAAGGAGTACCTGACTGCGGCCGGATACTTCGAGTACGAATTCGAGGAGGAGAAGATCTACCTTACCCACCCGATTTTCTCGGCTATGCTAAAGGAGGCCAACAAGGTCATGAACGAGGACCAGCTCTTTGACAGAACTTTGTCCGACTACTTCCAGAAGCACGAGAACACCGACTTCAACGACGCTTCGGTGTGCATAGAGATGGAGAAGATGAAGTGGCTTGACCAACTTTCCGGCAAGGGTGTCAAAGAGGTCGAGGAGAAGGAGCAGAACGATGTCATCACCAACATAAAGTCTCTGATAAACAAGTTCAAGAGCGAGTTCCAAAGGGACAAGCTGAACAACCTGACCAAAGAGCTGAGCGATCCTGAAGTGAAGTCTGACATCGAGCAGACAACTATGATCCTGAAGAGCATAGGCGAGCTTAACAGATCCATCAACGCTATTCAAACAGCAAACGGGGTAAATAATATTATAAAAATAAGAAACTAATTTTCAGCTTCTTACAAACTTTTTTCATAAATTCTTTTAACAAGGCACAATGTTTGGCACGCTATTTGCAAAATACTATAGCGGACAGACGACTTTGCGAAGAGTTGATGTTCAAGTTTAGTCCTAATATTATAAATCCTTTTTGTACTACAGTATTAAGTAAACATGTAGTGTTATTTTTTTGAATTAAAAGCGTTGTCAGGTTTGTCCAATCCTCTCAACGCTTTTAATTTACTTTTACAGTACCATAAAAATCAAAGATAATATAGAAGCAAAGAAAACACAAGACAAGGAACAGCTGCCTTTACCAAACAAAATTCAAGGAAATGGAGGCATAGTCCGTTACATTTAATTTTTATCTGAAATGAAAGACATTCTAAACTTACTTACTATCCAGAAAATCAAAGGGTTCGGGCAGTCCCGAATCAAGTCGTTCTATTTACAGGGGATGAGTGACGAGCAGATCATCCACTGCACGAACTTCCCGAATTTCACACTTTTGAGGCAGGAGACCATGAGGGAGCTGACAGTTCTGGAAGGATACGGAATCAAGGCGATCTCATACCTTGACGAGCCTTTGAGGGACATTCCCGACGCGCCGATGGTGCTGTTCTGCAAGGGCGACATTTCACTTCTCGGCAGAGACGTGTTCAAGGTCGCAGTAATCGGCACAAGGGACATAACTCCCGAAATCGAGGACAAGGAGCGCAGAATAGTCCGTGAAATATCCAGACACGCAGTTACCGTGAGCGGACTTGCACTGGGATGCGACGCAATAGCCCACGAGGAGACAATCAGAAGCGGAGGCAGGACCATAGCCATACTACCCTCTTCGATCCAGACTATAAAGCCGGCAACGAACCACAGGCTTGCACAGGAGATTCTCGGCACGGGTGGCCTGTTGGTCAGCGAATACATGTTCAACGCCACCGACACATTCGAAATCAAGCACAGGTACATAGAGAGGGACAGGCTACAGCCGCTATTCTCGAACGGAGTCGTTCTCTGCGCAAGCAAGGCTGGCGGAGGCTCGAGAATCGCGACAGGCCATGCCTCGACAATGAACAGACCGGTCTGCGCGCTCACGTTCCCCGCCCTTGCCACGGACCAGAGGTACGAGCTGAACAGAAAACTCATAGAGAGCCGAAGTGCCTGTGCAGCAGACAGTTGCGAGGACATATCCAAATGGCTTGAAACGGTCAGGGGGACAAGACCTGCCACACAGCTGAGCATCTTCTGAAAAGGCTTGGCCTGAACAAGATTTTCTGCGGATTTTTCTTGGAAGATAGAGAAATTTTCACTATCTTTGCACTACATTTTTCACACAAAAATCTAAGTAAAAATCCGATGTTGGAAACACTCAAAAACAAGCAGACAATAATTACCTCCATACTATGGCTTGCCTTCGCAATAGCCTTTCTTGGAGTCTATGAGCAGGATATAATCTATAACCTACATTTGGGTTCGTTCTTCTGCAACGCAGAGTACTATCACGACAAGGTGATAATAGAGGACGGACACCTTGCCTACCTGGCAAGATACCTGGGCCAGTTCTTCATCTACCCTCTACAGGCAAGCATAGTCCTAAGCATAGTCTTGGACGGCATATCAGTCTGGCTTTCAAGAATCATCGGATACAAGCCCGGAAACATGGTCATGGGCTTCATTCCCGCATTCCTTTGCACACTTGTCATCGGAGTGGTCGGACATTACATGCACAACAACATCCGCGACGTGCTTACTCTCCCTTGCATGGGACTTCTGCTTATAGTCGGGAACATGTGGGTGGCAAAGATGATGTACGAGAAGGAGGACATCAAGTTCCTTTACCTTGACATCGCGATGGTTACTATGGTCGGCTTCGTCATCGGCGGACTTGTCGGACTATTCGCAGCGCTTGGAATGGCGAGCGTTGTGATTGTGAGGGACATGAAGAAGGGAGCCGTATGCTACGCCATAGCCATCGTCTGCTCGCTATACATGCTGTGGTGGTACAAAGACACAAGATACTGGCTTACACCGCTTACAAACTTCGACTACACAGAAATAGCGGTTGTGGAGCTGATCATGTTCCTTTCCCCTTCGATCCTTGTGCTTGACAAGGCTATGAAGAGCAGCGACAAACTGCCTAACTGGACAAAGGCCAATGACAAGATCTACGGCTTCAAGTTCTTCAACATCGTTCTTGCATTGCTAATCTCAGGAGCGATATACCTTGCAAGCGAGAGAAGTTCGGCATTCAGAGGCGAGTGCAAGCTTACAAGGCTGATGGTGAACAACGACTTCAAGGGCATGGTCAAGGCCGCCAACGAGATCGAGGAACCTAACTGGGCATGCTACGGACTGAGACTTATCGGACTTGAGCAGACAGGCAGGACCGAGCAGGACATATTCAAGTACACATGCAAAAAGTCAGACTTCCCGATTGCAACCGACTTCCACTACCCTTGGCTTAACCTTTACGCAGGACAGCCTCTGTACTCGCTGTCATACGCTATGGACTACCACTTGTTCAAGGAGGAGAACTACCTAAACATGATGGTAATGACATACGACTACATCCTTGTAGGCGAGAAGGATGCGGCAGAAAAGATACTTAGCAAGATGGACGACAACATCGTTTACAGAAGCTGGTGCGAGAAGGTCAGAAAGCACTACGGCTCGCACATAGAGTTCGCCCAGACACACAAGCAGTTCGGCAAGGCCATGATGGGAGCGTTCAGAGAGAACATCATCTACGGACAGGTGCCTTTCGAATACACATTCAAACTGCCGACAGTGGCAAACGGAGTGAACGTGTCACGCAGAACACTGACAGCTCTGTTCGAGAAGGACCTTACATACTTCAAGACAATCATGATGGCAATGGGTGACAAGTACCAGGGCACTCTGCCAAACCCAATCCAGGAGGCTATCTGCATCTGCTCAATCAACGGAGACGACTCTCTTATCGAGAAATTCCCGGTATCTCCGCTTATCGGACAGAAGGCTAACGACATCCTGAGGGACATGAAGTCCGGCAAGGGATACGATGAGATTGCAAAGAAATACGGAGACTCGTACTTCACATACTACTTCTTCGCAGTTAAACCTGAAAGAACAAACTAGCAAAAGGAAAGACAGCAATGAAAAAGACAGCATACAGCATATTGGTCTGCGGAGTCATAGCTCTTATGACAGCCTGCACACCCTCAGAGCCAAAGCAAAGCACAGAGACAGGCACAATGCCACAGATATATCCGGACTACACAAACGTGACTATTCCGGTGAACATCGCCCCTATGAACTTCAAAATCGAGAGCAAGGGCGAGAAGTTCGTGGTCAAGGCTACCTACGGAAACACTAAGAAAGTATTTGGAGCAGACAGCGAAGGCATAGTGACATTCAGTCCCAAGGCATGGAAGGAGATGACAAGCGCGGCTAACGGGGGAAGCATAAGCTATGAGATCTACGCAAAGCAGGGCAACAGCTGGGTGAAGTACAACACATTCAGACAGAATGTTGTGGGTGACTCAATAGACAAGTACCTGACATACAGACTTATCGAGCCTCTTTACAAGTACATCGGACACATGGGTATCTATCAGTACGACACAGAGACTTCGCAGGAGAAGGCAATCTTCGACTACCGCAAGAACCAGATCAGCCGCGACTATGACCGCACATACTGCATGAACTGCCACACGTCGCAGAGAAACAACCCTGGCAACCGAATGTTCTATGTCAGAGGAAGCAAAGGAGGCATGATGCTGACTTACAACGGAGAGACAAAGCTTGTGAACACAAAGTGCGGAGACATGAAGTATTCGACTGCATACGCACAGTGGCACCCTACATTGCCATATATTGCGGCAACAAGCGAGAATGTCCGCCAGTCATTCGCCTCGAACGACAACAAGAAGATCTACCAGTTCGACAAGTACGGAGACATAGTTCTCTATGACATCGAAAAGAACGAGATAACAAACGTGTTCAAGACTCCGAACAGAATCGAGGGAATGCTCTCTTGGAGCCCTGACGGCAACTACCTTTACTACTGCTACACAGACACTGCAATAACTACACAAAGCTCTCCGCTAAGGCAGAAGTACAACATAGCAAGAATAAAGTTCAACGCTGACACCAAGACCTTCGGAAACGTAGAGGAAGGAAGCAACAACATCACTTCATCCGAGACGATTGTCAACGCAGTTGCCTTGGACAGCAGTGCGGCAGCCCCTAAGATCAACGTGGACGGAAAGCACATGCTATTCAGGATGGGCAAGTACGGCATGTACATGCAGACAAACAAGACTGCTGACATCTACATAATGGACTTGGAGACAAAGAAGTTTCACCCTCTTGACTCGCTTAACTCGCCACAGGCAGACCATTTCCACGACTTCTCGAGCACAGGAAGATGGATCTCTTACGAGAGCAAGAAGGAGGACGGAAACTATGCAAAGGTTTACTTCAGCTACTTCGACAGGGACGGAGTTGCACACAAGCCTTTCGCAATGCCTCACGAGAACCCTCTATGGGACAAGGAGCTGCTAAAGAGCTACAACTGCAGCGAGTTCACGACTTGTGCCAACGACAAGCTGTCAAAGGACTATCATACAATACTTGACAACGATCCTTTGACACAGGCTAACTACGGTGACAAGATCGACAGCACTTCAATAAACGGCACAAGCGGCGCTTCTCAGGTCAACGGAGTGGGTGGAGCCTCGAGAGTTACTCCGGAGAAGAAATAAACTAAAAAAGAAAGACAATGAGATTTGACGAGATAGAATTCACTCCAGAACTACTGGACGGACTGGATGCGATGAACTTCCAGGAAATGACTCCTATCCAGGAGCAGTCCATGCCAGAGATACTGAAGGGCAACGACCTGATAGCCTGCGCTCAGACAGGAACAGGAAAGACTGCGGCCTACCTGCTTCCGCTGATAAACAGGCTTCTGAAGGACACATCGGGAGACGACAAGGTCAGGGCAATAGTTATGGCTCCGACACGCGAGCTTGCACAGCAGATAGACCAGCAGCTTGAGGGATTCTCCTACTTCGTGTCAGTTTCTTCAGTCGCAGTTTATGGAGGAAACGACGCATCGGCATGGTCAACACAGAAGCAGGCCATGCAGAACGGAACAGACATCGTGATAGCTACTCCGGGACGATTGATCTCACACATCAAGATGGACAACGTGGACTTCTCGGGAGTCAAGTATTTCATTCTTGACGAGGCGGACAGAATGCTGGACATGGGATTCTATGACGACATCATCCAGATAGTCAAGAAACTTCCCGTAGAGAGGCAGACAATCATGTTCTCTGCAACAATGCCGGACAAGATCAAGAAGCTTGCAAACAACATTCTTCGCAACCCTTCGTTCGTGAATGTGGCAATCTCTAAGCCGGCAGAGGGAATCGAGCAGTCAGCATACGTCTGCTACGAACCTCAGAAACTTGGTTTGATAAAGTATCTTGTCAAGGAGAAATCACAGGACAAGACAATCATATTCTCTTCTAAGAAGCAGAAGGTCAAGGACATCTATCACACACTTATGAGACAGGGTGTGAAGTGCGGATGCATGCACGCAGACCTTGAGCAGAACGAGAGAGAGGAAGTCATGCTCGACTACAAGAGCGGAAAGATAAACGTGCTTGTAGCGACTGACATCGTTGCCAGAGGTATTGACATCGAGGGAATAGACCTGGTGGTCAACTATGACGTGCCTCACGATGCAGAGGACTACATCCATAGAATCGGACGTACTGCAAGAGCAAACAGAGAGGGAGCAGGTGTGACATTTGTCTCGCCAGAGGACCAGGACAAATTCTATATGATAGAAAAATTCCTTGACAAGGAGATCACAAAGGCTCAGGTTCCCGAGCAGTTGGGAGAAACTCCCGAATACGCTCCAAGACGCGCTAACGGAGGCAACAAGGGCAACCGAAGAAACGGAAGGAACAACAACCGCAGAAGACCGGACAACAGACCCAAGCAGGAGAACAAAAGCGAACAAGCTTCCAAAGAGAATGCTGATGGTCAAAACAACGAGCATAAGCGTCCTAGAAACAATCATCGCAGACCTTTCCACAAAAGGAAACCTAAGGCCAATACCGATGACGCTCAAGGATAACAAAAGATTTAATAAACAAAATTAAACTACGAATTTATGCCACAGGTTACATTCATACTAAAGACAGACAGCACAATAAAGGATACCATATACGTTTGTGGCTCGTGTGCTGAGTTGGGATTTACAGAAGAAAACGCTCTGCCAATGACTCTGAACGAGGACGGAGAGTGGAGAGTGACTGTGAACATCAACAAGAGCAGCATCAGATACTCATACTTCACAAAAAGCGAGGACAAGACAGTCGGAGAGCCTTGGATGTCAAGACGCATAGCTCTTCCGACAACTCTATACCCCAAAGTGGCCATAATGGACACTTACATGCACTTTGCCAACGAAAGGGACATCATGCGTACAAAGGTGTTCACAGAGGCTGTGTGCTACCACCCGAAGAACTCACAGTTCGAGAAGAGATCTTCTCCGGTCATATTCAATGTGGCAATGTCCAACCTGCTTGCCGAACACGAGCTATGCCTGATAGGAGACAGATCTGCACTAGGCAAGTGGGACGAGGATGACGCAATCGTTCTTCAGTGCATGGAGCCACCTTACTGGTGCGCACAACTTGACGCAGGAAAGCTGAAGAAGGGTGCAGAATACAAATACATTATCAGAGACAAGAACACACACCAGATTCTTTCCTGGGAGGATGGTCAGAACAGAACCTTCAAGATACCTAAGGGAAGCCACAACATGATCATCGTTTCCGAGGGTGAACCAAGATTCCTTCTGCCTCCGTTCAAGGGCGCAGGAGTGGCAATTCCAGTGTTCTCACTAAGGACAGAGCAGAGCTGTGGTTGTGGAGAGTTCAATGACTTGAAGTGGCTTGCAAACTTTGCAAAGGAGGCTGGACTGAAGATGATCCAGACTCTGCCTATAAATGACACTACAAGCAGATGGAGCTGGAAGGATTCATATCCGTACAGCGCTATCTCTACATTTGCACTTCACCCAATATACATCAACGTGGAGAGCGTGGGTGTGCTTCCCGACAAGTCCGCATACGACAAGGTAAAGGAAGAGCTAAACTCTTTCGAGACAGTTGACTACGAGACTGTAATGAGAGTCAAGATGAGCATTTTGAAAGAGATTTTTGCCCGCGACGGCAAACAGACTTTCGCCACTCACCAGTACCAGGACTTCTTCAACGCCAACGAGCATTGGTTGAAGCCTTACGCGGCATTCTCTTACTTCAGAGACAAGAAGGGAACTTGCGAGACTGCACAGTGGGGCGAAGCATCCAAATACTCGGAAGGACTTATCGAGAAGGTCTGCAACCCAGAGTACGAGGAATACAGCAAGATAGCCTTCTACTTCTTCGTACAGTACCACTTGGACAAGCAGCTAAGAGCCGCAGCCACTTACTGCCACTCTTTGGGAATTGCTTTGAAGGGTGACATTCCAATCGGTATGGATCTTAACAGCGTTGACGTTTGGCAGCATCCCGAGCTGTTCGACGCCAAAGGTAGCGCCGGAGCTCCACCTGATGACTTCACACGTTTCGGCCAGAACTGGGGATTCCCTATCTATAACTGGAACGAGATGGAGAAGGAGGACTACGCATGGTGGAAGGCAAGATTCAGAAAAATGTCCGACTACTTCGACGCATACCGTATAGACCATATCCTAGGATTCTTCAGAATATTCCGAATACCTAAGGACTACGTTTGGGGACTAATGGGACAGTTCGCCCCTGCTCTACCTCTATCAAAGGACGAGATCCTTGAGTACGGAGTGGAATTCAACGAGGAGAACATGTGCCATCCTGACTTCTCGGACGAGACTTTAAGGGACATGTTCGGTGACGAGGACCTTCTAGTCAAAGAGAAGTACATGACGATGATGGGCAACAAGCGAATCTTGAGGCAGGAGGTCAACACACAGCAAAAGATTCAGTATCTGCTTCCATACTCTACTGACTCGGAGAAGAAGATCAAGGACGGTCTTATGGAGCTTATGTGCAACGTGCTATTCGTTCGCGACTATCAGGACCCTACGAAGTTCCACCCAAGAATCACTTTGCAGACAACTTTGGTCTATGCTCACCTGAGCGAGGACCAGAAGAACAAGATAAACAAGCTTTACAACTACTTCTACTACCAGCGTCACAACGAATTCTGGAAGGGACAGGCTATGAAGAAGCTTCCTGCTCTTGTCCACTCTACGCAGATGCTTTGCTGCGGCGAGGATTTGGGAATGGTGCCTGAGTGCGTGCCTAACGTAATGAAGGAGCTTGACATTCTTTCTCTTGAAATCCAGCGCATGCCAAAAGAGATGTATGTAGAGTTCGGCAACCTTGACAGAGTTCCTTACAAGTCAGTTTCAACAACTTCTACGCACGATATGAGCGGCATTCGCGCATGGTGGGAGGAAGACAGGGCAAGAACACGCAGATACTTCAACAACGAACTTCACGAGTACGGCGAGCCACCTATGTTCTGCGAGCCTTGGATATGCGAAAGAATCATCACTAACCACCTGCAGAACAATGCAATGTGGGTAATTCTCCCTATCCAGGACTGGATGTCAATAGACGGCAACATTCGCTGGAACCAGACATTCAAGGAGCGCGTGAACGACCCTGCCGATCCAGACAACTACTGGCACTACAGAATGCACATTTCCATAGAGGATCTGCTGGGCAGAAAGGATTTCACAAGCAAGATCAAACAGCTCAACAAGAGAACCGGAAGAGCATTCTAAATCTCACAGCAAACAGAACTTACATCAAGGCTGGTCAACAATTTGGCCAGCCTTTATTTATCGACCGGGCAAAATAAAAAGCAAGCCGTGAAAAGGACACGACTTGCTTAATAAGATTTAGGAACAGCGCTTAACTATACTATAAAATTTTTCTTAACATTATTCGATTTGTATCATAGCGATTTGACTTGGCAAAACGCCCCATGCAACTTGACTTTTATGCGATTATGAAGACACGAAAAAGCCAAACAAACAACAAAACACAAATCTTATTTTAACCCCCTCTGAAGCCTCAACAGCATCTGGTTGGCACAACTTATCCAACCGTCTCTTATAACGCCTTGCACAAGTCTATAAAGGGAAAAACTTAGAATATCTATTACGTATCAAGCATAGAGCAAACTCCATCAAAAAGGGGTGCAATATACTTTAATTTCTTTTAAGTGTGAATTTATATTGGGCAAGGAAACCGCCATTGTAAGTCTCATGTCTTTGACCTGGCGATACCTTGAACCACTGCAGATTCTCAGTGGAGTCCGAAGCAAAGACATTAGAGACATCTTGAGCCTTTAGACGATATTTCCCTCTAGGCATATCGCCTATGTAGTCTGCAAGAACAATCTCATACTTACCGTCCTTGTCAGTCACCGAATTACCCATAAAGTAAACCCAAAGCTTACCTTTGTGCGGCACCGAATCAACAGCTACCGAATCAACACAATAGGTACAGGAATCCAACTCAAAGGCTGTAACCTCAATGTTTTTCAGAGGATTACCATCTTCGTCCATAACCTTACCGCTAATCTTCAAATCACAGATCGGATCTTCGCATCCACTGAAACCAGAAGATACAAAACCTATAAAAAATAGGGCGAAAATTATACCGAAATAGCTTTTCATTGGTATTAGAATAGTAAAGTAAAAGATTAAAGCGTATTTATATTACGCCTACAAAGTTACAATTATTATTTATAGAACAATGTTTTTAATCCAAAAAAATGAAAAAAGTGTTCAAAAAGTTTGTTTTGCAGATATTTTTTCGTGTCTTATCATAAAAAAGGAACAATCAAGAAAAAAGAAAAGCGTGAATAAAATACTCACGCCTTAATTATTTATCATTAACTTTTAACTATGCACTAAGATTTTATCGGGTTAATTTCCCTTCTTCAAGACAAAGCTGTACTGACTGCTAAAGCCTCCCTTGTACAAGTCTTTCTTTCTATGACCACCCGGCTTACTCTTCCACCATTTCAAATTGCAAACTGAATCTGACTGATATACATTTGCCGTGTCTATGGCTATAATTTGAAGATTAAAAGGTTTACAACATTCTTCCGAATTACATATGATATACTTACCAAACTCATCAGTATAAGTTTTGCCTACAAAATATTTATAGATATGTTCCTCAGGGGGAATACTGTCATAATAAGTATAAACGGATGTGTCGCAATATGAAGCATAAACTTCAATATTCTGTAATGGCAAACCATCCTCATTATGAACATACCCTTGAATAGACATTTCATGCCAAGGGTCACAACCCTCGAATGAACAGAAAACTAAACCTGATAGGAATAATGCAAATACTGAAAATGAACGAATATTCTTAATCATAGCTACAAACTAAAAAATATCATTAAATTCAGTGCAAAGATAATATATAGCAAACAAAAAAGGAGAATATTTTAGTAAAAAAAAAAAAAGAGGATATACCCATCAGCATATCCTCCGTTGTACAAGTACGACAAACTATTTGAAAACAACGCTAATTTGTTGCGGTCTGTCGTAATCTATACTTATTCGTGCATGAACAATCACATTTTTATTACAAATATTCGAATAACTATATCCATTCCAAATAAAGCCAAAATTATTAAGAACTCTACGGACATCTTTTAAAGCGCACCACTCAGGAAGCAATAAACTTTCAGTTGCCAATCTCAATTCATTATCAGAAGTGAATCTTGCAAACTTTAATAAATAAGAGACTCCGTTTGAGGCATCTTTGTATGACAAGACACCTTGTAAAGTATCCTCCTCTACAATTTCATAACCTTTCAATTTTTCCTTGACCTTATCCATTGTCAAGCCGAATATTGATTCAGGGGCAATGAAATTATCAAGCAGCTTAACCATTCTGGGCTCATCCTTTACAAGGGCAAGACGTATAGTCCTCCAGGAAACCTCACGATAAACAAAATATGTAGCAGTACGCATATCTATAGTGCGACCGTAAGGGTCTCTTTGCTTCCATCCGCCGCCACGGACTCCGACGTAATCTCTTTTCTTTATACTGTCGGATTCAGCAAAATAGTAGTCAGAGCAATATTCCTCCAAGTTACCGCTCATGTCATATATACCAAGTTCATTAGGCTTCTTGGAAGCTACCTTATGCGTCCAATTATCACCTTTAGAGTTACCGGAGTTCCAACCGACATCATCAAAGTTATTGCTACCGCTGAACACGTAGTTATGACTCTTATTACCGCCTTTTGCAGCCCATTCCCACTGAATCTCTGTAGGCATGGCGAATCTCATACCTTTAGGTAGTTTGTCTTTCAATATCGTATTTAACTTTTCAGCGAATTCATATCCATCAGACCAAGAAACGCCATCTACAGGATATTGGGGATCACGGAACATCTCGCTAGGATTGGTGTCACAAACAGCCTCATATAACGCCTGAGTCACCTCCGTTTCTCCTATATAGTATGTTTCGACAGAGACCTTATGGGAAATCTCTTTTTCGTTTGCTTCAGGTCTATAGTTAGGAAGTTTTGGATTGGTGCTTTGTCTTCCAAGCCAGAACTTTCCACCATCCACCTTTATCATCTTGAATGATACATCTTTGACTTTGAATGTCAATGATTGGGCATTGCATAGTAACGAACCCATAGCTAAAACGAAAGACAGCAATATGCCTATACCTTTATTCATAACATAAAAATTATAAAAGGGGACACAATAATTGTATCCCCTCTATACATTAAAACTATATCTATTAAAGACCTAGAGACTTCTTGATAGCCTCGATCTTGTCAGCTGCCTTCTTGTTCTGGTCAGCGTAGTCAGCGGCAGACTTCATTGTGCCCTTAACCTCGCAGTAGAACTTGATCTTAGGCTCAGTACCTGAAGGACGAACAGAAACCTTAGTACCGTCCTCGCAGAACCACTGAAGCACGTTGCTAGTCTCTGGCATGTCAAGCTTCTCCTTACCAGCAGCAGTAGTCATCTCAAGAGTCTTGAAATCCTTGACTACAGTTACCTTGCTGCCACCAAGATCCTTAGGAGGACTAGAACGGAACTTCTCCATCATTGCCTTGATCTCGTCAGCACCAGACTTACCTGGCTTAGTTACGTTGATAGTGTGCTCCTTAGAGAAACCGTACTCCTGATAGATCTGCATCAACAAATCGTAAAGAGTCTTGCCCTGATCCTTAGCCCAAGCAGCAATCTCACAAATCAAACAAATAGAAGCAGGAGCATCCTTATCACGAACCTTGTCGAATGGTAGGAATCCGAAGCTCTCCTCACCACCACCGATGTACTTCTTCTTGCCTTCAGAGATGGCGATCTCGCGAGCAATCCACTTGAAGCCAGTGTAGCAGTCACGAAGCTCGATATTGTTCTTCTTTGCGATCTCAGCGATAACCTCAGTAGTAACGATAGTCTTTACAAGGAACTCGTTACCCTTCATCTTGCCAAGCTTCTTCATATTAGTGATGATGTAGTAGCAGAACATCATGGCAGTCTGGTTACCGTTGATGATCATCCACTCGCCCTTGTTGTCGCGGCAAACGATAGCTAGACGGTCAGCGTCCGGGTCAGTAGCCACAACCAAGTCAGCGTTAAGCTTAGTACCAAGCTTCATACCAAGAGTCATAGCCTCAGCATTCTCTGGATTAGGGCTTACTACTGTTGGGAAGTTTCCGTCAACGATCATCTGCTCTGGAACGACATTGATGTTCTGGAATCCCCAAGAACGCAAGCATAGAGGAACGATCACACGACCTGTTCCGTGCATTGCTGAATATACGATGTTAAGATCCTTCTGGCGGTTGATAACCTCCTGGTCGATTAGCGCCTCATGAACAGCTGTCATGTAGTCGAAATCCATCTCACCACCGATGATCTTGATTAGGTCCTTGTTGCCTGCGAACTTAACGTCCTCAACCTTAACCTTGTTAACCTCGTCGATAATACCCTTGTCATGAGGAGCAAGCACCTGAGCGCCATCCTCCCAATAAGCCTTGTATCCGTTGTACTCGCGAGGGTTGTGGCTTGCAGTCACATTAACACCAGCCTGAGCCTTTAGCTGACGAATAGCGAAAGAAATCTCTGGAGTTGGGCGCAAAGCCTCGAATAGATATACCTGAATACCGTTAGCAGAGAAGATGTCTGCCACAGTCTCAGCGAATAGGCGCGAATTGTTACGACAATCGTGACCTACAACAACTGAAATCTGCTTACGGTCTGCAAAATTCTTCTTTAGATAGTTAGCAAAACCCTGAGTGGCCATACCAACTACATATTTGTTCATACGGTTAGTTCCGGCACCCATGATACCACGAAGTCCACCAGTACCAAACTCAAGATCGCGATAGAATGCATCAATAAGAGCTGTCTTATCCTCTGCATCAAGTAGAGCCTTAACCTCTTTCTTTGTCTCGTCATCGAAGTTACCGTTAAGCCAAACCTGGGCCTTAGATGTCACTTCATTCAATAATGCTGAATTGTTATCCATCGTTATAGTTTGTTTATAATTCAATGCAAAGATATGTTATTTAACTTATTTTACTAGCATAATACTACAAATTTTGTGCCAATATTAACCAAAAAGACAAATTTTTCCGACAAAATAAGGGATAAACAATAAAAAAAGGCTCTCAAGAAAATCTTGAAAGCCTTACCAATCTGGGGTGGGCGATGGGGATCGAACCCACGACCCTCAGGACCACAATCTGATACTCTAACCAACTGAGCTACGCCCACCATTTTGGTTGCATTACCATATCCTTTGGTTTTGCGACTGCAAAGGTAGCACTAATTTCTATACCTGCAAAACATTTTCATGTTTTTTTTCAAAAAAAGTACACTTTATTGCCTTTTCTGTGAATTTTCAGCCACTTACTACATGAAATCCATGTCAGAAAGCTCGTCATCTTCCTTTTCTTCGTCCTGAAGCAGCTCCCTCATTTCATTAAAGGCGCGCTCAAGCTTTGTCATCTCTTTAGAAAGGAAAACGTAGAATTCGTGCCAGTCCTCTTTTCTGTGTATGTCCAGATCCGGCTTGTGCTTGTATATTCTGGAAACCGGGGTGCCGCACTCCTTTACAAAATAGTCCTGCCAGACGGGTTCATCGAAATGCTCCTCGACTACAACCTTGTATTGCTTGAGCAAATCAAATTTTTCCTTTCGTTTTTCCTCGTTCTTATGATTTATCTCAAGAATTACATAAGCACCGTCTCGTCCCGCACCGAATTTCATTTCAACATGCTTAATTTTCGTGTTGTATAGAATCCACTTTCTGTGCTTGTACTTGAATCTTGGCAACTTACTGCAGAACTCGTCAAACCCGTTCCAAAAATCTCTCTTTAATATTTTTACTTCCTCCCTAGAATACATGGCTTAAACTTTTTTGTTTCTGGTGCAAAGGTAATAAAATATCGTCAAGATTGAAAATATAGCAATGATGAAGACTATTCCATTACTGTGCTTTCTTCCAGATCAAGTACCTCAACGCGACATTGAACTGTCTGCCCGGCATAGGCCAGCCCTCTGCAACCTGGAATTTATTGTTGAATATGTTTCTGCACTCAGCATCCACAGTCACTCTCTTTATCTGACAAACTATTTTCAAGTTTGTGCTGTTATACGACGGCAGAGCCTCAGTTCTGCCGTCTTCTGTCAATCCGTTGTGTTTCCCTACGAAAAGATGATTTGGAGAAATCATCCATTCAAGTTTATCTCCGGACTTGAATGACGGAGTTTCAAAGCTGAACACATACTTCGCCTTGGCAGAAACATTAGCGGAATATGGCACAGGTTCATTATAAGAGCTGTTAGACGGATCAGTCACATTTCTGTCGTCACTCAACAACATTTCAAGTTTCAGCTGATGGTTGTCGAATTGCAAATCAGCACAAAAATCCAATCCCTTGCAACGAGTATTCCCATAATTTACCGGGAACCATCTGCCTGTGAAGTACGAAGGAATATAAAGCAATCTGTTCTCCACATCCTCTATATGTCCTTTAACCTTAAAACTCAAATCAGTATTATGCTGCAACACGCACTGACCATTCTCATGGGAATGAGTTGAATGAAAAAAATCATATTCCAATGAAAGATTAAATTTCTTAAAATAAGATGTCTGCAAACTATACCCCTCCGCTGCAGCATAACAAATATCATTGAGCGACGGAGTATGAAAATCGATACTATAATCTGGTCTTATTCTGATAGAATTAGACTTTGTCCCATCCAAACAGTAAAGACCTTTCACATGATAAGTCATCTTGTCCAACTGGAGAGACATACGTCTTACATTATCCTCTATATGCGAATATGACGCTTGGGCGTATGCAAACAACTTATGGCTGCTGAGCACATCGCCATACGCACTCCATTCATTATGGAAGTTCAAATTAAGGGATGTCTTGCTCTGTAATCGAGACATATAAGAAATATCCCTTGGCTCTGCATTAAGATCATTCCATCCAATTTCGGACTCTATGGAAGGAGTTAAATTCAAACGATGACGCACATACAAATAGCGACAAGCCACAGCGCCATGCACACCCTGTTGCAAAGAACCTATATTCATATAAGACGGAACTATTGCATCATTGTTTCCGCTATAGTCCAACCTGTCATTTGTATAGTTGACAGATCCGGCAGCTTCAAGTCTCCTAGTACGCATACGCATAGAAGGTACCGAATCCAAAAGGAATTTATGCGAGTACTTGAGTGTTGTAAAGAAATTTCTTTCCTTTTCTCCTAACGAATCGCTATAGGCATGAGGAAAGTCACCGGAGACACTGCCTGGCAACCCGCTTTCCGAGTCCTTGAAAAATGCTAACAGTTCAAAATCCTTGTATGCGGCACCTCCGTATAGACGAAAGGAAGTGACATCAGAATTTCTGCGCACTCCAGATGTATCTCCATGCTGTGTATGGCATTCAAACGGATAGTCTCCTTTCGTCCTTAGAAATGATGCGTCAATGAAACCATGATCTTTGAAATCAGCACTTGCCTCCGCCCTGAAAGTACCGAACGAACCTACACCAATTCCAACATCTACAGCTGTCTCTTTCGGTCTTGAATCTGTCACCTTATCAATATATGCAGGAGTACTTAGAGAATAGTAAACACTAGCACTTCCAAATCTTTTGAAAGACAACATATCAATATCCGTCATTGTACCATGTAAATTGGACACAGGAAAACCATCAACACCTATATCCATAGGACGAGAACCCAACGAAGCGATATTTATTGTCTTCAGGCCTCCTAACCCGCCAAAATTTTGCACATACAGGCCATGCAACCAGTCACAAAAATAGTCAGACTTAAGCAATGACTTTGAAAAAAGCTTATAAGAAGGGTACTCCCATATCAGCACACTGCAACCATGCAATGTAGATGTCTTGACTGTAGAATCTTGGGGAAGAATGGTATCCGAAGCACTCTGCTCTGCCCTGCAGTCAATACTGACCAAAGCAAGAAACAGAAATATATTAGCGAATAATGTTCTCATGATACATAATGTTTATGTGGCAAAGGTAGAAAAAACTTTAGAACGACCAAACATAATATAAGGCATAATTTACTATACCACCTATCTATATTCTTTGTATCTTTGCGAAAAACTATAACCAATAAAAAAGAAACAAGTATGGATGTTCGAATAGAACAGTCTTGGAAAGAGGTACTGGCAGAAGAGTTTGACAAGCCATATTTCGAACTGCTTGCTCAATTCATAAGGAAGGAATATAGCGAGAATGTTGTATATCCTCCCGGTTCAAAAATTTTCTCTGCTTTCGACCTAACTCCTTTCAAGGATGTGAAGGTAGTAATTCTAGGACAAGACCCGTATCACGAGCCAGGACAGGCTCATGGACTAGCTTTCTCTGTTCAACCCGGTGTGCAGATACCTCCATCTCTACAAAACATATTCAAGGAGATTGCCGACGACATGCACATTCCCTATCCAAACAATGGACTGCTTGAACGATGGGCAAAGCAGGGAGTCCTGCTACTGAACAACGTGCTCACCGTAAGGCAAGCAGCCGCATTGAGCCACAGGGACAAGGGATGGGAGGAATTCACTGACAAAGTCGTGGAAATAATCTCGTCGCAGAAAGAGAATGTCGTGTTCCTGCTATGGGGATCTCAGGCACAGAGGAAAGGCCAGGTCATAGACACCAAGAAGCATCTTGTGCTTAAGGCGCCTCATCCTTCCCCATTGTCGGCATACAGGGGATTCTTCGGATGCAAGCACTTCAGCAAGACAAACGAATACTTGCGTCAGCACGGAAAAACCGAGATAGTATGGTAAAGGGGAAAAAGGAAGGGCGATGCTCCGCACCACCCTTCCCAATGTTTCAATCTCCGCCTCAGCAGAGCGAATAATGATTTATTTGTATAAAATAAGATAACCGTTGTATGTGATTATGAATGTCGTTCGTGATAATTATCCAAGCCTTTCCATTGCTTTGATCGTTGCTTCCCTGCCACCGAGAGCAGAAAAACGGATATATCCTTCTCCGCTGGTGCCAAAGCCAACACCGGGAGTTGCTACGATATTTTTCTCTTTCAACAAATAGTCAAAGAACTGCCATGAGTTCATGCCTGCAGGAGTCTTTGCCCAAATGTATGGGCTGTTAGTACCGCCGAAGACTGTGTAGCCGGCCTTCTGCAATCCCTCGCGGATGATTCTTGCATTCTCTAGGTAGTAGTCGATTGCAGCCTTCACCTGCTTCTTTCCCTCCTCTGAATAGACAGCTTCTGCGGCACGCTGGATGATGTATGCTGTTCCGTTGAACTTAGTGCACTGGCGTCTGTTCCATAGGCCGTTCAATGCGACCAGCTCACCCTTTGCGTTTCTTGCCTTCACAGTCTTAGGAATAACAGTTAGACCGCAACGAGTTCCTGTAAAGCCTGCACTCTTAGAGAAGCTTCTGAACTCTATGGCACAATCCTTGGCACCTTCGATCTCGTATATTGAATGTGGAACATCATCCTCAGTTATGAAAGCTTCGTAAGCGGCATCAAACAAGATAAGCACATCGTTTGCCCTTGCATAGTCAACCCACTCCTTCAACTGAGTCTTTGTTAGAGTCGTACCTGTTGGATTGTTAGGGAAACATAGGTAAACTACGTCAACCTTCTCTTTAGGTAACGAAGGGACAAACTTGTTCTCTGCTGTGCAAGGAAGATAAACAATCTTGCTCCACTGTCCGTTCTCAAGCAAGTCGCCTGCTCTGCCTGCCATTACATTTGTGTCGATATATACGGGGTAAACCGGATCAGTAACAGCAATGATATTTTCCAAACCAAGTATGTCGCCGATATTTCCTGTATCGCTCTTTGCACCGTCACTGATGAACATTTCGTCAGTGTCAAGAGATACTCCGCGTGGGTTGAAGTCATTCTTGATGATAGTCTCTATAAGGAACTTGTAGCCCTGCTCTGGACCATATCCGCGGAAAGTCTCGCTGCTTGCCATCTCGTCAACGGCCTTGTGCATAGCCTTGATAACAGCATCACATAGCGGAAGAGTCACGTCGCCGATACCCATACGGATAACTTCAGCCTGAGGGTTCTCCTCTTTGTATTTTGCAACCCTCTTTGCAATCTCAGAGAAGAGATAGCTTCCTGGTAGCTTCTGGAAATTATCGTTAATCGTCACCATATTCTTATCTTATTATTTTCTATCCTTAATTATATTTCCACTTCGCCTTCGAATACTGTGGTTGCGCCGCCAGTCATATATACGTGGTTGTCGCTCTCTCTCCACTCTATTGTCAGGTCACCGCCGCGCAAGTGGACAGTAACTGTTCTGTCTGTGAGTCCGTTCAGAACTCCTGCGACTCCTACACCGCAGGCACCTGTACCGCAAGCCATTGTTTCGCCTGCACCACGCTCCCAAACACGCATCTTGACTTCGCTTCTGCTCAACACTTCGACGAACTCTGTGTTGGTCTTGCGAGGGAAAGCTGAATGGCACTCGTATGAAGGGCCTATTTTTTCAAGGTCAAGTGAATCTATTCCTGTAGTAAATATTACCGAATGAGGGTTTCCCATACTCACGCAAGTCGTCAAAACCTTCTTGCCAAGAACCTCAATCTCCTGGGCAACAACCTTGTCCTTGTCAAAGATTGTCGGGATATTCAAACCCTTTAGTATCGGCTCGCCCATATCCACAGTAACTGTCTCGACCTTACCGTCTGCGCCAAGATGAACATTAAGCACCTTGACTCCTGCCAAAGTTTCAAGAGTGAAGCTTGTCTTTTTTGTAAGACCTTTGTCATAAACGAACTTGGCCACACAACGAGAAGCGTTACCACACATCTCAGCCTCCGAACCGTCAGAGTTGAACATACGCATACGGAAATCGCACTTCTCGCTTGGCATGATCAAGACAAGACCGTCAGAACCTATGCCTGTGTGCCTGTCGCTCAACTTAATGGCAACATTCGAAATGTCCTCTATCTTCTCTTTCGAAGCATCTACATAAATGTAGTCGTTCGATATTCCGTGCATTTTTGTGAATCTCATACGCTCAACCTCGATTCTTTAAATTTGTTTTGACACTGCAAAGGTAAAGCATTTGAAAGAGCCAAAAGGGAAAGAATAAAAGTTTGAAAGCAAATCTTTAAGTTTAGTTACAATTAACAAAGGAATTATATAACAAAATAACAATATAAAAGTAATTCTATATATTTTACTTACAATCTATAAGCAGATGTATCTTTTCTCGTCTAACCGGGAAACAAAATAAAAAACGGGATAAAGTATTTCTACCTTATCCCATTTTTCAACTACAACTTTCATTGCAGTACAAAAGGATTTAATATTAGGACTAAACTACAAAAGAAATTCCGTTTCCCAACGAAACGCCTTTACGCTTATTATAAATGCAAAAGGCGTGCCAAACTCCCAAAGAGGGACGAATAAATTTCTAAAAAGTTTATATATCCTTAAAAATCAACATAATAAATTTTAGCACAAATCCAAATAAAGAATATGAGGGATTCTATTTTCACTCCACTGACAAAGAAATTCTACCTGATTTGACATCAACATCAACAACTTTCACCTCTATTTGTTGTCCGACATGGTACAAAGTCGTTGGATCTGTTCCTCGTCTGCAGTTCATTTGCGAGACGTGCAGCAGTCCGTCCTTATGAACTCCGATATTAACGAAAGCTCCGAAGTTTGTGACATTGGACACAATTCCTGGAACAACCATACCCTCTCTAAGGTCAGACACCTCATGGACATCGGCGAACGAGAACTGCTTTAGCGGCTGGCGAACGTCAAGTCCGGGCTTTTCAAGCTCGTTCATTATGTCCTTGAGAGTCGGAAGACCAACGGAATCTGAAACGTACTTGCTTATATCGATGCCCTTGCGCTTGGCAGAGTCAGCGATAAGCTCCGCAACCGAGGACTTTGAATCCTTAGCCATCTTCTCAACAATCTTATAGCTTTCAGGGTGCACTGCAGTATTGTCAAGAGGGTTCTCTGCTCCCCTGATCCTCAAGAAGCCGGCACACTGCTCGTATGCTCTTGCTCCCAAGCGTGGCACCTTCTTCAGTTCGGCACGGGACTTGAACATTCCGTTTTCAGTCCTATAGTTCACAATGGCCTGGGCCAAAGCCGGACCAAGTCCGGACACATAGGACAACAAATGCTTGCTGGCTGTGTTCAAGTTCACGCCAACCATGTTCACGGCACTCTCCACCACCCTGTCAAGAGAATCCTTGAGCTTCTTTTGATCGACATCATGCTGATACTGGCCGACACCTATGCTCTTCGGATCAATCTTCACAAGTTCCGCCAAAGGATCCTGAAGTCTGCGGCCTATGGATACAGCTCCTCGGACAGTCACATCTTCGTTCGGGAACTCCTCACGGGCAGTTTCGCTTGCAGAATAGATTGACGCACCGCTCTCGCTTACGACATAGACTTCTACATTGTCAATCTTCGCCTTCTTCAGCGTGTTTCTCACAAACTGCTCAGTCTCTCGGCTTGCAGTTCCGTCACCGATAGAAATTGCCTCGGTCCTGTACTTGGCAACAAGGTCAAGAAGTTTGACCTCTGCATCTGCCGACTTGGACACCGGAGGATGAGGAAAGACCACATCATGACAGAGCATATCTCCGTTCTTGCCAAGACACACAACCTTGCATCCAGTTCGGAAGCCTGGATCGAGGGCAATGACATTCTTTTCGCCCAACGGAGAAGACAGAAGCACCTGTTTCAAGTTCTTTGCAAACACATCTATTGCCACTTCATCGGCTTTCTCCTTGCTTAGATTTGCAAACTCCGTCTCTATGGCAGGGGTTACATAATCCTTGTACGCGGACTTGACAGCTTCGCCCACAAGGGAGTTAGACTCCGAGAACTGACCTTTCACAAACAAGTCCTCAAGACTCTCCAGACACCTCTCGTCCTCGCATTCAACCTTGACCTTCAGGAATCCCTCTCGTTCGCCTCTGCGCATTGCAAGAAGCCTGTGCGAACTGCATCGTGACAAAGGCTCGGAATTGTCGAAATAGTCCTTGTACTTTATCGCATCCGGCTCGTCCTTCTTCTTTTTGTCAACTTTGGAAGTTATCACAGCACCCCTTCGGAACGAGTTGCGGACACGATTGCGCACCCTCACATCCTCGCTTATCCACTCAACGATGATGTCCTTGGCTCCCGATATGGAGGCTTCGACATCATCTCCGAACTTGGCCG
The DNA here is from genome assembly GCA_045641625.1 of Paludibacteraceae bacterium. Classification (GTDB taxonomy): domain Bacteria; phylum Bacteroidota; class Bacteroidia; order Bacteroidales; family Paludibacteraceae; genus UBA1723. Next base: position 29,830 of record JAZUHH010000017.1, read on the forward strand.
CGAGAGTCTCGAGCATTGCGTTGCTGGACTGCGCCATGATCATCTTTGCCAAAGGCTCCAGTCCCATTGCACGCGCCTTCTCTGCCTTTGTCTGTCTCTTGGGTTTGTATGGCAGATAGAGGTCCTCAAGCTCCGTCATTGTCTGCGCGTCATTGATACGCTTCAGCAGTTCGGGAGTCAGCTTGTCCTGCGACTCTATCTGCTTTATTATTGCCTCTCGGCGCTTCTCTATCTCCTGAAGCTCCTTGTAAAGTTTGTCAATCTCGCCGATCTCCACTTCGTTCATTCCTCCGGTCCTTTCCTTTCTGTATCGGCTGATGAACGGGATTGTGCATCCGTCATTGAAAAGTTCCAACGTGTTCTTCACATTCTCTGCACGCAGATTCAGTTCTTTGGCAATACGTGAAGCAAATTCCATCATGTTCTCCATCTAGGTACTAATTAAGGTAAAAAAACAAAGAGAGCCACAAAACGCAGCTCTCTTTAATGATATGATAAACTGTCTGATTATGCGTCAATATCTGCATAGACTGCATTCTCTTCGATAAACTTACGGCGAGGAGCAACGTCATCACCCATAAGGATAGAGAATGTAACATCCGCCTCAGAGAAATCCTCGAGAGTAACCTGCTTCAATGTGCGCTTGTCCGGATCCATTGTTGTCTCCTTCAACTGGACTTCGCTCATCTCTCCAAGTCCCTTGTATCGCTGGATCTTGATTCCTGCCTCGCTTCCTCCACCATACTGCATGATGAACTTGTCGCGCTGATTGTCATCCCAGCAGTATTCCTCGACCTTACCCTTCGAGCACTTGTAAAGCGGAGCCATAGCGATATAAACATAGCCCTTCTCGATAAGTTCCCTCATTCTGCGGAAGAAGAAAGTCAAGATCAAAGTGTCGATATGCGAACCATCGACATCGGCATCGGTCATGATGATGATCTTGTGGTAGCGAAGCTTTGAAAGGTTCAACGCCTTAGGGTCCTCCTCAGTACCGATAGTCACACCCAACGCAGTATAGATGTTTCTGATCTCCTCGCTGTCCAAGACTCTGTGGTCTGCGGCTTTCTCCACGTTCAAGATCTTACCTCTCAAAGGAAGGATTGCCTGGAAGTGGCGGTCACGTCCCTGCTTGGCAGTACCACCGGCCGAATCTCCCTCGACAAGGAACAGCTCGCACTTCTCCGGATCCTTGTCCGAACAGTCGGCAAGCTTACCAGGAAGGCCGGCACCGGAAAGAGGGTTCTTTCTCTGCACCATCTTTCTTGCGTTTGCGGCAGCTATACGTGCCTTTGCAGCAAGAACGACCTTGTCAATGATTGTAGTTGCCTGCTTTGGATTCTCCTCAAGATAAGCCTCAAGAGCCTCTGCCACCGCCTTATCTACAATTCCCTGTATTTCGCTGTTTCCTAGCTTTGTCTTTGTCTGTCCCTCGAACTGAGGCTCAGCAACCTTGACCGAGACAACGGCAGTAAGTCCCTCACGGAAATCTTCTGGGTTGATCTCTACCTTTGCCTTTTCAAGAATCTTCTTGTCATCGGCATATTTCTTCAGTGTACGAGTCAAGGCGCGACGGAAACCGTTCACGTGGGTTCCGTGCTCTATTGTGTTGATGTTGTTCACATACGAAGTCAAACTCTCGTTGAAAGTTGTGTTGTATGCCATAGCAACCTCGACAGGAGTTCCATACTTGTCAGTATTTATATGGATGACATCCGGAACAAGGCGCTCCTTGGCTCTCTCCAAATACTCAACGAACTCGCAAAGTCCCTTCTCAGAGTAGTAGCACTCCTTTTTGAACTCGCCATTCTCCAAAGTCTCTCTCTTGTCTGTCAAAGAGATACGGATTCCGGCATTCAAATATGCAAGCTCACGTAGTCTGTGAGCAAGAGTGTCGAACTTATATTCAGTCTCTGTAAAGATTGTTCCGTCCGGATGGAAAGTTACGCTTGTACCTGTACCCTCAGCAGGACCAACCTCCTTGACGGGGAACGCAGGCTTACCCTTGCTGTACTCCTGCACATAAAGTTTTCCTCCACGTCTTACCTCGACATGCAGGAAGTCGGAAAGTGCGTTCACACACGACACACCCACACCGTGAAGTCCTCCGGAAACCTTGTATGAATCCTTGTTGAACTTACCTCCGGCATGAAGGACAGTAAGGACGACCTCCAACGCAGAGCGCTTCTCCTTAGGGTGCATATCCACTGGGATACCGCGACCATCATCATTGACAGTGATCGAGTTATCCTCGTTGACAAACACATCTATATTATGACAATAACCTGCAAGAGCCTCATCAATAGAGTTATCCACAACCTCGTTTACCAAGTGATGCAATCCCTTCGGACCGATATCACCAATATACATGGCTGGACGCTTTCTAACAGCCTCAAGACCTTCCAGCACCTGGATACTACTACCAGAGTATTCTTCTTCGGTTTTATTTTCTGCGCTCATTATATATAATAGTATGATTACAAATTATCTTAACGCCCGAAAGGGCGAAACAACACGCAAAGATACAAAAAAAATTAAAACAAAGCCATTTTTTCAAAAAAATTGATTTTGATGTCAAATAAGAAACTCTGTATATATAGATAAGGGATAGTACGCAAGAGCCAAAAGAGAGCCACAAACGTCTTTTCTAATCACGTACAAACGCACGAACATATAGCAAGCCTCTGTTCTCCATCAGCAAGTCCCGAAATCGGCACGCAACTTGTCGCTCCCGCGTCATGGCGACTTACGGGCAAAAAGGATCCTTTCAAAAAGCGAATCAAAAAGATCGCAAACAAAATAACAGCTGTATTTACCCCATCCGTACACCCTAAAATCCAAACACAAATTCAAAGAGTCTTTGCCATCGCTAAAAAGACCAAACCCTACAAATGCAAAAGGTAAGCAGCATTTCCTGAATTATAATCTCAAGAACAAAGTCCGTACACCCAAAAAAGCGCCAAAAACAACATTCTACAAATCAACACTTTACAAACATTTTCCAAAAAAAGTTGCAAAATCATTTGGTCAGTAGCCACAAAAGAACTAATTTTGCATCGCAATCGAGAAACGGAGTTGCAAAACATATTTGGTGTGGTAGTTCAGCTGGTTAGAATACATGCCTGTCACGCATGGGGTCGCGGGTTCGAGTCCCGTCCATACCGCAAGAAAGACGCACGGTGATCTACTGCGCGTCTTTTTGTTTATTAAACGGAGGCTATTTGACTTGCCGATGTGGCTCAGTTGGTAGAGCGTCGCATTCGTAATGCGCAGGTCACGAGTTCGAGTCTCGTCATCGGCTCTCCTTTTTTATTTAATTTTTATTTTGTTCTCCTCTGTTTCATTCGTGATGAAAGGCAGGGGATTTTTTACGGATCTGATTGACACAACATAATACATCAGGGCTGGCTTCGTAGTTCAACGGATAGAATACGAGTTTCCTAAACTTTAGATCCGGGTTCGATTCCCGGCGAGGCTACAAAAAGCGATGGCTTGCGAACAGACGGATTGCAAGCCTTTTTATTTTTTAGGGGACACTCATGAAAGAAAACCACAAGACTGGGAAGGGTTACTTTGACTTGCTGATAAAGAACATGAGCAAGACTAAAACATACTTCATCCTGATACACGTAGCAATATTCATCATTGTTTCTTTATTGGCTTTGGGCATTCTGGAAGTATTTCACATTTCTTTCAGCGGAAGTACAAGTATCGATTTGCATTTGGTTATAGCTGCCGGCATAGGATTTGTCTCAACCTTGCTGGCGTATGTGCTTCTGAACGATTTAATCATGTTTCTAATAAGCGACAGAACTAATCGGAACCTCCTAGAAAATGCAAGCGAAGACGAACTAGCCAACGCGTACTTCATCCTTGGCCTCACAACAGAAGCGACAGATGAAGAAATAGAAGCGACAACGGAAGAAATTTGCGAAATGCTAAACAAGAAATTTATTGGAGTTGAGAAAGATGACCTTTATGCCAACATCGATTTGGCAGACGACGCTTGCAAACTAATCCTCTCAAAGAGAGGCAAATGTATCGAACATCAAGCACACCGTCAACTCTAAAGCCAAATTTTTATCCATATATCACCTCACAAACAAGATATTTTTGTAAATTTGCAAGAAGGAATACTTTGAGCATACAAAAGGGGAATATAAATATGCAATCATATATCTATAACATAGCCGAATGGAAAGTAACAGTTTGTTTCCTTGAGCCAAATCAGGAAGCAAACATTGAAATGCTTCCATCCTTCCAAAACTTTCGAGTTGCAGAGTCAGACTGCGAGCCGCTGTTCACAATGACAGTGGACCAGTCCCTTGAACTTGTAAGTGAAGATGACTGCACATACACTAACACAGAGCAGACTAACAACGGAGACATCAAGGTAAGCAAAACCCAAGACAAAGGCTATCAGTTCACGATATATGACCTGCACGGAGATATTTGCGCCATGATGCAGAGCAACGACAACTTCAGCGACTGCAAATGCAGAGTGTATGGCAAAGCAAGCCAACGAAGTTTCGGCATGAACAACGCAATGATGCTGGCCTACGCCTTTGCAGGAGCAAGACATAGCACGATATTGGTCCATGCCTCGGTAATCCGCCATAATGGCAACGGCTACGCATTTGTTGCACGAAGCGGCACAGGCAAAAGCACGCAGACTCAAAACTGGATGAAGATGATCGAGAACTGCGACCTGCTCAACGACGACAATCCCGCCGTGCGCATCATAGACGGGCAAGCATTGATATACGGAACCCCTTGGAGCGGCAAAACTCCCTGCTACAAGCAGGAGAAAGCGAAACTCGCCGCAGTAACAAAGATTGACAGACAGCCAACGAACTATGTCGAGAAAGTTCCAAAACTCGTTGGATTCAATAATCTCCTTTCGTCTTGTTCCGTACTGCGTTGTGACAAGGACACTCATCTTGGCATCTGCGACACAGTTTCTGCCGTCTGCTCTTCAGTCGGCAGCTATATACTGCATTGTACAGCAGATCCGGAAAGCGCACTTGTATGCTACGAAGGAATAGCCAACAAATAAATCTTACGCAGACTAACCATACAGAACTGTGAACCATATAGAATTTGCCATAGAACTTTTGAAAAAAGGCCGCGCCGTCAACGTCATTGGGCGAGGCAACAGCATGCGTCCCTACTTGGTGCACGAACGCGACAAAATAGTGTTTAAGCCAGCTGACTCTGTCAAAGTAGGTGATGTAGTTCTTGCAAAATTTCCTAACAAATACATTATTCACAGAGTGGTCAAGGTAGATGGTGAGAACGTAACCATGATGGGCGACGGCTGTACAACTTGCGAGAAATGTACTTTGAACGACATATTCGGCAAGGCAGAAGGCTTTATCCGCAAAGGGAGAGAGTCTATGGACCGAGCAGACAACTTCGGCTACAAGCTCTATTCATGGATATGGATGCACCTGCCTCTATGGTTTCGCAGATACTTCTTGGCTATACATGATATTATATTTTTGTCACGCAAAGACCTAACAAGAATTTCTCCAACTGAGGACGAAATAGAACTGTTTCTGGCTTTGACAAAAGTATCCCTATGGGGAGCATCAACGGAAGAAGCTGAGAAGATATTGGGCAACAAGACAATAAGATGGAGTGCCATACTTGACTTGGCAAATCGCCAGACCGTTACAGGAATTATTGCAGATGCAGTAAGGCAACTGCCGGAAAATCTGAAACCTGGGAAGGAAATTAGTGACAAGCTATCCACTTTCTTGAGAAAATTACTAATGCAACACGAGAAATTAAATTCCGTATCAGTGCGTTCAATGGAAATTTTCAAGGCTAACGACATTCCTGCAGTTCTCCTAAAGGGACAAGGTACAGCAGCACACTACCCCAATCCGATATTGCGCCAATGCGGAGACATCGACATATATGTTGGTCCAGAGAATTATGAGAAGGCTCGCAAATGCATAGTAGAACTTGTCGGAGAAAAGGGTGTTGACCCTCATGACATAAAAGAAAAACATGCTAATGCACATTACGGAAATATAGAAATTGAAATGCATAGGAATGCAGAAATCCACCATAATATTTTCGTCAAGAACAGCTATATAAAGTATTGTGAACATTGGCTGAGCCCTGAATTGTGCGACAAAGCTAAGATACAAGGCAAAGAAATAGATGTACCACAACTGCAGTTCAACACAATATACACATTCTTCCATCTTTGGCATCACTTTGTCTGCGGAGGTGTTGGATTACGACATGTAATCGATTGGACCATACTTTTACATAGGGCACACAAGAAGATAGACAACAGACAACTTGAAACAGATATAAACAAATACAAGATTCTCAGAGGGTGGCAGACTATAGGATGGATAGCTGTAAATAAATTTGGTTTCCCAAAAGAAGAAATGCCATGCTATTCCGACAAATACGAGAAAGAAGCTCTATTGGTGTGGGATAAGATCATAAAAGGAGGTAATTTCCAAAGACCTTTTCAAAAGAGAATCGGCAAACACCATTGGATGTTGAGCAAAATCATTTCATTCTGCTACACAATATCTGATGTTGTGAGACTGTATCCACTGATAGGCTCAGAGTTCTTGCATGTACTCTTGTATATGTTTAATCGAGGCACTAACACAACAATAAAGCTATTGAATCTAAAGTAATAAATAAACTATGAAAAAACAACAAGGCTACGAACTAAGAGATATATGTGGCGAAAAGGTTATCATCGCTACGGGAGTGGAAAGCATAGATGTCAACAGCATGATAGTGCTGAACGACACAGCTGCGTTCATGTGGGAGGCTATGGGTGACTCTGACTTTGAAACTGAAGACATTGTAAAGAAGACTCTGGAAGTCTATGACATCAGCGAAGAGCATGCCAGAGAATCTGTGAACAGACTTTTGGACGAGATGAAAAGATGTGGAGTCGTGAAATAAATCTTGCACTCTGGCTTTGGAGCAGTGTCAAGGGACAAAGACGCCGCATTCTACTAAATTGTGCGATAGGTATCTTTAGAATAGCCCTGTCGCTTAGCTTCGTGTACCTTTGCAAACATATCGTAGATATTGCTACAGGCACTGCTCAAGGAGACATGAAGCAATGGACAATGATTCTTGTCGGCTACATCCTTCTGCAACTTACTGTAACTCTTGTCAACGGGCGGATCAAGGAACGCAACCGAATTGAGGTCACTAACCTCTTGCAGAAGAAGATCTTTGCAAAGGCCATGTACAGCCAGTGGAATGGACGCGACAGATTCCATACGGGAGACACAATGAGCAGACTCAGCGAAGACATAAGAACAGTCTCCGCTACAATAAGCGACCAAATTCCAAGAATAGTATTGGCTTCGGTACAGCTGATCTGTGCCTCATTCGTATTGTTCACACTTGAAAGAAATCTGCTTTGGGTATTACTCGTGATAATGCCTATAGCAATCATAGTAAGCAAGGTCTATTTTCGCAGACTTAGAAGGCTGACAGACAAAGTCAGACAACAGGAAGGAGAAATTCAGAGTCACATACAGGAGCATCTTCTAAAGAGAATCCTTATAATCTGCATGAACAGAATAGACGATGCCATCCTCCTACTTAACAACCGTCAGGACGAGCTGAAGGACACTGTTGTATCCAGAGTGAACTATACAACCCGCGCCAACATGTTCATCCAGGCAGGCTTTATGACTGGCTATAGCGTAACTTTTTGTTGGGGAGCATACGGAATCATGGCAGGCACAGTGACATACGGTATGATGACTGCATTCCTTCAGCTTGTAAATCAAGTGCAGATGCCTATTGTAAACATGAGCCACTACCTGCCTGGCATTATCCAGTCCATTTCATCAATTTACAGACTAAAGGAGATTGACGAAGAAACGCAGATGAAGGACAATAACGCAGAGTCAGTTAGCCCAGACAAAGAATACGGCATAAAAATAGAGGACCTGGCCTACACTTATCCAGGCAATTCCGCACCAACCATAAACAATTTGAGCGAGACTTTCAACCCAGGCGAGCATATTGCCATAGTTGGACAGACAGGAGCCGGCAAAAGCACGTTGATACGCCTTCTTCTTGGACTGCTTCTGCCGGACAAAGGTTCCATATCAATAACTGACGGAAATGAGACTGTCACACAAGGACCTGACCGAAAAGCATTCTGCTATGTACCGCAGGGAAACAGTTTGATGAGCGGAACAATAAGGGACAATCTGCTTCTTGGAAACCCTATAGCAACAGAAGAAGACATGGCCAACGCACTTCGACTTGCAGCAGCCGACTTTGTGTTTGAGAGAGAAGAAGGACTTAACACATCATGCGCAGAACAAGGTAACGGATTGAGCGAAGGTCAAGCCCAGCGAATCGCCATAGCACGCTCACTTCTTCAGCCGGGAAGCATATACATATTCGACGAAGCATGCTCTGCCCTAGACGAGGCTACGGAGACTCGCATCCTCGACAACCTCGACTCTCATCTTAAGGGCAAAACAGTGATATGGATTACCCATCATGAGTCAGTAAGGAAACGAATGAGCAGAATTGTAAGCTTATAGCCAGCTAGTTTCGTTCCGGCTATCTAATCCTCTGACAAAAGACTTGTCATAATCAGTTTGTACAGAACATGGAAACTATAATTTTTCTTCACGGATTCTTTGCAAGCGGCAGCTGCGTACCGGCACAAGCCTTGAAAGAGGCTTTTGACGGGAAAGTTCGCGTACTGACTCCTGACCTACCAATGCACCCCAAAGAGTCATTGGAGTTCATACATCAGCTTTGCGACAAAGAGAATCCAAGTCTGCTTGTGGGCAACAGCTGCGGATCGTTTCTTGCTCAAATACTTGCCCCAATAGTTGGAGTACCTGCTCTGCTTGGCAACCCGCATTTCGAAATGACAAAATTTTTGAAAGAAAGGATAGGAGATCACCAATACAAGTCTCCGAGAATGGACGGGAAGCAAGATTTTACGATAGACGAAGATTTGGTCAACGAGTTTGCCGAACTCGAAGAAACAATGTTCAGCTTCACAAGTCCGTACTACAAAGACAAAGTTTGGGGCATATTCGGAGAAAATGACACATTGGCACACTTCGAACCCTTGTTCAAAGAGCACTACGAAAACTCGTTTCACTTTCCTGGCGCTCATACTCCAACGGCAGAAGAAGTTCGCACATACCATGTTCCTCTGATAGAGAGAATGTTAGAGGTCTTTCCTCGCAAGGAAGAGAGGTTCTTCCGCCACTTCAAGGGCAACAAATACAGATTTCTGCACTCAGCATTCGATTCGGAAACTACAGAGAGGATGGTCGTCTATCAAGCTATGTACGGAGAAGAAAAGATTTGGGTTAGATTAGAAAAAATGTTCTTCGAAAAGATAACAAGAGACGGAAAAACTTTCAACCGCTTCGAGGAAATTTAACAGGGAATACGAATGGCACTATACATTGTCAGACACGGACAAACGGAAGAGAACAAGCAGATGATCCTGCAAGGTCACATGCCAGGCACGCTGACTGCCGAAGGAACAAGTCAAGTCTCGGAGACAGCAGAAGAACTTGCCAAGACCGGAATCAAATTCCAATGCATAGTTACAAGTGACTTGAAAAGAGCAAAGGACTCTGCCGGAATAATTGCTGAAAGACTAGGCCTTCAAATCATTCCCATGAATATTCTTAGAGAAAGAGACTGGGGAATATACACAGGCATGACGGTTGAAGAGGCAAGAAAGACATACCGCATTGACGGGAAGTGGGTATTCCCCGACAAGTCAGCAGAGACAGAAGAGGGAATACGCAACAGAGCAAAGAAAGCTCTTCAAGAATTGCAGAGACTCTACCCTACAGAAAACGTCATTGTTGTGACTCACGGGCAATTTGCCAGAAACATGTTCGCCGTCCACAACTACTGCAGTTACAGGGAGATCCCTTCGTTCGCAAATGCGGAGATAAGGATTTTAGACTTTTAACTTCTTAATTATAAACAATATGGCAAAATCAGTTTTGATAAAGGACACAACCGTTGACGAAAGAATAGAGATTGTACGTGACGCTCTGGGTTTCGATTCTGACTGCGAGGGAATAGATTTTTCAGATATGTATGACGACTACATCAGCGGAAAGAAAGAGTTGGCTGACATAAATCGCGAGTTCAGCGAGAAGCATTGCGGCAGATTCAAGGCAGGTGAATTGAACAAGCCATCTTCCGGCTGCGGCTATAAATAAAAGCAAGAAAGGTTGCGAGTAGATAACTGGCAACCTTTCTTGTCTTATTCAAATCTATAAATCAATACTTTACTATCTTTACTGATCTGCTTCCGTTCATTGTTACGAAGTAAACTCCGTCCTTGAAATCCTCCAGACTAACTTCGGTTTTGCCTGAGCCAAGAACAGTAGTCAGGCAACATGCTCCGCGGGGATCAAAAACTTCAACTTTCACGTCTTGGTCGTACACTCCGTTCCAAATCAATTTGTTGTTGACAAAATAAATCGGTTCTTCGCTCATGACATCATCAACAGATGTGATAGTTTCACCAGGTTGGAAGATTCGCCAAAGTGCTGGAGTCTTGTCATCCGGCAAAGGGGCTTGGAACACACCACCCTGATTGTCAGTTTGTAGGAACTTGCCGCTATGGCGAGCCATTAGAGTAAACACGTTGGAGTCGTATTCACTCTGCTTTTCGAAAGCGAACTGCTGATGACCGCCGCCGTTCCAGTTCCATATTCCGGCCTTTGCACCATCGTCTCTGCTTCCTCCGGCGATTTCAAGAACCTTTCCGGCAATGTTAAGCCTGAAAGTTCCTGCATATTGCTCATAAAGGTTTATCCATGCGTCCTTGCTGTTGCAGTCTATCAGACTTAGGTCGCCTGTGACTCCGCTCATGCATTTGCCTTCGCTGACCGACATTACCTTGATTTGGTCGGAATGGATCATCTCGCTCGCATTCTTCTTCCAGACTCTCACCCAGTCGCACTCCAGAACAGCAGGATTATTGTTCGTAATTTGAATATTGTCTCCTGCCCAGCCACCGACAGCCAAGTTTATGATTATATAATTGCCCTTAAGCTGGCTTATCTCTGACGGACGGTTGTAGGTTGCAATACACTTGTCGTCGAAATAGAACTTCAAGTATGAGTTTGTCCACTCCAGCCCGTAAGTATGGAAGTCCGCACTCTTGTCCGGACCAGTGTGCGTGCCACCGAACGAAGCCTCGTGATCCCAAGCGGAACCATGCGAAGCATACCAGTCAGGATTTGTATAGTGCAAATAATAATGGTGAAGATTTCTTTCATGTGGAACCTCGAAAATGTCAATCTCTGGCGGCCATCCATCCTGCAAAGTCCAGAATGCAGGCCAAGTGCCAAGCTGCGAAGGCATTTTGAAGCGGCCTTCAATGTAACCTCCGTTCATTTCAAAGTGACCTCTTGTATCAATAGCTCCGGAAGTATAGTCAAGCGAATAGGTCTTTCCTCCGTTGGAACAAGTTGGAGGAGCATCCGGGTGTCGGCGGGACTCAGCCTTGATCTTTAGCTTTCCGTCGGAAACCGATACATTCTCTTCGACGCAATAGGCCTGATGGTTATGGGTGTGTCCCCAATTATAGGTAGGATTCCATTTGCTCTTGTCCAGAGAATTACCGTCGAACTCATCATTAAAGACCATTGTCCACCCTGCCGATGTCGCAGGCGGAGCCGCAAAAGCTGAAGAGAAAAGTGTCAATGCGGCTAAAGCCACATAAGTTTTTGATTTCATGAAAATAGATTTATTAAGATTGTTTTGTGTTTCCGGCGATAAAATTAATCACTTAATTTATATTTTCTTACACTACAACCTACAATTTTCATTTTTACCCTATAATTATTGTTCAAAACCTATATATTTGCGCATTGAACAAAACTTAACGTCTGCAGCTATATGAAAAACTTGATTTCTTCACTTGTTGCAATCATTATTTGCTTAAATATCAGTGCAGCCAACTTAAACATAAAAGGTGCGTGCAATGGCTATACAGCAGTCTTGGAATTCACCGACTCCAACAACAAGCCAACTTCAACTAGTCTTGGAAATGAAGTACCGATTCCTGAAACGATAAATATATCAAAACCAGTTTCTTTGCACTCCTACGACAATGAAGGAAATGAAAGAACTGTTGCATACCATTACTTTTCGTTTACAGACAGTATGGGTAACTCTATAGTTTACATAAAAGGAAACGTAATTAGTGATGGGTATCTTAGAATGCTCTCAAAAAAAAGATCGGATTCAGTCTGGAAAATAAATTTGGTTGTAGAATCTGCTTCTGGAGAATTATGTATATCCCCAATATGGCAAAAGGGCCACTGGAATATAACAGAAGAATAACAAATAAAAGTCCGTTTACACTATTTACTGTTTACTTTAAGCACAGACAGAAGTCTTTTCCGTTAAAAAATTTTCTTTGTTCTGCATTTATTTTTATCTTTGCAACTTAATTGGAAGTAATCTATATAACTTACACTTATGTATGACTATATAAAGGGAATATTAAGCGAGCTAACTCCAACCTCTTGCACAATAGAGGCAGGCGGAGTCGGTTACCTGCTTAACATATCTCTTACAACATACGCCTACCTTGAGCCACATCAAGGCAAAGATAACACGAAAGTGTTCGCACACCTGATTGTCAGGGAGGACGAGCACCTGCTTTTCGGCTTTTCCGACAAAATGGAAAGGGAATTGTTCAAGCTCCTGATCAGCGTATCCGGAGTCGGAGCAAACACTGCACGTACCATTCTATCTTCGTACACACCGGCAGAACTGGCACAAATCATTGAAAGCGACAACTCGAACGCAATCAAGAAGGTTAAGGGAGTGGGTCCAAAAACTGCCCAGAAGATTGTCATCGACCTCAAGGACAAGATGAAGAGCTTGGCGGCAGAATCAAACGGCGCCCTACCATTGTCAACTGCTTCGAGTCCAAGCAGCCAGGTCAAGAACGAGGCTGTCATTGCTCTCACAATGCTTGGATACGTCCAGTCCGCAGCAGAAAAGGTTGTTACTGAAATCATCAAGGGAGAGCCTTCTATTCCTGTCGAGAAGTTAATTAAGGAAGCATTAAGAAAATTATAAAACAGAAAAGATTTTAACTGTACAAAGCAGACAAAATCAATTCATTACACAAAGAATGTCAATAGATAACAGAAAAGATATAGTCAAATGGGTAGTGGCTTGCGTGATGCTTGCCATCTCATCCGTCAGCTCTTTTGCTCAGGACGACGTGGTGCTTACTTCCGACGAGGAGAAACCATCAGTCGAAGAGGCAAGACATGACACATCCAAACTAAGATACCCGATCAAGAGTACCGAAATTGGCGACTATGAGAACCTGAACAAACGTAGCGCGATTGACGTCAAGAGTGGAACGGACTACGTTTCAGAAGTTGAATATGATCCAAACACAGGACTCTATATTTTCTACCGCAAGATTGGAAACTTGGAGGTAGCGACTCCTTTTGCCCTTAACGCGACCGAATACACAGACTACATGCTTGAGCAGAGTATGTCAAACTATTGGCTCGAGAAGAATGAAGAGAATGCAGACAAGGGCAACAAACTATCACTCAGCAATATAGAAGTTGGTCTAGGTACTGCGGGAGACAAGATCTTCGGTCCTGGAGGTGTCAAGCTAAAGACTCAGGGAACAGTGGAGCTTAAGCTTGGAGGCAGCATCTTGAGACGCGAGAACCCGAGCATCTCAGAGCGTAACCGAAAGAGTTCCAGCTTCGACTTCGACGCTAAGATTCAGATTTCCGCCAACGGTACTGTCGGAGACCGAATCAAGTTCAACTTGAACTACAACACGGAATCCACTTTCGACGCGGACAAAGAGCTTGTCAAGCTGGGCTACGAAGGCAAGGAGGACGACATAATCAAGAAAATTGAAGTCGGACATGTGTCCCTTCCTCTTTCTTCTACCCTTATACCGGGAAGCACTTCACTGTTCGGTATAATGACACAGCTTCAGTACGGAAAGTTGAAGGTTTCTGCTGTCGTGTCAAAGCAGGAGAGCGAGTCTAAGACTATAAGCACAAAGAACGGAAGCCAGACTACCGAGTTCATGATTTCCGCCCTTGACTATGACGAGAACAGACACTTCTTCATCGACGAGTTCTTCTACCACAACTATGACAAGTGGATGACAACGGCTCCGAACATTAACTCTGGCGTTGTAATCAAGAAGATAGAGGTTTGGATAACTAACAAGAACCGCAACTCGAACAGCCTGAACACAACGACAAGAAACATTTTGGCTTTCAAGGACTTGGCACAGAGCAAGAATCCTTTGACTGGCACATATTTCAATGACGAGAAGTCTTTCCCAACCAACAAGAACGGAAACATGTACTCGGCATTGTCATCGAAAAGCAACGCGTTCCTTCGCGAGCCTACTGCTGTTGACAATGGCGTAGAGAAACTGATCGAGGGCAACTTCGAATACCCTCTTGAGAACGGAAGCGACTACGAGGCGATTGTCAATGCCCGAATGCTTTCTTCAAACGAATATACATTGAACGAGGAGTTGGGTTACATCTCCTTGCGAGCAGCCGTTGACGACGACGAGGCGCTGGCCGTAGCATACGAATATACATACAACGGACAGACTTTCAAGGTCGGAGAGTTAACTACGGACAACATCAACAAAAAGATATCGAACGACACGACTTCGGCGAGAAGCTCATCGCTTTTCGTTAAGTTGCTGAAAGCTACTTCGAACAATCCTTCGAACGAGCATCTATGGAAGCTGATGATGAAGAACGTCTATAACATCGGCGGATACAACATTCAGGAGGAGAAGTTCAAACTTGACATCAGATACAACTATCACGGAGATTCGACTTCTTACTACAGGACAGACCTTCCTGCAGAGACTGGACTAGAGAACAAGCCTTTGATCCAGACTTTGGGAATGGACCGACTTAACAGCAAGCACCGTGCCGCAAAGGACGGAAAGTTCGACTTCCTTGAAGGCCTTACAGTTCTTGCCGCACAAGGTCGCGTCATACTTCCTTTGGTCGAGCCATTCGGTTCAGGTTTGGAGAGAAGAATACTTAACAAGGAAATCGCAAAGAAATATACTTTCCCAGAACTTTACTCATTGACGAAGACCGGAGCCGAAGAGGTTGCGGAGAAGAACAAGTTCTACTTGAACGGAGAGTACAAATCAACTTCCGGAAGCGAAATCAGACTCAACGCCACTCAGATTCCAAGAGGAAGCGTGAAGGTTACAGCCGGAGGTCGTCAGCTTCAGGAAAATGTCGGCTATACAGTTGACTACAGCATGGGAATTGTGCGCATCCTTGACGAGAGCGTACTTGCAAGCAACCAGCAGGTCAACGTGACTCTTGAGAGCAAGTCAATGTTCTCTACTCAGCAGAAGAGCTTGGTCGGAACAAACCTTGAATATGCCTTTAACGACCACTTCTCGTTGGGCGCAACAGTAATGCATCTTTCCGAGAAGCCTCTTACAGACAAGGTTTCAAACGGTTACGAGCCTATCTCGAACACAATCTGGGGATTCAACGGCTCGTACTCTACACAGAGCAACTGGTTGACCAAGATAACAAACGCAATTCCAGGAATCAACGCAACTGCACCGTCTCAGTTCACATTGAGCGGAGAGTTCGCGAAACTTTCTCCGGGACACGGATCCGGAATCGAGGACAAAAAGGGAGAAAGCGCCTCATACATTGATGACTTCGAAGGTTCAGAAAGCAAAATCAGCTTGATGGCAGCCACATCGTGGACGCTTGCCTCTGTTCCCGCAAGAAAGTACATGACAATGCAAACTCAACTTGGAGGATTGAATCTAATCCGTCCAAGAGACACTTTCTGGGATCCTATCGACTCTCTTGGTAGCATCAGGTCCGGTTTGCAGCGTGCGCATTTCGCATGGTACCACATCGACAACATTTTCCAGAAAAGAAACGAGAACAGGATAAAGGCTATTTCGGCTGAGGAAAAATCCAACCATTTCGTCCGCGAGGTAAAGGAACGAGAGATATATCAGCACCGAGACTTGACTTGGGGTGAGACTTCCACACTTACCACATTCAACATTGCATACTATCCAAGGGAAAGAGGTATGTACAACCTTGATGTAACTCAAATCGATCCAGAGACTGGACTTTTGCTTCGTCCTGAGAATCGTTGGGGAGGTATCATGAGAAGACTTGACCAGACTGACTTCGAAAAAAGCAACATCGAGTATCTGCAGTTCTGGTTGATGGACCCTTGGGCAGAGGCTGACAGCCTTGGAATAAACAGGAACTCATACGGTAAGCTGGTGTTCAACTTGGGAGAGATCTCAGAGGACATCCTGAAGGACGGACGACTTCAGCACGAGGACGGACTTCCGACCAGCAGCAACCAGCTTGTATGCGACGACTTGATTTGGGGACGCACTCCACGCAAGACCAACTACAGCGCATTCGACAACAGCGATCTTGCGAACCAGGACTACGGTCTTAACGGATTGAACGACAAGGAGGAGAAGACATACATGGCTTCGTACGGTCGCTTCTATCAGTACATGGACTCGTTGGCAAAGGCTAACAACATCAAGTCCGACTACATGAGCAGAGTGCTTTCGGACCCTGCAGGAGATGACTTCCACCACTATCGCGGAGACGATTGGGACAGCGAGAGAATGGGAGTGCTTGGCAGATACAAATACTACAACGGTATGGAAGGAAACTCGACTGCGGACAACAACAGCAAGTTCAGTTCCACTTCTACCACATACCCTAATACCGAGGACTTGAACGGAGACAACAATGTCAACACAAAGGAAATGTACTACGAGTACGTTGTCAACATTTCCCGCGAGATGTTCGAGGACTCGACTTTATGGGCCGACAACTTCATCGTGAACTGCTCAAAGTCAGTTCAGAACACAGTGAACCAGGAAAAGCGCCCTATCAAGTGGTACCAGTTCCGAATTCCTGTCCGCGATGCCAACAAATACTTCAAGCAGGGTGAAATTTCCGGATTCAACTCTATCCGATTCATCCGTATGTACTTGACTGGATTCCAGGACGAGACATTCCTACGCTTCGGAGCTTTGGAGTTGACAAAGACAAACTGGAAGGTTTACAAGAGGGATACCAAGCTGTTCCCAGAGGAAGGAAGCACAACAAATGTGGATGCGATCCAGATCTCTGTCATTGACAAGGAGAAGGACATGAACAAGAAACCTATCGGATACCGCAGACCACCTGATGTAAAAGTTTCCTACGACCCTAGCCAGCCGCAAGCAAGAGAAGAGAACGAGAAGTCTATGCTTCTTGCAATTTCCAACCTGGAGCCTAAGGCAGCCGCTGGAGTTTACAAGACCACTTCTTTCGATGCCAGACAGTACGAGAGATTCAAGATGTACGTCCATGCCGAGAACTTGATAAACCCAGTTTACGAGGTACCGGACAACAGACTTCACTTGTTCGTTCGTTTGGGTAATGATTTCACAGAGAACTACTACGAGTATCAGGTTCCTTTGAAGCTGACTCAGCCAAACGCAACTCTTGACACCGAAATCTGGCCAAAGGAAAACGAAATAGACTTTGCTTTCGAAGACTTCACCAACTTGAAGCTCCGCAGAAACAAAGACCGACTAAGAGGCGGCAAGGTATCAAATGTTGACCGATACAGCGAGATGGACGGATTCAACATCATGACCGTTGTCGGTAACCCTACGTTTGCAGACGTAACTTCGATGATGATCGGAGTTAAGAACGAGGACGGACAGAATGTATCTGCCGAAATCTGGGTTGACGAAATGCGAATGACAGGATTCAACGAGGACGGAGGATGGGCCGCTTTGGCAAAGATGGGCTTCACTTTATCCGACTTCGCAAGCTTCGACGCGACAGGAAGAATCGAGACTACCGGATTCGGTGGACTTGAGGCAAATGTCATGGACCGAAACATGGAGGACACTTATACTTTGGACATGTCAACTACTCTTCAGTTGGGCAAGTTCTTCCCAGAGAAAGCCAGAGTGAACATGCCTTTGTCTATCTCTTACAGCAGAGAGAAGGAGAAGCCAAAGTATGACCCAACTGACACTGACGTGCTTTTGAACGATGCTCTTGACATTTACAACGACAAGGATATAAAGGCAAATGCTGACAGCATAAGAAAAGAGGTGGAGGCCCAGAGCTTGACTATCAACGAGTTTACAAGCTACGCCCTTACTAATGTTCGCGTTGGAATTGTTTCCAAGAAGAAGCCTATGCCTTACGATCCTGCCAACTTCTCATTCTCAGTCGGTTACAACAAGAGAACAGAGAAGGATCCGGAGACAGTATATGACAAGACTCAAAACTATAACGGAGACTTCAACTACAGCTACTCGTTGTCTCCTAAACCAGTCGAGCCTTTCAAGAAGGTCAAGTTCTTAAAGAATAACAACTGGAAGCTGATTCGCGACTTCAACTTCTACTACTTGCCAACCAACTTGTCATTCTCGACTTCAATGAAGAGATATTACAACGAGGTACTGCTAAGAGACTTCTCTAACTCTGTAGTAAGAGACACATCATTCAGCTGTATGTCTTGGGACAAGGACTGGACATGGGACAGAAACGCTGACATCAAGTGGAACCTTACAAAGGCATTGAAGGTCAACTTCTCGACTTCAATGAACAGCACGATTGATGAGATCTTCCGCGCAGGAACTGACGCGGACGGCAACTATATCTATCGTGACGCTCCTGTAAACAGAGGTTACTTGAACGATGCACAGAAATGGGCGGAGGCAAGCCTTGAGGAGGCTGAGCGCAAATACTTGTTCGACAACAACGAGGACGAGTTGTGGTATGAGAGATGGAAGGACACTGTCAAGTCAAGCTTGAGACACTTCGGTTCTCCGTACATCTACAACCAGAGACTTAACGCTTCATACAATGTTCCTATAAACAAGCTTCCTTACTTGGACTGGATCACTGCGAACGCACAATACTCTGCTGACTACAACTGGCAGAAAGGTGTGACCCTTGACCTTAACGAGAGGAATTCTGCAGACTTGAACATTGCAATGTCAAAGAGAAACTGGAGCGGAGACACTCGCTTGAATCTCGAGACCTTGTACAACAAGAGCGACTACTTGAAGAACGTAAACAAGAAGTTCAACAGCAGAAAGCCTAACTCAACAAAGAAGAAGAAAGAGGAAGAGAAGGAGAAGAAGGAGGAAGACAACAAGCCTAAGACTTATGAGCGCAAGAACATAAGGCTAAAGCAGGGCAACAAGACCCGTATCAGCCACAGACTTGGCGCGACAAAGGTTATTGTCACAGCGACTGACAAGGACGGCAACCCATATACTGTAAAGCACGAGGTCATTGACGCCAACGCAATCAACCTTATTCCTTCGGCAGACGCAACTAACATCAATGTTGTGATTACAGCCAAGAGGGTCAAGGAGAACAAAGTCGTTGACTGCATGGCAAGAGTCCTAATGATGGTTAGAAACGTATCTGCAAACTACAGATACACCGATGCGCTTACAATCAACGGATACAACAAGGGAAGCGGATTCTTCGGAATGGATCAGGCCCACAACCCTGGCGCAGACTTCACATTCGGATTCTATAACAGAGAGGATTTCAGAACATCTACTATCGACCGTGGCCTTGTCCACAGAATCTCTGACGGAATGTCTGCTACTCCTATCCAGGAGACAACCAACCTTGACATTCAGTTGAGATCTCAGGTCGAGCCTTTCCCTGGCGTGAAGATTGACTTGAACGGAGCATACAGCCACTCTGACAACATGAACACATACTACTATTCGAATTCGTCCGGCATAGATTCGGACTTGTCAGAGTTCCGCGGCAACATGTCACATTCAACTATTGCCCTTCGCACTGCGTTTAAGGGAGCGAAAGTGAACAGCCATCTGTTCGACGAGTTCATCAACAACATCCACATGATGCAGGCCAATGTTGTGGACGACATAAGAACAAGAAACGGAAGTGACAGATACGGCGCAGAGGATGTACCTTACACAACAAGTGACATCTTGGTGCCAGCATTTATGGCAGCCTACCGAGGAAAGAGCCTAAGCGACACTCACTCACCGCTTCCTGACACTCGTTCATTGGACAAGGATGGCAAGACTATAAAGCGAGCAAATCCACGTCCTGCATTCTGGAACATGCTGCCTAACTGGAAGCTTACATTCGACTTGTTGAACAAGGCTACTGGCTTGAAGGAGACATTCAAGACTTTCAACATCACTCACGGCTACCGATGCACATTCAACATAAACAACTACGAGGCATTCTCTGACTGGGGCGCATTGGCAGACGGCAAATATGGAGTTGTAAACCATTCGGACAACGATGCTCCTCAGTACCTTTCAACTCGTTACGCAGTGAGCAGCGTAAACTACAACGAGCAGTTCAACCCGCTTATCGGAGTAAACGCATCGCTAAAGAACAGCGTGAGAATGAAGCTTGAGTACAAGAAGAACAGAACTGCCAGCCTTGACGTTCCTGCCCTTCAGGTTGTCGAGAGCTATGGAAAGGAGCTAGTCATCGGAACAGGATACCGAATTGACGACTTCGGCGCAATTCTTGGTATCGGAGGAGACGGAAAGAAGCAGAAGAAGGTCAGCAACGACTTGAATCTTGGTCTTGACATCTCGTTCAAGAATACGGATGCATTCATCAGAAAGATAGAGGAGAACTTGAGCGAGCTTAACAGCGGACTTAAGAACTTCAGCCTTTCATTCACAGCAGAATACGTGGTAAGCAACTCGTTTAACATCCAGTTCTACTTCGACCGTTCCGCTTCGCATCCAAAGGTTTCTTCTTCTTATCCGATCATCAACACTGACTTCGGATTCAAGTTGAAATTCCAGTTGAATAATTAGAAATACAATCACATATAAAGGAGTAAATATATGGCAAGTAAGATTAAAGTTTACGGAAAGGCTCAGAGCCGCACCGTACTTGGTATAGTGAACGCATACCTTATTCTTCACCCAGAGTCAACTCTAGAGGATTTGAACAAAGCATTCCCAGAGTCACTAAGCAGCAAGAAGGGCGATTCACTTTTCGCTGACATGTCCAGAAAAAAGGACTATCCTAACCTAGAGAGAGACTATTTCGAGCGTGATGATGAGACTATCAAGTTGGCTGACGGAACAGTGCTTGCTCTTGTTGAAGTTTGGACTAAGGCTGATTTCGACAAGGCTGTAGAAATCGGTAAGGAATATGGCATTGAGGTTGCCGAGTTCGAGAAGACTTCAAGACCAGGCGAAAGAGGCGGTTTCAGACTAGAGGCCTTGAACGGTTTCGACTTGGTGGCAGCAACAGCCAAGGCACACGTTTCGCCAAAAGTAGAGAACGGTGAGTTTGTTGCAGAAGAGCCTACAGTCGAGGAAGCACAGGCAATCGCTGCCCAGGCATTCTCAGCTCCTGCACCAACAGAAAGAAAGGTAAAGGAGATCACACCGGACGATTCATGCGCTTCTTGCAAGTGCAAGTGGATTCCTGTTATTTTCATGATTCTTTTGTTCTGCGGATTCATATTCAAAGCATGCGACAACGAGAAGGACTTTGTCTGCGGAACAACTGAGTACAACGAAAATCCAGACGAGGAGACACTAAAACAGATGGCTTTGATCGACAGTCTTCGCAACGATTCTATCCTTAAGGCTCAGGCTATAGCAGACAGTATCGAGGCATTGACAGACACTGTGCCTGACGCACTAGTTCAGGCTAACAATGCTGACGACGTAGCAAAGGCTATTGCAGACAACATCGAGAAGGGACGCTCTACAAGTTTCAACAACATCAAGTTCGACCTTAACAGCGCAACTCTTTCTCCTGAGTCTAACGAGACTCTTGATGGCCTTGTTAAGTACATGAAGGAGAACCCAGACGCAAAGATGAAGGTTGTTGGTCACGCTTCTGCAGATGGTCCAGAGGAGATTAACCTAAAGCTATCTAAAGAGAGAGCAAAGGCAGTAGTTGATTACCTTGAGGCTAACGGCATCGAAAAAATCCGCCTTTCATACCAAGGCAAGGGTTCAAGCCGTCCTATCAGCGACAACCCAGAGGAGAACCGCCGTGTAGAGATCAAGATTAAGAAGTAATAATACAGAATCAATAATCAAAAGGGAGCGTGTCATACTTGGCATGCTCCCTTTTGTATTATCAAGATAACTGATATATAAAAAAAAACAATACGAATTATTCTTTTACCACAGGACGAACAGTGTACCCCACTGAACGTATAACCCGTTCTGTAAACGCACTGTTGTAACCTAAATAAAGGTAATATGCATTCAATCCACTCAAAGTTGAACTCCAATAGCTTCCACGAGAACCTGCATCATCTATTGAATTACGATAAAATTCACCTGCCAATGGAAGGAAAATCCAATTATTGTTTCCTATCTTCTTACTTTCAAACCTATACCCCTTCACACCACACAATGTTATCTCTGACAATACGCAGTTATTTATCAGTTCTTCAAATTCTGCTACTGTAGGCAATCTCCAATTCTCGCTCCAGTTGATAGCAGCTGCGTCATATAATGCTGTTAAATTACCATCTTCGTTAATTATAGACATAGATTTTAATTCTTCGATACTCAAAGAACTTATAAAAGAATTATCTTCATCATAACGATCTTTGGGACCAACCTCTCCACATGCTAAATATTCGCCATACTCGACGGGCACTTTTGCTCCAATATTAGAGGCTGCCCATTTTTAGCCACTTGGTAAGCCAAGATCAACATATTCATAGCCATCCACCGTACCAGAGACGCTATAGTTAATAGCACTTTTGTTCCAACTGAATATCATAGAGTCGGGAACATCTTCATCTACATCATAATCCTCATCATAATCCGAAGCATAATCCTCATCATAATCCGAAGCAGATGAAGTTTGTATTGAAAACATTGACAACAAAACTGAAAAGAAAAGTACCTTTAATTTCATATAATTACATTATGCTCTTCATCAATATAAAGTTAAAACACAGCTATTATCTATCTCATAACAAAAACTTCCACTTCCCGTCTTTCTTTACTCGAAGCAGTCCATCAGAATAATATCCAACAAATTTATAAGTAGTATAAGAATGTTCGACGTATCTATTACTCCAAATGAGAGTGTCAAAAAAATAATTACTTGCATTCTCCTTGTTATCCTTTTTTGAAAGCAGATAATTATAGGGAAGAAGAACACCAAAAGCACGACTGTAACAACTTGAATTTTCGAACTCAAGAGCGCCAAACTCTATAAACTTAAACATATCGTACTTTAATGAAGGAAGCGCATTCATATTTCCTTCTTTATCAATTATGTACTCCTTGTAAGACTCTGCATCAACTGCAATTTTCAGATACTTGTCAGTCATTGCCAATAAAAAGAAATTCTTGTCTATGACTTTCTTACCGTTGGCATCTACCAACTGCCACGAAATAATATCATTAGCATCAATAATATATTTCAAGAAATTCTCACCCCAAGGGTACTTGTCAACCTTCTCGCCCTGCTGAGTCAAAATAAACGACTCCTTAGTTGACATCGGAAGATTAACGCCAAGCATAGAATTTATTTCCTTCATCTTTTCGGGTGTCAATCCGTGGAAAAAGACAAACGGAAACGAAGAGGGCTCCATCATATAAGGACTCGCACCCTTTACAATCTTTTTACCGTCCTTATAGACATCACAATACATTAGGTACCTTGAATCACCCATTTCGTCCTCAACATCTTTACCATGATAAAGAATTGCCAAACCATTCAAATGTTGCAAAACAAAGTTATGAAGAAAGGGATGCAAGACATTGCAATTCTCATCTACAATACCATACCTTCCATGACGGTTCATAATAAAGGCACTCTTTCCGTCCTTTACCCAAGGAACTTCGGGATTAGGGATGAAAGCACTTCCTGAGTTGAATACATCTTCATAGCCCAATTTCTTTGAACCTTTTTCACCGATAAAGGTTGTCTTTCCGTCAATGGTCTCCTTTAGGCATCGACCTGTTTGTTCATGCAATATAGGATAGTCGTTATCCATAACATATACCAAAGCACCATTCTCGAAAATAAAAGACTTAGTACCTCCATCTGCCTGTTCAATCTCGGCTATAATGACACCTTTGTCAGCTTTGTCAATAGAAGAATCATAGGTCTGCCAATCGCTATATTCCTTGTATAGCCTCAACATTTTACCTTCGGGAGTAAGTCTGTTTCCTTTTTCATCAATCACTCCATTATCTTCATCAGCATAAAGCCCCTTCACAAATACAAGGTCAGAAAAATCCAATGATTCATATTCATCAATGGATCTATTAGCTCTTAATGACAGAGGAATGACAAGATCTCCACTTTTGTTTATGAATCCCATTTTGTCACCCTTTACGACCATAGCTTTACCTTGGTAGAAAGGTCCAACGAAATCATAAACGCCTATTTTCTCGTTCAATTCATTCAACTGAGCCTCAAGCATGATATACTCTTGGATACTCACAGGCTTGTTTAGATCCTCCTCGGAAAGTGTTACACAAAAAGCACTCGCACTATAGAATAGTACGAGCACAACAGATAAAATATGTCTCATTATTTTAATAGCCATACATATTCTTCACCTGGTTGTCAAGCTCATTCCAAAGGTAAATATTAAACTCCTCTATCTCTTGGAATGAAAGAGGAATACCGTCTATCTTCTTTGCATTCAAAGCCTGAAACCTGCGGACAGATTCCTGAGAATTGATGATTTTAGCTAGTTGAGCCTTGTCCTCATTCTTTATCAGTAGAACTTCAGGATACCAGTTGCTAAGAAGAAACCAGTTATTCTCTATCCAACCAGCATTTTTGAAATAGTTGCGATTGGAATTAGCTATCTGTTCAAGACCGTTTGTAAATCTTGTCTTATCGTATGTCTGCTCCTGAGCCTGAGCTACAGAAAAAGAAAGCAGACAAGCTATTGCAAAAATTATTCTTCTAATCATAATCAGGATTGTATTAAAGTGTAATACATGAACTGTCAGGCTATGCTCTTGGCTTCTTGCTCTTAAGCACCTTGACATAGAAATATACAGTTATTGCGGCAATCGGTATCTGAACCAAAAGCAGCATTGCTATAGCGGCTCCACACATAACTATTCCTCCTCTATCTTTAGTTTCTTATTATTCTTGTTAGCAAAATATATCATGACGCAAAGAATGCCAAGCACAACAAGAAGCATTATTCGCGTCAAGTCGATATACATGACATTGTTATAGACTTTGCCGGCACTCAATGGGCTACCCTGCTCCACCTTGTCACCCACACTGACAACAGGCTTTGTGTCCACAGGCAAAGATACTCTATTTATATTATCTCCGTTAATAATTGTAACGGAATTATCTGAAACTTCAGTAATCTCTCCTACATAATCAGAGTAATAGTGGTCTGCTACCCATGATGAATTCGAGCCAATACCCTTGTGGGTAAGCACTCCGATCAATGAAGAATTGTCCAGTTCCCAACCTGAGAATGACAACTGGCTCCAATCGTCGTCCTTAGGCTTAATCGTAGCAGTAACAAAGATTATAATCATCATCACCGGAGTGACATATTTAAGCACGTACTTGAAAAACACAGGCAATCTGACCTCGCAACCATAGTGGATAAGACGCCATCCCTTGTTCACTCCCATTATCCAAGAGAACACGATCGCCTCTATCATCGCAAAGAAGAACAATGAGATTGTGCTTGCCCAAAAGTCATATTCGTCAAACACTCCCTTGTCGAAGAACAAAACCGGAGGCAAAGCCAAGAAGAACAGAACCACGCCATAAATCCACGAAGCCTTCTTCTGGCTCCACTTGTAGCTGTCTGTAAAGAATGCAACCATAGGTGTTGAGATCGCAAGCGAAGACGTTACTGCCGAGAAGAAAAGCAGACCAAAGAACGACAAACCCGCTACAGCTGACAAGAACGGTCCCCACTGGGAGAACAGATAAGGCAGAGTCTTGAAGCCAAGACTGAACGCACCGTTCTGCATCATCTCCAACACGACAGGAACTCCGAAATAGCCCACGGCAATAGGGAAAATAATGGCGCTTCCCAAAATGATTTCCGTAAACTCGTTTGTAAAGCCAGCTGTCAACGAGTTCAGTACAATATCGTCATGCTTCTTGATATACGATGCATAACATTGGATACAACCCATTCCAAGCGACATTGTGAAGAACACTTGTCCGCCTGCCGCAAGCCACACCTTAGGGTTTGTCAAAGAATCCAACTGAGGAGTCCAAAGATAATTGAATCCGTCCATACTGTCGAATGAAGCTCCCGAATCACCTTTATCCAAAGTATAGGCACGAATAACAAGGAACACTCCGAACACAAGCAGCGAAGGCATAGCAATCTTTGCAACCTTCTCTATTCCGTTCTTGATTCCCTTGGACAAAATCCAGATGTTGAAGACAAGACATGCAAGGAAACAGATGAAGGTATCATGAGGCAGGAACGATGTCGAGACTCCCAAATCAAGATATTTGCCGAAAAAGTCTGCAACCTCCTTCTCGCTCATTCCATAGAAAGTTCCGACCACGGAATGAAGTGCGTATGACAGCGTCCAGCTCTCTATATAAACATAGTATGCACAGATAAAGATACTGCAGAAAATACCCATCGAGCCCAAATACTTCCAGACAGGCCTCTTGTCCAGCTCCTGCATAATCATAGGGGGAGAATGGTGTCCGGCAATTCCTCCGAACTTTCCTGTACTCCACTCAATAAAAAGAAGAGGAAGTCCAAGCAAGACGAAAGATATGAGATAAGGAATTATGAATGCTCCTCCTCCGTTCTGCACTGCCTGAATTGGGAATCTGAGGAAGTTTCCCAGTCCTACTGCATTTCCTGCCATCGCAAGTATAAGGCCAATTCTGGAGCCCCAAGCTTGTTTGTTTTCTTCCATTGTCTATTTACTGTGTACTATTAAAATTTCTGTTTTCACTATTTTAGTCTGCCATGCCGAAAAGTCTCAACATGAAGTATCTTGTCTCGTCATTAGGCTCCGCATTCCTGCTTAGCATGAACTTGCCCTTGCCGTCAATTACGAAATAGGACGGAACACTGCGCGCGTTGAATACTTTTCTTGCAAGGTCGGAATCCTCGGCACCCCACACATACCAGTTCTGCAAGCCTTTGCCATAGACCTCGGAAACCCTCTTTATTCTGCTCAAGTCATCGTAAAGGAACACATTCACGACAACAAGGTTTGGCGCAAATGTCTGGGCGAAACGCTCGAGTATGCGCAAATCCTTCTCGCATCTCTGCAGACGCGTGTTGCAGAAGTTCAAATAGATGTACTTACCCTCAAACTCGTGAAGCGTGTGCTTGTTTCCGTCCTTGTCGATGCAGTTCAGGTCACTCGCCACACTTCCCATCATTCCAACGCTTGACAGGTATGCCACATCTATAAGAAGCTGCCTGTTTTTCTCGCTCACATACGGACCCATCTCGGACATAAGCTTCAACACGGCTTCCGTAGAGAAATCCTTGTTCTGCACCAAATCTGCCAGAATCTTGATGCTGGCAAGCTCTAGCAATTCCTTGTCTGTTACCTTGAATTTTTCGCGAAGGTGAGAAACAAGCATCTTTGCATTGCTTTCGTCGATAATTCTCTTGAAAATGAAATAATCTTCAGTTCCGACCGTGTTTGCAACGAAGTCATTGAATGTACTGTTGAACACGTCCCAAAACGCAGGATTTGAAACACCAACTCCCAGGCTTGAAAGCCTTTTGCAAACTTCCGGAGTCCTGTCATTGCCTGTAAACTGGTTAAACAACAACAAAATACGATAGTCCCTGTACTTTGCAAGGAAGTTATCGGAATCAAAATCACTGAAAACCCTCTTCAGGTCGTTTTGTGAGAACTCAAGAGTGTCAGCGTCATATTTTGACTTGAGCACCTTTAGGTTATAGAAGTCCATAGCGTCCTCAAGCTCTAGCACCTTGTAGTTCGCATCGGACTTGGTCATGTCCGAAATAAAGACAAGATACTCGTCCGGAACGAAGTAAGGCTGAAGCTTCTGCTGGATAGTACGCTCCCTGTAGTCCGCTATTTCGACCTGATAGTTCTTGTTTGGATAGCACAAAAAGAAACCGCGCTGGGCATCTCCGTCTATAAAGAGCTGACACGGTTCCTTTATATTTATTGCGAACGAGAAGCATCCGCTGCTGTCCACTTGGGCGACAGAGACGACCTCGCTCTTGTTTGATATTCTTTCTACATATTTGCACAAATTCAATTCTTTACCCGCATAAGTCCTGTTACAGCCAGAAACGACAGTCTCTGCCGCAACAAAATTCACATTGATAAGTGAAAAAAATGTAACTATGGTTGAAATCAATCCGTATTTCATCTTATTTTCATCTTCTTTAAGTGCAAATATAAGTGATTTTTAAATAATTATGACTATTTTTGCAGTACTAAAATAAACAAATAGCGAAAAAATATGCCATTAGAGTTAGAAAAAGAATTCAAGGACTTGAATATGCCACGTTTGAAAAAGAAAAATTTGATCGCGTGGATCAAGGAAGTCGCAGCGACTCATGGCAAGAAAGTGGGAACATTGTCTTACCTTTTTTGCACTGACGAGCATATCCTTGAGGTCAACAAAGAGTTCTTGCAGCACGACTACTACACAGACATTATCACTTTCGACAACACAGAGCGAGACCGCATTGCAGGGGACATCGTTGTAAGTATCGACACTGTAAGGAGCAATTCGGAGCAATTCGGCACAGAATTCAGACAGGAGCTGCTTCGCGTCATCATTCATGGTGTACTTCACCTTTGCGGAATCAACGACAAGGGCGAGGGCGAAAGGGAAATTATGGAGAAGCATGAAAATGCCGCATTGGAAATCGCAAACAAGTACGACTTGATGTATCCAGAGAAAGTCAACGACTAAACAACGAAAGGTTTGAAGTTTTACGACTGATAAATTCACTTTTATCAGTCGTTTTTATTTTTATTTGTTTACTTTTGCACAAGTTATTACAAAGAATATGCAGAATACGAAATCTCCGTGGGCTTGGATTCCCACTCTTTATATGGCAGAGGGTGCGCCATACTTTGTGGTCAACACCCTTGCGGTGATATTTCTTTCACAGATGGGACTTAGCAACTCAGATGTTGCGTATTACACCGGCTGGCTCTACCTTCCGTGGGTAATCAAGCCTTTCTGGAGTCCAATTCTCGACTTGTTCGGAAAGAAGAGAATGTGGGTAGTATTCATGCAGCTTATCATTGCCATATCTATTGCAGGCGTGGCTTTCTCTGCGTCCCTCGACTCCTGGCTTCAGTCAACATTGGCGTTCTTCTGGCTATGCGCTTTTGCTTCCGCCACACATGACATAGCGGCTGACGGACTATACATTATTTCTCTCGACACTAACCAGCAATCTTTCTTTGTCGGAATAAGAAACACATTCTATCGCATAAGCACCGTTCTATGCCAGTGGGCAGTGCTTAACTCTGTGCAACATCTATACAACAACAAAATAGTCGAACATTTCAGCAACGGGACCTGGAACTTTGACAACTTCAAGGAGTTGAGCATTACAGCCTTCACAGAGGCCTGGCAATCAAACTTCTACATACTTGCAGGATTATTTCTTCTGTTCTCCATATACCATTTTATGGCATTACCCCAAGACAAGGGTTCCAAATCATGGCTCATCCTGATAGTTACTTTAGGCATCATTGCTGTAAGCCCGCTATTCATCAGCGTTATGAATTTCTTGTCTGAATACAAGATAACTATAAGTTTCAGGCACTTCGAACATTTCAGCACAGACCTGTTTGTACTTACCATTCCAATTTGGGGATTCGCAGCATACTACATAATCAACAAACTAACTAAAAATCAGATTAGTAAGAATTTCAAATCCTTTGCAGGCAAATTCACAATAAAGGATTTTATCATTACACTTCTGTTCATTTTCACATACAGACTCGGAGAAGCTCAACTTGGAAAAATAGCCATGCTTTTCATGAAAGACTCGACAAGCAACGGAGGCTTGGGATTGGATACAGGAGTGATTGGCGATGTCTATGGCCTTGTCGGTGTAATAGCACTTGTACTTGGAGGTATCGTTGGAGGCATCGCTGTTTCCAAATACGGGTTAAAAAGGATGATGTTCCCGATGCTTCTGTTCATGAACATCCCTAACCTTGTGTATGTATTCCTTAGTGCAACGCAAACTGTGAATATGCCAGTAATATATTTGATGGTTGCGATAGAGCAGTTCGGCTATGGATTCGGCTTCACAGCGTTCACACTTTACCTGGTCTATATTTCACAGGGAGAATATTCGACCACTCATTACGCCATCTGCACTGGACTTATGGCATTGGGAATGATGATTCCAGGAATGATTGCAGGCGACATACAAGAAAGACTTGGCTATACTAACTTTTTCATTTGGGTATGCATATGCACCATTCCACCTTTCATAATAGCACCTTTGTTGAAAATTGACAAGGACTTTGGCATAAAGTCCGAAAAATAGAGTACCTTTGCTTCGTTGCATGTCAGCGATTTTCAATTGTAACATATAAGGATTTGAAACTTAAAAACAGAATAGAAAATGAGATTAGACGGAAGAAGATCATCTGGCAACGTAGATGACAGAAGAGGCTCCGGCAAAACAGTAGCCGCTGGTGGAGGATTGGCAATAGCACTTATTGCAGGTATTTTCACTTACCTTCAGACAGGAAGCGTAGGTTCTGCACTCAGCAGCGGATGGCAGGCATATCAGAGCCAGCCAAAGGTAGAGAGCAGCAGCAACTACAAGCCAACAGCAGCAGACCAGGAGAAGTTCGAGTTTGCTGGAAAGGTTTTGGCAGGAACTGAAGATGTTTGGACAGAGATTTTCAAGAACAGCAACATGACATACAAGGCTCCTAAGATGGTTGTATTCCGTGGTGCAGTAAGTTCTGGTTGCGGTAATGCGACATCTTCTTCTGGTCCGTTCTATTGTTCTGCAGACCAGGCTGTATATATCGACCTTGACTTCTTTGACCAGTTGGAGAACCAATATGGAGCAAAGGGTGATTTTGCAAAGGCTTATGTCATCGCTCACGAGGTTGGTCACCATGTCCAGTACCTGCTTGGAACATTGCAGAAAGTTTCTCAGCAGCAGGCAAGAATGAGCCAGGTAGAGAGCAACAAGCTTAATGTAAGACTTGAGCTTCAGGCTGACTTCTACGCAGGTGTTTGGGCTCATCACGATAACGCAAAGTACAACTCTATGGAGGCAGGAGACATCGAGGAGGGACTTAATGCCGCTTCAAAGATTGGAGACGACTACCTTCAGCAGCAGGCTTACGGACGCAC
Organism: Paludibacteraceae bacterium; assembly: GCA_045641625.1. Taxonomy (GTDB): domain Bacteria; phylum Bacteroidota; class Bacteroidia; order Bacteroidales; family Paludibacteraceae; genus UBA1723. The sequence goes on from JAZUHH010000017.1 coordinate 61,236, forward strand.
TCAGCCAGAGTCGTTCAACCACGGAACTTCTGCTCAGCGTTCTCGTTGGCTAAAGAGAGGTTACGAGACTGGAGACCCAGGAAAAACAGGAAACTCTATCTTTGAACTACCTGCAGAAAGCTTGTAATAGAACATAGTATTTGCAATACAATAAGAGAAAGCAACTCATTGTGGTTGTTTTCTCTTATTTTTACTATGTTTGCCATGATATACAAACATTGTTAAAGTAACAAACAGTAACTAACCATGAAACATCTTATCAAGACATTATTGCTTACAACAGTAATTTTATTTTCTTCACTTCATCTATCGTTTGGAAAGGGAATGGACTCTAAAATAGTTTTCCCTAATAAAGAAAAGGAACCTGACGCAACTCTATATGAACTTAAAGACAGTTGCATGGTAGAGAAATGGTTATCATATCTGGAAGATATGTCTGACCAAACTGATTCTTTAGGCTTTGATTACCATAGACATTTTGAACTTGTATGTCAGGAGATGCGTAAGAACTATTATAGCAAAGACTCTATCTATTATAGAGGAATTATGGATCGCTTGCTTGATATTGCTATAAAATACCCAAACAAAAAAATGTATGTTAGTGGATGGACTTCACAAGAATACCATCACATGATCAAACCTTTAATTATATACATTTATGAAGAACTCATAAGATATATTATCGCTGATACTCCTAAATTTTTTTTAGCATACTCAGTAGCCGCAAATATAGAAATAAGAAATCGTGTCAAATATTATGAATATAAAGAAAGTTTCACTCAAAAGTATGTTGATTGGCTGAAAGAACACAGATATGACTATAAATTCAAAGAACCTAGCATATATCAACAAATGGGCTTCACACTCAATAATTAAACATAAAATTAACTTTTTTAACTGACAAAGTATTATCTTTGCACGAAATTATTAAAATCACAATAAAATGAAGATAGCATTTATCGGTGCAGGTAACATGGGTGGAGCCATCGCAAGAGGACTTTACTCAGCAAAAATATGCAAGGCTGAAGACTTGTTCATCGCAGATCCTTGCCAGGCTAACCTTGACTCTTTCAAGGCTCTTGACTCTAACATATTCACTACAACCAACAATAACGAGGCTGTAGAAAAGGCTGAGTATGTAGTCGTAGCAGTAAAGCCATGGTTGATGGAGACTGTCTGCACAGGAATCAAGTCAAGCTTGAAGCCCGGACAGCACAAGGTGATTTCTATCGCCGCAGGTGTTGCCCTTGAAACTGTAAAGTCTTACGTTGGAGAAGGCATCCACTTGTTCCGCGTACTTCCAAATACGGCTATCGCCCTAAAGGAGAGCATGAGCTTCATTTGCCAGCTAGGAGCAACAAAGGAAGAGGAAGAAGTTGTATTCAGCCTATTCTCTTCGCTTGGAATGGCTCTAATGATTCCAGAGGGACAGATGAGCGCATTCACTTCGGTAAGCAGCTGCGGTATTGCCTATGCACTTCGCTTCCTTCGCGCAATGTCAGAGGGAGCTTGTGAACTTGGCATCAGACCGGATGTAGCACACAAGGTTGTCGCTCAGACAATGATCGGTGCAGCTCAGCTTATCCTACAGAACGAGTCTCATCCGGAGGTTGAAATCGACAAGGTTACAACTCCTGGCGGATGGACAATCAAGGGCTTGAATGCCATGGAGATCAACGGCTTCACAAAGGCTGTGCTTGAAGGCATCAGAGCTAACAAATAAGAGACTATATAATTTATGCAACAACGATTCAAGCGTATAGCGATAAAGGTAGGTTCCAATGTACTGACCAAGAAAGACGGCACACTGGACTTTACCCGCATGTCTGCCATTGTAGATCAAATATCGGAGCTTCACAAGAGTGGAGTCGAAGTTGTGCTTATCAGTTCCGGAGCTGTAGCCGCAGGCAAGAACAAGGTGCTTGCAGACACTCTTGACGCAGTAAGCCAGCGTCAGCTGTTCTCTGCAATCGGACAGGTAAAGCTTATCAACCGCTACTATATGCTTTTTCGCGACAATGGAATCACTTGTGGTCAGGTCTTGACAACAAAGGAGAGTTTTCACACCCGCCAGCACTATTTGAACCAGCGCAACTGTATGCAGGTGATGATAGAGAACGGGGTAATTCCTATTGTCAACGAAAATGACACTATATCTTTGACAGAGCTGATGTTTACTGATAACGACGAGCTTTCAGGACTTGTCGCAACCATGATTGACGCTCAGGCCCTTATCATATTAAGCAACATCGACGGAATCTATAACGGAAACCCGGCTGATCCGGAAAGCCAGGTAATCCGAAGGGTTCTTCCTGGCGAGCGTGACCTTTCCCAGTACCTTCAGACTAGCAAATCAAGTCTTGGACGCGGAGGCATGCAGTCAAAGATGGGCATCGCAAGCAAGGTTGCTGACGAAGGTGTAGAGGTTATAATAGCTAACGGTAAGAGAGACAACATCATCCTTGACCTTCTTGACGACACCAAGGACATTGTCTGCACACGCTTTCTTCCAGACGAGCAGGTGAGCAGTGTAAAGAAGTGGATCGCCCACAGCGAGGGATTCTGCAAGGGAGAGATCAAGATAGACAACGGTGCAGAGAAAGCCATTATTGCTGACGAAAGATGCTCCATCCTTCCAATAGGAGTCAAGTCTGTCAGCGGTTCGTTCGAGAAGGGCGACATCGTAAGGGTTGTCTCAGAAAGCGGTGAGCAGATTGCTTTGGGCAAGACTGACTATTCAAGCGCAGAGGCTACGGACATGATCGGCAAGAAGGGGGAAAAGCCTATCATTCACTGCGACTATCTATACGTTTTGTAGTTTTAGACATTTTAGAATAACCAATTTAATTTAGATATGAAATTATTAGAGGGAAAAGTAGCCCTAATCACAGGTGCTGCAAGAGGTATCGGTAAGGCTATCGCCGTTAAGTTTGCAAGCGAGGGTGCTAACATCGCATTCACTGACCTAGCCATCAACGAGGATGCTCTTCAGACAGAGAAGGAGATCTCTGCTATGGGTGTTAAGGTTAAGGCATACGCTTCAAACGCAGCTAACTTCGAGGAGACTCACACAGTAGTTGCTGAGATCCAGAAGGAGTTCGGACGCATCGACATCTTGGTTAACAATGCTGGTATCACTAAGGACGGTCTTATGCTTAGAATGACTGAGCAGCAGTGGGATGCAGTTATCGGTGTAAACTTGAAGTCTGCATTCAACTTCACTCACGCTCTTGTTCCGGTTATGATGCGTCAGCGTGGCGGTTCTATCATCAATATGGCTTCTGTTGTAGGTGTTCACGGTAACGCTGGTCAGGCTAACTACTCTGCTTCAAAGGCAGGTATGATCGCTTTGGCCAAGAGTGTTGCTCAGGAGATGGGTTCAAAGGGTATCCGTGCCAACGCTATCGCCCCTGGTTTCATCGAGACTGCTATGACAGCCGCTCTTTCTGACGAGGTTCGCGAGGAGTGGAAGAAGCAGATTCCTTTGCGCCGTGGTGGTAAGCCAGAGGATATTGCAGACGTTGCAACATTCCTTGCTTCAGACCTTTCAAGCTACGTTACTGGACAGGTTATCCAGGTTGACGGTGGTATGAACATGTAATAGACAAACAAAAATAAGGGAGGTTCTATCAAAAGCCTCCCTTAATTTTTCTGCCTTTGTTTCATTTGAAAACAAGATTTAACTATAGAATTTATTATGACAATCTACGACTTCGGAAGTTTATTTTATGACTCTGCTATACATGTTAATTGCGCAGAGGATGTAGATATGCTGAATGACCTTTTACCTGCATATTATGAAAACAGCCTTAATCTCCTTAATCCTCGGAATATACTGGAATCGGAAATCCTTAGACTGGTAAAGGAGAATGCTGTTTGCGATGATTTTGACGAAAATGTCATACGCCAGTCACTTGTCTATGGCTACTACCCCATGTCTATGGAGAAAAGGGTCACGAGCGGTGCCGAGTTCGACACCTATAATGAACTGATTTCTTACCCTTTCAAATATACCGTAGCCAGATACTTCCTGACTATACACCATCACGAGGAGAAGATGGTTATCGACTTCAAAGACTTCAAATATCCCAAGAAGGCGCACAGATGGTCCCTCCAGAAATTCGGGGAATACACTCTGACATTCAACAAGAATTTCAGACTATGCGCAGAGACTCTCGCCCAACAATATGCAGAGGAAACTTGGGTTGTGGCTCCGCTGATTGACGCTTTAGAAAGAATACACAAGAATCCGGACAGCGAAGTCAGCATAGATTCTGTCGAGCTTTGGCATGGAGACGAACTTGTGGCAGGAGAATTGGGGTTCATCACGCACAACGCATACGCAAGCCTTTGCGGATTTCACACGGAAAGCAACAGCGGAACGATCCAAATGGCAGCTTTAGGAGAGTATTTGAAGGCAAACGGGTTCGCTTATTGGGATTTGGGCATGGAGATGGATTACAAGTACGTATATGGTGCAAAACTGCTCAACAGGGACATGCAGGCAGAATACTACAGCAAACTAAGTGAAGAGAGATTTTCCCTTACGGACAAAGAGATAAAAATAAAGGAGCTTCTGTAAGCTCCTTTATTTTTTACTATATGCGGCACACCACGTTTTTATGCCGCATTCCTCGCATTTAGGCTTCTTTGCAGTACAAACATACCTGCCATGCAAAAGAATCCAATGATGGGCGTCAGAAAGCATTTCTGAAGGGATATTCGATGTCAGTATCCTCTCCGTTTCCTCCGGAGTCTTAGAATCTGGCGTAAAACCTATTCGCTGGGAAACACGGAATACATGGGTATCTACGGGCATGGCCGGCTTTCCGAAAGCAACTGCAAGCATAACATTTGCAGTCTTTCTGCCTACACCCGGAAGGCTTGTAAGCTCTTCCATTGTCGAGGGCACCACTCCCCCGAAATCATTTGCAAGTTTCCTAGCCGCTTCCAGCAGGTGCTTGGCCTTGCTGTTAGGATACGAAATACTTTTGATAAGTTCATAGATCTCTTTCTCCGTAGCTTTGGCCATTGAAAAGGCATCCGGATAAACGGAGAACAGAGAAGGGGTAACGATATTCACCCTGGCATCAGTGCATTGAGCGGAAAGCATTACTGCAACAAGCAGTTCGAAATAATTGTTGAAGTTTAGTTCGCTCTTCGCATTGGGCATATTCTTTTGAAACCACCCCATTACCTTTACATATCTCTCTTTTTCGTCCATATCCTTACAAAATAATAGAGAGACACCGTAACGGCATCTCTCTTATCCATTATTCAACTATTCACATTAGAAAGGAAGATTGTCTGCTCCAGCATCAGGCTGAGCATCTGCCGCACCTGTATTAGTTGGAGTTCCCATTGGAGGCATGAAATCACCTGCAGGAGGGACGTTGCCTGGCATAGCAGCAGGCTGCTGAACAGGCTGTTGTGGCATCTGTCCGAATGGAGGAGGTGTCACCTGCTGTGGCATTCCGCCCATCTGTGGCTGCTGGAAGCCGCCCATTGCAGGCTGCTGGAAGCCGCCCATTGCAGGTTGAGGCTGTCCGTACATCTGAGGCTGCTGATATCCTCCCATTGCAGGCTGTTGGAAACCTGGCTGAGATGGAACACCCATACGGTTGCCCATCTGATTGTTATAGCATGTCTGCTGGTCGATCATCTCAGCACTTACCAAACTGATAGAGTTAAACCATCTGCCGGCATTTTCACGCGCATCAATTCTGCACACAATGTGATAGAACTGATTGACAACAAACTGATAACGGGCAAGATTGTCACCCCAAAGGCGTACAACGACGTGGCGTGGATACTGACCCACTTCATGCTCAAAGACTACATCCTGACTTTTCCACTCACCTCTTGCTCCCTGACCAGATTCGATTGTTCCCAAAGAAACAACCCTTCCATAAAAATCGTAGTTCATAATTCTTTATGTTTATTTATTAAAACGCAAATTCATTCAATGCTCTCATTAGCTCGGCATTCTCTTCCGCTGTGCCGACAGTAATACGGATGCACTCTGAACATAGGGCAACACGATTTCTGTTACGGACGATAATACCCTTGCCTACAAGATACTCGTAAACAGCCTGAGCATTTGTCATCTTTGCAAGTACAAAGTTAGCATCTGATTTGAAAACATCGACAACAAATGGCAACTTTCTCAAATCTTTTTCCATCTCGCCTCTCAACTGGATAGTCTGCGCCACCCAATCCTCGATCTTCTTTGGATCCTTCAATATGTTCAAGGCATACTCCTGAGTAAGCTTGTTTACATTGTAAGGGTACTTGATTTTGTTCAGTACAGAGATAATCTCAGTTGAGGCAAAAGCCATACCCAAACGAACTGCCGCACTTGCCCAAGCCTTAGAGAATGTCTGCAGAATAACCATATTAGGGAACTCTGACAAACGACTGCGGAAAGACGGAGCAGAAGAGAAGTCGCTATAAGCCTCGTCTATGACAACGATGCCGTCAAACTCCCTAAGCACGCGCTCTATATCAGCTTGATTAAGGCTGTTTCCTGTCGGATTGTTAGGCGAGCAAAGCCACATTACCTTTGTGTTCTTGTCTGCGGCTGCAAGCAAGGCGTCAACATCAAGTTCATAGCCTTCCTTCAAGTTTACCGAACGATACTCAACGTCGTTCACGTCAGCACACACCTGGTACATTCCGTATGTAGGGCAAATAGCCACTACGTTGTCAATACGAGGCTCGCAAAAAGCCCTGTACATCAAATCTATAGGCTCGTCGCTACCATTACCAAGAAGTATATTCTCGGCCTTGACACCCTTGACCTGCTCGATGCGGTTCTTCACCTCCCACTGCAAAGGGTCAGGATATCTGTTATATGGGTTATTGCGAGGATTCTCGTTTGCATCAAGATATACAGACGCCTCACCCTTAAACTCGTCTCTTGCACAAGAGTAGGGTTTAAGCGCCCATACGTTCTTACGAACAAGGTCCTTTAACTCTCTCATAAATCTCTTTCTTTAGTTCTGTTTCATACGAAGGGTTACAGCATTCTTGTGAGCGAAAAGCTGCTCGTTCTCTGCCATAATCTCGATCGCATTACCAATTAGTTTCAATCCCTCTGGAGTAATCTCCTGATAAGTAATCTTTTTGCGGAAACTGTCAAGGTTCACACCACTGTACGCTTTGGCATATCCGTTTGTAGGAAGAGTGTGGTTTGTTCCCGAAGCATAGTCTCCGGCACTTTCTGGAGTAAGGTGTCCAAGGAATATAGAACCGGCATTTGTTATCCTCTCTGCGATCTGCATATAGTTTTGAGTAGAGATGATCAAATGCTCTGGAGCGTATTCGTTTGTAACATCCACAACCTCCTCGAAATCCTTGACAAGGATAATCTTGCTGTTTGCAACAGACTTTGCCGCGATCTCTTTTCTTGGAAGAAGATCCAACTGGCGCTCAACCTCAGCAAGAACTTTGTCTGCAAGTTCCTTGCTTGTAGTGATGCAGACTGCCTGGCTATCTACACCATGCTCTGCCTGAGAAAGCAAGTCTGCGGCAACGAAAGACGGATTTGCAGTCTCGTCTGCGATAACCTCCACCTCGCTTGGGCCAGCAGGCATATCAATAGCAACATCTTTCAAAGAGACTCTCTGCTTAGCTGCAGTGACATACTGGTTGCCTGGTCCGAAAATCTTGTAAACCTTAGGGACACTCTGAGTTCCATAAGCCATCGAACCGATAGCCTGAACGCCACCGATCTTGAAGATCCTGCTCACGCCCGCTACAGTTGCTGCGAACAGAACAGCGGGATGTACCTTTCCGTTCTTTCCTGGAGGAGTACAAAGCACAATCTCCTTGCATCCGGCAATTCTTGCAGGAACGGCAAGCATAAGCACTGTCGAGAACAAAGGAGCCGTACCACCAGGGATATAAAGACCGACTTTTTCGATAGGCATAGCCTTCTGCCAGCATGTTACACCCGGCATAGTCTCTATTCTCGGAAGAGTATGGTCCTGTGCGGCGTGGAATCTCTCGATATTTCTCTTTGCAAGACGAATAGCATCCTTCAACTCGTCTGCAACAAGAGTCTCTGCCTCTGCAATCTCAGCCTCGCTCACTTGTAGAGAATCAAGCTGAACCTTGTCGAATTTCAACTCGTACTCCTTTACAGCCTCGTCACCGCGCGCCTTGATATCGTCAAGAACATCAGTTACTGTCTCTGTAAGACTGCTGTTATCCAAAGCTGGACGAGAAAGAATCTCTTTCCAATCCTTTTGGTTAGGATATGCTATGATCTTCATCTTATAGAATCATTTTTTCGATAGGAACAACAAGAATACCCTCTGCGCCAAGCTGCTTCAACTGGCTAATGATATCCCAGAAAGTCTTCTCCTCGATAACCGAGTGAAGAGATGACCAACCCTCCTGCTTTAGCGGAGTAACTGTAGGCGACTTCATACCTGGAAGAAGCTGGCAAACAGCATCAATCTTGTCATTAGGGATATTTAGAAGGATGTACTTCTTGCCCTCAGCATTCTTGTATGAATCGAAACGGAAAAGAATCTCGTTCAAAGTCTCAGTCTTCTCCTTGTCGTTCTTCAAGTTCTTGTTACCGATTAGCAGTGCCTCTGAGTACATAGCAACCTCAACCTCCTTAAGGTTGTTGCTGACCAAAGTAGATCCGGAGCTGACGATATCAAAGATACAGTCTGCCATACCGATACCAGGAGCAATTTCCACGCTACCCATGATAGTATGGATCTCAGCCTTAACATTATGCTTGTCCAAGAACATTTTTAGAATACCAGGGTAAGATGTGGCGATCTTCTTTCCGTTCAACCACTCTACGCCGGGATAATCAATTGCCTTAGGGATAGCGATAGAAAGACGGCACTTGCTGAAGTCAAGACGCTTGATGATCTCTGCGTCCTCCTGCTTCTCAACAAACTCGTTCTCTCCCACGATACCTACATCAGCAATTCCAGAAGCCACAGCCTGAGGAATATCATCGTCTCTCAAGTAAAGGATCTCTACTGGGAAGTTCTTAGCCTTCACTAGAAGTGTTCTCTTTCCCGACTCTACCTTAATGCTTGACTCTGAAAGCATTGTCATGGTCTCTTCAAACAAGCGACCTTTTGCCTGAACTGCAATTCTCAACATAATGTATCTAGCTTTATTTTTTTATCTAAACATATTAACAAATAAGGCTCACCAATCAGGTAAGCCTTATCTATTTTTCAAATATCTAATGAATTAAATACACGAATAAGCTCACCGACAAATTACTATTTGTGATGATGGTGATGATGCTTATTTAATGTAAAACCCTTCATTGCTTTCGTATTACAATTTTCTTTTGCAAAAGTACAAAAATAATTCAACAGAACAAAAAATCTAAGCAAAAAAAGGAGTTAAAAATTACTTTATGCAAAAAACAGACAAAAAAAGGCCGCTCAAGAAATTGAGCGACCTTTTTTATCTCAGTCTATGTTCTAATTACTTAGCACAAGAAGTAATAGGAGCTACATAGAAGTCTCTTGTAGGAACACCCCACTTCAACATCTCGTAAACACCACCATTCTTGTCGTCAAGACCAATACGAACGTTATCAATAGCGATAGCGAAGTCAGACTTAAGAGCGTAAGTCCACTCGTTGTAGCTGATACCGAACGAGTTGAATGGGTTGTTCTCCATCTCATCCTCGTACTTTGTAATTGGGCTCTCGTTAGCGTGAGTATTTGGAGCATTGTTTACATAGTATGGCTTGTCATCCACACCAGAACCGAATGCCTCGTACTTCTTGCTAGCGTCCTCGTTGTTGTAACGACCGTTCTCAGCAGCTGTCTCAACATTCCAATCAGCTACGTTGAATAGGAACTGATCCATAGGGATAGCGATTGTCATCCAGTCACCACCAGTAGTCCAAGGATTAGCGCTCTTGATTGACCATCCACCTGTCAAAGGCTTGTCAAATACAAGCTCAGCTGGCTGGAATACAGCACAATACTTACGGTAACCGTCAAGTGTGTTGTCATCCATACCCTCACGGAAACCTATTGCCAATGCAAGACCCTGAAGTGGAGCAAAGTCATCAGAAACGAATGCCTCGAACTTAACGCAATACTTAGTGATATCACCAAACATAGCGTCATCTCCGTAAAGACCGTCCTTACCGAATCCGAATACTGTACCAGGAACATCCTCAACAGCGATACCATTCTTGTTGATACCGTAAGGAAGGTCGAAGTTCAAAGCCTGGTAACCACCAGTTCCTGACCAGAAAATTGAGAAGTTACCGTTAGTATTCTCAGACTGGAAGTAAAGCTTCTCCAAATCCTGCTTAGTGAAATCTGTTGCCTTTCTGATTGCCTCAGCGTCATTACCTTCAACTGTCTCGTCGATATCGTTATCAGGGATATTCAACAAGAACTTGTTCAAGTATTCCTCGTCATCACGAGTAACCATCATACCGCGCTCATCGTGGAAGATGAATGAAGAGAAAGACTCTCCAGCACCTGTCTTGAACATGATAGGGTGGTTCTTGCCGAATCCTGAAGGAACCTCGATAGTAGCCTCAGACTCACGAGCGTCAACCTTTGGACTCTTCAAGTCATAAGCCTGAGTTGCTTCGTTCCAGAAGTATGCCTCTAGACCGTCAACTAGTGAGTTACCCTTTACGTTGATAGTCTTCATAGCGAACTCGTTGTCACACATTGACACACATGGCTCACCAAGGAATACCTTTGGAAGACCCTTAACTCCTGTTGGACATCCCTTAGTACAGAATCTAGGAGTAGCTGACTGAGTGATACCCTCTGGAACCTTGAAAATGATCTGGTTGTCGTTGATAAGAGTTGGGTAAAGAGTTGCCTCCTTATCACCGTACTTAATTGCAGTAACCTCTGCAAGATTCTCTCCAAATACGATAACTGTAGTACCTGAAGCTACCTTGTTCTTCTTGAAAGAATCAACCTGAGCAGTATGAACCTTATCTTTGATCTGCTTGTTTACATCCTTCATTGTAGCTGGGTCAAGGAACTCGAAGCTAGTTACCTTCGGTACGTTGCACTCACATCCACAATCTAGAGAATCATCACAAGAGGCAAGAGAAAATGCTGCACCTGCAACAAGTCCTAATGGAAGATATTTAATTGTCTTCATTATTTCTTATGAATTGATTTTGTTAATGATTGAGAGTTAGGAGAGAGAACCCGAAGGTTCTTCTCCATCATCTCATGATTTATTAATACTTATACTTACCAGCCTTGATCTCCTTAGTGAAATCTGTAGCCTTGGAAGCATCAATGTGTACAATAGCAGGAAGAGGCAAGAACCAGCTGATGTTATCGTACTTGATCTCAGTCTCTGTTGCAGCAACATCATAATCAGAGCTCAACTTGTGTGCCTGCTCAGAAAGATCACCAGCAAGCTTCTTACGCTGGTAGTGGTTTCTAGCCTGAACTGGCTTGATATCTGAATTATAAGTGTTAGCATAACAGAACTGACGATCCTGCTCCTTTACATAGCTCTTAGCGTAGTCTGCGTTACGGTAGTATAGTCTCTTGATATCCAACCAGTTCTGGCACTCAAGAGCAAACTCCCAACGACGCTCAGCCATAAGGTCATAAGCGAACTTATAAACGTCACAAGTAGCAGTAAGCTTCTTCTCTACCTCATCTACAGTTACTGTAGTAGTAGCAGTAAGTGCATTCTCAGCCAAAGTATCTGGAGTATAGAATGCTACAGAAGTCTTAGGTTCAAGACCTGCACGCTTACGAACTACGTTGATACCGCTCAATGCATCACCAGAAATCTCTGCTGTAGCCTCTGGATTCTCCAACATCATCTTAGCCTCTGAGTTCAATAGGTAAACATCAGCGACACGAAGGAATGGAATAGAAGCAGGAACAGAGAACTTCTGCTGAGTTGGGTAACGGTGAACGAACTTACGACAGTGGTTCATTACAGCGTTATCTGACTCGTCTCCGTAAAGATCATCACGTACAGACTTCTTGATTGACTTGTTAGGGTTAAGGAAATAGTAGTACTTCTTACCGTCTGCTGTAGTGTAGTAGTTATCAGCACCGCTTAGGTAATCCTGATAAACCTTAGCATCAGTATAGTTACCATCTAGATCCTTCTCCTGATAGTAGCAAGTAGCCTTCTTACGGATATCTCCATTCTCGTATGAGTTGAATAGAGTTGTAGTAAGACCCTTACCACCACCGTAAGCGTCATCGTCACATCCGATGAACTTGCTACGTCCGAACTGTACCTGACGTGAAGAACCGATACCGTAATCTCCACCATCCATACGAAGTGCGAACAAGATCTCTGGATTTGCTGTACCAGGACGGAACATCAAATCGTATGCCTCATACCCCTGAGTCATGTTAGATCCGCAAGCTGCGATAACCTCATCTGAAAGAGAAACTGCCTTCTTTAGCAACTCCTCTGGGTTCTCACACTTGTACTTGTTTACGCCCTTGATATCAGCACGACAAGAAGCCATTGTAACGTACAACTTAGAAAGCATACCCTTAGCAGCCCACTTTGTTACACGCTCGCCCTTGTTACCCCAAGCCTCTGCAGGAAGCAACTTCTCTGCCTGCTTCCAGTCGCTCTCGATCTGAGCGTAAAGAGACGCACGGTTAGCCAAAGGAATATCAAAAGCCTTATCGTTATTGATGATCTCTGTGTTGTTAAGAACGATTGGAGTTGCGCCCCAGTACTCCTCAAGTAGGAAGTAAGCCATACCACGGTACATGTAAGCCTCACCCTTTGCACGGTTGATAGCAGCCTCGCTGATACCGTTCTCCTTACAAACCTTAACTACATCGTTTATGATGTGGTTACAACGTGCGATAACACCGTAAAGAGAAGTATAACCGTTCTGAATATGAGCATTTGTGTTAGAGAAAGTAAGGAAGTGGAACTGTCCCTCGTCTCCGTACTCATGGTAAACGTTTCCTGAGTAAACCTCACCTACACACCATGAGAACTTATCCTCATACTCGTTCCAAGACTTAGGACCATAGATCTGGAAAGTATAGTTCATCAACGCCTTATCGTTTGACAAATAACTGTTCTCTGTGTATGAATCCTCGCTTGGTCTGTCTAGGAAGTCATCACATGATGACATCATAGCCATAGCTCCACCAAGGAGCAACATTGATTTATATAGTGGTTTCATATCTGTTTTTTACTTTTGTCTGATTAGAAACTAAATCCAAGACCTAATGAATAAGTACGTGGAGTTGGGTAACGAGCCTCATCTACACCCTGGCGGATTGCGCTACCTGGGTTCTCAGGATCGTAACCGCTGTAACCAGTGATTGTGCAAACATTCTGGCAACCAGCTGTTACATGAAGACCGCTGATGTGAAGCTTCTCATTAACCTTGTTGTCGAAAGTATATGTAACTCCTACGTTCTGAAGTCTCAAGTATGAACCATCCTCTACATAACGATCAGAAACTGTCTTACAGTTACCGTTTGCATCATCCTTTGAAGGAGTTGGCAACTCTGTGTTGTTTCTTACTACAAGCTGTCCCTTGCTGTTCTTCTCCACTACAGCGTGGTTAAGAACCTCCTTAGACTGGTTGAAGTACTTAACATCTCCGTTCATTGCCTCAAGCTTCATACGAACTAGGTTGAATACATCGTTACCGTAAGAGCTGTTGAACTGAACATTCAAAGACCAAGGACCATAAGCGAATGTGTTACTCCAACCTGCAGTGAAGTCAGGGTTTGGATCACCAATCCATGTCATATCCTTGCTGAACATCAAATCACCTACGTTAGCAGAACGACCTGTCTCCTTGTTGTACTTGGCAGCCTGCTTCTCGTCCTTGATTACACCCTCAACTGTGTAACCCCAGAACTTACCAGGAGCCTCGTCAACAACTGACTTGTTGATCTGGATGTCAGAAGTCATCAAACGGTAAGGTCCACGATCATCTGACTTATCATAGATTGCCTCACAAGCAGCACCAAGGTCAAGTACCTTAGAACGTACTAGAGAGAATGTCAACTCAGAATCCCAAGAGAATGTCTTATCCTTGATCTCCTTCTTAATAAGAAGTGCAGAAAGCTGAACATCGAAACCGGCATTCTGGATAGAACCTGCGTTAACATAAGAAGAAGCGATACACAACCAGTTGTTCTGAGCTACGTATAGAGGCAACTCCTGCTTTAGCAAAAGGTCCTTGTTCTTCTTGTAGTAACCGTCAATAGTAAGGTTAACACCCTTGTTGTCCTTGCGCTTGAAACCTAGGTCAACAGCCAAGTTGAACTGAGTATTAGTCTCCCATGTCAAGTTAGGGTTAGTGTACTGACCTGGAACGTACATCTGATAGCCGTAAACAGTCTCGTTTGTTGGCCATGAAGTCAAATACGCTTCGTGAGCTGGCTGACAGCTAGCGTTACCAGTCTGACCCCATCCTGCACGCACCTTGAAGTTGTTGATCTTCTTCTTGAAGCTCTCAGAATTCTGAGCGAACTCCATCTGGTCAACACGCCAAGCCAAACCTAGAGAAGGGAAGAATCCCCATCTGTTTCCAGGAGCGAAGTTTGAAGAACCATCGAAACGGCCAGTAGCTGTGATCAAGAACTGGTTCTTCAAGTTATAGTTCAAACGTGCGAACCAAGAAGCCATTGAACCAGAACCCTTGAAGTATGAAGAAACATTTGTTGAACTTGCAAGGTGAGCGTTGTGTGGCTCGTTGTTATCGAATCCCTTTGAATCCTCTACTGTACCCTCGTATGAATACTTGTTCAACTCGGCACCGACCATTGTTGTCAAGTGGTTAGCCTTGTTGAAGTCGTGCATCCAGTTTACATAAGAAGAGAAACGGATTGAATTGTTGCGGTAGTTACCAGAAAGCAACTCTGTTGCTGACGGATCACGCTTCAAAGCACCGAATGCGAATGAAGGGCGGAACAACTCATCGTTAGCGTTTGTGATATCAACACCGAACTCGTTTCTCCAGTTGATGTGACGCATATTGCCGTCAACTGTCTTGTCAAGCAATGTGAAATCAACGAATGTAGTTCCCAAGATATTATTCTCAGTACGCTCGATAGGAGACTGCTGAAGCTCAGCAATAGGGTTCATCTTTACACCCTCGTCAGTATCAGGACCCATTGGGTTACCGTCTGTTCCGTATGGTGAAAGAAGAGGCAACTGACACAAAGTCTGGATAATTACAGACTCATCCATCTCCTTGAATGAGTAACACTGTGCCTGAGAGTTAGTAAGGTCAAGAATGTTAGCGGCAGAAGTCTTGTTCTGGCGTGTTACACCGACATTCATACCCATCTTCATCCATGACTTGATCTGCGACTCCAAGTTTACACGACCGTTGATACGGTTGTAGTCAGTGTTCTGGATAATACCGTTCTGACCTGTGTAACCCATAGAGATGCTGTACTGAGTCTTCTCGTCACCACCACTAGCACTGATCTGGTGAGTGTGTCCGATACCTAGGCGGAACAACTCGTCCTGCCAGTTAGTACCCTCGCCAAGAGCGTCAACTCTCTTGAACAACTCGTCTGGAGTAGTTACGGCACCAGTCTGCTGTAGATATGGATCAGAAATATAGTTAACATACTCAGTTAGGTTAAGCATGTCATATCTCTTAGTGAACTGAGAAACTGTGAAAGTTCCGTCATAAGTGATCTTAGCCTCACCAGCCTTACCCTTACGAGTAGTGATCATTACGACACCGTTTGCAGCACGCGAACCGTAGATTGCAGTTGCAGAGGCATCCTTAAGGATCTCCATTGAAACGATATCTGCTGGGTTGATAGAAGCAAGTGGGTTAGAAGATGCACTCTTAGACTCATCACCACCACCGATTGGCATTCCATCTACTACATATAGAGGATTACCTGAACCTGATAGTGAGCTTAGACCGTGGATACGTACCGAAGTAGCCTGACCTGGCATACCTGATGAAGAAGTTACGCTTACACCGGCTGCACGTCCTGCCAAAGCCTGGTCGATAGATGTCTTAACACCCTCCTTTAGTTTGCTCTCGTTTAGAGCTACGACACCTCCTGTAAGGTCGCTCTTCTTAACGACACCATAACCAATAACGACCAACTCAGTACCAATAGTTGGAACCGAAAGTGTAACGTCAAACTTAGAAGACTTGATACTTGATACTTTGACTGTCTTAGTCTCGTAACCTGCAAAAGAGAACTCCAAAGTCTGACCATCGGAAACCTCAATCTCATAATTACCGTCCATATCAGTCATAGTTCCGGCAGTCGGATCCTCTTTGACTGTTACGTTGGCAAATGGAATTGCTTCCTTGTCGTCTCTCACCTGTCCCCTGATAGTTTTTGCCTGAACCATCGAAAGGGAAGTTGAAAGCAATGCGACAGATAGAAAAATCTTTCTCATTTACTTTTCCGTATTTAATTTTTATTGTTAATTTATTTCTAAATTCCTAAATTGCGGACAAATTTATAAAATAACATTATACTTTTTAACTTTTTTTAAGATTTTTATTGGCACAAAACCCAAAATGTTATCAACAATCAGATTTTTCTGCCAAATAATATGTTGTATGGCAGATTTTGAAAACCTTGGGGCTTTTTCACGCCTCTTCTCAAGAACAAGGCACAAGACCCAATAAAACATAGTTTACGCACCAAAACCTGCATTGGCGACTCAAAGACTCCAGACACAGAACAAACAAGTTAAGAAAGGTCTATCATATAGCAGGCAAAGCATCTGTTTTTTGAAAAAGACAACGCCAAGCCGAACGAAAACAAAACCAGAATGGCTCCCCTTTTAGACACTATAATTATATAGGGAAAGGGAAAAGGGATTTCCATCAGAAGGAACACATTACCTACAACCAAATTTTTGATTTCCCTTTTGGAGCAGGCCAAAGGTGCAAAGACATTCTTCCAACCATTCGGAAAGCTCTTGCAATTGAAAGCAAAAGGGAGTTGCCAAATCTGCTGACAACTCCCCTATTCCTCATATTTTTAGCAAGTCTTTTATCTGAAGAACTTGCCGATTACAGGAACTCTCTTGACAGGCAGATCTCTCTTGAAGAGAAGAGCCAAATATGCGACAAGCATCACTGTAACCGCAATATAATACACCACCATATTGTCCTTTGGGATCAAAATGCTGACATAATACATCAGCAAAGCGACGCCAAGGTACAAGCCCAAAGACTTCAAGTCATAGTCAACCTTATAATACTTCTGTCCCAACAAATACGAAACCAAAGTAAGAACAGTGAAGCAGACAAGGCTTGCTCCCGCAGAAGCGTAGTAGCTGTAAGTCGGAACAAACAGGACATTTATGACAACTGTGATCACAAGGCCTATCAACGACAAGATCGCACCCCAATAAGTCTTGTCGATAAGCTTATACCAGATGCTCAAGTTGAAATAGACTCCCTGGAACACGTATGAAAGCAGAATGACCGGAACGATAGCAAGTCCCTCCCAATAGCTGGAATGAATGACCACCTTCAATATGTCAAGATAGAACACCATACCAAGGAAGATAAGCAGAGATGAAATGAAATAGAACTTCATTGCCAATGCGTATTCGTGCTTCTTGTCTCCGCTCTCCTTGCTTTGTGCGAACACATAAGGCTCGTAGGCGTATCTGAAAGCCTGGGTAAAGACCATCATGACCATAGAGATCTTGAAGCAGGCTCCGTAAATGCCGACCTGTCCGTCAGCGAAGTCCTTGTCCTCGAACAAGTATCTGAAGATTATCTTGTCAAGAGTCTGGTTCATGATACCGGCAATTCCAAGCACAAGCAAAGGCAACGAGTATGCAAGCATCTTCTTTAGCAGCTTTGAATCGAATCCTGTCGCGTACTTCATCTCCGGAACAAGGCAAACAAGGATAAACACTGTGCTTATCAGGTTAGACCAGAACACATAGCTGACCATATTTTCTGGTGAGAAGCACCAAGACACCCAATCCGGATTGACCTTGTACAGATAAGGGCAAAGCACCAAGAAGAACAGATTTGCCGCAATGTTCACAAGCACATTCACGAACTTCAACATTGCGAACCTGCCCGCCTGCTTCCTGAATCGCAAGTGCGCGAACGGAATGCACGAAAAGGCATCTATGGCAATGATTGTGCACATGATGGCCACCCAATCCGAATGTCCCCTATAGTCCAGCAAAGCGGCCAAACTGTCCGAAAAGACATTCGCACCTATTGCAAAAAGCAGAGATGTAGAGAACACACAAAGCATGACTGTTCCATACACCTTGCCGGAATCCGCATCCTCCTTGTTGGCGAACCTGAAGAAACCGGTCTCCATTCCGTAAGTTAGGATAACAAGAAGCAGTGCCACCCAGGCATAGAGGTTTGTCACTACTCCATAGTCCGCAGTGCTTGTCAGCACATGCGTATAAAGTGGAACAAGCAGCCAGTTCAGGAACTTGGCAAGCATATTGCTGACACCATAGATTGCTGTCTGCTTGGCTAAAGATTTTACTGAGCTCAATTTAGTTTCGTTTATAAAAAAGAGAATCGGGAACTTTCATTCCCAATTCTCATGAATGTTGAATACTACGCCATCATTGCCTTTTCTATCTCTTCTGCCTTTTCCTTTCCGAAAAGAGCCTCGACCAAAGATATCGAGAACGCAAAGGCGGCACCTGCACTGCGTCCTGTAACCACATTTCCGTCAATTTCGGAAAGTCCGTGAGTGTATGTAGCACCCTCTAGATACTGCTCGAAACCTGGGAAACAAGTTGCCTTTCTACCCTTCAAGAATCCCAAAGTTCCGAGAATCATAGGGGCAGCACAAACAGCCGCTACAATCTTGCCGGCAGAATAAGCTTTCTTAAGTTCCTCTAGCAGTGGAGCCTCGTTCAAAAGAACCTTGTGTCCAGCACCTCCAGGAAGCACCAATGCGTCTGCATCTGAGAAATTACAGTCCTCGAAAAGTTCGTCAGCACGGACACATACATTGTGAGCGCCCATTACATCCTCACGCTCCATTACCGACACTGTAACTACCTCGGCACCTGCACGGCGAAGGACATCGATCGGAGAAAGAGCTTCCATCTCCTCGAATCCGTCAGCCATAAACACATATACTTTTTTCATTTCCTTTCTGTTTTTTATGATTATTTCAAATCGAATCGGTAAGTCATCTTACCACTCTGATTGTTTGTACCAGACTTTAACGGACTGAACTTTGTCTTCTTTGCTGCCTCTACTGCAGCTGTAAGAAGCTGCTTGTTGTCGATGTTAGTACCTCGTCCGACCTCGGCAGTAACAACATTACCGTCCTTGTCAACGATGATATTCACAACAACTGTTCCCTCCTCCTGAACGCTATATTTAGGAGAGACCATGCCTCCGACGATGGAACGGCCGGCAAGAGACCATGAGTTTCCATTACCGCTCTTGGCAGAACCGTTGCTCATAGGATTGCCGTCTGCACCGGTAACTTTTCCTTGTGAACCAAGTCCTGAACCGTCACCCTTTCCTGTCGAAGAAGCATCGTTGCCTAGACCTCCCGCACCATTCTGTCCGAAGACATTGCTTGTACGCTTTGCAATTGCTTCAGCCTTCTTGCGCTGTTCCTCTTGGATTCGCTTTTCTTCCTCCTTGCGCTTGCGTTCAGCCTCTTGCTGCTGGCGAATCTTCTCCTGCTCCTTTTTCAAGGCGTCTTGCTCTCTCTTCTTCTTATCTTCATCAGCCTTAGGCATTGCCACAGCATCCTCGATGTCCTGAGTTTGATAAGCCTCGTTGGTAGCGGGGGCAGGATCTGCACTCGGAGTCACAGGAGCGGGATCTCCCTCGATCTCGCTTGCCGGAGTAGGCTCGAAAAGATCGCTTCCGCCCAAATCCTCAGCGCCAAGAGCGACAGCAAGTCCTTCCTCCTCTCCTAGTTCCGGTCTATCCATAACATAGAAGATAAGGACAAGAAGAAGAATGGCATGTGCAACCACAGTGCCGATTATTCCGTATAATCTTGCTTTTTCTTTAATCTTAGACATTTACTTAATCCTTATTGCTTTCCACTACTTCATTGGACGAGTAGCAATTACAAGTTTGAATTTGTTTTGATTTGCTATGTTGAGGATCTTGACAACCTCGCCATGAGGGACTGTCTCGTCAGCGTAAAGCACAACCTTCATCTCTGGCTCTGCCTGCTCGACGCTCTTAAGGTAAGCCTCTATTTCCTCTAATGCTATGGGGCGGTCCTTCTCGTTTCCAAATGCTACGAAGTGGTTCAATTCCTTGTCTATCACTACTCTGGTAAGGGGTGCGACAGATGTCTGGCTCTGGCTCTGCGGCAAAGTAAGCTTGATAGCGCTTGGTCGCACCACAGTCGATGTCAGCATAAAGAAGATGAGGAGAAGGAACACAATGTCTGTCATTGAAGACATGTTAAACCCTGCCTCTGCCTTATTTCTTCTCTTTAATCCCATAACTATAACGATTTAAGCCTCAGGGTCATTAAGAATATCCATGAACTCAAGTGAATGAGCCTCCATATCACGCACCACCTTATCGACAAGGGATGTCAAATAGTTGTACGCAAAGTAACCGATGATACCAACGACAAGACCGGCAAGAGTTGTTACCATAGCAGTATAGATACCACCGGCAAGGTTCTGGACGTCGATATTGTTTCCTGCATTTGCCATGTTAAAGAAAGCCTCGATCATACCAGCTACTGTTCCAAGGAATCCGATCATCGGAGCACCTCCGGCAATAGTTGCAAGAATAGAAAGTCCCTTCTCCAACTTGGAAACCTCAAGATTACCAACGTTCTCGATTGCAACGCTGACATCGCTCATCGGACGACCAAGACGCTGGATACCCTTCTCGATCATACGTGCAGAAGGAGTGTCGTTCTCCTTGCAGAGATTTAGGGCAGCATCAAGCTTCTCCTCGTTAATATAGTCTTTGATTTTATTCATGAATGCCGGATCATACTTTGAGGCCTTTCTGATGACAGTCATTCTCTCAACAAAAATATAGACTGCCAATACACTCAAAGCTAGCAACGGAATCATAATCCAACCTCCGTTCATAGCCATCTCAAAGAGATTCATAGACGGTTCATTTGCAACCGCTGTCTCGTTCACAGCCACAGCCGAAGCTGCCTGTAGCAATACATTCAAAGTCATGTTGTTTGTCTGTTAAATAAGTTCTTTTGTTCTTTGTCTTTGGAAAATCTGTCAAGGTCAAAATGGAGGAGTTCCCCACTTGACCCGACAAATTTATAAATTTTCTAAAAGTTCAGCAAAATTTAATCTACATTTTTAATTGTATGACCCATTTTGTGGACTTTTGTCTCGATATAGAATCTGTTATACTTGTTTGGCTCGATCTCGATAGGAATATTTTCAACGATTTCAAGTCCGTAGCTTTCAAGTCCTATTCTCTTGACAGGATTGTTTGTGATAAGCTTCATCTTCTTGACTCCAAGGAACTGAAGGATCTCCGCTCCTACGCCATACTCTCTCTCGTCTGGCTTGAATCCAAGGTGGACATTCGCGTCAACTGTATCAAGTCCGTTCTCCTGAAGCTTGTAGGCCTTGATCTTGTTCATAAGACCAATACCTCTTCCTTCCTGGTTCATATAGACAACGACACCCTTGCCTGCCTTGTCAATCATCTCCATCGCCTTGTGAAGCTGCTCGCCGCAGTCGCAACGCTTGGAACCGAAAATATCGCCTGTCGCACACGAAGAGTGAACGCGAACAAGAACCGACTCGTCAGCTGACCACTCGCCCTTTATCAAGGCAATGTGCTCAAGTCCGTTGTTCTTCTGACGGAAAGGAATAAGCTTGAAGTCTCCGAATGCAGTCGGCATGGAAACGGTCTCGCCGACCTCGACCAAGCTCTCCTGCTTACGGCGGTATGCGATAAGGTCCTTGATTGCAATAATCTTCAAGCCGTGCTTCTTGGCAACAACCTGAAGCTGAGGCATGCGCGCCATTGTTCCGTCCTCGTTCAAGATCTCGATAAGAGCAGCTGCCGGCCTAAGACCAGACAGACGAGCCAAATCGACAGCAGCCTCTGTATGTCCTGCACGGGCAAGGACTCCGTTGTCCTGCGCATACAAAGGATTTATATGACCGGGGCGACCGAATGTTTCAGGTGTGCTTGTCACATCGGCAAGAGCCTGGATTGTAGCCGCACGGTCATGGGCAGAAACTCCTGTAGTGCAACCCTCAAGTTTGTCTATGGTAATCGTGAAAGGAGTTCCAAGTATGGAAGTGTTTGTAGAAACCTGGCGGTCAAGGCCCAACTCCCTTGCACGGGAAATTGTGATCGGAGAACACAACACGCCTCTACCCTCTCGAAGCATGAAGTTCACCTTCTCAGGGGTAATTGTCTCGGCGGCAGTGATGAAGTCTCCTTCATTCTCTCTGTCCTCGTCGTCAACAACAATTACGAACTTACCCTGCTTGAAGTCTTCCAAAGCCTCCTCTATTGTATTCAACTTGAAGTTTTCCATATTGTATTTCAAAAATTTACTAGTTTAATTTATAAGCTTAGTATCTTCTCCGGAATCCTCTTTTTCAGGTTCTGGAGCAACCGGCACTTCTTTGTATTTCTTGCTGAAGAACAACTTCTCAAGCAACTGAATATACCATATTCTGATCTGGGCAATACCCACAGTCGTGACATTTAATGACGCATCTATAGCAGCCTTGTATGTCAAATAAATTCCCAGAGGGAACAGCATTGCAGAACTCAACCAAGTTCCAGCCCATACAGGCCAAGCTCCGGAACGGGCCCACTTGAATCCCGAATTATCCACGATATAGTAGGCGATGAACAACAGCACCGATATAAGGACAGGCATTCCGAATCCTCCCTTGCGGATAATCGCTCCGA
Source organism: Paludibacteraceae bacterium (assembly GCA_045641625.1). Classification (GTDB taxonomy): domain Bacteria; phylum Bacteroidota; class Bacteroidia; order Bacteroidales; family Paludibacteraceae; genus UBA1723. Next base: position 84,079 of record JAZUHH010000017.1, read on the forward strand.
TAGGCGCTCCGATAAAGAAGAAGATGAAGCAGGCGAAAGACAGCGTAAACTTTCGGTGACGCTCGATGTCATGCTTCCACATCGGCTTGTCAACCAGGCTGAACTTTCGGTCGCCCCAATAGCTCAACTCCTCTTTAATCTGACGGGAAGTATGTACTGCGTGCTCATACGACTCCTTCAGTTGGGAAAGGGATCTTTTGTCAACAATCTGATGCCAATCCACATACGCTTCCTGAGGGATAGTGTCAAGTTTGACCCTCACCACACTCGTATCCCTCGTTCTGCCGAAATACTTTGTGTTTACATAGTCATCCGCATACTGACGGCTCAAGCTGTCAGACTCCATCCTAAGCGAGTCTATGGTGTATGTCAATTCCTCTAGATTCTTGGTTGACTGCTTGTTAGAGACGGACTCCTCGCTGACCATGTTCATACTGTTGTCATAGTCAAGCACAAGCTCACGATACTCGAAGGTGTCTCGTCGGAAAGGCGCATTCTCCTTTGCCGTATTGAACTCTCCGGACTTCATGCTCTCGAAAGTAACTCCACTGTTAAGTTTCAAGATAAAGCCCTTTTTGTCGGCAGTCGAGACAAGCATTCCGCTGTCTGCAGTAACTATTCGGACCTTCTCTGTATTGCTGCTTCCCGCAGTACGGGTGAAGTCATATATCATCATGTCGTACATCATCTTTGTCTTCGGATTCTTGTCTCGGACATAGATGCTGTAGTTTCCAATTCCTGTATAGAACGAGCCGACCGGAATGGAAATATCCGGAGACTTGTAACGTATGGAACGTAGCAGAACAGTCCATTTCAACTGAACGTCAGGCATTATGACATTCGAGAAATAGAAGGAGCCGACTGAAAGCAGGCACATCACAAAAATGTATGGCTTCATGATGCGGAACAGGGATATTCCTGCCGCCTTCATAGCAATGAGTTCAAGCCTCTCGCCCAAACCTCCGAAAGCCATCAGCGATGACCACAAAATTGCAAGCGGCAATGCCATTGGAACCAATGACAAGGCTGCGTAATAGAAAAATTTAGCAAGGATAATCATATCCAATCCTTTGCCCACCATCTCGTCAATGTAACGCCACAACGACTGCATCAACAAGATAAACACGCAGACAAAGAATGCAGCGATAAAACTTAAAAGATAATCTTTAAGCAAAAATATATGTAGTCGCTTTATCTGCATTTTAAATTAAATATATTATTTCATGATGCAAAGATACTACTTTTAAGTAAAAAGAATAAAGCAAAGCGAAAGAAAAATAATTTGAATTCACAAGTCTCTCAAAGAGTTTCGTCTAAACTATCAGGATTTTGTAACATAAAACAAAAAGAGCCGGGCATTCTGCCCAGCTCTTTTTGTTCTATAAAATCATGTTTACTGTCTCAACAATGTAAAGTGACCTACGTAAGTCTTCTGGATCTCAGAGATCTGAACTTCATACCAGTAGTCTGTACTTGGCAAAGGATTTCCGTTGTAAGTACCATCCCATCCTTCAGTATCGCCAGCCTTGTACTGGGCAACTGTCTTACCCCAACGGTCGAACACTCGGACAATAGCGTTTGGATAAGCGTCAGCCAATACCTGGTTGAAGAAATTATCGTTAACATTATCTCCGTTAGGAGAAATCTCCTTCTGGAACACCACCATTGGCGAATTGATACGGAACTTGTGAGTCAACTTACAGTTTGCTGCATCGACAATAAGAACCTCATGGTCGCCATACTCCAATTCCTTAATAGCAGAAGAAACGTCCTCAGCTTCATTGTCTCCATCGACTATGAACTGGAAAGGAGCAGTACCTGTACCGGACTCAAGAACGATCTCGACATTACGGTAGCTTAGAGAGTCAACTGACTGGATCTTCGGTGCCAAAGTAATGACTGTTGCGTGTGTAGCAGTAGCCTTACAAGCTCCACGCTCCATATCTACGAAGAACTCTGCGTACTCAGGAACAGGAACTACAGAAATCTTTTCGCCTGTTGGTCTCTTTGTTCCAAGCTGCTCGTCAGAGTACCACTCGTACTTAGTTGCATGGAATGAAGAAGCATCCAAATCAAGTGTACTTCCCTCACAAGAGAACTCAGGAGCCACGATCTCACCCTCAAGAGGCTTGTCAACAATAATTCTAGGGTAATACTCACGAGGCTTACAGAAGTCACTTGTTGCAATCAAAGTATATCTCTTATCCTGGCTGTAACCAGTAGTAGAGTTGAAATGAGGTCTAATTCTAGCGAATGTCTCAGAGAAGTCCTCAATATCCTCGTCTGCAACCCAATCCAACTTCACATCCTCTGGATAATGCTTAGTTATTGTAATATCAGTAGCCTCTCCGTCACATAGTCTTTCCTTATCTACTGTCCACTGGATGTCGTAAGCAGGGTGAACTGTAATATACTGAGAATTTGTCTTGTCCTGATTCTCCTGAGCAGTATAAACGTAAGTAACCTTGTACTCTACCTTCATATTGTCCTTTGGATTAGGAGAGATAGTTGCCTGAAGAAGTCCGTTTGAAGGAATCATCTTCTTAGCAGAACTAACACCATCGATTATCTCCTCGACAACAAACTTGAACTTATCGCTGTGAAGAATCTTTCCTGTACCAGTTGTATCGACAGTCAAGATATGGTTTTCTCCGACACACATATCCTCTGCATCAATAGACACCTTCAACTGAAGCAACGCATCAACATAAAGATCAACCTTGACACTAGTTCCACAGTAATCCTCGTGGTCGATCACTACATTATAATGGTGATCCTTCATTACTGAAGAAGCGACAACATTGTCTCCTGTCAAAACAGTCTCACCATCTTCCTGCCACTTGATGCCACTTGCAATTTCAGAAGGGTCTGCAGGCACATCGAAAGGAATTGTCATTGCCTTGTCGTCCTCGCGAGTAACTTCGTACTTAGTTACCAAACCAGAACCTACCTTAATCTTTGGCTTAACAGTTAGAGGAAGACCCTGAGCCACCTTGTCCTCAAATGAACAAGACTCATTTGAAACCTTGAATGAGTAAACACCTGAATCTGAAACCTTAGCAGGCTTGATCAAAATCTTCTCTCCTGTCTGAGACAATGGAGCAGTCTTGTTGTCATCCAAATACCACTCTACTCCATACTTGTCATCCGAAGCATGACTGATAGTCAACTCTGCAGAGAACTCCTCATCCTCACAAATATCAAGTTTAGAATGCTTCTCGTCAGCCAACGAGATTGAAACGTCCTTGATAGTGAATGTGAACTGAGTCTCACACTCGTTATAGTAAGTCACAACGTATGTACCAATCTTAGCACCGAAGTCGGCTCCTGAAGGGCTGAACTCACCGCTACCCTTATGTCCCTTATCAGACTGGAATGTAAAGTGAGTGTCTGTGTAATCCACATCAGTGAACTTGACTGTAACACTTCCATTACAGCTTGCGAATGTAGGACCACTCTTCTTGTCTGTCACATTATAAGACTTACCAGACTGAGCATTGTTCTTCTCAGTGAATGTCAATGTAGCCTTAACAAGACCGTCACCAACAAATATCTCATGCTTCTTGTCAGGAGTAATATTCTTACAAGCTCCTGCAGTCACCGCCAAATCAACAACCAAAGTGTTGTCTGTCTTCTCTAGACCCTTAGCAGTTGTATTGAATACCTTGCTGTTGTCCTTCACTCCAGCCGAAGTGCTCCATGCATAAGTGATCTGCGACTCATTCTTGACATTAGTTGTAATCTCAGGAGTAAGTTCTACAGGCACACCTGGACATGTATTAGGATCTCCAACAATTTTGACTTTTAGTTCATCCACAGTAACCTTGATCTTTCCCCAGTCAGACTTACAGTCCTCGTTGATTGCATCAAGATGGAAGTAACCCTGAACCTGATAAGTTCCTGCCTCGTCAACTAGAGACGATCTGCTCAACTCATTACCAAGATCATCAGCATATACCGCATTAACCTTCAAGATAACCTCATTTGAAACCTCGTAATACTTAGACAAGTCAACCTTATCTCCCTTACATACAGGCTCTGCATTGTCAGTAGTAAGGATCGGACGAGCATAAACAGTGACCACTAATTCACTCGCAGCACTCTGCGCAGGAACTAAAGCAGTATGTGTCTCATATCTTTGTCGAACAAAGAATGACTTCTTGTACTCCTTACCTGTGAATGACTTGAACTCTGAAGCGTAATCTTCAAGATTGATTGAAGTATATTCTGTAGCATTTTCATTCACTTCTGGATTCTCGTCATACCAAACCAAAGTAAACTTTGATGCAGGCTGTTCGGAAGAAACCTCAGTAATCTTTGCAGTCAAAACTGTACTAATTGCAGTAGTAGCATCAGGCTGACAATACTGAAGGTCTTCAACTTCCGGCATCGGATAACCAGAAACTACTATAGTAACCTTCACCTTCTTACTCTCACAACCAGTAGTATTGTTTACCTGAGAAACCCAATAAGTCTCTCTCTTGTCTCCCCTATCAGTATCCAAATATGGCTTTGGAGTTGGCTCGGAAGTTTCAGTTGTACCATCTTCCTTATACCACTTCAAAGTGTGACCAGCAGCAACTACAACAGTTTTGCTCTCCTGAGTCAAAACAGGCTTGAATGGTTGCTGATCCTTCATATACTGAACTGTAAAGTTCTTTTCAGAAGTAGGAGTTTCGGTCTTGTTTACATTGATAGTAATAGACTGAACTTTACCATTACAAACTGCCGAAGCGAATGTCTCGTTTGTAGGCTTGTTTGCATATGTAGGCATTACATAGAATGTGAATTCTCCTTCGGCATCAATATCTGGAGTCCACTTGTCCTTCTTAGTTGTGAATGACTCGTCATCCGACCAATACGCCTTAGTGAAATCACCGTCAGTCTTCTCTGTGAACACTAACTCTTCACCCTTGTCGCCGGCCTCACCGATACAGTAGTCTAACTTGTTAGCACTCAAATCAAGAGTTGCTACGTCATGAACCTTGATAACGACAGGAACCTTTTCACTTTCTGCTCCTGTAGCTACGTTAGTCTGGCTGACATAGAATGTAGCCTCTCTCTTTCCATCAGCTGTAGCCTCGAAAGAAGGAGCTGTAGGAGAACCAGTTCCCTTTGCTCCATCCTTTTGTGCCTCTGAATACCAATTGAACTGATATGAGTTACCATCTTCAGGAGATGACACGTAACTTTCAAGAGAAACAATCTTATCGCCGATACACAAACTCTCGTTCTTAACTAGAGGAACAGGAGCATCGTTAATGATTAGAGTAAACTTAACTCTCTTGCTGACACATCCGGTCTCAGTATTAACCTGCTCTGCCCAGAACGTGAATGTTCCGTCTTTAGCAAGAGAAATATCCTCCTCTGCAGATGATAGAGCTGTCTTGTCAGTCTCCTCCTTATACCACTTTATCACACAATCTTTGGCAACCTTATTGACTGCAGCACTCAACGAGTAGTGCTTAGAAGGATCCATAAGCTCTGACTTCTCCTCGATAACATCAGGCTCCTCTGTAGAGTTTACTGTGATAACCAATGTCTGAGTTGGACCTTCACATCCTGTTTTGTCATCAGTGACAGTATAGTCAAATGTGGCAGACTCAGTCATTTTTATTACTGCAGTCGGCTCAGTCACCCAAGTAATAGTCTTTCCATCTATTGCGAAAGTTGGCTCCTCTTCTAAAGTACCCACACAGAACTCAATCCACTTAAGAGTATCTAGAGGAGCAGGATGAGCTATGACCTTGATAGAGTCGAACTGGAAACAAGCAGAAGCCTCTGCCTTTTCGTTGTCTCTAACCATCACATAGTACATCTTCTCTACATCTTCCTCAATATCTTCACTACCAGCAACAGTAGCCCAATCAGTCTGCAGAACCAAAGATGAAGCATTTCCCTTTTCCAATGCCTTGGCATCATCCAAGTCATCAAGCTGGTCAAACCAAAGAACATCAAAAGTCTTTCCTGCATCAACACCTTCGTACATCAACTTATTTATATTAAGGGTAACCTTAGGTGTCTCCTTACACAACTCAAGAACCTTATTGCCTTTTGTGTCCTTGTCAGCGGCCTCACTGTTGACAATGATAGAAACTCTGTTACCGTCTCTGTCAAGATCAGGCTTCTTGCATGGAGGACAACCATAACGGGCAGACAACAAGATACGACCGCAATCATAATCTGTCATCTTACCGAATGTAATGTTCCAGAAAATATTATCTCGACCTGGATTGGCAGTAGTCAAGCCATTAGAAGTAGAACCGACAGCCTTGATACCGAACTTCTCAGAATCTAGGTACGGAGTTCCATACATTACGCTATTAGATCCATCTCCTGCAGGAGCTAATTTCTCAGTATAGAAACCTCCGTTATTGATAGTAATTTCAGCGGCAAGAATATATTCTGAACCACGAGCGGAATTAACAGGTAAGACCATATCACAAATGACTTTACACTCTTGCACACCATCAACCTTATTCAAAGTAAATGTCTGTTTCTTGCCTCTTGCAAACTCAGAACCCAAAGTATATCCAGAATTTGTTTCTGAACCTCCTCTTAGGATAATAGGAGTCACTATCAACGTTCCAGGCTGATCCTGAAGACCAGCTGCAAAGATTGAGAAACTCTTCAACTCGGCAGGAGATGTCATGCTGATAATCTGAGTAAAACTACCATAATAGTTTCCTGCTGCAGCTGTAGGAGTTTTTTTCTCCAACAACTTTGTTTCGAACTGAGTAATATCCTCAATCCAAACATTGTATATAGTATCATTCGAATCCTCGTCCTTATTATCAACAATCTCCTCGATCAAATTACCAGGAACACAGAATTTTATTTCACCTCCATTACCTGTTGTATTCACAACGATAGTTTCGCCAGCAACATCTACCAAGGTGTCTTTGCTTGTTGCTGTAGCGAATGCGGCAAACGTAACCTTATCTGTCGCCTTCTTATAGAACTTGTCATTTACTACGGCCTCGAAACATATTGTTTCTGTCTTAGCAGGTCTCATAGGCTCTGCTGCACACTGCATATCCGTAATGACAGTATCTACAGGCATATCCATATCATTGACCTCGATCTCAACCTCAGAAGGTTCACAAGCGTCACATGGGATATTAGCTCCGACATAATATGCGATAACCTTATACCTACCTGGCTTTGTAATCAGAATCTTAGCTTTATTGTATGGGTCAGAGTCATAGCTTCTGTCGTATATATAGTTACCAGCGGCACCCTTCTTGATATCGGAAGTATTAAGCTTTTCGTCATTATAGTACCACTCGATATAATATCTGTCCTCCTTTCCAATAGGCACAACATATCCACAATCAAGCTCGATTTCCTCGCCAGGACACTTATTGATGTCAATCATGAACACAGAAGGGCACACATCCTGAATTTCACAAGGGATAGTTTCAATCTTCTTCAAGCACGTTACCAAATCACATTTGGTACCGATACCAAGCTGACCAAGGTTATTCAATCCCCATGTATAATATTCATCCTTGTCGTTTACCATAAAGTCGAAGTTATCTCCACGGGAAATAGCAACTGCGTTCTTTACAGTATCACCTCTCTGATCGCATGTTCCTTCCTTACAATAAAATGCAAATATAGGATTTCCGTTTGATGATTTAGCTGTAGCCTTGGGATCTGGAGCAACACCTCCATCGGAACCATCGTTTACTCCCCAGTATAGAAGATAACCCTCCTTAGTAATCGCAGCACCATGACCACGACCACCGATAACCTGAGTTACATCTGTCAAATATGCTTCACCAGAAATAGCTTTGTAATCTCCGGAACTAACCTTCTTAGCTCGTCCAGATCCTTGGTCAGGAGCGATACCGGCACTACCTCCCCAGGCATTTCCCCATCCCCAAACAAAACCATCGTTAGTCACTGCAAAACCACACACGTCTCCTGCAGCGGACATACGAATGTTTTCAAGAGGAGTGGCGTCTTCAGCTTTCAAAACAGGCACCGCATATGCGAGTGCAGCAGAACCTGTCAAACTGTTTCCGTTCCAGTTACCAATAGAATAAAGCTTACCGTCAGCCGTTCTCATCAACACATTATCGTCACCTCCTGAAATATGAGTAATGTTCTCAATTGGATTTCCAGCTTTATCTCTCACATAAGTAGGTACATAGACATCATCAGGATTAGTAATCCAAGATCCCTTGTTCCACTCAGGCTTACCCCAACAAACAACCCTATCATCCTCTGTTATGGCAAAACCTTGTCTTGTACTACCAGCAACCCATTTCACACCTCCGAGATACTTTCCTCCAGGCTTTCCCTCCTCATCATAACCAATTTCAACTTCACCCTTCAATACAGGAACTGGGAATTTAACTGTATTGCCTGCATTTGCTCCCTGTCCACAAGCACCTGACTGGTTATCTCCCCAAGCATAAACCACCTTATGACATGAAAGGGCAAGATTGAACGCTCCGGAACCGGCAGTAACCTGACTGAATGTCAAATTATTTGTCTTTACCTGTGCAGGCAACGACACAAACTTGTCTCCTGCCAAACCTCCGAACTTAGGATCTTGCGGATCGATTCCCAAATATGGACCACCTGTACTACCCATATTGTTTCCCCAGGTATATAGATATCCCTGGGCACAAATAATCAAACCGTGATCATTACCACCGGAAATGGTCATACTCTGTGAGAAAGCCTTTCCCACAGCAGCAAAAAGCATTAACAGCGCTATATAAAAACGTTTTTTCATGATACGTTATATTTTTCCCTATTATACTATTCTCTTAATACTATCTATCCTAAAATCAACAGATTAGGCACAATAATCCACACAAAATGCACCATAATCCATATCTTTCAAGGGGCAAAAATAATCATTTTATTTTATAGAACAAGAAAAATTGCCATATTTTCGTCCGAAGTCGGAACCTCCTACCACTGTATTTCTTCCAGTCCATGCTGTCTCAAATATGCATTTGCCTTGGAAAAATGCCTGCATCCGAAGAAGCCTCGGTATGCGGACAAAGGAGATGGATGCGGAGCCTTTAGAATCAAATGTTTCGATGCATCTATTCGCTTTTCCTTGTCCTGTGCAAAGGCTCCCCACAACATGAACACAAGGTTCTGGCGCTTGCTTGACAGTTCCTCTATTATTCGGTTCTGCAGTTTTTCCCAACCCATACCCTTGTGGCTCAACGGAGCACCATGGTTTACGGTAAGGATTGCATTGGTAAGCAGAACTCCCTGCCTTGCCCATCGTTCAAGGTTGCCGGACTCAGGAATTGGAGCGCCCGTGTCCGAATTGACCTCCTGGAATATGTTTCTCAAGGAGTCCGGAATCTTTGTTCCGTCCTGAACAGAGAACGCTATTCCGTTGGCCTGGCCTGGATTGAAATAAGGATCCTGACCTATAATAACGACCTTAACCTTGTCAAAAGGGCAAAGATCATAGGCGGCAAATATGCGGTTAGCAGGCGGGAAGACCGTAACACTCGAAGCATACTGCTTCCTGACAAACTCAGTAAGCTTGATAAAGTAATCCTTTTCAAACTCATCCTGAAGTAACGTTTTCCAAGACTGCTCTATTTTAACTTCCATATCTTAATCTAACTTGATATCCTTATGAATCATTTATTTGCACGCAATTCCCATAATAATCATTGGGCATCTTGTCAACAGATCGGTTTCATTTTTGCGAATATATGAAAAGGAAGTGAATGACACGAACCTGATTTTGACATTTTTCCTCTCAGATTTTAATCATACGGGAAACTGCATTTGCCTGAGAATTTTCAAAGTTTCTATGGCTTGACAATCTGGCTTGCCGAGCTTTGACCGTCCACTAGCGAATCAATCTTGGAATCGAAACTGGCGTCCTTGGCAACAACGTCAAGCATCATCTTCTCGTACTCACGCTCCGAAGGCTTTGGCAAGGATGTCACCAACTCCGGCACATTATAGCTCTTCAAAAAATAGTGGTAGTACAAAGGATTTGTTCTAGGTACGACAAACGGACTCGAAAGTTCGCCATTGTCGCCAACGTGGAACAGGTATAGTCGCATGTAGTTACCGTTTCCCCTTCTGCTAGCCAGGACAATCCACTTCGAGTTACTGCTCCAAGAATGATAGCTGTCAGCCTCTTCGCTGTTCACTTTGCGAGTGTCTATCAGTTTGTTGCCATCCTGCAAATCCATCAATATAAGGTCTGCGGTCTGGTTTGTCTGGGTGCTCACTCCGAACTTGGACCTTGTAATCGCAAGATACCTGCCGTCAGGAGAAATCTTTGGCATAGTTACCGAAGAATCCTTGTCCGAGAAAGAAAGGATCTTGCGTGAGTTGCTCCAGCTCTTAGTTGCTTCGTCAAAGTCTATCTGCATCAACTCGTACTTCATATCCTGATAGTTTTCGAATTTGAACACAGTATCAGTTGACACGTAGTAAAGGCTTTTGCCGTCAATACTCCATTCAGGGAAGCTCTCCTGCTTGTCCTTGGTGCGGATGATGTTTGTTATACTGTTCTTCTCGAAGTCGTATAGGACAAGGTCGCTCGCCCAGTCGAACACGTCAAGCTTTCTTGTTCCGATCAAGTGGAACATCTGGCGTGTCAATGCCGAGGACATCGCTATATATGGCTTGGTCGGATGGATTGACGAATAGGAAGTTCCGTAGGACAAGTCTCCTACCCTTGTATTCACCTTCTTGACCTCTTTTCCGTTTGTAACTATCAAGCCTCCAGTTTTGCCTCTGTAGTAGAACATGGAGATGCCGTCCTTCTTCTTTTGGGTATGATGGCAGTTCACACACATCTGGTTGCGGTCGTCATGGATTGAATACTGCTTCGAGACTGTTACGATGGGAGTCTCTTCGCAGTTCTCTATATCATAGGCGAACAACCCCATCTTTCCCGATGCCTGGTAGCTTGGTTCTATCAGACGGTAAGTCAGATACTTGTCTATCGAATCCTTGGATATGTTGAAACTGAATCCCTGATAGAGATAGCATTTGTTCTTGCCGGAAACGGAATCCTTTCCAAAGGCTTTGACCTGGACACTAATGCTTGACGAGCCATTCTTTAGTTTTTCCCAATCCGAGCCAGGAATCTTGACCACGCCATTCTCGTCAGCCTTAATGGTAACATTATGGTTGGAGGAACTGAAATCGGCATACAGGTCTCCCCTATTCTCCTTGATCTGGAAGTTCATAGGTCCTATATTGCAAGGAATCAGAGCATTCTTGTACTCAGCGGGATAGATGTTCGGTTCTCCACCATCCTCATAATCATCAATATTGACCGAAGGAACGGAATTGCACTGACACAAGAACATAGCCGAAGCACATGCAAGCATCAGACGGACGAAGATCGGGAATATATTATGACGACAACTTTTCATAGAAGTTATTTTTTATCCTTTTTGAATGCTTTGGCACCCTTGTACATCGAATTGTCAGTAGTGCTAAGCAGATAATAATATGTATATGTGCCCTTGTAACGGGACTTGAGTCTCGAAGCTGCAAGTTTATTGTTATTTATCGTATTGACCTCCTTCACAATACTGTATGTTTTGTCGAACACCTCGTTATCCACACGGATATTCTGCATAGGGAGGTGGTCTCCGGCAAGGTCGCAGATAACGCATGCCTCCTGAATCACAGGAGGAACTTTTCTGGTCGCGAAATAGCTTCGGCTGGCTACAACGTCCTGCGAGAATCTCTTCATATCCCTTTGGTACATGTCACAATACAGACGAACAAGCAGAGTCAAGCCATTCACCAAAGTAGAACGATTCATGATCACCTCCGGAATGCTTGTCGCAGAATATACTGAAGGGGAATCATCTATGAGCCTTTCAACCATACGCAAGTAGGGAAGCTCCCTGTACATCTTAGAAGTGTCTGCAAGATAGCTTCGCCAAGTGTCCGCATACTCTCTATATACTGAACTTGAAGCGAGAAGGTCCTGATACTTTCTCGCAAGTTCATATTCATTGTTGAGCATGGCAACCTCCTGCATAGTCTTCAGCACACCGAAATCCAATCCCGAGAGCTGTTTGGTCTCCATTGCATAGAACAAAGATGTGTTTGGGAGACCTACATAATATGCAAGATCCGCATAGTGAATGAAATGTGATGTGGCAAAATGCTCGGTATTGTAGCTATAGAATACCGGCTCAATGTTGAAAGCATCCATGATCATCTTCTCGCGTAACATTGTTGCTATCTCCTGATATGCGATGATCGTAGTTGTTGGATTCTTGACCTTGCAAGTAAGTGTATGGAGTTTCTTCCATTCGTGATTGTCCAACAGTCTCTTGGCTTTCAGCTCTGTATAGAAATTCTGATCCTTATAGGACAATGTACTTGTAGAAAGGAACAGCATCACAACCGAACAAAGCAAAGTCAGCAATACCGGAACAGCAGTAACTTTGGGCTCCTCCCTCTTTGCAGCCAACTGAAGCAGAGGCAGCAAGGCCAGCACTACTACCGAAGCAAGTGCGTAATAGAATGTAAGTCCATACATTTGGTTGATCAACGGAGAAAAAAGTGTGATGTGCCAGAACTCATGGAAGCAGTTCGCACCACAAAGCAGCATCAGCAAAACAGTTCCGACAAAAGCCAGGGACGAAACGACTGTCTTGGTTCTGTCTTTTTCAAACACGCTCTCAGAGCACACCATAAGCACTGACACCAAAGAGAACACTCCAACAAACGGAGACAGCGCCAACGCCATCACAAGCGAAATAACATAAGAGAACTTGACACGGATTCTGGACAACGCAAACAAGCCGACCGACAGCAGCTGTCCAAGGAACAGGACGATGTACGATGCGCCGTTGAACCTGTCATAGATTGCATAGTCGTAGTTGTGTCCCGAAATATATGCCAATAGCGAAGGCAGAATCAACAAACAGCTCAAAGCAAAGGAATATTTGCGAAGTCGAGCTGAAAACAAATACTCAAGCAGGAACAACTGACACACGCATAGCAACGGGATTGCAACAGACGGGAACTTCGCATTTATGAAGAACTGGGTCAGATAGCTTCCTACAAGAGTCATCAGCCATGCCGAGTTTCTCTGCAGTTCCTCATAGTAAGGCTCATTGTCTGTAAAAAGAGTATGAAGATGAAGGGCATAGAAATAATCCTCCTGACTGCTGAAATAGCTGTACATCAGAAAGCCGAGCATAACCACTCCAGCTATTGCAGCAAGCACCCACGAAGGGAACAGTATCGCACTCTTGTCTTTTTTCGCATTTGCCATAATATCCGCGTGTCTTATTTGTCAGAGAAAGTGTCAAGCAGTCCGGCACATGCATCCTCCAGAAGATCCAGCACAAGGTCAAAACCCTCCGCTCCTCCATAGTAAGGATCCGGCACATAGTCGTTGTCGAACTTTCTGCAATATTCAGTCATCTTATGAATCTTCTTCTGGTGGTCTGGAGTGGCTGCCCTGTCCATCAGATCGTCGATATTTGTATTGTCCATTCCGATTACCAAATCGAAATCGTCGAAGTCGTACGACTTGACCGGGCGACTGATTGAAGTGACGTCATAGCCTCTCTGTCCCGCATGAAAGATCATTCTGCGGTCAGCCCTCTCGCCTTCGTGGTAGCTTAATATGCCTGCCGAATCAATAAGGAACTCGGAGCTGCGTCCAGCCTTTTCAACCAAAGCCTTCATGACCGCTTCTGCAGCCGCAGACCTGCATATATTTCCCAAGCAGACGAACAATATCCTATGTTTCATAACTGACAATGTTTATATTGACGACGAATACTTATATTCGGGTCCGTTCTGATTATTGTGCAAATGTAAGTAAAATTATTGACTATTGCGGCAAACACGGCCAAAGTCGCATTTTTTTCATGCCAATCAAACAAATATGCCAACAAAAGAGACTGTTTTTCAACTTTATTAGTAATTTTGCATAAACAAACATCAATTGGACTATGACAAGGAATCTCTTTTGTTTCATATTTGCATTTGTCTCGTTAGCTCTTGTTGGCTGCAGCAACAAGGACACATACTCCATTTCCATAGAGATACCAACATCAATAGCATCCGACATGAAGAGCAAGAAGCACCTGGTATTCATGTCCGACCACTTCGACAAGACAACAAAACCAATATACAAGAAGATCTCTGACGACAAGGTTGTGTTCGAGGACATAGAGAGAACCTCTACGGACGACCTTATCGACATTACAATAGGCAACTATACGCTCGAGCTTGTTCCTGACACTACCGGAGACATTGCAATCAAGTTCATCGACTCCTACAAATACATCGTGGAGAAAGGGTCGGAAGAGACAAACTTCATTGCAATATACAGCAACTATTACCACGACACTCGCAAGAGACTGGAGAAGCAGATGCACAATCCAAAAGAGTTGGAGAAAATCTGCGAATCATATAAGGCATATACAGACAGCATCCTAAAAAGAACTCCCTTCTCGCAATGGGCATATCTTCACGTGGCCGAGCAGAACGGAGCAATCACCATACACGAATTCGACAAGAATGCCGAAGACCGCAGAATCCTTTTCAGTATCACTCAAGCATGGAAGGCCAGAAACGAGGATTCTCATCAATACAGACTTCTACAGAAAATAACGGAACCATTATCTCAAGAGTAAAAGAACAGTGTCCCCTACGGCAGATAGCCTTTGTTAGCGGGCTCTTATCGCCCAAACTCCAAGTAGTACAGACTAGCAACGGTTTTCTCCTTTTCAATTCAAAGTTAAGGTTGTCAATACAAAACAAAAAGCGAAGTCCAAATTGAACTTCGCTTTCTTTGTACCCAGACCCGGGGTCGAACCGGGATGGAAGTGAATCCACTGGTGTTTGAGACCAGCGCGTCTACCGATTCCGCCATCTGGGCATCGCTTAAACTTCGTTTCCTCCGTTTTGCGAGTGCAAAGGTATAGCATAATTTTATTCCCACCAAATATTTTGCCAATTATTTTCAAAAAAAGTTCAATTATTCTCATTTTTAGCCCTTTTTATAAGCCAAATCAAATATTTTGCCTACTTTTGAATTGAAAAACATAGAAACTTTCGCATCATGAAACTAAAATTCATATTGTCTGCACTAACTATTTCATCACTATTTTTCTCTTCGTGCGTTTCAGAATTAGAAAGGAAGGCTTACGATTCACTGCACCCTACACTTCTGAATCCGAACAGCTATGACTTGATTTCCATTGAAAAGACCGGAGACATCAGCTACTTCGCCAACATAAACAGAGCGAAAAAGTTCCACGAAGAGGGAGTGAAGGAAATGCTAAGCTCGATAGACTCGCTTATCAAAGAGTCCAAAGGCTACGAGGACGACTACATGTACATAGAGACTCTCGACCTCATGTTCCGAGGATTGAGCGTGGACAGCGCCATGACCATGTTCCTAGCCCGAGAAATGACTGTCAAGCTTTCTGACTTCCCCGTTGGAACAGAATACGCATACCGATTCCATGCAGAGAACGAACATGGAGAAATCGCCCCACACCTTTACTACATGTACACGGACAACAACGACAGCATATATTATGTGGGACCCGAAAAGTATGAGCCGATAATATTTGACGAGATTCCTCAGTACCAGGACACTCTGGACTACTGGATCTCAAAGTTCAGCGAGTAATACTTTTATCTTCCCCTCAGATCCCTCCAACAAGCATTCGCACACAAAAAGCCAAGAATGACATTTGTCTGGCACATTGCTCATACCAAGAATGCGGAGACAAGAACTTCCACGTCGTGTTCTCGTTGTTCACATCATAGGTAAATAGGTAAACTTCAGACAAAAGGAATTGGGCTCCTGTTCAGACATCAGACAAAAAGACAAACAGTTCTCAGTCCATAATCATCTTGACACGGGAAATCACAAAAAGAAATTCGATTCATAAATAAAACTAACAAAAGAAGGCAACCTATCACTAGGTTGCCTTCTTGCTGATGTCCGAAATATCTAACGAATTTTCGTTCATTATAGACTCACTGCCCAAACGACAAACATCGGTTTGCCGTAGCAAGAGTCCAGAAATGTGATTTATAGAAAATAAAATAACCGCAATTTACACTAAAATGCCATCAATACCAATATCTGGGCAGAGACAACTCTAAGGAACATACTCAACGGATAGACTGTGGAATATGCTACGCTGACCTTGTCATCCGGGCAGATACTGTTTCCGTATGCCAGAGCAGGAGGATCGGTCAATGCACCGCTCACCATTCCCGCAATGGAGAAATACCCTATCTTGAAAACCTTTCTTGCAAGCAGTCCGACAACGAGTATTGGCGCCACAGTAATGATGAATCCGTACAGAACCCACCAATAGCCTCCGTTAAGCACAGTATCCACGAAACCGTTTCCCGCACCTATTCCGACAGAAGCCAAGAACATTGTGATACCGATCTGCCTCATCATCAAATTCGCCGACGAAGTCGTATAGGTCACAAGCTTGAACTTTGTTCCGAACTTTGCGACAAGAATAGAAACGACGAGCGGACCTCCGGCAAGTCCAAGCTTGACAGGGACAGACATGCCAGGCAGAAAAATAGGAATCGAACCAAGGAAAACGCCGAGAGCAATGCCAAGGAATATAGCCATAAGATTAGGCTCGTCTAGCTTGTTCACGCTGTCTCCGATCAACTGCTGAAGCTTCTTAACGTCATGAGCCTGGCCCACAACAGTAAGTCTGTCTCCCATCTGGAGCACAAGGTCAGCCTGCGGCATAAGATCCACTCCGGCTCTCTTGACTCTCGAGATCTGGACATTGTATTTCTTTCGCAACGCCATCTTTCCGAGCGTGCACCCGTTTATCTCGCGATTTGTGACGACGATTCTCTCGCAGCACAGAGTGTTCTGGTCTATCTTGTCCCAATGCTCTGTCTCCATGCCTACGATTTGGTTTCCTATGAGTGTTTCGATAACAGAAACCTCCTCCAGAGGCATAACTATAAAGATTTTGTCACCCTTGTTTATCACTGTGTCATCATCTACAAGCTCAATCTCGTTGTTCTGGCTGTGCATTATTCTTGTGATAACGACTCTCTCTCCGATTATGGAGCGAAGTTTTCCTACGGGCTGTCCGCAAACTCCGTCATTGCAGACCAGGAACGTCAACGCGTGAAGGTTCTCTCCGCTTGCAGATTTGCCGCCTTCATTTTCATGACTCTCCTGCTCAGTCTTGCTTCCAAAGATATATCTGAAAAGGACAATCGAACCGATTATTCCGACTACAGCCAACGGGTAGGCAACTGCGTAGCCTCTGGCGAAATCCAAGTTTGACGCTCCGTTAGTCATGTCGCTGTATGTCTGCTGTGCGGCTCCCAATCCGGGCGTGTTCGTTACCGCTCCGTACAATACACCGATCATTGAGAACATGTTCTCTCCAGTCACGACGTGTATTCCATAGCAGGTCAGACACGAAAGCAGAACAAGCAATGCCGCAAGCATGTTCAGCGTGATGCCTCCGCTTCTGAAGGACTCGAAGAATCCCGGGCCCACCTGGATGCCTATTGAATAGATGAACAGAATCAAACCGAACTCCTTGACGAAATGGCTTGTCGTGTCATCCAGCACCAAGCCGAAATGTCCGGCAAGGATTCCGACAAACAAAATCCATGTGACGCCGAGCGAAACTCCAAATATCTTTATTCTGCTCAGATATAGTCCGATAGCGATGACAACAGCCACCAAAAGCATAGAATGGGCTACACCTGTTCCATATATTAGATTTTCAATCCAATCCATACACTAAATTCATTTTAGCCATTCGGCCATCTTTTTCTTCATAATGATATTTTCAGTCAAAATCCTGAAGAACTCTTTTGCCGCCTCCTTCTTATAGTCTTCCTTTAGCATCTGGCAGCTTCCCTCCATTCTTGTTCCTACAGCCTCTATCGGCACAGCGACCAGATCAGAGTCATTCTCTGCAGTCGAGCTTGCAAGCACGGTGATAAGCATTCCTGTGCGGACAAGACGAAGCAGCGGAGTAACCTGGTCAAGCTGAACCCTTGCGTTCAGCTCTATGTTGCTGCTGATAGTGATTCGATCCAGCACATCCCTGGCATGAAGTCCGATGCTTGGCAGAGCAAGCGGATATTCCGAAAGCTCCTGGAGCGTAACCTTCTGCTTCTGCGCCAGAGGATGGTCCTTGCGTACAATGGCGGAAAGTCTGTCCTCGAACAATGTATGGCTGACAACCTGAGGATAGGCTTTGTCTTCGGGACGATAGGAAAGTACAAAGTCAACCTCTCGGTCCAACAGCATGTCCATAAGCTCGCTCATTGTCTTGTAGAAGATGTTGAGCTTAATGCCGGGATATGCCTTCAGGAACGGCTGCAAAGATTCTGTAAGGACAACGCTGAAGGAATGAGTGACTCCTATGTTCAGCGTGCCACACCTCATTTCGAGCAGGTCGTTCATTCTGCTTACGCAGTTGTCCGCCTTTTGCAAAGTCTGCTGTGCGAATGGCAGAAGTTCCTTGCCTGCCTGAGTAAGCGTGGTCTCGTGCGTGTTGCGATGGAACAGCGTCACATTAAGCTCCTCTTCCAGCTGTTTGATATTCTGAGAAAAAGAACTCTGGTTAATACACAATGATTTCGCTGCCTCGCTGAAGTTCTGCAGTTGAGCGGCCTTGACAAATGCTCTTAATTGTTTAAGTTCCATCTTTTTCTAATGCCTGATAAACTTTATCTGCAATGACCAAAAATCGCTAAAGAATTCATTTTGTTTCCTTTATCCAATTTCTGTCCCAAATCCTCTGCAAAATTACTATTTATAGCATTTACAAGAACAAGATTTGTTAGTGTTTATTCTGCAAACGGTAATCGGATATTGCAAACCGACACTAATTTTTTTTGATCTATTTTATTTGGGAACTGACATTTCTCACGATGACAACAAATAAAACCTTGGGGAACTGTCCTGCACAAAATGATTCAAACTCCAAAAATATGGAGAAGCCGGCTATATATCACTGCAAATCAAAGGAGAAACAGAGTGTTCCTATTTGTCACAGAAAAAAACCTTGAACAAAACTCCGAACACCAAGAACAAACATAGAACAATAAATAATGTCATGATTCTTTTACTTATAATGTTAAACTTTAATTATAGATGCAATGGGACTCCCTCCCAATCGCACTGCAAAATTAGGGCTAGAAAAATCCATTCTCTAAGATTTGTTAGTGTTTGTTCCAATAACAGTATTTGCAAAGTGAATATACAAACCAGGCCTTTAGGCTTCACGGAAACGGATTATGCCAGAACGGTGCAAAACATTTGCCCCAAATACTTGCATATATCAAGAAAAGTATCGAATTTTGTAAGGCTTAACAGGCGAACAAAAGGAAAATACAAAACAAAAATTTAGTATATGAAGAAAATTTTTACACTTGTTTCTTCTCTTGTTATGGCAGGAAGTGCAGTCTTGGCTCAAGACTACGTGCCAAACGGATTTTTTGAGGAGAATGTAGATGGTTGGGCTTTATGGAATGGAGGCGACGACGGTTGCTCATTCAAGAGAAATAGCGGAACTCACTTTGACGGACAGGGTTGCCTTGAGGTTGTAGCAACAATGAATGAGCCTTCTGACCAATGGAAGGTCCAGCTTCACACTGACTTCACAAAGACTCTTCCCGCTGGAGAGTATGAGCTTTCCTACTACATCCGCACACTAAGCGGCACCGGCAGTGTACGTGTTTCGACTTCCGGAGACGACACTTTCTATCAAGAGGATCAAACTGTCACTTCCGGCTACACAAAGAAAACAATGTCGATCAAGTCAACTGGTGCATGCACCGGATTCAACTTCGACCTTGGAGCTGTAGCCAACACATACTACATAGACAACGTATCCATCAAAGTATTGTCTCAGGAGGAAGTCACACCTGAATCTAAGGATGTGACTGTAGTCATAGAACCGAACTCAACAAACCAGACTGTCGAAGGAATTGGTGGAGGTATGGTTTACTACCAGGGATGGGTTCCCCCGCATGAAAATGCGACTGCAATTTATGACACAATCTTCAACGGTCTTGGAATCTCAGCATTGCGCTTGGGAAACTGGTTGCAGAATTTGAATGACAAGACTGCCGACGACGAGGCAACAGTAAAGGAGGCAAACAAGAGACTTGGAAGAGAGAACTACATCATAGAAATGTCTTCTTGGGCAGCGCCTGGAGAGTTGAAGTCCAACGGCGACATAAACGGAGGCTATCCATTGAAGAAGGAGAACGGAAAGTTCGTTTACGACAAGTTCGCTGACTGGTGGAAGACTTCATTGAAGAAGTACATGGATGCAGGAATCGTTCCGGACTACGTATCTATGCAGAACGAGCCGGACATGGCTGCCACTTACGCCGCTACAATGTTTGATCCAAAAGAGAACTACGTTGACTATTCTGGCAAGAAGTTTGACAACAGCGGTTACGCAGAGGCTCTCCCTGTATTCTGCAAGGCTATTCGCTCTCTTGACAATGCGCCAAAGATTCTTGGTCCAGAGGTTCTTGGTATCGGTTACAACAACACAGAGAACTATATGAGAGAACTTGACAAGAGCCTGCTTGACGGTCTTGCCTTCCACTACTACCACAGCGGACAAAATGCCAGCGACAGATACTCTGCTCCTGACGCTTACAAGACTGCGATGAGTGCCTTGGCTTCAGGCTTCTCTGACATGCCTCAATTCATGACAGAGAACTGTTCAATGAGAAGCCAGTTGGACGGAGATGATGTCAGCACAGCCTGGATTCTTGCCAACGCATTCAACTACAACCGCGTCAACGGATACTTCCATTGGAACTTGATGTGGGGTGATGCAGACGGTTGTGTCACAGTTTTCAACCCTTGGGACAAGAGCAATTGGACAAACAGCGAGGGCTACACTATCAACAAGGAGTACCACGGACTTCGCCATTTCTCTAAGTTTGTAAAGAAGGGTTACGTTTGCACTGACTTCACAGTTTCTTCAAAGGATATTGTCACTGCCTCATTCATCTCTCCTGACAAGAAGAAGATGGCTGTCATCCTAATCAACAAGGGAGGATCAGAGCACAATGTAACAGTATCGGTAAAGGACTTGAACGTAGCTTCTGCTCGTCTGCACCAGACTATCGACGCCAAGGGTGTAAACAGCAAGGACATGGGCGAGTTCAACATCAAAGAGGCTGTGGTTATGCCAAAGATGAGTATTGCAACTGTCGAGATCAACCTTGGCAATCCTTCTTGTCTGGACAATGTAAAGGCATCAGCCGTCGTTTCTGCCAACATCACAGACGGAAACTTGAACATCGTGATGGATGAGGACAAGAACGCTATCGTTGAGCTTTGGGATGTTACCGGAGCTGCTCGATTCTTCACTAAGGCAAGCCTCAACAAGGGAATCAACACATTCTCGGTTGGCAATCTTAACAATGGAATCTACTTCGTCAAGGTCGGCAACGATGTGATTAGAGTGAAATACTAACATAACTAGATTTCCCAAAAAGAAAAGGAGTGCGGCTTATTTAAGTCGCACTCCTTTCTTATATTATATAGTATAAATCAAATCTTATTATTCTCTTCGATGAGAAGCTTAACGCAACGAATATCAAAATACGAACAATAATACGGAAGTCTGTTCTTGATGGAGACACTGCTCTGCTCTTCTGGATTTGACTCCATAACATTTGTAATCAGTTCCTGCTTGTAAAGAGAAACATAGTCCTTCAAATTGATTTTGGAATGCTTGTGCAAATCCATAAGCTTGTCCTCTATCGTTCTGGGCGACTGTTTCAAAAGGTAAGCGATCTCGACTACGGAACGATTCAATTGAGCCAGTTCATACACGCTGTCAATTAGTGAGCCTTCCTGTTTATACTCCATATCCGCAAACTCATCCGCAAGGGTGTTAGTTTCCTGCAACTGCAAATAGAATGAGGCTTTGTCTCTGCCGAACTTTTCTTCAAGTTCAGAGAATAGAATATCCGGTTTTGCTTGTACAATCAGGCGAAATGCCTTGTATTCCTTTGAGTTATAGTAGTCGGACAGGTCGAGTCTGCCTTCGTATGCGAACTTTATGACATGTGAATAAATTGTCGAAAGGGACAAACTCCTCTCCTCCGCAATCTCTTCAACAGTCTTACCAGCCTCAAGCATTTCTAACGTCACATCGTATGTGCTTGGAGTCTTGGGCTTTTTCTCCTTTTCCTTGCCTTCTTGGGAGTTTTCATGAACTTCCATGTATTCGACATTGGAATCATCCTTTTTACTGTCAACATAGCTTCTGACCAAAGCTATAATTTCATCTCCGTACTTGTCAGCCTTTCCCTTGCCTATACCTTCAAGCTTGAGCAAAGTATTTATGTCCAAAGGCTTACGTTGAGCAATGGCGACAAGGGAAGTCTGTCTTAGAATCGTAAATGCCGGTTGCTGAAGTTCTCTTGCCTTCATCTTTCTCCACTCGGACAACATCTCGGCAAGGTCCTTGTCAACAAGAGATGTAGAATCGGAATAGCTAACGGCATTCTTTGCCGCATCCCCGAACACTGCAATGCCTTTAGTTTCAAACTCATTCTCTGCAACGCTTCGAGCAGCAAGATATGTATCCGGAGAGAATCCCTTCTTCAATATCGAATCCATGATACTCTTTGACACGTACAATCCCTTAAGGTACTCCAATGAAAAGGAATTGTAAAGATCTTGAATGTCTTGTCCGTCAATCTCCACCTTACCAGCCTCAAAAAAGGGATTTGGCAGGGAATCGAGCACACCATAGAAGTAATTGGCAGCCTTGCACAACCTTGTTTCAAGAACTTCGTCATTGGTTGGGGCTACGGAGTTTTCAATAATGCGCTTGTACTCCTTATAGAACGAATTTGTTACCGAAAACACTTGTTCAGAGAACTGCTTGTTCAAATCCTCAATACCTCTTGCAAGGTCAGGCTGTTTCTTTTCGAATCCTCCACCCAACAGCTGGGTACAAATGGAATCCAAACCATGAGTCATCTCTGCGAAAGAGAATGCCTGCTGGATCAGAGTAACCATATAGTCCGCCTTGTATCTAGGGAGGTCCTTCTCTACCATCTTGGCAACTGCTTCCTGCTGATGCATGAACACATCTATCGCGCGATCCGTAATGACTGCGCTCGGAGAAATAGGATTTGTCAAATGCAAGCCTTCCAACGACCGGCATCGGCTCAACGCCACATATACCTGACCATGAGAGAACGCACTGTTCACATCCACCAAAGCCTCATCGAAAGTCAGTCCTTGGCTCTTGTGGACTGTAATGGCCCACGCGTACCTTAACGGATACTGCAGATATTTGCCTATTACCTGCTGTTCGATGGTTCCAGTCTCCTTGTTGGGTTCGTAGGCAATATTCTCCCATATTTCCTTCTCTACAGTAATCTGCTCGCCCTTGCTTTCCACAACGATATGATCCTTGTCTATCTCGACAACCTTTCCGATCTTTCCGTTATAGATGTTCAATCGCGAATTGTTGCGAACAAACATCACCTGGGTACCTTGGCGCAAAACAAGATCCTTGTCAACCGGGTACTCATCCGGGAATTTGCCCTCAACCTTACCCTCAAAGACATATTTGGGAGTTGTTAGTTCCTCGAACTTTGTGGAATTTATGGCATCTACATTCTTTACATGCGTACTTACCTGAACCACTCCTTCACTAGGTTTGTAGCTTGGCACGTATCTGGTATTAAGCTTGTCAATTATTTCTTTTGTAAGAGTGTTCTCCCTTACAGCATTTAGAATGCTAAGGAAGTTTTTCTCGGTCTGCCTGAATATCTTGGAAAGTTCAACGGTTACAAAGCCGCTGTTGCGCAGAGCCATGCTTCCATAGAAGTATGGTGTAGTGTAGTTGTTGAAAAACACAGTTTGCTCTTCTGCCTTCAAGACCGGAGAAAGCTGTTGCAAGTCTCCCACCATAAGAATCTGCACACCTCCGAACGGCTGATGGATGCGCCTTATCCTTTGAAGCACATAATCCACAGCGTCGAGCAGGTCAGCACGCACCATACTAATCTCGTCAATGACCAGCAGGTCAAGCATGCGTATAAGTTTGCGCTTGTTGTCGCGAATCTTGTTGTTGTCGAATTCCTTCCTTGTTTCTGGTCTGAACATCAAATGCGGCAGCTGGAACAAGGAATGTATTGTCATTCCGCCCGCATTTATCGCTGCCACTCCCGTAGGAGCGACAACCATAGCTCTCTTTCTGCAGTTGTCAAGCAGATATTTCAAAAAGGTAGTTTTTCCAGAGCCGGCCTTTCCCGTCAAAAAGACGTTCATTCTTGTGTTGGTCACATAATCTTTGGCTCTGAGCATTTCTGGAGTAATCTCTAGGCTCATTAGTTTTTTCAGGTTATCAATTAAACAGTTTGCTTGGCAAGTTCAGCCGCCACGCTCTCTTTGGTGTGCTTCCAACGTCTGTGGCTCCACAACCATGACGCAGGGTCACGCTTTATGCTTTCCTCAAGCAGCTGTGCGTATCTGCGTGTCGCCTCATTCTCCGGCAGATCCGCAACATCGTCAGCTATCTTGACAATTCTATACTTGTACCTGCCCCTTCCCAAGCGCTCCACATCACAGAATGCCATAGCGGCATGGAACATCTTTGCAATGCGCTCAGGACCAGTCAGGAATGCAGTCTCGTGATTAAGGAACGGAGTCCAGAAATTGATGTTCTTTACACTTGGAGTCTGGTCTGCTAGCAGTCCCACACCGAAAATCTTGTTGTCCCTCTTCAATTTCAGCAATGGGCGGATAGGCTCGTTCTTGTTTACAGTTATCATTCCAAGCCTCCTGCGGATTCCCAGAAGAGTCTCGTCAATACGCGCATTCTTGCTCGGTCTGTTGAACTCGCAGCCAACAAGGTTTTCAATCTTTATCTGCCAATATACAGCGGCCATCCATTCCCAGTTTCCGCTATGTGCGGCAGCGACTATCACATTCTTTCCGCTTTTGAAATAGGCCTCCATCAGATCTATCCCCTCGAACTCCACTCGGCTTGTTATGTCCTCATAGCTCATGCGGTACGACTTGATTCCCTCAAGAAGCACGTCGCAGAACAAGTGATAGAAATCCTTCTCAATGTCTTTAAGTTCCTTCTCCGACTTTTCGGGGAAAGAGCTTGACAAGTTGGAACGAACCACATCCCTGCGGTATCTGACAACATTTCTGACAATAAAGCACATAAAGTCAGAGAACAGATAGACCAACTTGAAAGGCAGCAAGCTGAACGTCTTTACAAAAAGCAAAAATATGTAGTAGTTGAATGTCTGCATATTGTTTAACAAGAGTAGAGACGATGCAACGCAACGCCTCTACACATAATTATTTTGTGAATTACCTAGTCTGTATCAGTTACTTCTCGATGATAGTCTTGAAAGTAACTGTACGGTTCTTGGCTCTGTTTTCCTCCGAAGAGAATTGAGCGACAGGATTCTTTGCTCCAAGAGTCTCGATCTCTATCTGGTCTCCTGCGACACCCTTCTTCATCAGAATCTCTCTCAAGAACAATGCACGCTCCTTGGCCAAGCCCGGATCATTGTCATCCTCCTTGTCGTCAGCTCTACCCTGAATGATTAGAGTCGCATTTGGAAGAAGCTTCATAAGGAATGTCAAGTCATCGAATGCCACCTCAAGATCCTTAGTGCTTGTGAAACCGCTCTGCATGTATCCGAACTGTATCTCGTTGTTCATTGAAACGCAAAGCTCACGCAATCTCTGCTCACCGTTCAAAGCATAGTCTGCACGCTTCAACTTGCCTCGTTCATTCCATGTGATGTCAAGCTTCTCGAACGAAGACAAACTGTCGTAAGCAGAAATAGTATTCTCGAAAATAGTCTTCTTGTGCTCATCGATAGCCTCAACTTCCGGCATATTCGAAATTAGTTTCTTGACCTTTGCAACCTCCTCGCGTGAGTAACGGACATAGATCAACGAATCAGGAAGGTGAATGATAGAGTCACGAACATTCACGATTGGTTCCTCCGCTACCAAAGCGCTGTTGTCCGGCAAATCCTCCTTACGCTTCTTCTTCTGGATAGGAAGAGAACAGCCGAACTTCAAGCCAATAGCCAACAGGTTGACATCTGTAACCTGGTTAGAGGCAAGTATTCCGTTATAAACTCCGTTAGGGTTTGTTATGGACTGTGTCTTAGGGACAAGCACATCGGAAGCAGTATAGCGTGCGAACAAACCTGTGTAAAAGCCTACACCCTTTTTTGTCCACTTGTGAAGGCCCAAGTCAACGAAGAAACCAAGAGTCGCGTTCTTTCTTTCAAGATCACCGGAACATTCATTGTCTCCGTTTATTGTAGCAGAAGGCTCGATCTTATCAGGGTTTACACTAAGGACGAACGACTGCTGGATGTTACCCTCTGTAATATAGTATCTTGCACCGACAGGAAATCCGACCAAAAGACCTCCGCCTGCCTGGAACGACATCTTGAAGCCTATTTCTCTCTGGTAGTACGCACCGATTGGAATTTCAAGCTGTGCGAACTTCTGCTTCTCGGTCCACTGCATGTATGAAGTAGTGACATCAGCAACCTTTGAATTGGAAGCGTCCATTATTGAGTCTCTCTCGACAAACTGACATTTTCCGTATGCGTTATAGAAGCTGACACCGAATCCGGTTCCTATTCCGAAATTGTCGTTAAAGAAATGCTTGTAGCCGATACTAACACCTCCACCTATTCCACTTGTATGCGAGACTCCGCTATCCATAGGAGAGTACGAAGGAGTCTGTACTCCTCCCGACACATTAACATCGAAATAGTTACCTGCAAACTGAGCCGATGCAGGCAAACACAGAAATGTCGATATTGATACTAAAAAATTCTTTAATCCTATTTTCATAAGAAACCCTGATAATGTATGTCGTTCTCTTTTTCTGTTATATAAGTATTGCAAAGTTACATATTTTTTCTCTACAAAGAAACTATTTGTTCCTTTTTTGACCTATTTGCCAGATTTACCGACAAATAGGAAATATTAAAAGAACAAAAAAGGAAGGAGAAACTCATTACTCATGAATTTCCCCTCCCAACAATAGAAGAGATTAATAGTTCTAGAGGAATTACTGCTCTACAGTTTCTGCCTGCTTTGACTTGTTTCCGAATCTGTAGTTGATTCCGGCAGCAAAACTGTTTGCAGTACGGTTATAGACATCTGTACGGCCTGGATTGTAAGAAGCCATGTCCGGAGCGTAAACCTTTGTGTAGTCATCGTCATAGTTCACGCCAAAATAAGCCAAATTGATGTCAATGTTAGCGACAGGAGAGAACTTCAAGCCTCCACCTATGCTCCAACAGTTCAAAGAGAAGTTAAGGTCAGACTGGAATCTGTCTTCAACATTATATTGAGTGCGCATTCCTGTCGCACTTACTGTCCATTTGTCGTTAATCTTCCACTCTAGGGCTGCCGCAATATCGGAAGTACCCTTTCCTGTGTATTTAGCCTTGTTGAACCACTCGCTGTCATAGGCAGAAATCTTAGCCATATTATCAAAATAATGGCGATAGGCAAGGCCGAGTGTCAATGACTTGCAAAGGTCAACATCCAAACCTGTTGCCAGGATTGCAGGAACATCTGAACGAAGCGACAATCCATCCTCATAGGCAGGCATACGGGCATCATTCTTTGTATCGTTTTCCAATTCAATCTTAGTTCTGAACTCGTAACGGGCACCAAATCTAACTCTGTCAAACTGAACTGCCATACCAAGAATAGGAGCGATACCGAAACCTGACTGCTTGCAGTCAATCTCTCGGTCTGCAGTCAGTGCAGCCACTGCTTGAGCAGTAGAAGAAGGAATCATATTCATTTGAGCCATCTGCGCCGACAATTCTCCTGGCTTAACCATACCCGCACCAAGAGGATTGTTAACCTGGATGTTCTTAACGTATCCCTGATACTTGTTCAAGGCGTAGTTGCCTCTAAGTCCCAAGCTTGCAGAGAAATGCTCGTCAAACTTATGGGATGCACCCAATGTCAAAGAGAATATGTAAGAAGATCCTTCCATATTACTCTCTACAGAATATTGATTAAACAGTGGTCTATTGCCCATTATTGCGTTTGCCACAGTTGGAAGTGATGAAACTGTACTCTCTGTACTTCCCATTCCGTCAGCGAACTTGCAGCTTCCACCTCCACCGCTCACAGCGATATTTGTATAGAAAGCCCAGTTGTTTTTCTTGTAGGCAAGCTGAAGACTTGGAATGAACGGAGCCTTGATTTCTCCCACATAGTTGCGTGTCGCCTCTCCAAGTGAAGCCGAGTTCATAGCAAAAGTTGGCGAAGTGCTGGCTGTTTTTCTTTCCTGGAAAGTAGCCTGATAAGAGAACGCCATCTCCAAGCCATCCTCCTTAAAGGAAAGACCGGCAGGGTTTGAGTATGCGGCATCAATCTCAGAAGTTGCCTCTCTTGCGAAATTACGTTGATAGGCTGCGTGCTGGTTTGTGTTGCTCACAATTCCTCCAGCCATTACTAGTTGAGATGCTACTAACGAAGACATTAGTAACATTACATAGTTGTTCTTCATTTTAATCTACTAAAAATCTTTTCACTTGCAAAGATATAAATAATTATCAATTCTGCTTTAATATTTACCGAAAGTTTTATTAAACATACAAAAAATATGACAAAAACTAAATCATTTGAATTTACTTGCAGACTTGGAAACATGAAATTGCAACTTGGTTGCAGTACATTAGCTATAATTTTGCAGACGTAAACGATAAACAACAAGACACAGGATCATGATAGAATTTTTCAACTCACTTTGGAAGCTGGTGCTCGAGATGGCGCCATACCTTCTTCTCGGATTTTTCATTGCAGGACTTCTCTATGCGTTCATTCCGCAAAAGACTTTTTCAAAGCACCTTAAACAGCCGGGCTTCAAATCGGTGCTCTACTCTACTCTGCTCGGAGTTCCCCTTCCTCTTTGTTCGTGCGGAGTTCTTCCGACAACAGTTTCTTTGCGCAGAAGTGGAGCGTCAAGAGGTGCATGCACTTCATTCCTTATCTCTACACCACAGACAGGAGTTGACAGCATCCTTGCAACATACTCTCTTCTCGGACTTCCTTTCGCGATAATACGCCCCATAGCGGCACTTGTCACAGGCCTTTTCGGTGGTGTGATCACAGACATCGCATTCAAAAACGAGACTGAGGACAAATCCTTGGAAATCAAAGAAAAAATCAAGGAGGACATGACTTTCACAGAGAAGCTGAAAGTTGCCTTCAAATACGCTTTTGGCGAGTTGCTCGAGGATGTAGGCAAATGGCTTGTTGTCGGTCTGCTTGTCTCTGCGCTTATAACTGTCGCCGTACCTGACGACTTCTTTGCGGCGCTCAAGGACTATCCGTTCATAAACATGCTCATAGTTCTTGCCATTGCCGTACCGATGTACACTTGTGCGACTGGCTCCATTCCTATCGCAGTTGCCCTTATGATGAAGGGAATGACTCCCGGAGCCGCATTTGTCCTTCTTATGGCAGGTCCCGCTATCAACACAGCGTCAATGCTTGTCATCAACAAGACTTTCGGCAAGAAGCAGACTGCGCTTTACATAGCATCTATCATTGCCGGAGCATTGACTTTCGGTCTTGCCATGGACTACATCATGCCGGGTGAATGGTTCAATGTCAGCGGACTTATTGCGTCTGACACATGTTGCAACGAAGGTCATTCCGTATGGTTCAGCATCGCATGCAGCATCCTTTTCTTGATTGCGCTTGTCAGGGCACTTGTCCACAGATACTCGCACGGACACAATCACGGAGAGTGCCATTGCCATGACGGAGAATGCCATTGCCACGACGGAGAAAACTGCGGATGCGGAGACCACAGCCACAACGAAACAGTATTGAATGTCAAGGGGATGTGCTGCAGCCACTGCGCCAACAACGTCAAAGAAGCTCTCTTGCAGAACGAAGAGGTTGAAGATGTAGAGATCTCTGTCGAAAGCGGCAAGGTTGAAGTAAAGTTCAAAGATAACATGAACATGTCAAAGGAAAGACTCAAGACAATAATAGAGAGCGTAGGCTATGAAGTAGTTTCCGAATAGGGAAAGCTTTTCAGCACATTCACAATAACTATTGCAAGGCAAAATCCGTTTGTCTAATTCCCCGGCAAAAACTTTCCGGTCTAATTGACAAACGGATTTTTCATTCCTGACAAACTTCCAGGGCTATTCCCAAGTCCTGAAACAGACACAATCTACCCAAGGCCGAGTTACCTCATTGCCTTTGACACTTTTGAGCTCGTAACTAATTAACAGTAAAGATGTTAAGAGATAGCCAAGCAAATAAAGCCGGAAAATCCAAATAAAATTCTTATCTTTGCACAATAAATATCCTCTTCGCAAAAACTTCAGTTTTCGGAAGGGGATTGAATGTACGGGCGAAAATAATAATCCAAACGTATTTTACGCTATGATTCAAAGGAAAGCTATGGATAAACTTGGAACGAATACATTATAATCACATACGAACATGGGACAGAAACAATTAGACAAACTAGATGAGAAGATACTGAAACTCATCGCCGAGAATGCGAGAATACCTTTTCTTGAGGTAGCCCGCGAGTGCAACGTGTCTGGTGCGGCAATACACCAGAGAATACAGCGACTTAACGACCTCGGTGTAATCAAAGGCACGGAATACGTGTTCGATGCCAGCAAGATCGGCTACAACACTTGCGCATACATGGGTATTTTCCTAAGGGACGCAAACGACTTCCAGGATGTAGTCAACGAGCTATACAAGATTCCTGAAGTCGTGGAGTGCCACTACACAACCGGAGAATACGCGATGTTTGTCAAGATATATGCGAAAAATAACAGAGAGTTCCTAAGTCTGATTCACGAGAAACTTCAGGCAATCAAGGGAATTTCGAGCACAGAGACCATCATTTCG
Source organism: Paludibacteraceae bacterium (assembly GCA_045641625.1). Lineage (GTDB taxonomy): Bacteria > Bacteroidota > Bacteroidia > Bacteroidales > Paludibacteraceae > UBA1723. The sequence continues at coordinate 115,010 of JAZUHH010000017.1, forward strand.
CTGAACGAGGCGTTCAAGCGACAGATTCCAATCAGCGACATTGCGTCGGACGATTCGGACTCGGATGACTCTGACGAAAAGGATTAACATTCTAAAAAAGAGTTCAAGGCACTTAGGTGGAAAACATATTTTTGAAAATATTTGACTTTTTCAAGGGAAGAAGAGCTCTGCTCATCTTCCTTTCCGCCATTATAGGGGCCCTGCTTATTTTTTCAGCGTCGAGAATCAATATCGACGAGAACATAATGAGCATCATACCTCACAACGGAGAGGACAAGCAGTCTGAAGTGTTCTCTAATCTAAAGGTGAAGGACAAGGTGATCGTTATGATTCACAGGAACGACACTCTAAGCATCAGCCAGCTATGCGAAATAGCTGACAGCCTTTACGGACAGCTAAGCCTCAACCTGCAGGAATATGCGGAAAGCATCTACTACACAAGTTCCGGAGACGAGGGCGGAAAGGTTGTTGATTTCGTGAGAGGCAATCTTCCACAGCTGATAGGACCGGACAAAATCAGTCAGCTTGACTCCATGACATCAGATTCTGCGATAGAACAGAGAGTCAGACAAACTTACGAGGCGCTACACTCGCCATTCGGAAGCATAGCCGCAGACTTCAACTTCAAAGATCCATTAGGGCTGACCTCGCCTATCCTTATGCAGATGAAGAACATGCAGATTTCCGACGAATACTGCTTCTATGACAACCACATGTTCATGAAGGAGGACTCTACCGCCCTTATCTTCATCAACCCCAAATATCCGGCGAGCCACATAGCCGCCAACAAGGAGATTGTAACGATAATCGAAAGTTCAATCTCTAGGTTCAACGGAGTGGAGATTGACTATTTCGGAGGTCCATGCGTTGCGGCCTACAACAGCTGGCAGGTGCAGAAAGACCTGAACAGTACACTTTACATCGCACTCGGAGTCATTCTTGTCACTATTCTGCTTGCGTTCCGCAACAAGAAGGCCGCATTGCTGATCCTCCTTCCCGGCTTGTTCGGAGTCATTTTCGCTCTGGGCGTCATCTCGACTTTCAAGGACAGCATTTCACTTATCGCCATCGGAGCTTCATCAGCAATAGTCGGCGTTGTGCTGAGCTATTCCATACATGTCATCTGCCACGGAGAGCACTGCAAGGACATAAGACAACTGATAGAGGAGATGGCTTCGCCACTTACCGTGGGCGGATTCACCACAATCGGAGCTTTCTACAGCCTTACATTCACATCTTCATCTCTGCTTCAGGACTTTGGCTATTTGGCTTCTCTAACAATCGTGGGAGCCTCTTTGTTCTGCCTTATCATTCTGCCCCACATGATGAGTGTCGGAGGAGAAAGCAATCCGACAAAGCTCTACAGATGGGTGGAAAGAGTAAGCGACTACCATTTCGAGAACAGCAAGGTTCTGATCGCGTGTATAGTCATCATTTCCATGCTTGGACTATGGTGGGCCAACGAGAGCGAGTTCAACGCAGACATGGAGGAACTCTGCTACCATCCAACAAAGCTGGAGAAGGCAGAGAAAAGGCTTATGGAATCCGTTACAACAAAGGACAGTTCTGCGAGCATATACTTCGTCGCAACTGCTTCCCGAGACAATGACGGACTGCTTGACACATACAGGGACATGAACGAAAAGCTTGCCAATCTGCATAGGGACAGCACAATCCGCCGACATTCGTATTTCCCTCTGCTTCTCGGAGGAAACGAATCGCAAGCCTTGGCCTTGAAGAAATGGAACGAATACTGGACAGAAGCCAGGACTGCCGATACTCGCAACAAATTCAAGGCAGAGTGCAGAAAGGTCGGACTTCCGGAAAATTCATTCGACGAGTTTTTCGCCAACATCAACAGCTACAAGTTCACTGACAGGAGTGAGACTCCGATCAATGGGCTTAACGACTGGATTCCTACTTGCGGGAACCTTGACATGGCTATTTCAAACATTGAGTTGGACGAGAACGACAAGGACGAGGTCTATGATTTGTTCAAAAACGACGAGAATGTCGTGATTCTGGACAAGCCCCACTTCATAAGCAACTATATGGAAAGCGTAAAGGACGACTTCTATTTTGTTCTGTTCATCAGTTCGTTCATAGTGTTCCTTGCTCTCCTTCTGAACTACGGATGCATAGAGACCGCACTGCTCAGCTTCCTTCCTATGGCGATGAGCTACCTTATCATTCTATGCTTCATGCACTTGTTCGACATCAAGTTCAACATTGTGTCTGTGATTCTGTCAACCTTCATATTCGGTATCGGAGACGATTTCAGCATCTTTATCACGGACGGCCTTGTCGAGGAATACAAGAACGGAAGAAAGATGCTGTCAGCACACAAGACTGCGATATTCTTCTCCGCGTTCGTCAGCATCGTTGGAATGGGAGCGCTTATATTCGCCGAGCATCCGAGCATGAAGAGTGTGGCGCAAAGCAGCCTTATAGGAATGATTGCAGTCGTCGTCATAGCCTATACGGTACAACCGTTCCTGTTCAAGCATTTCGTTACAAACCGCACAAAGAACGGTCTGCCTCCGTACACAATATCGAGCATTCTTTGGACAATAATTCTGCTTGGCACATTCGGCTTGATGGGAATCGTGCTCAGCATAGTCGCACTGCTCGTCCAAATTCTGCCAATGCCACGCATACACAAGACCAACTTCCTTCACTATATGATTTGCGGAGCCTGCAGGAGTGTCTTGGCAATCGGCAGAGGCAGATTCAAGATAGAGTCCAGCAATCCGGAAGGCGAGGACTTCAAGAAACCGGCAATGATAGTTGCCAACCACCAGTCTGTGCTTGACATTGTGAGAATACTCGCACTGACTCCGAAGGTCGTAATCATGGCAAAGAAAAGCAACTGGAACTCCCCTCTTTACGGTCTTCTTCTCCATTTGTCCGGATTCTTCTGCAGTGACGACAACCTTGACGAGACAACGCCAAAGCTGAAGGAGCTTGTTGACAACGGATACTCCATTTGTGTGTTCCCAGAAGGACACAGAAGCGCAGACGGAGAAATAGGCAAATTCAAGTCAGGAGCATACCATATCGCCAAGGCGTTGAGGCTAGACCTTGTGCAAGTTGTCTTCACAGGCCACTATCAGGCCATCAACCGCAACGACCTGCTTTACACTCATCGCGCGACAATCTCTATGAAGGTTCTCCCTAGAAAGAACTTTGACGACATTCTCCCCAGAAAGGCCATGCTAGAGAGCGAGCAGACAATAAGAATGGAGTACAACCTGGAGAAAGGACGAACAGCCACTCTGGACAACCCATACTACGAGCATATCGTGACTCAGAACTTCATCTACAAAGGCCCGGTACTTGAGCACTACACAAAGATGAAGCTGAAGTTCGAAAAATGCTACGCTCCGATCATTTCACTTATAGACAAAGACTCAACGATTCTGGATTTGGGCTGCGGCTACGGCTACGTCTCTATGCTTATTTCGGAACTGAAGCCCAACGCAAAGATAACAGCTGTGGATTATGACGCTGAAAAGATAGAGGTTGCGAAACACTGCTTCATAGGAAAGAACATCGACTTCATCTGCCAGAATGTAGTGGAATATGAACTGCCCCAGGCTGACACATATATTATCAGCGACATGCTGCACTACATCAGCCACGAGGAGCAGGAAGCTCTGATCGGAAGCATAATAGAGAAGCTGCCAGAAAACGGCAAGATCATAATCAGAGACGCTAATTCGGAGGACAAGAAACACCATAAGCTGACACGCCTTTCCGAATGGCTGTCCACTTCATGGCTACTGGGATTCAACAAGAAAAACGAAAATCTTTCTTTCTTCTCTGTTGCCGACATAGAGAGAATAATTTCTCCGCACGATTTGAAACTGAAAGTGATCAAATCCGAAGACGAGACTTCCAATGTTCTCTATTGTGTTGAAAAATTGTTAAAAAGAAGTATCTGATCAAAGGATACGGAACAAAACTAAGAACTAATTTTGCATACAAAAGAAGTGTCATGAATTACAAAGAAACTTTAGACTACATATACAAAAGAATGCCAATGTTTCAAGTCGTTGGAACTTCAGCCTATAAGGAAGGCCTGGAGGGAATACAGGCATTCGCTGAGCATCTGGGAAATCCTCAGAACAAATTCAAGACTATCCATGTGGGAGGCACAAACGGGAAAGGCTCTGTTTCCCACACATTGGCAAGCGTGCTTCAGTCTGCAGGCTATAAGGTAGGCTTGTTCACCAGCCCGCACCTTCGCGACTTCCGCGAAAGAATACGCGTAAACGGAGAGGTGATCCCAGAACAAAATGTAATTGAGTTTGTTGAAAGGAACAAGCAGATTTTCGATGTCATCTACCCTTCGTTCTTTGAAGTGTGCGTAGGAATGGCATTCGAATACTTTGCAAACGAGAAGGTGGATGTAGCTGTAATAGAGGTCGGACTTGGAGGCAGACTTGACAGCACTAACATCATTTCTCCGGACCTTAGCATCATAACTAACATTTCTTATGACCACGTGGCAATACTCGGAGACACTCTCGAGAAAATTGCCGTAGAAAAGGCAGGAATCATAAAGCCAAACACCCCTGTAGTAATAGGAGAGGCAGAAGGCGAGATCAAGAACATTTTCAAGAAAAAAGCAGAGTCCGTATCGGCTCCGATCAGGTTTGCAGAAGACACCTTTATCCTAGGTGTTGGCAACCAATCTGTTGAAAACGGAACCATCTATCAGGAATACCAAACTCACTCTTTCAGACTCGAGATCAATAATTTCGGCACTATACGCACTCCCCTGCTCGGCGAGTGCCAAAAGTTCAACATGTGTACTGTCGCAACTGCCTTGAGGACATTGCAGGGGCTTGGTTACTGCATCTCTGACGAGCAAGTCAAAGAAGGAATCGAAAAGACAATAGAGCAAACTCACCTGATGGGCAGATGGCAGATACTTCAGCACAAACCTTTCGTAGTTTGCGACACAGGCCATAATGTTGCCGGACTCACTCTGGTGACCGATCAGATAAAGAAGGTGCGCAAAGACAAAAAGACCCTAAGAATCGTATTCGGCATGGTTAGCGACAAGGATGTGGACCATGTGATGCCACTGCTTCCTACGGATGCCGTATATTACTTCACACGCGCATCCATTGACAGAGCTATGCCGGAATACATCGTCAAGGAGAAAGCCGCACCTTACGGACTGCTTGGCAACACATACCACACCGTAGCTGAGGCATTGGAAGCAGCCAAGAAGGACGCAGACGAGGATGACATGATTTTCGTCGGCGGAAGTTCCTATGTAGTGGCAGAAATAGTATAATTTGAAAAAATCTATATATGGACGTATTAGCGAAAAACAAGAAAAGCACTTACAAGAAACGCAAGACCGAAGAGGAATCTGTACTTGCTCTTGACGGACAACTGCCTCCTCAGGTACCAGAGCTTGAGGAATCGGTACTTGGTGCCCTCATGGTGGAGAGTAACGCTTTCTCGGAGATCGGCAGCTTGCTAAAGCCGGAATCTTTCTATGTACCTAAAAATGGAAAGATTTTTCAGGCCATCTCAACCATAGCAATGAGACAAGATCCCATTGATATGGTTACCGTAATGGAACAGCTTAGAAAAGATGGAAACTTTGATGAGATCGGTGGAGCTCCAACTTTGGCTTCCCTAACTCAAAATGTAATCTCTACTGTCCATATTTACGAGCATTCCAAAATCATCGGAGAAAAGGCCCTTGCCCGCCAGCTCATAACTTTTTGCCAGACTATCATGAAGAAAGCCTACTCACAGGAAGATGATGTGGATTTGCTGATGCAGGAAGCAGAGGGAAAGCTGTTTGAGATTGCCAAAAGCAACCTTAAAAAGGATTTCCAGCATGTGGGAGAGGTTGGTACTATGGCACTTGAAACTATAGAGCAAGCCATGAAAAGCACCGAAGGTATCGGCGGTGTACCAAGCGGATTCACTGAGCTTGACAAGAAGACCAACGGATGGCAGAAATCCGACCTTATAATTATCGCTGCCCGACCAGCCATGGGTAAGACTGCGTTCGTGCTGTCAATGGCCCGCAATATCGGAGAGGCGAAAAGACCGGTGGCTGTGTTCTCTCTGGAGATGAGTAACCTTCAGCTTTACAATCGTCTGCTTGTCAACGTTACTGAGCTTTCGAGCGAGAAGATCAAGAAAGGACAGCTTTCCCCTACAGAGTTCAAGAGAGTTCAGCAGGGAGTGCGTCTAATAGAGGAACAGCCAATATACCTTGACGATACTCCAAGCCTTTCTGTATTCGAATTTGCCACAAAGGCAAGAAAGCTTTGTAGAGACCACGGTGTCGAAATAATCATTATCGACTACCTTCAGTTGATGAACGCAAACGGAATGGGATTCGGTAGTCGTGAGCAAGAGGTAAGTACAATATCTAGATCATTAAAACAGCTTGCTAAGGAGCTAAATATCCCTATTATAGCACTTTCTCAGTTGAATCGTGGAGTTGAAAGCCGAGACAAAGACAAACGCCCTCAGCTATCGGATTTGCGTGAATCCGGTGCGATCGAGCAGGATGCCGATATGGTGTTGTTCATCCACCGTCCTGAATACTATAAGATGGAGTTTATGAGTGATGGTGCGACAAAATCAGAAGGACTTGCCGAGATCATCATTGCTAAGCACCGTAACGGAGCCACAGGTGATATTATGCTGCGATTCATCGGATCACAGACAAAATTTGCAAACTATAATCCAGATGACCATTTCGAAGGAGCCGCGAACTATTCGGACAGCAACCAGTCAATTTCCATGGAATTTAATTCCGGTTACTCCGATGGTTCTGATACCGCTCAGGCAACGCCTAACGATATGAGAATAGACAACGGTCCAAACATTCCGTTCTAGTTTATAAAAAGACAAAACAGAGGATGCATCAAATGATTGCATCCTCTGTTTGTATCAACAAAATCAAACTATTTCTCCTTCCATAAAGAAGTGGTCAACCTATTTTCTTTACTATAAAGCATTAGTGAGTTCTTACCGATAAAATACTCATATTCCTTAGAACCCTCTTCATTATCTGACGAACAAATGATATGATCATCCTTAAACGAATAAGTCATAGAATAACTCTCGGAATTATTAGTCATTATATCTGTTTTTGTTAATTCCAGAACTCCGCCCTCTTTGAAGTCATAAGTCAAGGTAACCATTCCCAATAAAGACAAATTCCATCGTCCTATGACACTCTTCCCATAATTCAAGTCTTCAGAAGCTCCTTGAGTTCCTTCTTTAACCAAAACAAAACCAACACCAAAAGGGAAAAACACAAGCTCCTCTAATGATTGATTGGATTCTACCAAAGCCTTGTTGCCTTTTTTTGAAAAGGAAATAAGCAGACTGTCTATAGCAAATCTATCTCTGTCTTCCTTATCGAAAGTCTTCTTAGAAAGCTCTAATGTCTTCTTTATGCTCTTTTCAAAAGAATCCACCAACTTCTTGTCTCTCTTCAACAGCAATTTATCATCCTTGAATGTATAGGTACCATAAACTGATTCATTGCAGTAAAATTTTCCGTTAGCCTTGAACTGAATCTGCTTTGCATTACCAAGAACGCCGAAAATAAGGTCAGCCTTATATTCACTAGATGCATACTCGTCAGCAATCAAACTAAAGAACTGCTCCAAAGCCTGCTCCTCCAACATTGACTCGCTTAGGTTTTGCACGCGCCAAGTTCCGACTATGTCAGCAGCAAAAGAAACTGAACAGATCAATAGGGACAATAGGGATGTTAAAATTTTCATATCAAATCATTTTTATAAATAAGGGCAAGCCAAACTGGCCTGCCCTTATACACCTACCTTAAATAAAAATTAGATCTTTCTCAAAGCAACGCAACCGTTGTGACCACCAAATCCAAGTGATGTAGAGAATGCGATATTAACATCAGCCTTAACTGCAACATTTGGAGTATAATTAAGATCACAATCAGGATCAGCTTCCTTTAGGTTGATTGTTGGAGGAACTATTCCGTTCTTCAAAGTAAGAGCAGAAACGATCAACTCCAATGCACCGGCAGCACCAAGACAATGTCCCATCATAGACTTGCTTGAAGAGATGTGAGCCTTGCGAGCAGCCTCATCACCAAGAGCAAGCTTGAACGCAGCAGTCTCGCCCTTATCGTTTAGAGGTGTTCCAGTACCGTGAGCGTTGATGTATAAACAATCCTTAGCAGCATCGAAGTTAGACTCCTCAAGAGCAAGCTTGATAGCCTTGCTAGCAGGAACTCCGTCTGGTTTAGGAGCTGTATAGTGATATGCATCGCAAGTATTACCATAACCTGTAACCTCAGCGTAAATCTTAGCACCACGAGCTTTTGCATGCTCATACTCCTCAAGGATAAGGATACCACAACCCTCACCCATTACAAATCCTGCACGACGCTTATCGAATGGAAGAGAAGCCTCATTAGGATCAGTAGCCTTTGAAAGAGCCTTAGAGTTCGCGAAACCACCGATTGCAAGAGGATTGATAGCAGCCTCACTACCGCCGGCAACGATTGCGTCTGCATAACCGTGCTTGATAGCATGGAAAGCCTCACCAACTGCATGAGTAGAAGTTGCACAAGCTGTTACGACTGGAATACATGGGCCCTCTAGATGGTGAGCGATAGCAACCTGTCCAGATGCCATGTTAGCGATAAGCATTGGGATAAATAGAGGAGAAATACGATTCATACCCTCGTTGATAAGTTTCTCGCACTCTGCAGTAAACACATGCATGCCACCAATACCGGAACCGATATATGTTCCGAAACGATCTGCAGCGATGTTCTCACCGCTCACCAAACCAGAATCAGAAATTGCCTGGTTAGCAGCTGCAAGAGCGAACTGAGCAAAACGGTCAGACTTACGAGCCATACCCTTATCTACACCAAAATCCTCAGCCTTAAAATCCTTAACTTCAGCGGCTAGCTTAACCGGGTGGTCACCTGTCTCGTACTGAGTAATAGCACCGATACCACATACACCCTTTGTCAAACTCTCCCAATATGCGTCTATATTGTTACCGATAGGCGAGATAACGCCCATACCTGTAATTACGACTCTTTTCATTTTATTGTTAATTATCCTATAATAAACTAAGCAAGACGACTGCTTGCTGCCTTTAGTAGCTCCTCACACTTGCTTGCCATACCCTCAACGATGTCCTTGCAAGACTTCTTCTCGTTGACCATACCTGCAATTTCTCCTGCCATGAAGCTTCCCTCCTTTAGGTTACCGTCCTTAACAGCTTTGCGAAGAGAACCGGCACCGAAAGCAAGCAACTCCTCTGAAGTTACGTTAGGATCGTTCTCCATCTTTGCAAAATTCTTAGAGAATGGAGTACGAACTGTACGAACTGGATGACCAAGCTTCTTACCTGTAACGATAGTATCGTTATCACCAGCTTTCAACACCTTCTCCTTATATACCTCATGAACTGTACACTCGTCAGCAACCAAGAAACATGTTCCGCACTGAACAGCCTCAGCACCCAACATGAAAGCTGCAGCCATACCACGACCGTCACCAATACCACCGGCAGCGATAACAGGAACGTTGACAGCATCAATGATCTGAGGAACAAGAGGCAATGTGTTAGCCTCGCCTGTGTGTCCACCACTCTCAGCACCCTCGGCGATGATAGCGTCAACACCCATTCTCTCGATACGGACAGCAAGTGCAACACTTGCCACAACAGGCATAACCTTGATACCAGCAGCCTTCCACATCTCCATGAATGGAGCAGGAGAACCGGCACCTGTAGTCAAAATCTTTACACCTTCCTCGACAACAATCTGTGCAATCTTCTCAACCTCCGGAGCCTGCAACATGATATTGACACCGAAAGGCTTGTCTGTCAACTTCTTGCACTTCTGAATCTCAGCACGAACGATATCAGGAGGACAAGCACCAGTAATGATACCCAAACCACCTGCGTTACTAACTGCTGCAGCCAAACTTGCGTCAGCTACCCATGCCATACCACCCTGAATAATTGGGTATTTAATGCCCAATAGGTCGCAAATCTTACTCTTTATCATGATCCTTTATTACTTTCGTTTTAAATATTCCACTTAATTACACAAGCGGCAGTCTCGAAACCGGCACCGAAGGCGCTCATTACGAGAACATCACCCTTTGCCAACTTACCTTCGCGGTTCAAGCGGTCAAGCAAGATAGGAATACAAGCTGATGAAGTGTTACCTGTATAATCTATAGTTGTAGGGAATTTTTCTTTAGGCTCTCCAAGGAAATGCTGAATAGCGTCAACAATTCTGATGTTTGCCTGGTGAAGAATGAAATACTTAACTTCTTCAGAAGTAATGTTAGCCTCCTTCATCACAGCCTTGATGTCCTCCTGAGAGTTAGACACGGCCATTTTGAAGACTTCGCGACCATTCATTACTAGTGGCACATCCTTAGTCTCCTCCTTCTGGAATGGATGCTGCTCCATTGCACGCTTGCTGTACAAAACCTCATAGGCTGAAGTTGTAGTTGTGCGCATGCTCATTACATCGTCGCTCTCGTTGCTAAAAATCACTGCTCCCGCTCCGTCTCCGAATAGGACACATGTACTTCTGTCTTGCCAAGATGGAATACGTGACGGCTCCTCAGCAGCAACAACCATAACCTTCTTTGCAACACCAGAAGCGATGAAGGAATTAGCGATCTGCATACCATATAGGAAACCACTACATGCAGCATTGATGTCGATACATGGACATTTAGCACCGATCTGGCCCTGTAGAATACAACCTAGGCCAGGAGTGATAAACTCGTTCACTGTATTCGAACAGATGATGTAGTCCAACTCCTCTGCAGCAATACCTGCATTGTCCAAAGCTTTCATACAAGCCTCAACACCTATTTCTGTCAAGTCTTGCTCCGAAAGAAGATGTCTGCGCTTAATACCGGTGCGAGATGATATCCACTCGTCATCAGTGTCCATTATCTGCGAAAGCATGTCATTCGTTGCTTCGAACTTCGGCAAAGCACTTCCTGTTCCGATAATTTTCATTAATATATTTTTTATCAATTTTTAACTAGACCCATATCGCACTGAACAAAATCCAACTTAATATGGTTCAGCAAATTTCGGGCAAAGTTAATACAAAAAAAATAATATTTATAAATATATCATTACTTTTTGCACTTTGGTTGATTTTATTGTAGAAATTAAGGGATGGTAATTTATTGATTAGGGGAAGGGTTGGAATTACCAAACTCCGCCGAAAACTTCAGGTTTTCTTCTCACGAAATTAAGGGCTTCCTGCGAAGCGAACTGCTGCGCCTCCTTTTTTGAATACCCGTTTCCCTGGCCGGCAAGGACATCGTTCACCAGCACCTTGTACTTGAACATGTGGTCGTTCTTGTTCACCATTTCCTCTCCGACAAGTTCAAACTCAAGCTTCAGGCTGAACTTCTGGCACCACTCCAGCAGACGGCTCTTGTAGTTCAGCTCAAGATCCTGCATCCTCTCTATGTTCAGATACTTTGCAAAGACAATGTCATTCATGAACGACGAGCACGCCGAGAACCCCTTGTCCAAGTAAACGGCGCCGAGCAGCGCCTCGAATGCATTTCCATAGACATTAAGGTGGCTTACTGCAACATCGGACTTTATCACCACAAGCTTGTCAAGTCCGAGCTTTGCCGCCAAAGAGTTCAGCGTAGGTCTCTGGACTATCTTGGAACGAAGCATAGAAAGGAAACCCTCCTGCTTGTCGGGATACATCAGATAAAGTTTTTCGGAAACGATTGTACTCAAGACAGAATCCCCTAGGAACTCCAGCCTCTCGTTGTTGTAGTCTGCCTTCATGTTCGAACCGGCACACGAACTGTGCATAAAAGCATGCCTGTAATAGGTAACATTGTCAGGTGCGAACCCGAGCATATCAGTCAGGAAAGATATGAATTCCGATTCCTCCACGGCAAAACTACGCTTTATACTTTTTGAAAACTAACGTTGCGTTCTGACCTCCGAATCCGAACGAATTCGAGACAGCCACATCCACTTTTCTCTGCTGAGCCTTGTCAAAAGTAAAGTTAAGGTTATAGTCTATTGCGGCATCATCATCACCCTCCCTATGGTTAATTGTCGGAGGCACGATGTCATTCACTACGGACAACACAGATATAACGCCCTCGATAGCTCCGGCCGCTCCCAACAGGTGGCCAGTCATGGTCTTTGTGGAACTAATGTTCAACTTATAGGCATGGTCACCGAACACGCTTTGAATGGCCTTCACCTCGGAAAGGTCTCCCAAAGGAGTGCTTGTTCCGTGCGCGTTGATATAATCCACATCCTCAGGCTTCAAACCTGCATCCTTCAACGCTTCTGTCATTACGATCTTTGCGCCCAAACCCTCCGAATGCGGAGCAGTAAGGTGATATGCATCGGAACTTGCGGCATAACCGACAAGCTCTGCATAGATCTTTGCACCTCTCTTTTGCGCATGCTCCAACTCCTCAAGCATAAGGAAGCCTGCACCCTCGCCCATCACAAATCCGTCGCGTGATGCCGAGAAAGCGCGAGAAGCGGTCTCGTATTCGTCATTTTTCACTGAAAGCGCTCGCATCTGTCCGAAACCACCGATTGAACCGGGTGTTATTGGAGCCTCTGCACCACCTGCCAACATTGCGTCCGCCCTGCCCATTCTGATCATGTCAAAGGCAGTTCCGATTCCATGTGTACTTGATGCACAAGCTGAAATAATGCTGAAGTTCGGTCCTCTCAAACCAAATTCAAGCGACAAATAGCCAGCTGCGATGTTTCCCAAAATCTTAGGGATAAAATGAGGACTAAAGTTGGGAGTCATATCCCCCGAGCTGTAATACGCTCCAATCTCCTCTTCAAATGTCTTTAATCCGCCGATTCCCGATGCGACAATTGCACCGATACGGCTAAGGTCTTCTTTGCTTAGGTCTAGCCCCGTGTCTGCCATGCACTCTCGTGCCGCTACTAAGGCGTATTGAACGTAAGGGTCAAGTCGTCGAACAATCTTACGGTCAAAATGAGCAGTTCCGTCAAAATTCTTCACCTCACAAGCGAACTTGGTCTTGTGCTTGGAAGCATTAAAACGAGTAATAGGACTCGCACCACTCACTCCAGACAACAAATTTGTCCACATTTCCTCGACATTATTGCCGACTGGGGTGAGTGATCCGAGTCCTGTTACAACTACTCTCTTAAAACTCATTAATAGAAGTTCTTATTAAAAGAGTTTCTTTTGTTCTTACTTCGATAGGAAGTCGATAGCCTCGCCTACAGTTGTGATCTTCTCTGCCTGATCCTCAGGAATCTGTACACCAAACTCCTTCTCAAACTCCATGATCAACTCAACTGTGTCAAGTGAATCTGCTCCTAGATCGTTAGTGAAACTAGCCTCTAGTGTTACCTCAGACTCATCAACACCAAGCTTATCAACGATGATAGATCTTACCTTTGATACTACTTCTTCGTTCATAGTAAAAAAATTAAATTAATATCTATGTTTTTATTTTCGGGTGCAAAGTAACGAAAAAAAATTCAAATAATTATCATTTCTAATGCAAAAAGTACCAAAAAACGTAAAAAAAGCACTAACTTTGCTTTTGAGAAAAGGAAGAAAACAACTTAATAGACTGATAATGATTAATATAACAATATTAGCATCTGGATCTGGATCGAACGCAGAAAATATTGCAAACTACTTCTCTGCAAGCGACAAATTCAACGTCACAGCCATTCTTTCCAACAAAAAGGACGCTTACGTACACCAGAGAGCAGAGAAACTTGGCATTCCCCACAGTTCGTTCACCAAGGCAGATATGGAGGACGGAACCCTATTAAAAACACTCAAAGAGTTAAATACAGACTATGTAATATTGGCAGGTTTCCTTCTAAAGGTTTCTGACGAGATACTAGAGAACTACCCAATGAAGATTATAAACATTCACCCTGCTCTTCTTCCTTTATACGGAGGAAAAGGAATGTACGGAATGAAGGTTCACGAGGCTGTAGTAGCAAACAAAGAAAAGCAATCGGGAATTACAATCCACCTAATTGATAATAACTACGATCAGGGGACAACAATATTTCAGGCTACTGTGGATGTGCTGCCTACAGACACTCCGGACGATGTAGCCCACAAGGTTCACGAACTAGAGTACAAGTATTTCCCAAGCGTAATAGAAAAGTACGCATTAGGAGAAATAACAATAAAGTAAAGTCCATATAGACAAAGATAAAAGGCAGAGGCACCGAACAATTCAGTACCTCTGCCTTTTTCCATAATAGCCAAACCATTGACTACTTTATTCCTTCGCCCTTATCATTCAAGAAATACCATCTATTATTATACTTCACTTTAAGAAGTTCGTCGGAAAAATATGTTACATCCTGAAACCCTTGCTCCAAGAATTTACCGGACTCTACACTCTTTAGACGAATTAAATTTTCTGTGTTGTACACATTCTTTAGGAACATTGTATTCAACTCATTATCCTTTCGCGAAGACTGAACACTATAATCAGCAAGAACGGATGAGAGATAATCGTGCACATCATACTTTTGCAAGTCAGAGAATTTAACAACACCATTCTCTATATAGCTGAACACAGGGCTGTATTCAGGCACATGCACAGTATCTCCTGTAGCGACATCAACACAAATTTGTCTCAAAGCGCTATTTACACTCGCAGATTCCAACGCCACGCATTTCTTACCAAACCACTCATAACTCACAGGAGAAACATCTTCATCTATTATGGGCCTTCCGCTTGCATCCTCGAACCTCCATCTCACATTCTCGCCTTCGACATACAGCTTCAGTCTGTTTTTGCCTAATGGGATAGCATCAGCAACCTTTCCATCCAAAGTACACAAAACTTTCTTTTTAGCAGATTCAGGCAGATCTTCTCCCAATAATTGTTTGTAATATTCGTCAATATCTTGTCCGTCGAAGAAAATATAGTTTCCAAATTTCCGATAGACTGTATTCAACTTGTCAAAAAGAAGCTTCTTATTCCTATAAAGAGATATTGTAAACGGGAAGGTCTCTAAGCCAACCTCTCCTTCCCTATAGCGGCAATCAACGTAAAAAACTGTTCCATCCACATAATCTAAAGACATGTTGCTTGTAAACGGAAAAATCTCGTTGAAATCGGCATCCACGACTTGATACTTGTCGTTTTTCTTCAAGACAAAACACTTTCCTCTAGGTATTCCCATATTGGTTGCACCCCAAATTTGGAACTCCTGATAACCTTGCTTTTGAAGTTCTTTCTCTCCATAATACACTTTATTTCCTTTTTTAGTCTTAGAAAGAATTTCACCTGTACGCTGATGCACAACAGGCCAGTCATTATCCATTGTAAACAGCAGTTTTCCTCGCTCAAAGCAGTATGTAACCTTCTGGTTCGGTGCAGTTTCAATCTCGATGACGTCCAACGGCACAAAGTTTGGGAACTGTTTTATTTGATTGTTTGCACCATCAGGAAGCCTGATAATTCTTGTCACCTTGCCTTCTGGAACGACACGATTACCCAAACTGTCTATAGCTCCGAATGATTTATCTATGCACAAACCGTTTCTGAAAAATGCGTTACTACTAACATTTTCAAACTGCAAAGGGATAACAACCTCACCTGCCTTGTTGATGAATCCGAACTTCCCATCTTTGTTTACAAGAGCTCTGTTCTCACAGAAACGACTTACTGTCGTATAGTCTTTTATCTTATCGTTCAATGTTTCTGTCTGCTTTTTGCTAAGAGAAGCGGCAGACGCGGCAAAGGCACAAGACAATGCCGCAATTGTATAAAAAAACTTTCTCATATATTTTTGATTTCTAACAAGGTTCAAAGTTAAGAATTATTCTCAATTCACAACCTGGATTTCTGCTGAAATTAAAGAACAAGATTGCCACTCCCGACAACTGGGAAAGGCAATCTTGTTCTTATATATGACAATTTATATAAATTGCTATTTTACTGAAACAACCTTATGTGTCTCTCCGCCAACCTTGACTACATACACGTCGTTGCCTGGCAAAGGAATCACACATGTAGATTGGTTTGCATTTCTTCTGGCAATCAAATCACCTAGTGAATTATAGACCTCAATGTTGCCTGAAGCGTTTTCTACAGTCAACAATCCGTCTGCAAGGTGGACATGAACCATTTCAGCGGAATTGTCGCAAAGCGAAGTGTTTATTACAGGCAACATAGGAAGAACTTCACCCTCCTTGAAAAGCTTTCCGCACTTGAAGCATACAGAGTCACCACTGTAACCGAACTCCGTCTCTGTCGGTTCTACGTAACCCACAATTCTTGGTGCATGCTCAAAATCCTTGAACTGGCTCATGTATGTGTCAAAAGTTACGAAATGCTTTGCATACCAATTCTTGATGTACTCAACGTCATTGTCAACATATACACCGTTTTTAGCGCAATCCCATCTCTTGATGTTTCTCTTATGCGCTCCTGATGCGATAATATAGTTCGCAAGGCTATCCAACCTTGCACCTAAAGAGTCCGGAGACAAGACACCGACTTTCAACTCATTCCATCTCTTCACAGCAAAGCACAAGTTACTCTTAAACGCATTTTCCTCGAATGCTGCGATGAATTGCAATAAAGTGGAGTCAGAAAGCTCAGTTGGAGCTTCATTTCCAAGATAGTCTCTACCCAATGTTGAATCCAAATCCCAAGGAATCACAAAAAACTTCGGTTCTTTGTTATAATTATAGCATGCAAAGTAAAAATTCTTTCGTTCGTTATCAATTGCATGTATTATATTAATGAATATAGTGTAGTCAACTATATTTCGGAAGTCATAGTCAACATCAGGAACAAACTCGTTATTCTTTGCCATGACAAGCCACTTCTTTAGCAGAGGGAAACCGGAAATACCCTCTTTCCCAGGATATTTTGCCTCATAACAACCAAGCCATGTAAGAGCTGAGTCAGACGCCTCTTCCCTGTCGTATAGGTAATAGTCATGCTGAGTGGACTTGAACAGCAATCCTTTATATTTGTTCTTTTCGTCATCATACTTCTTCAACTTCATATACTTTCGGTTTATCTTGTCTCCCAAAGTATAAATTCCGTTATAGGTTCCATTCAAAATGACCTCAAGATACTCGTTGCGCTGTCCGTTTATCACTTCAGGCTCCTTCTCCAAATAATGGACATGGCTGAAAGAATTCCATATATCCATCAAAACTTTGTTACGCATCAAGGAGTGGTCCTTATACATTGCGTTAAGCATATATTTACCATCACCTCTTGTCAAGCCCAACCAGTCTGTATCGTAGTCTTTTCCTGTAGAGTCAATAAGTTCAAAAGAGTATGACTTCTTGCGGTACTGACTAGAAGCAGCACCTCTAACTTTCATCAGAGCCTCAGAGAACTTCTCCTCTCCGCGAGCGTCAAGCAGGCGTGCATCCACTCTTGCCATCTCACAAGTATCACACTTATAGTTTGGCAAGTACGAATCGCTCTTCACCTTAATGTCAAGCAAAGGAAGACTTGTTATGATAAGCAGCTTTGTTCCAGTGGAATCAGTAACCTTGTAGTTTCCAACTTTCAAAGCTACCTTGTCACATGACATTCCGTTGATACGACAGTCTTGGAAAGCCGAATCGACATACATTGTATCAGGATTAAATGTAAAAAACAGGGTGTCATGACACACAAAACACTCTTTACCATTTATACGAAAAGCAGAAATACTCTGCGAGATAAACAGAAAAAAAGAAAATAGGAACAAAAATACTTTTCGATTCGAATTCATTTTGAAACCAATTATAAAACACTTATTTACAAAAACTTGCGCAAAGTTAGCATAAAATAAAAAAAGAGCGGCAAAAACCGCTCTTTTTTTTGATATTTAATGGATTTAACTATCTACTAATACTCGTCCCAGCTCTTGATCTTGATATCCTCGAACTTAAGCTCGCAACAAGAACGGATGAATGCACTTGCAAGTCGAGCGTTAGTGATCAAAGGAATGTTGAAGTCGATTGCTCCACGACGAATAGCGTAACCATTCTCAATCTCACGCTGAGTGTTGTTCTTAGGGATGTTGATAACCAAATCGAACTCCTTGTTGTGGATCATCTCCATCACATTCTTCTGGCAGTTCTGCTCATCTGGCCAACCTACAGGAGTTGACTTGATTCCGTTGTCCTCCAAGAACTTGTAAGTTCCGTAAGTTGCATAGATGTCGAAACCATTCTTCTCAAGCATCTTGCATGCATCAAGCAAATCTACCTTAGACTTAGCCTCTCCTGAAGAAATCATTACGTTCTTCTTAGGGATCTTGTAGCCTACAGAAAGCAAAGACTTAAGCAATGCCTCTGACAAGTCGTCTCCGATACATCCAACCTCACCAGTCGAGCTCATATCCACACCGTGAACTGGGTCAGCCTGCTGAAGTCTAGCATAAGAGAACTGAGATGCCTTGACACCAACATAGTCAAGATCGAAAGCACTCTTCTCTGGCTTCTCAACCTTCATTCCAAGCATGATCTTTGTAGCAAGCTCGATGAAGTTGATCTTCAAAACCTTACTTACGAATGGGAAGCTTCGAGAAGAACGCAAGTTACACTCGATAACCTTAATCTCATTGTTCTTTGCAAGGAACTGAATGTTGAATGGACCTGAAATATGAAGTGCGGCAGCAATCTTGCGGGCAATAGCCTTGATTCTGCGAACTGTCTCGATGTAAATCTTCTGAGGAGGGAACTGAGTTGTAGCGTCTCCTGAGTGAACTCCAGCAAACTCAACGTGCTCGCTGATTGCGTAAACAACTATCTCTCCGTTCTGAGCTACCGCGTCGATCTCGATCTCCTTGCATCTCTCCATGAATTCAGAGATTACAACCGGATGCTTCTTTGACACATTAGCCGCAAGCTTCAAGAAATTCTCTAGCTGAGACTTGTCGTAGCATACATTCATCGCAGCACCAGAAAGCACATACGAAGGACGAACCAAAACTGGGAATCCTACCTTGTCAACGAATCCGTAGATATCATCAAGGCTTGTAAGCTCGCTCCAACGAGGCTGGTCGATACCCAACTCGTCACACATTGAAGAGAACTTCTGTCTGTCCTCAGCACGGTCGATATCAACAGCCTGAGTTCCAAGCAATGTAACGCCTGCATCAGAAAGCTTTACTGCAAGGTTGTTTGGAATCTGACCTCCTGTAGAAACGATCACTCCCTTAGGGTTCTCCATCTCTATGATATCCATAACACGCTCGAAACTCAACTCATCAAAGTAAAGTCTGTCGCACATGTCATAGTCTGTAGAAACTGTCTCTGGGTTGTAGTTGGTCATCACCGAACGAAGTCCCTCCTTACGGATAGTGTTCAAGGCGTTAACTCCACACCAGTCGAACTCTACTGAAGAACCGATACGGTAAGCACCCGAACCAAGAACGACTACTGACTTGTGGTCGCCTAGGTAATTGATGTCGTTACCAACTCCGCTGTAAGTGACGTACAAGTAATTTGTCTGTGCAGGATACTCGGCAGCAAGTGTGTCAATCTGCTTGACAACTGGAACGATACCTCTCTGCTTTCTATGGTTGCGGACATTAAGAATCTCCTTCTCAATGTCATTATTGTTGCACTTTGTAACAAGACGGGCAACCTGGAAGTCAGAGAATCCCAACTGCTTAGCACGAAGAAGTAGTGCATCTGGCAACTCGTTCAAAGACTTGACCGCGCCTAGTTCCTTCTCAAGGTTGATAATGTTCTCAAGCTTCTGCAAGAACCAAAGGTCAATCTTAGTCAAGTCATGGATCTTCTGGATCGAGTAACCCTCGTGAAGAGCCTGTGCGATATAGAATATACGCTTGTCTGTTGGCTGAGACAAAGCGGAATCCAAATCATTGGACATCAAATCCTTGTTAGCCACAAATCCGTGCATTCCCTGACCGATCATACGAAGTCCCTTCTGGATGCTCTCCTCGAATGTACGACCGATAGCCATGATCTCTCCGACTGACTTCATCGAAGAACCAAGCAAGCGGCTTACGCCCTGGAACTTGCCCAAATCCCAACGAGGGATCTTACAAACGATGTAGTCAAGAGCTGGCTCGAAGAATGCCGATGTCTCCTTTGTTACCGAGTTCTTCAACTCTGGCAAGGCATAACCCATACCAAGTTTTGCCGCTACGAAAGCAAGAGGATAACCTGTTGCCTTAGAAGCCAAAGCAGATGAACGAGAAAGACGTGCGTTCACCTCGATAACTCTATAGTCTTCGCTCTGTGGGTCATAAGCATACTGCACATTACACTCACCTACGATTCCGATGTGGCGAATGATGCGTATTGCCAACTCACGAAGCTTGTGATAATCCTTATTTGTCAATGTCTGTGAAGGAGCAACTACGATTGACTCACCTGTATGGATTCCAAGTGGGTCGAAGTTCTCCATATTACATACAGTAATACAGTTGTCATAGCGGTCACGCACAACCTCGTACTCAACCTCTTTCCATCCCTTCAAAGACTTCTCTACTAGTACCTGTGGAGAATAAGAGAACGCCTTCTCAACAAGCACCTTCAACTCGTCGTCGTTGTTACAGAATCCTGAACCTAGACCTCCTAGTGCGTAAGCTGCACGAACAATAACCGGATAGCCAAGTTCGTTAGCGGCCTTCAATGCATGGTCAAGATCTGTTACAGCCTCGCTCTTGATGTAGTTGACATTGATTTCAGCCAACTTAGAGTTGAAGATCTCGCGGTCCTCTGTATCAATGATTGCCTGAACCGGAGTTCCTAGCACCTCGATATTGTACTTCTTCAACACTCCGCTCTGGAATAGGGCGACTCCACAGTTCAACGCTGTCTGTCCTCCGAAAGAAAGGAAGATTCCGTCCGGACGCTCCTTCTGGATAACACGCTCTACGAAATCCGGAGTAACTGGAAGGAAGTAAACCTTGTCAGCAACACCCTCGGAAGTCTGGACTGTAGCGATGTTAGGGTTAATCAAGACAGTCTTGATTCCTTCCTCGCGAAGAGCCTTCAAAGCCTGGGAACCTGAGTAGTCGAACTCTCCTGCCTCTCCGATCTTCAATGCTCCGGAACCTAGAAGCAATACCTTGTTGTATTTCTTTGCTCCTGTGAACTTGCCCTCGTCAATGATGCTTACTGGCTCTTTGCTCTGCTTTGCAACCATGTCAACGAATGTGTCGAAAAGGAACTCTGTGTCAGTTGGACCAGAGCAAGCCTCTGGGTGGAACTGAGCCGAGAAGAAAGGCTTTGACTTATGACGAATACCCTCGTTTGTACCGTCGTTCATGTTGATGAACAAAGGCTCCCAATCCGAAGGAATTGTATTGTTATCTACTGCGAAACCGTGGTTCTGGGAAGTAATATATGCACGAGTACTGCCCACCATGCTTACCGGCTGGTTATGGCTGCGGTGACCATACTTTAGCTTGTATGTCTTTGCTCCAGCGGCGATGGAAAGCAGCTGGTTACCCATACAGATACCGAAGATAGGCTTGTTCTTCTGCATTGCAGTACGGATATGCTCGACTGTAACGCCGCAAAGGGCAGGGTTACCTGGACCATTGGAAATGAACAGTCCGTCGAACTCCATTGTGTTGAAATCGTAATCCCAAGGCACGCGAACTAGGGTTACATCTCTCTTCAACAAGCAACGGATGATATTGTTCTTGACACCACAGTCAACCATTACGATCTTGTACTTTCCGTTTCCGTAAGTCTTAACCTCCTTACAGCTAACCTTGGCAACAAGATTCTCGATATTTGGATCTACGAAAGGAATATCCTGCTCATCAGGGAAAACCAACTTACCCTTCATGGCACCCTTCTCACGAACTATCTTTGTAAGTTCACGAGTGTCAATACCACAAATACCTGGGATTTTCTCCTCCTTCAACCAATCACCAAGGCTCTTCACTGCATTCCAATGGCTGTAGCGATCGGAATAATCGGAAATGATGATTGCGCTTGCCTGAATTTTCTCAGACTCGTAGAATTTTGAGATTCCATTCTCATCAGTATCATCGCAAGGAACTCCGTAGTTTCCGACAAGAGGGAAAGTAACAGTAAGAAGCTGGCCGGCATAGGATGGGTCAGTCAAGCTCTCTGGGTATCCCATCATAGCTGTACTGAATACTACCTCGCCCGAAACCTGAGCTTCGTATCCGAACGATTTACCTTCAAACACAGTGCCATCTTCGAGCACCAAATGAAATGGTCTATAAGCGTGCATATTATAACTATTTTTCAGTTCTCTCTTATAAAATCGAGCAAATTTCGGAATTTTTGGCGACAAATCAAAACATTTAGATAGATTTTTTGCCAACTTGCGACAAAACGTCATTTTATCGCAACAAAAGCGGACAAAGCTAATGCAATGCCGCTCACTCTACTAGTTCTGCAAAATTTTGAACGTCGAGGTCTTAGAAGCGGTCCGGTACCTCAACAAACATATCTGGAGCTTGGGCAGAGCCATCTCAATATGATCGACAGACTCTCCTCTGTACAGGCACTTCCCGTCAAGAGAAAGCACCTCGACAAATTCTATTGGTTCTGCGTTGGACTTGACGTAAAGGAATCCGCCATTGAACCACCATTCACACTCCGGCAGTTCCTCTGACTCCTGCAATCCGTCTCTGACTGCAGTCAAGGTCAGATCAAGATATGACGGGGAAGCCACAAACTCAGTTGAATCGGGCAGAGTGAAAGAATAGGACTCGCCATCCCATCCCTTATACCTTACCCGCCAGTAATGGTCTGGAGAGCATTTCAACCTTGCCGGCATGCCAGCGAACAGTCTTCCCTCGAACCTGTTGTTTGGAATGTCGAGACCGTATAACTTAGGGGCAGACGCATTGTCTCCGCATATCTTCGCCGGCACAGCGGTTCCAAGCCCATAGAAGTCCGTAATGTGCTGATAGCAGAAGTCCGCTCTGGCACCGAGCTGTGTTCTCAAATGCTCCACGCTCTCGCTCCAATCGTCTCCCGGCCATCTTTTTCTGTGGTATTCCATTTCGGACTCGATCTTCCCCGCAAAGGAATCCACAACAGCCTCAACATTATTTTTGCCAAGGTAAGTTCCCAGACAGACTACACTTCGCTCCAAAAAGACTTTAACAAACTTGTCATCTGACAGGAGATAGCGCATCAGCCTTGTATAATACTCGTGCCAATTGTCTCTCTGCCAGTTCTGAAAGAATTTTGTTGGCATCGGTTTGTTGAATATATAGTCAAGCATGCATACGTCAGCTTTCAAGTCGGGTGTAAGTCCCACAGCCAGGTCTATGTCCTTGCACAAGAACCTCCACATCCCATTCTCCTTGTTCTGCCACACCATGACATTGTACTGAGGCCAGTCTATGTTTCCGCTGAAAAGTTCGGTGATCATATAGTTCATGACTTCGACCGAATCAATCTTGCCCATCAGCTTCTCGTGAGTCATGAGTCCGTACTCAATGTCATCATGAATCTTAACCATGTCATAGGCGGTTCCATTATCCGGAGAAATGTAAGTGTCAGCCGAATTGAACTCGTCGTCAGCCAATCCCGCATTGTCCTGCACCCAATGCTTGTTGCTTCTTTCCCTTATATTGTAGAGTCCCCAATACTCTCCGTTCATATAGACCACGCACGGCTGATAGGCCATAACGTCCAGATCCTCTTTACCACCTAGCAGATGCTGAACCATTGCCTCTCGGAACATAGTGCGAGAATTGTCATTCCCTCCGTTTCTAAGCACGAAGGATTTTGTCTCTGTAATCTGAGGCTTGCTTACCCACAAAGCAGACTCAAAGGACTTTTTCGGCAGATACTTGTTTGTCTTCACGACAAAGCTTTTCTGCGCATAGGTACGCGTAGCACCGCCTCCGACTCTGAGCAGAATCGGCTGGTTGAACTCGCTTCCTTTATTTTTGTCCGGACTGTAGAATTCAACGGACGCGTATCTGTATCTGTTACCGACATAGTTTCCCACGCTATCCCATTGTGCATGGCCGGCCCTCTTCTTGCCGCCATAAATCCCTATATAGTTATCGTCGAGATAACGGGAATCCATAGCAAGACTGACAACAGGCAAAGTTATCTTATGGTCAGGAAATATGTATGACTGGGTCTGCGTATGACGAGGGAGAAGTCCATCCTTTATCACTCGTGCCCTTAAGATTGTTGTGCTGCCAACTTTAATCGGAGATGAGTACCTAAAAGAAGATTGGGTTGGCTCGCTTCCGTCCAAAGTATAGTAAATGCAATCGTTCAGGCTGTCAGCCTCAACACTCAGCTCGACAGACAAGGTTCCGGAGCAAATTCCTCCATTACGGCTGAACACAATTTCGGGAGCGGCTTTATCACTTGTTCCCACAGCATTCGCCTTCATCGGAGACGAGAACATAAAGTGAGAGTACAACGTGTCACTACCCTCCACCCTTCCGTAAGAGACATCAGGGGAAAGCAAAGCAGGGATCTTTACTAGGCTGTCAACCAACTTGCCCTGCGCATCATAGAGCCAAAGGTTGTGATTCTTCTCATTGTCCAGTTTGAACGAGGAATGCATGCCAACACCCTCCTCGTCGCAATAAATCAAGGCGTACCCTTTCGCCGGGATGATTGTAGATTGAGTCTTTCGCCAGGCAAGCTCTCCCATAGGCATAAGCTGGTCCCCGTTCAAAGTGTAGGAATGCAGATTCTTTTTGCCCTCGACAATAGTCCAGCCGTTGAGATCTATGTCTTCATCACCTTCGTTATAGAGTTCTATCCAACTGTCCGGAAGGTACATGTTCTCGTCAACATGATAGACATTCGACTGCAGGACTTCGTTTATGCGCACATTTCCAACCTCTGCAAGAGATACAGAGGCCAACAAAACTAAAGACAAATATAGAAGCAACAGTCTTCTCACTCAAACACTTGTTAGTACACGACCTTGAACGTGCCGAACTTAGACGCTGTTTGGTACTTCAACAAGGATATCTGATGCTTCGGCAAAGCATACTCCAACTCCTCGACAGTCTCTCCGCTCCACAACACCTTACCATCAACAGACATAACCTCTACGAATCTCAAAGGTTCGCCGACAGCCTTCAAATGAAGAACTCCGTCACTAACCCACCACTGGCACTCCGGAACATTGACAACTTCCTGCAAGTCGTTTTCAATATTCACTGCTGTCAATGTCAAATCAAGATAAGCAGGAGACGCTACGAACTCAACAGAATCCGGCATATCGACTGTATATGGCTCGCCATCCATGCCTTTGTAATTGACTCGCCAATAAAAGCCAGATGAACATTTTAACGAGGCAGGCATACCCGCGTACAACTTGCCATCAAAATAGTTGCCTGGAATCTGCATATCGAACAGCTTGATATCAGAGTCTTCCTCTCCTTTTATGATTACAGGAACAGGCTCTCCCAAACCATAGTGATCGGTAATGTGCTGATAGCAGAAGTCCGGTCTTTTTTGGAACTCCTCTCTCAGGAACGAGACACAATGATACCAGTCATCCCCTTCCCAACGATCCCTGTGATAGAACATTTCATTTTCTATACCATACGAGAAACTGTCAATCACTGCCGCCACAGAATCCCTATGCAGATACGTACCCAAATAAAGGATACTCTTCTCTATCAAAGTTTTAGAGAATGGAGTGTCTCCCAACAAGTACCTGATCAATCTGGTTCTGTATTCATTCCAGTTATTTTCGGCCCAACCCTTATAGGGGCTGAACAACTGATCCTGCTTGTTGAACAAATAACTCAGCATAGGAACATCTGCATACAAATTGTCAGCCAGCCCTACAGCATGATCCAAATCTTTACACAAAAAGCGCCACTTCCCATCTTCTTTCTTCGGCTTCCACATCATAATATTGTTTTGTGGCCAGTCTATGTTTCCACTGAACATTTCCAAAATAATATGATTGGCCAATTCAACCGTGTCTATTTGAGACACAACGTCTTGATATGTGAAGGTACTGTCATTTATTCCTTCAAGCAATTTAACCAGATCATCGTCAGTTCCAACGTTGACTTTTGTATAATTCTCTATCGAATCAAATTCATCATCCTCCAAATCGGTATTCCCCTCCACCCAATGTTCATTACTTCGTTCTCTGATATTATAAATTCCGAAGTAATGGCCATTTATGTAAACCACACAAGGCTGATAGGCCTGGATATCCAAATCCACCTTGCCACCCAACATATGCTGAACAACCGCATCTCTGAACATCGTACGGTTATAGTCCTGACCACTATTTCTCAACATAAAACTTTTTATCCGTGTTTCTGGTCTCTCCTTCCAGAACGCTTGAGGAATATTATGTTGAGGCAGTCTCTTGTTAGTCTTGACAATCATGCTCTTGTGTGAATATGTTCGGGTACAACCTCCGCTGATACGAGCCAACACTTGCTGGTTAACTTTCGCTCCTTCACTTAAATTATCAAAATATTCGATAGAAATATAACGAAATCTGTTTCCAATATAATTTCCAATTTGATCCCAACAAGCTAACCCATAAGTTTTGTCTCCTTCATAAATTCCAAGGGTGTCACCAAAGAACCAAGCAGAATCAGTCACGATGCTCATGATAGGAAGGTCAATGTCATGGTCAGGAGCGAGATACGACTGCGTTTGAGCATATCGGGGAAGCATGCCTTGCTTTAGCACTCTGGCACGCAGAACAGTAGATCCGCTCATCCTTATCGGCTCCTCATATCTCAAAGATGAATATGTCGGTTCACTTCCGTCCAATGTATAATAGATATGCTCCTTTAGGCTATCCTCTTCGACACCTATCTCCACAAACATAGTGTCTGACAACAGGCCTCCTAACTGATCGAATGTAACTTCGGGAGCCACTTCCTCACCCTCGCCTTGATTTGGAGCGAAAGGAGTGGAAAATGCAAAGTGAGAAAACAATGTGTCGCTTCCCTCTACTCTGCCGTAAGAGATGTCCGGATAAATCAAAGCCGGGATATTCTTCAAACTGTCAACAAGCTCTCCATTTCTATCATATAGCCATAAGCTATGTCCTTTACTTTCGTCCAATTTGAAAGATGCATGCTTTCCTATATTGCCCTCATCGCAATATATCAACAAGTATCCTTTAGCCGGTATTATTGTAGTCTGCCACTGTCTCCAGGCCAAATTGTCGATAGGCAGATACTGACCGTTATTCAGCGAATAGGAATGAAAGTTTTTCTTTCCTTCTACTATAGTCCAGCCATCAAGATTTACATCTTCATCGCTGTCGTTATATAGCTCTATCCAACTGTCAGGAAGAAACATAATCTCGTCAACATGATTGACATTTGATTGGAGCACCTCATTTATATACACACCTCGTCCCACCGCCAAAGACTGGAAGAGGAATGTCATCATGAGTATAAATAGTGACAAAAATCTTTTCATGGTTGATTCAGTTTGCTATTGGGCAGCAAAAATAATAAAAAAATTGTACCTATCCGCAACCAGGGACTGCTTACTCTTGAAAATCGAGAGTTGGATAGGGTTCCTCTTGTCAGGAAGCCACTGCAAATATCATAAAAAAACTGAAACAATCAAAAATTTCAGCATATTTTTCAAGACCAATCAAAGCTGTCTTTAGCACGAAAACACAGGTCACAAAAGGCGTTCGCATGAAAACTTATTGCTTTTCACAAAACAAAAATACAGTTAGAATTAAAATTTAGGCGTTCGGACAATAGTATTTTTCTTTACTATTTTTCTCGTCATGTCATTGGCTTTTGTTGTTTCCCCATAGAAAATCATTCAGACTGCAGTGTCATTTGAACACCTCACCGGCAGAGTGTCCAATACACTTCAGCAAAACATTTCAACTCATCTTGTTGTAATAGCAAAAAAGAGGACAGACCTTGACGACCTGCCCTCTCTATCTATTTTCAAGCTACTGGCAAATTACTTCACAAGAAGCTTCTTTACCATAACCTTGTCATCAGCAATGACCTTGACGAAGTAAACACCCTTTGCCAAGTTAGCGTTCACAGAAGTCTCGCCATTAAAGTTTGACTCGTAAACCTTTGCACCGAGCATGTTCACGATTTCCATCTGAGCTTCTCCATCATAGGAAACATTAAATGTTCCTTCTGTTGGATTAGGGAAGATAGAGAACGAAGGGGCGACTTCAATCTCCTCGCAACCTGCATCAAATCCTTCTGGAACCAACTTGATTGGGCCAAGGCCTGCAGTCTCAGTATAGAAGATAACGGCAAGGACATGCTCGCCCGGAGTGTCGAAATAAATACCGTAGTCAGTATTATTGCTCTTGTTGTAAGCCGATTGTAAACTTGTAAAATTCCAATCGCCATAACCTTCAGACTCATCAGGTGTGCCATTGATTTCAATACGAACAGCCTTGTACTTGTCGTTCTGCTTGTCATTCAAATCATAGATTGCATTCTTACCATCAACAGTAATACCAATAACATTCAATGATTTATGAGCATTGGCATAAGGCATCACACGATAGTAGCCGGCTTTCTCTACATTAACAGTGAACTTCACCCATTCTCCTGCAACTATGTAGCCGACATTGAAGTACTCTTTAGTATCTTTATCGGTATAACCTAAATCGACACATTCGTTTTTACGATATTGATTGCCTTCACCTGCGCTACAACTTCCACCAGTCAATTCATAAAGCCAATCAGCATCATACTCATGGTATGCGACACCTTCACCACCATTGTCAAACTGCTCCATAAGAATAAGGCTCTCTGAATTACCAGAAATCTTCTGAGCCTGCAAATAAGGAGAACTTTTCACCGTCTTTGATGGATTTTTGTCACCCTCGCGCAATTTTCCAACAATATACTTACCTACTTGAGTAAGAGTGTTGTCATTATAATTGTTTGCCTGAGTTAACGAAGCAGACGCTCCTCCTTCAGTGGAAAAACTCCAGCTGCATCAACTTATCTTTTGTCCGCCAAGGTTAAGTCCATTACAAACATCCAACATCTTGTCTCCAGAATCAGTACAGAAACCAGACTCTCCCTTATGCTCTGTCAAACTCCACTCTGTTACAAACATAGGAATCTGACCTGCAGCAGCCTGAAGACCGCCAAGATACATCTCGTGCGAACATGCGTAATAGTGGAACGCATACATAAGCTTTAGGCCATAGTCATTCTCGATAGGGTCTTCAAGAGGGAAAACAACAGCTTGGTCCCACTGAGGAGTACCAACGACAACGACAGCATTAGGGTCAACATTTGCGATTGCAGGAAGAACCCTGTCTGCGTATGTCTTGATATCTTTCCATAGATTAGGGCGGTAGATATCTCCTGGTGTATTCTCGTTTGGCTCGTTACATATCTCATAAAGCACATGCTTATAGCCCTTCTGCTTCACATAGCCAGCAATATCGGCAAAAAACTGATCGGGTTTGTCACCAAAATAAGACGTTGGTGTTCCGGGGTCAAGCACATGCCAATCGACAAGACAATACATCTTTTGACTTGCAGTCCAGTCGATACACTTCTTCACCCACTCGGGATTCACCCATCCACTCTCTCTGACATACATTGCGATACGAGCAACGTTCGCTCCGAACTTCTTCATTCCGGCGAAGTCATTCTCGTCATCATAACAATACTTACCATCCCACTGATGGCCATGTGTACTCCATCCTCGAAGTTGAACAGGCTGTCCTGACTCAGAGCACAACTGATTGCCTACCACCTTCAGTTTTCCCCATTCTTTGATGTAATCATTGTTCTTACACGCCCACTCCGAAGAGTAATCCAGCGCGTAGGACTGTGCCAGCGTAGCCAACGCAAGCACACCAGAAAAGAAAATCTTTCTCATTTCTTTTTTCAATATATTAGATTTATTATTAGGTGCGTAAATATTAGGATAGCAAATCTTTAACAAGAAAAGCTCATACAAACGAAGGCAAAATTATAAAAAAAATAATAGTATTGTTCACGAACTGAAATTTTTATTGCTCTCCAGCAATTTTTTTTCTCGTTTCAGACTAAAATTTTGTCTTCCAGCAAGATATTCACCGGACTTGGACAAAAAAGTAACCCATTTGATTTTCTGTATCCTTTTCAGAAAACCCAATGGGCTACATTATGTTTTATTCTTTATTCAGGAGCTTACTTGC
Organism: Paludibacteraceae bacterium; assembly: GCA_045641625.1. Classification (GTDB taxonomy): domain Bacteria; phylum Bacteroidota; class Bacteroidia; order Bacteroidales; family Paludibacteraceae; genus UBA1723. The sequence continues at coordinate 145,156 of JAZUHH010000017.1, forward strand.
ACTCCACAACGATAGTGTCCTTAGGAAAACTGTCACGATAAACGTAATCACCACGCATAAGATCGCGTGTCATAATACCCCACTCCTTTAGCTCATCATCCTTCCAAGGGCCTTCTGTATTTCCCCAAGACTGGATCATTGAACAAGTCTCGTTCTTAGGGGCCACTGACCAAGCAACCCAGCTTATATTGTTCTCGTTAATCCAATCAAGCCACTTCTGGAACTCGATGTAGTTGATGTCTCCTGTTCCGAACGGAGTCATTGAAGCACACTCGGAAACGAAGATTGGCAATCCCTTCTCAAGTGCATATTTAGCTCTGCTACGGTGCCACTTCTGGTGGAAACCGGCATAGAAGTGCAGGCTGTACATGATGTTTGAATATCCCTCAAGCGGAGAATCTGCGGCAATATCCACGTCCTGATCCCAATGAGGGGACGCTACAAGAATGATATTGTCCTTGTCGTACATTCTGATTGTGTCAATCACGTTCTTGCAGTATGACTTGACTGAATCCCAAGTTGTAACCTCGGGCTCGTTGAAGATCTCGTAAATAACATACGGAGAATCTCCATACTTCTGTGCCATCTGCGCAAAGAACTCCTTTGCCTCTTTCTCTCTGTAACCGTGACTGTGCCAGTCGATTATGACATGAGTCTTTTTCTCGATACAGGCATCGACAACTTCATACAGACACTTCTTTGCCCAAATGGAATCGTCAACGTACGATCCCTCCGGCTCCACAGCCATTGCTGCACGGATAAGTGAACAGTGCCAGTCGTCAACAAGTGTATTGATTGTATTCCTGTTATAGAATCTAGGCCAGAAAATATGCCAACCCAAGCTAACACCCTTCAACTGAACTGTGTCACCAAGCTCGTTCATAAGCTGAGTACCCTCAACCTTCAATGTGGCGCGCTTGAGTTCTGTATCGTCAGTCTGCTTCTTGCCACCACAAGATGCAAGCAACAGTGCGACAGCAGATGCGACAAAAAATGAAATGAAACGTCTCATAAATCAATACTTCTTAAAAATTTTGCTTTAGTTTGTTAGTTTGGCAAAGGTAATACTATTTCACTGAAAATCGCATTTTTTAGAATGTAAATTTCACCCCGCCGTACACAGAAATTCCATCGCTCTGGCAACTTACCAGATCATATCTGTCTGGCTTGTAGTTCAAAATGTTGTCCAATCCAAACGACAGCTCTATCTGACGCTTTTTGCCTATGATGTGATTGGAATGCAGCTTCCAGACCGAATATGCCGGATAAGTTTCAGTCTTGTCAACTGTCATTTCTCCGGAATTTGAATCGTAAACTACTGATTCACTTTCATTTTTTCCCTTAATTGTTCCATTTAGAGAGACGAAGAACTCGTACCTGTCGCAGACTCTGCTGTTATAGGAGAACTTTGCAGTTCCGCTGTGAGGCCTGTTCGTCGTGAATGTCACGTTGCTGTAACTGTCCTTGAGAAACGTATAGTTCAGGTCGATTGTCCACTTGTCTATAAATATAAACTTGGCAGAGGCATCGAATCCGTAAAGTTGAACCTCGCCAACATTTATATACTTCATGGTGTCCTTTCTGACATTGAACTGACCTTCTATGCAGTTCCTCTTGTTATGATAGAATCCGTTGACCATAAAGAAACCTTTGAACCTTTCTTTGCTCAGCAGGTCATGATTTACCGACAAAGAGAAATTGTCGCTCTTTTCCACAGTCAATTCGCTGTTGCCAATAATGCGGAACATTCCCAATCCTCCCACATCATAATCCATGTACCTCTCCTTCAGGTTCGGATTACGCACGCCCTTGCCATAGGTCAGAGAGAAAGTTGTCTTGTTTCCCTTCTCTTCCATTACCTTTTTCACTCCCACATTCGGAGAAAGCTGAGTGTCATATTTTGAATGGGAAGTAACACCCAATCCCAAGGCCATACTCCAATTGGTAGCCTTGAAGTTCAGCACATCACTGACAAAGGAATTTACAGTGGTCTGTCTGTGAGTCTTGAACGGAGTTCCCTCTATCTCGTAGTAATAGTCGCTTGTTGTAATGCCAAGACGATTCAGTTCAGCCTCGATGAGCGGTTTGAGGTCAAACTCGAACTGGTCAGACAGGAGATACTCGTATTCTGCACAGGCTCCCACCTGCAATGAATGCTCTATGCGGTCATAGGATTTATTGAATTTAAGAAGGGCCTTTGCGTTATGGTTGTTGTTTTCGTACTTGCGTTTGTCAGGAAGGTCATAATCTACATACTTATAGTCCTTCACATACCTGTCGAAGTAGTATGACGCCAGCAAACTCCAGAACTTGTTCAAGGGAAACTCTCCTCGTATTCCGGCGTTCACACCTTGATGGAAATAGTTATAACCTTGGTAGGACTGTTTGTCAATGGTTTCGCAATAGTAGCCACCTCTTGCGATCAGATAGTTCTGGTCTCTGTTGTTTCCTAACTGAATTCTGATTTTCTCGTTTGCATTCAGATTCCTGATTCCCCACACATTTACGGGCGTGCTTGTCAAATCTTTTCCTTGTAAAGTATAGGTGTCTCGATTATGGAAAGAGAGAGAAGTCAAGGAACTCAACTTTTTGCTCTTTGACACAAGTTCTGCGGTTCCGCTAGCTCTAAGGTCATTATGATTCCTGTAATTAGCAGACGCTGTAACCTTATTACTGCAGGGGGTTCGAGTAACGATGTCCACAACTCCGCCTATGGCACTTGATCCATACAGCAAAGTCGAAGAGCCCTTGTGAATATCCATTCTCTGTACATTGTTGAGCTCCAGACGGTCATAGTCAATGTTGTCCATAGTCTCTCCTGCCATCTTTTCTCCGTCAACCAGGAACAGCACATCCTTTCCTCCCATTCCCTGAAGGTTCATTACAGGAGTTCCGTTCTGCCCTATGGAGAACTCAACACCTGGAAGAACTTGCTCAAGCACATCACTTATGTTTGACGCATCAATTCCCTTGATTTCATCCAATGTAAGCCTTTTTACAGGAACTGAAAAACCATTGCCTACCCCATAACCTGGAGTCTTTCCTGCAAGAATATAGATATCGTCAAATTCATAGACCTTATCTACAGCATCGTAATAATAGAGATTGTAAGGTTTGGATGTCATCTTCCTGACATTGCCTGGAACAATGTCAAGCCACGAGCATGAACCATCCTCACTATCCGAGAAACTCACAGAACAGGAGTCAGTAACATAAACGGAGAACTTTCCCTTGGAGTCCGTAACAACCATAGTGTCAAGCTTACCATCCACTGAAACCTTGACTGAAACGCTGTCCAATGGATTCCTTGAGTCCGAATGGTCATAGACAGTGCCGTACAAACGATACTTCCCAGCATTGGCCGTTGCGCAGAAAGACAGGAGCAGGAATAGCAGAATTTTTCTCATACTCCCTCCTTAATAGTTCAATGTCTTATACTCAAGGACAAGGTTGGCGGTCAAGGAATTGTTTCTCCAGTCCAAAACCTTGAGCTTAAAGAATCTGGCATTCTTTGTCCTCAGCACGAAACTCTTTGGATGATAGGTGTAAACAGGCGGGTAGGATTCAAGGCTATAGGTAACGAACCTGCTGATCTCTTGGTTGATATGCGTTGGAACATAGCCGATGTTTCCGTTCATCACGTCAGTCATATCTACAGCAATGGAATCGTTCTCTGCATCCAACACATAACCTTCGGCAGGAATAGCAGAAATCCTGTCATAGTCGTCAGCAGAGTACGCAATCACTCCCATGTCATTTGTCTTGATATCAAAGCGATGGAAAGCCAAGTCCCAGACATAAGGCTCTGGAGCCCCGACTTCAGTCTTTGTGACCTTCTGCTCGTCAAAGGAATAGTAGTACCAATGGGTATAGTCGCCAGCCATGTCAAGCTGGAGCTTCACACTTCCGTCAGACTGAACCGAGACGTTAGAGTTCTCCTTCTCTCCTGTATAGACCTTGATTACTATTTCGCTGTCCTCCTTCTCGCACGAAGCCATGAACAGCAGTCCCATCAACAATGTTACTATCGCTTTCTTCATCATCATTTTTATTATCCGCTGCAAAATTACTTCTTCGGACGATACCTTGCAAGCGAACAAAAATAAAACTTTCAGATAGTTTTCTAGCCTTTCAGATAGGCGATCATTCTCTCGATATCCTTGTACTTAGGAGTGTCGTCAGCAAACTTAGGGAAGAATGCGCGAACCTCGTCATAGACCTTTCTTGTCGCAGACGAAAGCTTGTCGGCAATTCCCAAAGCGTCAACTGCCTGCACGATAGCCATAAAGTGGATGGCGTGCACCTGATATGCGTTCTCTATCACGTGGCGTGCAATCAGAGCGGAGTTAGTTCCCATAGAGACGATGTCCTGATTGTCGTTATTGTTAGGTATGGAATGAACGTACATAGGATTTGACAGTGTCTGGCACTCAGCCGTTGTACTGCAGGCTGTGAACTGTGAAGCCTGAAGGCCATAGTTGAGGCCGAGCTTGCCAAGATTAACGAACGGAGGAAGTATTCCGTTTATTCTGTCATGGAACAGATAGTTCATCTGTCTCTCGCAAAGCATGGTCATCTTGGTTACGGCAATCTTCACCTTGTCCATCTCGAACGAAATGTAGTCGCCATGGAAGTTTCCTCCGTGATAGACATTCTGCGTGTCAGGATCCACGATAGGATTGTCGCAAGCCGAGTTCAGTTCGTCCTCCAGGATTTCCTGTGCATTCATGAATGTCTCATAAACCGGACCGAGAATCTGAGGAATGCAGCGAAGCGAATAGTATGGCTGGACCTTATGGTCGAACACCTCTTCTGTGTGGACCTGGCCGTAGAGTTCTGCCTCACGGTCACGCATGCATCTGCTATCCTTTGAGATTTCTCTCATTCTCTGCGCAACAAAAGTCTGTCCCTCATGGTGTCTGACTGTATTGATCACTTCGGACATGAAGTCGTCGTAAGAACCGGCAATCTCGTTCATCATCACACCGGCAATAAGCGACCAGTCGAAAAGCTTCTTCGCATAGATAAGGTTCAACGAGCCTATTCCGGTCATGAATGAAGTTCCGTTTGTTAGCGAAAGACCTTCGCGGATGTGCATGCTGAACGGCTTGATGCCCAACTGCTTCAATACGTCGGCAGTAGGTCTGAGTTCCCCTTTGTATAAAACCTCTCCCTCTCCGATCAAAGTCAATGCAAGATGAGCAAGCTGGACAAGGTCACCGCTGGCACCGACGCTTCCGTGCTCAGGCACAAAAGGCACAACACCTTCGTTTATGTACTTGACCAGCTGATCGACAACTTCGCGATGGATTCCGCTCTTTCCCTGAATGAAAGTTCCAAGTCTGGCAATCATTGCGGCAAGAACGTAAGGCTCTGCCAAAGGCGAACCTGCACCAGTCGAATGGCTGCGGATTATGTTGTATTGAAGTGCTGTTCGGTCCTCGTCAGAAACACGGTACTGGGCCATCGGACCGAAACCTGTATTTATTCCGTAGATAATGCGGGTGTTGGCAAAGCCCTCTAGAAAGTTGTAGCTCTTCTCCACCAAGGAGTTTCTCTTGTCAGACAACTCGAACTTTTCTCCGCCTATTACTATTCTCTCGACATCGTCAAGAGTAATCTTATCTACCTGTATCATTTTCTACCTTTTTGCTCTTTCAAAAAATCAAACTTGCATTGCAATGCAAAGGTACAAAAAAGAAAGGAAACTTATTTGCTTTTTCTGTATTTAATGCTCACCGGATCATCTTCCATCAGGACATAGAAGCCTAATCCGCCTTTCTTTATCAGCATGGACACCGTATCTCCCTCTCTTACCTTCATATAGAAGTTTGCCGCAGAAGTCGAGCGAACGCCCAATTCCTCGTTTTCAAAAACCAGGTCAACAATAGGCTTGTTATACTCAAAGCTTCTGGAATCGTCAAGCTCCACTCTTGGAGAGGAGACTACTGCGACCTCCTCCTTGGGAGAGTCTCCGGTGAAATAGTTTATTGATATCATCAAACCCGAAGCAAGACTGCTGCTGGTTATCAGCATGACAATATACTTGAACATAGGAGAAAAACCCGGTAATTTCGGCACGACAAAATAAGAAATGCCAAGAAGGACGGCAAAGCTAACCAGACAGTAGATGTTCGTCAATATGCACAACGCACAGAAAGTCTCACTTGACAATATCGCCCATCGAAAAATGAAGACAATACTAAGCAAGACCCATATCAAAAATAACACGACCTGTTTGTTCTGATTCAGCATTTCTTTAATAGTATAGTTACTACGCCAAATTGGTAACCGAATGATAATAACGGTGCAAAGTTACAAAAAAAGACGGAAAAAGACAACCTATTTCGGCATTTTCAGTCAAATCATCGGCAAAATCAGCCGAAAACCAGTAAAATTAAGCATTTTTCACCCTCTCTGCACATCATACCAAATATGTTTTGCACAACACATTTTCTTCAGAATCCTTCTGTTAGTCATGCACATCACAAAACAACCGGAATAGGGTTAAGTCACTGCCCACATTCCAACCTTTCTTTTGAAATGTTGTCAATTCTGCCTGACAATGGGAACAATGATTTTCATCCTCTAATTTCCTATAGCGACGAAGCACAAACTTATGAGAATGCACAAGAATTACCATAAAGGATTTCCCAAGGTACAGTTGGTAGTAAAATTTGTCCAAGTCAAATCCGACAATCAACGGAAGTCCAACAAGAGAATCATGTTCGTTTCTTTCGCCTTCCTGCACGACAAAGATTGCTCTGCAATAACTCTTGCTGAAAGACACACAAAAAGAGTGGGCAGACATCAAAATGCCCGCCCACTCCTTTTATCATTATATAGACTATTGTCTGATCAAAGTAAAGTGACCTGTGTAGCTCTTTGACAACTCCTTGATTTCAACCTCGTACCAGTAGTCTGTACTTGGCAATGGGTTTCCATTGTAAGTTCCGTCCCAGCCTTCACAATCCGAAGCCTTGTAGTAGGCGATTCTCTTACCCCAACGGTCGAAGATCGAAACTTTGGCGTTCGGATAAGCCTCCTGCAAAGCACTGATCTTGAAGATATCGCTGACACCGTCTCCATTAGGAGAAACCACTACCGGAATCTTGATTACAGGCTCGCTGATCCTGAACTTCTCCTTGACTACACATCCTGCGGCATCGACAATCTTCAAATCGTGCTTGCCATATTCCAAGTCGTGCTTAACAGCAGAAGTCACATCCTCAGCCTTCTCATCTCCGTCAACGATGAACATGAACGGCTCTGTACCTGTACCGGACTGAAGGACAATCTCGACATCACGGAACGACAACGAATCCACGTAGTCAAGCTTAGGAGAATAAGTCACAACCGCAGCATGAGATGCAGAAGCCTTACAAGCTCCACGCTCCATGTCAAGATAGTATTCAGCGTATGCAGGAATTGGCATTACCTCGATTACTGCACCGTTCATTGTCACGCCTTCACCTAGCTGATCGTCAGAATACCAAGTGTACTTGTCAGCCTTGAATGAGCCGGCGTCAAGTTTAAGCTTTGTACCCTCACAAATGTAGTCCTGAGCCTTGATCTCTCCCTCGATAGGCTTAGAGACAACCACCATAGGATAATATTTCTTAGGCACACAAATGTCATTTGTTGCGACTACTTCGTAACGCTTAGACTGAGTGAAGCCGTCCTGCAAAGTGAATATAGGAGTCACTGTAGCACCTCTGTCACTCATGTTAAGAACCTCTTCATTGGCTTCCCACTCAAGTCTTGTTCCTGCAGGGTACAGCTTCTTAACGGATATCTCAGAAGACTCTCCCTCGCAGACATTTTGCTTACTAACCTCGAACTGAACGTCAAACGCCTCGTGAACCTTCAATGGCAGGTCATCACCCAAGCTCTGGTTGCCGACAGCATAAGTGTAAGAAACTGTGTACTTGGCATCCTTCTTAGGAGAAATTGTAGCGGAAAGCTTGCCGCCTGAAGGAAGCAGCTTTATTGTTGTAGGAGTTCCACCGGCAACAACTTCCTCAACCTTCAAGACTAGCTTGTCTTTGTGTAGAACCTTTCCAGTTCCGGTTGTATCAATTGTAATCTTGTGGTTCTCGTCAACACACATCTCCTCTACATCAAGTTCTGCTACCATCTGAAGCTTAGCATCAACCAAAACCTTGATTGCGGCAGAATCGTCACAATATCCATCCGAAGAAACCTTGATATTGAAGTAGTGGTCGGAAGTCAAAGACGGAATCGAAGCAGAAGAACCGGACATTACCAACGACGACTTCTCGTCAGTCCAAATGATGTCAGACTCGATTCCCGAAGGATCAGAAGGCTCGATGAAAGGAATTGTCATTAAAACTGGCTCCTCTCTAACCTCTTCATAGACTCTAACCAAAGAAGACTTGTTTATCTTGATGTAAGGCTTGACAGTCAAAGGAAGACCATCGGCAACCTTTGCAGTTGTTTTACATCCACCAGACTTGATCTCGTAAGAATAAACTCCACTGTTTGCAGGAACTGTACTTGCTATTGTATAGGCATTTTCAGTCTGACCTTCAATCTTTACATCATCCTTGAACCATGCTACTTCGTATGGGTAACCGGTAGTCTTAGGAGTTACTTTGATCTCCACATTGAACTTCTGGCCCTCGCAGACATCAAGATCAGAACGCTTCACCTCCTCAGCCTTAGTGCTTACATCTACAATAGTGAAAGAGAACCAAGTTGGACATCTGTTGATATACCTGAACTCGTACTTACCGGCAGGCAATGACAACGAAGCCTTACCAGAGCTTAAAGTTCCTGTCTTTTCACTACCGCCGTCCTTAGTATATGTAAATCCGTCCTCAGTAGCAGTGACATCCACATCAACAGTAACATTAGAACCACAAGAAGTGAATATAATATCCTTAGTCTTTACACTTACAGGAGCCTTTGGTGTATCGTTATTCTTCTCTGAGAATTCTATTGTACCTTCAAGCTGACCTATATCAACCTTGATTACTTGAACTGGAGCCTCGATGCCCTTACAAGCACCGGCATCAACCTTCAAAGTGACACGCATCTCGTTTCCTGATGTCTCAAGACCAACGGAACCTGTGTTGTAAGACTTCTCAGAACTTGTTTGAGCCGACTTGTTGTTTGACCAATAATACTTGATGTCGTTCAACACGGCACCTTCAGTCTCCACATTAGATGACAACTCTACGGCTTCACCAGGACAAGTTGTCTCTGTTCCTTCAATTTTTGGAGTTACCTCGTGAACAAACACCTTCAAAGGCAATGATTCAGAAACACATGCTTCACCGGAAGGCAACTTGTAGCTAGCCTGAACCTTATATGTACCTCGCTTAGAAACCTTTGTATTCGTAACTGGCGAAGAAGCTTCGTCCAAATACTCACTCTGTACAGAGAACGAAGGCTTAGTGTTCTCAGTGTACATATCAGCCAAGTCTATAGACTCGTTCTTTGAACCACAAATTGGATCTGCGGCAGCAACCTTAAGAACAGGAACTGCATTGACAGTAACAGTAATCGAAGCTGGAGCACCTGAAGCAGAAGCATCTGTCTTCAATCTCTGCAAAACATAATATGTATAAACAGTCTTACTCTGTCCATTCTCTGGCTTTTGAATTGCCGGGTCAAGTGACGGAGCGGTTGTCGATTCCGTTGTCAAATCTATAGTTCCGTCACTCTTTGACTCATACCATACAAGTTCAAAATCCTCAGGATCATTTACATCTGTTCCTTTTATAGTAACTTTATCTGCCAAAGTTCCAGTCAACAAATCAGAACCCTCACATACATCAAGAGGGGATACTATAGGCTGAGGGAATCCAGAAACTGATATCTTAACTTGCACAGCCACGCTCTCACAACCTTTAGCATTCTTTTGTGTTACATAATAAGTTTTCTCGTCGTTTCCTACAAGAGAAGGATTATATGTAGGAGTTGCATCTGCCTCATCAATCTGATTTTGCAAATCTGCATCTTTATACCATACTAAAGTATTTCCTGTAGAAGCTACTACACCACTTGGATCTTGAATAAGAGGAGCCTTGAATCCTCCAGAAGCACCTTCTGACTTCAAGTAAGAAATATTAAATGTTCCTGTTGGAGGCAATACCTCTTGAATCTCAACTTTGTATTCTTGATGAGCACCGTAACAAACAGAACTATTTGTTATCATAGTAGAGCCCGAAGTTGCTGTAATAGTATATGTATTACGAACATAATAAGTAGTGATACTTGCAGCTTCAGAAGAAACTGACATTGTGCTACTACCTCCACGAGTTTGAGCATTTAATGCTGGCTCTGTACCCTTGAAGATTTCCAAACCATCTGCATCAGACATATAGAATGGCTTATCTACACCCTGAGTAACAAAAGTCTCGACATTTGCTATTCCTTTTTCGTCTTTACAATATACAGAAGTCTCAGATGGAGTAACTACATCACGAACCCCGTAAGAGGTAATAGTTATTGTCTTCTTAGCACTTTCTCCACCACTTGTTGATATTTGAGAAACATAGAATACATGCTCTCCTGGTGTAGAGATATCTGGAACCATATCCGGATCTGTAATCTTTGTTGTTCCATCAGCCTCATAGAACTGCAAGCTGTAATCAGAGTCATTACCGTCAGGAGCATCTATCTTGGCAAAATCGCTCAACTTGTTTGGAGTCTCTGTAGAACAGAACTCTCCATTCTTAACCTTTGGAGTAGGTGCTCCGATAATTTCAACATTGACTAGATTTGTATCGCTCAAACATCCGTCAGGGCTAACCTGATAAACATAATACCACAAATACTCAGGATGAGGATCCGACTTGTCCTTGATTGTAGGAGTTGGATAGCCAGCCTTCGCAGCTTCAAGTGTTGAAGTCTTCAAATCCGGAGCATCTTCAGTATCAGCACCCTTGACAAGTCCCCACATCAATGTATAGCCGGCAGTCATACCCACACCAATTGTTGGAAGCTGCTTCTCGAGACTTTCTATCTTATCCTGATTCTTTCTATAAGAGACAACCTTATTGTCAAGAACCAAGTCATCAGCCTTCATAGAAGAGAAACTATACTCTTTAGCGGCAGAGCGACACAACGTAGTCTCGTCCTCAACCACATAATAATAAGTCTGCTCTCCCTCAGAAGCCTTGACACTCTTAACTACAGGAGCGGCAGTCAATTCATTCTCATCCTTGTTACCATCTTCCTCGGTAGCATACCAATGGATATTGTTTCCTGCAATTGTCTTTTTAGGCTCTTCCTTCAAAGTACCCTCACAGAAAGGATCTGGAGCAGTAAGTTCGTCATCTGGAGCAACATCAGCAATGACATTGATTACGTCATAAACCCAACAGTTCTCGGCATCAGGGAAGTCCAAATCTTTAACAAGAAGGTAATATGTATCAGCATCCTCGTATGTCACATCAATCTTAGTGTTCTTGTCTCCTGCTGTGTAACCGATACCAGGCTTGCCGGCAGCGCTCTTGTCACCCTTGTGCCAAGAAGCGATGTAACGACGAGGAATAGTAGGAGTATTCTTGTCCATCACTGTTGGATCAGTTGGCTCAAAGTCTTCTGTTGCTAGATGGGCAACTTCACCTGGACACAAATGGACTTCTTTCACGCCACTTGTTGCATTCAGAACAACCTTAGTTTCCGGATCACCAGAAATGATCTCGGCTTTTTTCACCTTCTCACAATCCAAACAGTTAAGACCTGCTACAACAGGAATTGTAGAGATGGAAATCTTACGACAAGAAGAGAACGCCGAGGTAGTCTTCCACGATTTGTCAGTCAACAAATCGTTATATTCTCCAACGACAACACGGAAATAGATACGTTTCTCGTGATTGGGGTCATCCTCAAGCTTGGAGAATACAGCATCCCAATGCTCTTCAACTTTTACATCATACTTGTCATCTAACAAAACCTCTTCTGTGTGAAGAGTCTTCCATTCAATTTTATTTATTGCACTCTCTGTGGCTGGGTCATCGAAAGTGTACTGGTAAACATAACCCACTTTTTTGCTTGGATCTATGTGCCCTCCGGAATACAAATAGAATTGCTTTACAGCATCCGAAGTAATAGACTGAAGCGTCAACACATCCTCTGTACAAAGGTCAAGAATATCTTTACCTGTACTTACAGAAGACTCCACGTTAACGTCAGGCGGTGTACAAACAGAGAATATAATATTGTCAATAGCATAGTCGCGAGTATCTCCTGGTCCTGGTCTGACAGGGACACAATCTTGCTTGTGTCTCACTTTCATCTTGACAGTAACCTCAGAAGCTCCTCCTACTTTAGCAGCATCTACAGTAAATGTTTTACTTACGCTTTTCCAACCATCAGAACCACCTGTAAAACTCTTAAAATCAGTTTCTTGCTCAGATCCGTATTCAAGGATAACCTCAACACAACCTGGCCATTCAGATATAGATGCGAAATCAGCACCAAAAGTGATTTCCTTACCTGTACAAATGTGTTCTACATCAATCTCAAAAAAATCATCTTGACTTCCTGAATCATCAAGGTCAAACTGAAGCATACCACCTGTAGAAGTTCCCGAGTTGTCGTTTATCACACCTGACGGATAACCTCCATGCGCAGAAACAACATACATTCCATGGTTATAGAGCTCTTTATCTAAACCTACATCTTTTAGGTAAGGGACTGTTAGTTTAGCTCCAGTAGATTCAATGTTATAAGCCTTCACACAAGGAGTCTTAAAATTTCTATCAATACTTTGTGCGTAGTGAGTATGACCTGGAAGAATTTTCTCTGTATGAACATTTCCCATTCTGTCTGTCCATTCGTAAGTATCATCAGAAACAAAGTTTCCAAAATCATCGAAGAACAAATTCGTCATAGCCATAGGAGCGCCGTCATCTGACTGACAGCAAGTTCCGGAATGAATCTTCAAAGGTTCCGACATTACAGCAGTACAACCCTTCAACGAAACTTCACAAGTTACTGTGTAATCAGTCTCTTTCTCCTTAGGGATGAAGTTAAAACTTGCATCTGTAGAAGTCTGACCAGTAACCGCCTCCTTCCATTTGAATGTAGTTCCTGCAGGATAAGCCTGTTTTGTGAATACACGAAGAGGTTGCTCAGGACAAGGATTTCCTGTAAATGCAATTGATGGCTTGATAGAACCAACAATCTCTATATTATCAATACCTATAGGAATCTTATAGCAATCACTTGCCTTATAGAAATAAAACACGATGCTTCCCGTTTCAGGCACCGTAGTTGTATATGTAATTGTAGCACTTCCTCCATGAGCAACTGCAGCTGTTTTTGAACTAGTCAAATTGCTCATATTCATCATATTGTTGTCATTTGGATTGAAAATACTCTCGCCAGCCTTCACATCAGCAGAAGATGTCACACCAAACACAAGGCCATTTCCTCCTCCAATCTTTTTTTCAGATGCAGTGTAATTATAACCAGTAATAAATTCCTGCATGGAATGTTTTGCAGGATTTCCTGCGCAAACAGTATCATTCAAATAACGGAAATATGTTACGTCAAACAAATCGTACACATCAAAAGTGATAGTAACATCAGAGCCCGGCTCCAATCCTGCCATACTATAAGATAATAAAGGGAATCTGTCCTTTCCTCCAACATTCACAAACATATTATTGGCAGTAGTGTTTGCCTTTAGAAAAGGACTGATTAGCTTAGGCTGTGCTGTGATAGTAGATTTTCCATACTGCTCGCCACCAGGGCCTGGGTTTAGGTTGTACGACAAGAATATTTCATCCAAGCCATCCATATCCAAACTTCCCATAGTACCTAAGGTATTGGACAACAAGCCCTTATGAATAGCGCCTACAGGTCCGCTAAACATTTCGCCTTTACACAAGTCGTCCCACTCCAATTCCTCATCATACCAACCGCCGCCACCGACTTCACCGTTAGTTTTTAGTAAAGGTGCGCATAATTGAGTAGAGGTTTCGAAATCGGTACCTCCAACCAAACATTCCGAAAAAGCTGAATAAATTGTTGTTAGCAAAAGCGCCGCAAGCGACAAATGTCTTTTTATGTTCATTGTATGTCAAGTTTTCTAAAATAGTCTGTTGAAAATATAATTTTAGTGCGCAAATATAATCACAAAACACGAAGAAATAAAAAAAATAGAGCCTTTTCAGCAAAAAAACAGCAAAAAACATGTTGTTAAACAATATTAGATATATATTTGCACCGTCTTTTCAATACTTGGACAAAACAATCGTAGATTTTTAAGTAATATTTAGAATAAAATGAAAAAGATTTTTCTTTCAGTTGTAGCTGCAGTTTCTGCACTATCAGCATTCGCTCAGGCAGACACTGCCTTTGCAAAGGAGACAGCTAACTTGAAGTACAGAACAGAGGCTGGCCGCTTCGGTGTTGAAGCAGGTATCAACCTTAAGGATGGTTTCTCAGTTAACGGTGGTCTTATCAACGCTAACTACACTCTAACAGATAAGTTGACTGCAAGACTAGGTTTCGGTCTTAGCGTTGACAGAAACTACGAGCACAATGACGAAATCAGCAAGGGAGAAATCATTGGCATCGAGGTAGATGCAGAGAACGACTCTAAGGATGTTAAAATGGAGACATCTATGGGTGTTTACCCAGGTATTTCTTACTCTTTCAAGGGTACAGAGAGACTTGAGCCATACGTAGGAGCTGAGCTTGCATTCGGTTTCAACAAGCTAAGAACAAGAGAGTCTGAGGACTTCACAAACAACAAGGATAGCGAGGACAATTACAACACAAAGACTGTAAAGACTGACACTGACCTATTCTTCGGCGCTAACGGTTTCACAGGTTTCAAGTTCTATCTTTGCAAGGATCTTTATGTAGGTGCTGAGCTTGGATTCGGTTTCGTTACTAAGCCTGACCACATCTCTAACGTAGATGTTGAGGATTCAAGACTAGAAGATGTTGAGGAGATCAAGGACGACAGCAAGTACTTCAAGCACGAGACTAACATCGACTTGCACTTCCGTCCAACTATAACTCTTGGTTGGAAGTTCTAATCTGTTGATTCAGAGCATACAATAAAGGCACGCCTAAGGGTGTGCCTTTCTTTTTTCCTGTCCGCATAGGCACATTTCGAATCATAGACAAACTTTAGCAGAAACCAGTTTTTTCAATCCTGTTGCAAAGTTACTTTTGTGCCTAACGTATCTTAACAACGGATTGCACTTCGTCATGGAACGTAAAAAGAATGTTCCTTTTCTTCATCAAAATTCCCGTTCAGAGAATCTCAAACAAGACAAAACTGAACCTTCCAACTTTTAAGCCAGTCAGTCAAACTGCAACAAACCAACAAGAACGACGGAAAACCAGCCTACACTTTTTTTTTCGGGTTATTTCTAAATTATCAAACTTTTTCACTAATTTTGCACCGCACAAAATATTTAGTTTGCTACTAAAATGAGAAAAAGCTTTATCACTGCACTGTTGACACTATTCTCAGCAGTATCCGCACTTGCATTCAACATCAACAATATCAACAAAATAAATATTGGCTCACTTACGCAGAAACAGCTTAAGGAGATTAAGATTGCCTATAACAACACCGGCATGGACATGGACAATTTCGTGCCTTTTGCAAAATCAAAGGGAATGAACCAGTCAGACGCCGAACTGCTAAAGGAGAAAATCGAAAGCTTAGAGGACAAGGACTCCCAAAACTCGGCTGAGATTTCAAATGCACAAAAGCAGGTGGGAGAAAGAATCGCCAATGACTTGAGAAACTCTGAGAGCAACGAAACAGAGAGCACTTCCAACATCTTCGGCTTCGACATGTTCAGCAACTCTAAGATGAGCTTTGCTCCAAGCCAGAACATGCCTACTCCAAAGAACTACATCATCGGACCTGGCGACATGCTTGTTGTCGATGTGTACGGATATTCGGAAAACACGATGCAGCTTACCGTCTCGTCGGAAGGAACAGTAAGAATACCGAACATAGGCCCTATTCAGGTCAACGGAATTTCGATTGAGGCTGCAGAAAAGAAAATAAAGAAGAGCTTGTCTCAAATCTACAGTTCAATAAATACAGGGCACACTCAGGTTTCCGTGACTATCGGCAACATCAAGAGCATAAACGTATTCATCACTGGAAACGTAAGAAATCCAGGCACTTACACCCTTTCTTCACTTTCTACAGTTTACAATGCCCTTTATGCATGTGCGGGTCCTAGCGAAAGCGGTTCATTAAGAAACATCAAAGTTGTGAGAGGTGGCAAGGATCTTGCGACAATAGACCTTTACACATTCCTTACAAGCGGAAATCTTTCGGACAACATCTCGTTGAAGGACCAGGACGTTATCTATGTACCTAACTATGGCATCCGAGTTAGCATCGAGGGAGCTACAAAGCATTCCGGAATCTTCGAGATGAAGGATGGAGAGACTTTAAAGGACCTGCTAGCCTACGCAGGAGGTTTCACAGAGGATGCCTACCAGAACAGAATCACAGTACAGAGGACAACAGACAAAGAGCGCAGCGTAGCCGACGTTTCCAAGGAGCTGTTCCCAATGTTCAAACTCCAGACAGGAGACCAGTTCATCGTATCTGAAGTTCTGAACAAGTTTACCAACAGAGTGCAGATCAAGGGAAGCGTGTTCCGCCCCGGACCTTATGCCTTGGAGGAAGGCATGACTTTGGCTGACCTTATCAAGAAGGCTGACGGATTGAAGGAAGACGCGTACATGGAACGAGCAACTGTGACA
Source organism: Paludibacteraceae bacterium (assembly GCA_045641625.1). GTDB lineage: Bacteria > Bacteroidota > Bacteroidia > Bacteroidales > Paludibacteraceae > UBA1723. The sequence continues at coordinate 161,890 of JAZUHH010000017.1, forward strand.
CGACTTCGCGATGACCTTACTCCGGAGCTTATAAACTTCAACGTCAAGGATTTGATAGATGGAAAGTTCAACATGCTTCTAAAGAGAGAGGACGAGGTAACAATAGGAAGCAACAAGGACTTGGAGGAGCAGAAAACTGTCCGCATCTATGGACAAGTGCTTGTTCCAGGCCAATACCCATACTACGAGAACATGACCGTAAAGGATCTTATATTCCTTGCCCGCGGCTTCAAGGAGTTCGCCGAAACTGACAAGATCGAGCTTACTCGCAAGATCAAAGACGACACAAAACTAAAGGAGAACAATGAGAAGGTCGAGGTCAAGGTGCTTTCAATAGACAGAGAACTTGTTGCAGGAGACGATGCCGACATCAAGCTTGAGCCTAATGACATGATTTCAGTAAGACTGAAAGAAGGTGTCGAAGGCACGAAGTCAATGAGCATTATGGGAGAGGTTCGTTCCCCTGGAGACTACGTGATCGTCAGCAAGAGAGAAAGAATCTCTGACATTCTTGCACGCACCGGTGGACTTACTTCATACGCATACGCAAAGGGGGCATTCTTGATTCGTAGCGGCGAGCGCACTGCAGCCGAGCAGATGAGAGACAAGAAGATCCTTGAAAACCTTGCAGAGGACAAAGAGGACAGAGAGGAACTTTTGCAGGAGCTAAAGAACCGCGTTGATTTGGTCGGCATAAGGCTTGACTTCATCATCAAGCACCCAGGTTCGGATGAGGACATATTTGTCGAGAACGGAGACATGATCTTTGTGCCAAAGGAACTTCAGACATTCACAGTTTCAGGTCACGTCCAAATCCCTGGAATGCAGATATACAGAAGCAAATCCCTAAGAAAAGCAGTCAAGCATGCAGGAGGCTGGGATTCTAACGCTCACAAAAAGGGAACATACGTTGCCTACGCAAACGGAGATATCAAAGGCACAGGAAAATTCCTATGGATGAAAAACTATCCAGCTGTAGAGCCAGGAGCTCACATATACATTCCTGACAACCAGGTTGACAGGGAAAAGGTGCGCACAAACATGACTTTCTTCACAACAATCCTAAGTTCGCTGATTTCTGCAGGTTCTGTAGCTGTATCTTCGTTGGTTGTTGTAACTAACATGAAAAAAAATCAATAAAAAGATAAAGATTCTGTTATGGCTGACATTTATGATTTTTATGACAAAAACACGTCAAAGAATCCCATTTCCATTGTAAGCATTTGCAACAAGACACTAGAGATCTCTTCATTTATTTGGAACAAGAAACTGATTGTAGTCATTGCCGGAGTGCTTGGTGCCATCATAGGACTTGTTTCAGCCTTGATCCAGAAAGTTGACTACACTGCCACATACAAGTTCACCATCGAAAGCAAGTCCGGTGAAGGCGTAGGAAGTGGTATCCTTTCTTTGGTAGGTCTTGGATCAAATGACGGGGCGAGTGCCTTTTCTGGGAATAACTTGATGGGCCTCATACAGAGCAGAACCATGGTCGAGAATGCGCTTCTTTCTCCTATATCTGTTAATGGAGACAGCATGACAATAATAGAATACAAATTTGTATGCGACAGCATCAGAGAAAAGTGTAAGACATACGAACCAGAAGAAAATGCCAAGACAGTCTCTGTCTGCGAAATTCACTATCCAGTTGGACAAAAGAGAAGCACTTTCTCCAGAGTGCAGGACTCTCTGCTTATGCTGACTTCTTCACAACTTTTGCAAAAGAGCATTAATGTTGAAAAAACTGATAAAAAATATAATTTCGTTAACTTCTCTTTCACATCAAAGGACGAGTCTTTCTCAAAGATATTTGCGACTGCCCTTTTGAAAGAGGTCAACGATTTCTATATTGCAACACGCACAGAACGCACGAACACCAACATCAAGAGTTTCAGCGTCCGTGCAGACTCCATACGCAACGAGATGAATAAAGCCCTATATCGCGTGGCAAGTGTTCGTGATGCAAACCTAAACGGAGTTGCAAAGGTACAGGTCGAAAGACTAAAGTACGAGACAGAAGCCCGAATCAACAGCGAAGCATACACCGAGATAATGAAAAATATCGAGGTTATGAAACTTGATTTGGCAAGGGAAACTCCGCTCATCAAGGTCATTGACGAACCAATCTACCCTCTGATGAACAACAAGAAGGGCAAGCTTGCTTCCATGATCAAGTTCGGACTGGCTCTAGGATTTCTGGCTGTAATCGGACTGATAATCATGTACTACGTCAACTCCATCAAGGCGGAGATGAAGGAGAAGGAATCTAACGCTCTGGATACAGTTAGAGAATAAAAAACAGAGATGCCTACTTCCCATTTCATACTTAGTGTTGGCGCAATCAGTGCTTTGAACTATAAGAATCACTCTCATTCCGATGGTGATTCTTTAACTATATCCAGAGAACACCATATCGTCAAGACTGCCCATAAAGTTCCGGTAGGAGAAATAAAGCTGAGCAACGAGGATTTGTTCAAGCAGCTTTCGTCATGCAAGTATTTTGACTCATCACGAAGCTACACCCGAACTACCCTTCTTGCCTTGACTGCAATATGCAGAGTTCTTGAGAAGGAAGAAATACTGAATTCCATAAAGGGCAAGAAGATTGCTGTCTTTAACGGAACTACAGCAGGAGGCATAGACAGAAGCGAAAACTTCTATTTCAACTATAAGGACGGAAAAGAACTTGACACTAACGACATAATAGGGCACGATCCGGCAGACTCGACAATACAGATCTCCAATTTTCTAGAAAGAGCCGGAGCTGAAGTCACATACTATTCTACCATTAGCACAGCATGCTCTTCATCGACTGTCGCTATTGAAGAAGGACTGAAAGCTCTTGATTTCGGAGACTTCGACTACGTCATTTGTGGAGGAGTTGATCCCTTGTCAAAGTTTACCATTAACGGATTCAAGTCTTTGGGTATCTATTCGGAAGAAACTTGCAAACCTTTCGACGCAGAAAGAGATGGACTAAACCTAGGAGAAGGCGCTGCTTATCTTCTTATTGGCAAAGACGCAAACAAAACACTTGGAGAAATCCTTAGCTGCGAATCATCAAGCGATGCCTACCACCAGACAGCCACAAGTCCCGAGGCAACAGGTCCTATTCTTGCAATGAAGAAAGCGATCAGCACGGCAGGCATTAACCCAAACGAAATTAAATACATAAACGCACACGGCACAGCGACTCCTAACAATGACGAGAGCGAAGCTACTGCCATGCTAAGCGTATTTAACGGAAACGTACCTAGTTTCTCCTCAACAAAATGCTACACAGGGCACACGTTGGGAGCAAGCGGAGCAATAGAGGCGGCCTTGTGCGTTGGCTTCAACAAAAAGGAATACAGTATCGACCTTCCCACTTTATCATTCAAGAAGGTTGATTCAAAAGGTATAAAACCTTTGGTCAAGAAAACTTGCATTGAAAAAGGCTGTGTCATGAGCAACTCTTTCGGCTTCGGTGGCGGAGGAAGCAGCCTTATAATGAACTTCGGAGATTCCAAAGCCTGCAAATCTGCAAGCTACAAAAGAGATTCATACATAACATTCATTTCCGACAATCAGGACAACACAGCAAACATTCCCGCCAACTTGCGCAGAAGAATGAGCAAGATGACCAAAGGAGGAGTTGCAGTGGCACTTGAAACTGACATAGAATTTGACGCACTCCACGTCGCATTGGGCTTAGGTTCGATTTCGGACACAGAGAAATTCTTGGAGAGCGTATATTCTTCGAATGAAGAGCTTCCCAACCCAACGTCCTTCATCCAGAGCACTTTCAACACTCTGGCAGGCAACATTACGCAAATCAAGCAGAACCATTCTCCCGCAATTACGTTTGTCAACCGTTCCCTTTCGCTGTACAACGCAATAGTGGAAGCGACATGGAGAATAAACGAAGGTGCGGAAAACATTCTCGTTGTTGCTGCAGAAGAAGGAAGCGAAATCTCTAACCACGCGCTTTCCATGCTGAACCTGAAAAGCATTACGAACAAGGCCTATTCCTTCGTCATTTCTTCAGCACCACTTTCCGAGAAGTCTGCCAAAGTCGAAATATACAACAAAGACAATCACAGCTCTCTTTGGGTTGGAAAGAAAGACGACTTGGACGAAATCGGGAACAACATCGGATCAATTGCAATCTGCGGAGAATTGGAAGGGCAAATGCTGCACGATGCGGAAAGTCTCAAAACAGCGTTGGAGTGCATGAAAAACGAAGCAACAATTGTCGGTTCCTATGAAGGACAAGGCAAACATTACTTACACTTATGTCGCAATATATAATAATAAGTATAGTTGTCCTTTGCATTCTTGCATTTCTTGTCTGGAGTGCTGCAGATATCGACAGCAACATTTATGTGAAGTCGTTTTGCAAACTTCCGACAGAAGAAAAAAAAGTTGCCCTTACATTCGACGACGGTCCAGAAGAAGGTATAACAGAAGAAGTTCTTGAAATCCTAAAAGAGTACGGCGCAACAGCCACTTTTTTCTGCATCGGAGAGAAAATTAGCAGGAATTCGGCCATTTTTAAACAAATTTTAACAAATGGACACACATTAGGCAATCATTCATACCATCACAAAGATAATTTTTCTATACTTTTGCCACAACAAATGAGAGTTGAGATTGACAAGTGCAGCGAAATTATCTCGGAACTGTCTGGTAAAGAAGTTCGATACTTTCGTCCTCCCCTTGGAGTTACTAACCCAATGCTGGCTCTTGCATTGAGAGGCACAACAATGAAAGTCATTGGTTGGAACGTCAGACCTTTCGACACTTCTCTAAACGATGCAGAGGAAGTGTTCAGACGAGTTAAAAGGAAGGTAAAGCCAGGGAGCATCATTCTTCTGCACGACAGAATGAAGCAGACACCCAAGGCACTCAGACTTATTTTGGATTATTTAATAAAAGAGAATTATAAAGTGGCAAACATAGAAGAATTTATTAACTAGAAACATAATTTTGAAATGAGAAATATATTTAGAACTCTATTCTTGAGCGTTGCTTTGCTAGTATCAGCATCAACATTCGCTCAGCCTGCCGGTTACAATAAGGTTGCTTCTGCCGATGAATTCAAGAACGGAATGTTGAATTCAGCAAAGACAATGACGTCTATGCAGAGTGATTTCAAGCAGGTAAAACATATTGTTGGAATGCCAAAGAACATCGAACAGACTGGTAAGTTCTACTTCAAGAAGGACGACAAGCTGTTCCTTGACTACCTTACTCCTATGAAGTCGCAGATCATCATGAACGGATCAAAGATCTGTATCGTGAGCGGAGGACAGAAGAAGTCTATCGACGCAAACGGAAACCCTGCAGTGGCTAACCTAAAGAACATGCTTTCTTCTTGTCTTTCTGGTCAGTTGCCAACAAACTCTAAGGACGTCAGTCTAATTGTGTACGAAAACACTAACCAGTACCTAGTTTACGTTACACCTAAGACAGAGGCTTTCACAAAGAAGAATGACCATATCGAGGTAACAATCGAGAAGAACTCTTACAACATCTTGAGCGTAAAGATTATCGAGAAGTCCAAGAACGCAAGTTCAAAGGACTCGAGCTACCAGGAGTTCACTTTCTCTAACATGCAGAAGAACGTCTCTATCGACGACAAGAAATTTAGCGTACAGTGAAAAAACTAACACTCAAGGCTTTAAGCCCACTATTTTGTCTGGGCATCCTGACTTTCTCGGGATGCTCAGACAAAACATTTTCTGCCATGGAGCAGAGCAAATGCGGCAAATACGAGCGAACTGAGCTCTACCCTCTGCTCAGCAATGACGGAGACAACGTCATGTTCAACATGAACCTGACTTACAAGGACCTTTCGATGGACGGGTTCCTGGTTGCCACTTTGGAGAAAGGAGAGAACGGAGAAGAATCAATCCATGCAGTATGCACTGCCTTCATGGGAATGACGCTGTTTGACTTCACAATCACGGACAAGGACTTTGTGGTCAATTCGTGCATGGAGCAGCTTGACAACAAGTTCATAATCCGCATTCTAAGAAAGGACCTTGCAACCCTATTCACAAGAAACGTGGGAAAGACATTCAAGGCCAAAAAGTACGTCCACAAGAACTTCCCGCAGACAAAATACGGCTTCAAGATGCGAACTTCAACCGGCCGCACAAAGTACATGGCTGACAACGAGAAGAAGATGCTTGACCATACTTGCGTTTCCGGAGGAATTCTGCGCGCCGAGATAGACTACTCGGACGAGAATATTGTAATCACCCACCCTAAGCTCGGACTTAGGCTGAGCCTTGCCAAATAAGGAGGAAAAGCCATGTCCCACTGCATCGTAATCCCAACTTTCAACAACCGCAACACGCTGGCACAAGTGGTCAACGACGCTTCGCGTTACGCTGACTGCGTCATCGTGGTCAACGACGGAAGCACAGATGACACACTCAACGTGCTCGGAACCCTTGGCAACGGGAAGCTTAGGATAGTGTCCTACAACCAGAACAAGGGGAAGGGCCACGCCCTGCTCCAGGGATTCAAGAAGGCTGAGGAACTAGGCTTCGATTACGCTGTGACAATGGACAGCGACGGACAGCACTTCGCGGAAGATATTCCGAACCTGCTCGCAAAGATTGGAGGGGAAGATGAACCTTACCTCGTTCTCGGCTCACGAAACATTGACACTCAGGAGAATATGCCGGGCAAGAACAGTTTTGCCAACAACTTCTCGAACTTCTGGTTCAAAGTCGAGACAGGACTTTCCCTACCCGACACTCAGTGCGGATTCCGAATCTACCCCGTCAAAGAGGTCAACAGGATGCACGTCTTTTCGACAAAGTACGAGGCAGAACTAGAGATGCTTGTCCGTCTGGCTTGGAGAGGAGTGAAAGTCGTGCCTTGCCCAATCAAGGTTTACTATGCTCCCGAAGGAGAGAGGGTCTCTCACTTCAGACCTTTCAAGGACTTCTCGAGAATTTCAATTCTCAACACAATACTAAGCACAATTTCCGTGCTATACATCAAACCGAGAAACCTGATAAGGAAATGGGTTGGATAAGGAAGATAAAGGACTTTTTCGCCCAGGACTTCAAGATTGCTGACGAGAGCAACCATAAGGTCGCACTTGCCGTAGCGGTCGGCTTCGTCTTTGCGGTTCTGCCGATTTGGGGCTTCCAGATGGTCGCCGCCTTCGCCGTTGCCGGATTCATGAGGCTTAACAAGATTGTCGTGGTCGCAACTTCTAACATCAGCATTCCTCCCTTCACACCCGTATGGCTCTATTTGTCCTACATCATCGGGTGCTTCGTCTTCGGAGTCGAGAACTCGCTGGCGTTCAGCGATATAACAATAGAAGCCGTTTCCAAGAGCCTGCTCGTTTATGTGGTCGGAGCGGTCATTCTCGCCCTGCTTTTGGGGGCTACCGGCTACTGTCTCTGCTTCGGGCTTCTCGCACTTTTCAGAAAGAAAAAACAAACAAGATAGAGGAAGATGGACAGAGAAAAAATGCTTGACAAATACTACAACAAGCACAAGGAGGACTTGAGGCTCACCCGCAGACACGGCATCGTCGAATACCGCGTCTCGATGAAGTACATTCTCGATATTCTGCCCAAAGATAACAAGGCGGACTTCAAGATCCTGGATCTTGGAGCTGCGACCGGACGTTACGCAATAGCACTGAAGTCAATGGGTTATGACGTGACCGCAGTCGAACTTGTCAAGCACAACCTGGAAATCATGAAGAAGAAGGATCCGGAAATCAAGGCCTTTCAGGGCAACGCCAAGAACATCGGCTTTCTGGCGGACGAGTCCTTTGACCTTGTCATAAATTTTGGACCTCTCTACCACTTGATTGGAGACGATGAGAAACTTCTCGCACTGAACGAGGCTAAACGAGTCACAAAAACTAACGGACTGATTATGAACGCCTACGTAATGAACGAATACTGTGTATTGAGCTTCTGCTTTGACGAGGACCGAATGCCAGGACTTCGCCAGGGAAACTTTGTTGACGAGACTTTCCACGTCAGAAGCACCGAAGGAGAGCTCTACGACTACGTAAGAATATCCGACATTGACCGCCTGAACCAAAGCGCCGGACTGAACCGCGTCAAAATCTTTTCTCCAGACGGACCATCCGACTACATGCGCCCGCTTATAAACAAAATGAGCGAGGAGAGTTTCGAACGTTTCGTTGAATTCCAGATGGCGAATGCCGAACGCGAAGACTTGATTGGCGCCGGTAGCCATGTAGTGGACATCGTACGCAAGCCATAGGCCAAAACTCTATTTCAAAACTGTAATGTAATGCTCCATTCCATTACAGCATTTCTTTTATGCACTAACGAATTGTAGGTGTTCGCGCACTCATAAACGAACATGTAAACATTACTCATTATTTAGCGAAAATTTTTAGAAGTATAGAACAGAGTATGTAACGTTTACATGTGATTGACTACTAACCCCAAAAGAGCATCGAGAAGGCAAGAAATGCAGACTCGACCGACCGAACCAGATCAAACTTTTGCAGTAAAATTCTGGACTTTTACTTGCTAAAACGAATAATTAGTGCTAAATTTGCAACCTTGTATATTGAATTAAGGACTTACCTATGCAAAGAATTGGAAAACACATACTTACCGTCATAACACTCCTCTTGGGCGCAGTCTGCTCGTTTGCCCAGCAGAACTACTTCGGACTCTTCCCAGGGGACAGCGGAAGCGACTCGATCAGCGAGATGAGGGCCAAGAACCGAATCGACAACAACATCGTGTGGTCTTGCGCAGACCTTACAACGCTTGACCAGAGCATCACCTTCAGAACATCGGAGTACAGGCTTTCCAAGAGAGACCAGTCAATCATGGAGCTGAGCAGCTTCACTCCGATTGTCATCAAGTCCAAGGCGGGAATCCAGACCTTGAAACCAAGAGTCATGGAGAGAGTCTCGCTCAAGTCAATGGGCTTCAAGAGTCTAGATCAGGCCAAGAAGTCGAAAATTACTGTAACTTTCGCAAAATCAGGAGCTCCCGACACAATGTACGTGGGCATAACACCTCCGGACCGCAGACCGAAATTCACAGCTCCGTCAATCACTAACCTGACATCAAACAGCAGATTCGTCTGCCGAGGAAAGTGCTACAACTTCAAGGCAAGCGTGCCTAAAGGCTACCCAGAGAGCGAGTACATCTTTGACTGGTACATCGACGGAGAGAAGATGACCGGCCGCCACGACTGCTGGTTCCAGACCTACTCACGCACGAACTGGGACGATGGAGAGCACCGCATCGAGGTAACAGTCAAATTGAAGGACAACAAGAGCCTTCCTTCTCCTAAGGGAATCTATGCGCTGACTCAGATTTCGGCTGAGGAGTGCAGAGAAAAGGGCATCACTGTTTACCCTTATTGGGGAACTGACTGCGCAGACGAGAACTCAATCCCAGACTACAGATATTCAGAGATTTGCGAGTGGGGATCATTCACACTCAAGCCAATCGAGGACATAGCACACTTCTACATGGAAGTCGTGAACCGCAAGATTTCGGAGCGTACAATCACAAACGACCCGAACCTAAAAGACTTCCAGATAATCTACAGAAGTGTAGCAGACTCGGTTGACTTCAAGTTCTTCGACCTGCCTTTGAACATCAAGGTCGAGTCAACAGAGCCTTACGAGGAGCACACAATCTACTTCCGCTTCCAGAACGACACGGTCAACTTCTCGACTGTACCATACATAAATCCTAGCGTACAGCTTTCTCCGAAGCAGAGCGAGATCTGCGAGAACGCATTTGACGAGGGAAGCGTTAGATTAATGGCTACTGCATCGGGATTCCTACCTAATTCTGCACTCTACCACTGGCTTTACAGCAAGACAAGAGAGGGCGATTACAAAGAGGTTGAAGCACCGCAGTTCCGCAACTTCATACCAGAGAAGGCCGGCTTCTACAAGGTACACGTTACCGACGGTGTATTCTCGTGCGAAAGCGAGCCAGTAGAGGTTCTTTCCAAGAACTCGGGATGTCAGAAAGTCGAGATCATACTGAACGGCAATCCGTGGGCTTGCGATGGTGGATACACAGAGATTTCTTCGTCCCTAAAGGGCAACCAATATACTTACCAATGGCTAGTTGGTCCGGAGAATCTGGACATTGACAACCTTGTCTCTCATCTCCAGCCTATTGCGGGAGCGACTTCAGAGACTTTCAATGCGCCGCCTTCAAAGGATGGCGAGGCATACTACCTTGCAGTAACTAAAGACGAGAAGGAAGTTGTTTCCAAGCCTTTGGCAATCAGGAAGCTAAGTCCTTTGACAGGAAACGAGATAGTGGTCGTAAAGACTGCGCCGGAGAGAGTCTGCGAGGGAAACCAGGTCAACATCACGGCTTCGGTTATAAGAAACGGAGAACCGGTGGACGGAGTGTTCGACTTCAAGTTCTCCAAGAAGGGAGACTTCGACTTCGATTACAAGGAAATGAACTCTGTTCAAGCACAGAAGACAAGGTCAACAGTGTCCGAAGTTTTAACCGCCGCTACGCAGTACAAGGCAGAGGTGGTAGGATGCAACGGAAAGGAAGTTTCGGAGCAGACTGCCAGGGCAGAGGTACGCTCTGACGCAAGCTGTTCAGGCGGAGACCTTTACGTCAAGGCTTCGGGCAACGACGAGGAAAACGACGGAAGAAGCTGGGCAACAGCATTCAAGACTATAGACAAGGCTCTTAGAGCGGCAAGAAACATGAGGAACTCAGCCAAGTTCAGAAACACACCGCTTTCAATCCACCTTGCCGAGGGAGAATACACGCCTAACGACAAGAACGGATTCGACTTCCCGGACAACATCACCCTTTACGGAGGATATAGCATTTCTCCAGTTGACGGAACTGTCAGCGGCACGAAGCGCAACCCTAGGACACCGCAGTACAATGAAGGCAACACGACAATCCTAAAAAATGACGACCCTAACGGATACATCGTCAAGCTAAAGAACAAGAAAGACGTGAAGTTCGTCGGAATCTGCTTCTGGGGCTCTAGCATCATCACAGAAAGCAAGTTGAACGGACGAGCACTTGACATCGAGGACTCGAGCGTTGAGATTGACTCGTGTATCATCATGAGCTTCGCTTTCGCGCAGACTTCGGACAAGCCACTAACTGCAATCGCGGTAGAGGAGGGACTTCCTTCGGGCAGATCCAAGCTCACTATCCGCAACTCAATTTTCACAACAATCAGAGGAGGACAGATAGGAGCCTGCCTTTCAATCATGAAGGATGCGGACGTGGACATTCACAACACACTGTTCACGAACAACACGTCACTATATTTCGGAGCAGTTGCCTTGTTAACTTACAACTCAAGTCCTAAGGTTAACATATTCAACTCTACTTTCTACGACAACCAGTCAACCCAGGCTTTGGGTTACTACGGACGCGCACTGCTTAGAACGTTGGGAGGCAATCCGGAGATAAACATCTACAGTTCAACACTTTGCGGAAGATTCTACAAGGAAAGCGGAAGCATCAACATCTACCACTCTTTGGTCGAGTGCGCCGGACGATGCAACAAGTACGAGCACAACTACCCTGCCAAGACAACTTTCGTGGACAACGACAAGAGAGATGCGAAGGAAGACAACTCTAAGGCATTCCTAGCAAACTTCAAGGGTACAGTCGTGTCAAAGCTTACTTACAGGGGAAGTTTCACGCAGGTTTTGATTCCTTCGAACAGACTTGAGATTATCGGCCAGGCCGGAGCTCCTCACCCATTGACTCCTTATGACGCGCGCGGTATCCAGCGTTCGCCAATACAGAGTACATACGGAGCCTGTGATGCGGACTACTCCGTAGTCATAGAGATTACCGAGCAGGGTTGTCCGGACCACAAGAACACAACTGCTTCGTTCAAATCCACTATTGCCGGACTTCAAAAGGTTCAGTACCAGTGGGTGGACAACTACAACGACATCACGAACGAGATCAACCCGACAATGAAGAACGCCAAGATCGGAACCTACTGGCTTGACGTAAAGGGAATCGACCTGCTTGGCAACGAGATCACCGCTTCAAGTAACGAGGTACGAGTTTCCGATGTCTGCGAGGAGCCGGGCGTATTCTACGTCAAGACCGAGGACAAGGGAGGAAACGATGAGTTTGCGGGAACCACTTGGGATCAGGCTTTCGCCTCTCCTGAAAAGGCTTTCGAAGCCGCGATAAAGTACCAGAAGAAGGCAGGAAGCGACAGCAAGGTCACAATCCATGTTGCCGGCGGAGGCTACAAGCTGAAATCTGACATGGGAATCACACTTGCCGGACTAAAGAACACCACAGTTTACGGAGGCTACCCTGGCTCACCTAACAAAGGCTCGAAGCGTGCACACAAGCGCACAGCCAAGGACCCTGGATTCAACACTTACTTCACACCTCACAGCAGCAAGGGTAAGATTATGGACATATATCCGGAGAACACTGGACTTAGGTTCGTAACAATGCACTTGCTTGGAAATCAGGACAGAACGGTCAACGGTGTAACAGTGAACGGCGGAGAGGTTAGGTTCGACTCTTGTCTGATCAGCGGATTCAAGGCAGGCAAGGACGCAGACGCTTCTGCTTTCGCAGTCAAGAAGAGCGCAGACCTTACTTTCAACTCATGCTATATCTATTTCAACCACAGCCAGACAGGAGCATTCCTTTCAATCTCTGAGAAGGGCAACAAGTCCCGTATCACTATGAACGGATGCAACGCGTCAAGCAACAAGTCTATGAAGTACGGAGGTTCGGTGATCTACTCATCAGCAGAGCCGACAATAAACATAAGCAACTGCTCGTTCTATAACAACGAGTGTGCTGTCAATGAACTTGCGGCGGCAACAACATTCCGAATCAGCGGAGGCAAAGCGAACGTGAATATCAGCCACTCAACTCTTTGCGGTGCGTACTACTTCGAGTCGGGCAATGTCAAGATAAACAACTCTTTGGTTGAAGCAGTTGGAAACGCATCCGTTGACCAGAGCTTCGTCATGAGTCCGAACAACTTGCCGGGCATTTCGGCAGAGGTTCCTAAGGCTGTACATGAAGAGTTCAAGACATACTTCGAGACCGAAAAGCTTGGAAAGAGCAACACTCCTTACCTACCTCTTGTTAAGCCGATAGACAAGGTGCCTGCAATGAAGGACAAAAACCTTGAAAAGGACCAGACCGGAGTATCAAGAGGCGAAGGCATGGTAACGCCTGGAGCAATCGAAACACAACCTGCTCCAGAAGCTGCTGCACCAGGTGAAGACACAATAATTCCATAAGTTAGGACAAAATAGGAGAGGTGCAAGAAATTGCACCTCTTAATCATTCAATTCACACAAATATGAAATACCCAAACAAACTAGTCCCAGGTGACGAAATCAGAATAGTCAGTCCAAGCGGCTCGGTTGAGGGCCAAGTCCTTGACCTTGCGGCAGAGTTCCTTACTTCTCAAGGCTACAAGGTAAGTTTCGGAGAGCACGCATACGGCAAGTTCAACCGATTCTCTGGCACAGACGAGGAAAGACTCGGAGACTTGCAGAAAGCTCTTGATGACAGCAACGTAAAGGCAATCATCTGCGGACGCGGCGGATACGGACTTACAAGAATCATCGACAAGGTGAACTTCGAGAAATTCAAGCTAAATCCCAAGTTTGTCATTGGTTTTAGCGACATCACGGCTCTTCACGCCGCAATCAACATCCACGCCGGAGCCTGCTCAATTCACGGACCTATGGCAAAGTCCTACGCCATAGCAACAGGAAAGTACAAATCCGGAGACGGAGAACTACCAAAGGAGGAGATCGAGAACCACAAAAAGGGCGTAAAGATGGTGCTTGACCTGCTAAAAGGCAAGCGCGCCGGATACAAGCAGACTTCCGAGAATCCACTGAACAGACTTTCGACAGAGAAGATCTCCGGAACGCTATACGGAGGTAACCTAACTCTGATCACTAAGCTAAGGGGTACAAGCTATGACGTACTCAAGAAGGGCGGAATCCTTCTTATCGAGGACGTTGGCGAGAGAATGTACTCAGTTGACAGAATGATGCAGAACTTGCGAATGAGCGGACTTCTAAGCAAGACTAAGGCCATCATTGTAGGCGACTTCTCTGACCTTGACCAGGACTCTTCATTCGGTTCTATCGAGCAGTTGATTCTGGACGCGACAAAGGATTTTAACATCCCAGTTTTGTTCGGGTTCCCGGCTGGCCACGAGTCGCTTAACCTTCCTCTAATCATGGGAGGACGCATAAACATTGACGGCAATACAATCAACAACCACAAGTAAGCCATGAACAGATTGTTTCTAGTCTTTCTGGCAAGCATTTTCGCACTGGCAATCTTTGCGAAACCTACGACTGTGTTCTACATGCAGGACGAAACTCAGCTCATCCACTTGCCTTTGATTGACGAAAAATTCTTTGGTTCGGACAAAAGGTCCATAGAGGAGCTTGAAGCCGCTGTGAACTCAAACCCACAGGACATCAGGGCATACATCCGCCTCTGCTACCTGTTGAAGGAAAAGGGAGAGCACGACAAGGCCAACGACTACGCAAAGAGGGGAATAGAGAACAACATGCACGACAAGACTCTTCTCAACATTGCCGGCGCAGTCCTTATCCACAGCCACGAAACCGAGCAGCTCTACAACATCTGCCTAAAGGCCGTTGCTACGAACCCTAAGAATGCGGATGCGTACAACCTGCTCGGAGTTATTGCCCACCAGAACGGAAACTCGCTTGGGGCAATCACGCATTTCGAGAAAGCTCTTGCACTAAAGAAGAAAAGGTACAACTGGATAAACTTTAATCTGGCAAACGCATACAGAGCGGCAGAGAGGTACGACGAGGCGGCAGATCTATACCGAAAGTCGGCAAAGAAGTTCCTGGCAGACAAGAACTTTGTCTCGTGCAACAACTTCCATTTCAGAAAGCCGAACATGCTTTGGGTGAACAACAACGTCGGACTTACCTACACGATGAAGGGCGACTATTCCAAGGCAATGAAGGCTTACAGAGAGGCACTTTCGATCAAGAACAGCTCGTCAAGAGTCTATAACGGAATGGCTTGCACATTCTATGAGATGGGAGAGATGGACAGCTGTCTTGTGCTTCTTGACAAGGCAATAAAAGCAAACCCACGATACGCATCTCCGTACAAGAACCTTGGCAACATCAACTACGAGAAGGGCAATTTCACAAAGGCTCTCGAATACTTTGGCAAGGCCTACGAACTTGACAGCACGGACGAATGGCTGATCTCGAGAATTGCTTGCTGTCACAAGAACATGAAGGACTACGAAAAGGCTATCACATATTTCGATATGGCAATAGGAATCAACCACACCAATGGCGAGAACCATTACCAAAAGGGCTTGTGCTATCACAGACTGGAACAAAAGGACAAAGCCAACGAATCTTTCAACACAGCATTGAAACTTGGCTACGAGCAGGCAAGGGGATGGATTAGAAAATAGGAAGCAGAAAAATATTTTTGAATATCACTCATTTTCTCTTAAATATTTTTGAATATCACTCATTTTCTCTTAAATATTTTAGGTTTTCACGCTTTTTTTTTTTAGCTTTGCCCGAAATAATAATATAAGAGAAAATGATTTGGAGTAAATTACAAAAGGCATTTCTTTCAGCATTTGTGCTGATAATGCCAGCAATCCTGCAAGCGAAAGATGCGACAGTCAAGAGAATTGAGTTTGAAAAGACTTCTTCAAACGACTACATGAAGTGGCAGGCTATTGGAGAAAAAGGTGTGATTTTTGCCACTGAGGAAGACGACAAACAGAAAACTGCACCAAAAGGTTACGACGTTTGGACTATTACCAAACTTGACACAATGCTGAACGAAGCAGCAAGTACGGACATTAACATAGGAAGTCACAGCATTATTAACTGGTTGGAGGCTGACGGAAACTTCTATGCAGTAAACACTAACTTCTTTGCTGTCGGAATGTCAAAAAGAAAAGAATCTACAAAAAGATATGTAATAAGCATCTATGACTCCAACGACCTGACATTAAAAAACAAGTTCGAGGGTAAGGTTGAAAAGTATATGCCAAACTGGCAAGAACCCATTGTATTGGGAGACAATCTTTATATGATTGGTGAGGGGTATTCTGGAAGTGGCTTTTCATACGACAAAAAATTGATAGCACTCATAACAAACATAAAGTCTGGAGAGACTAATCTTGTGGAATTAGACAATCTTAGCCCCAAGTTCACAATTTTGTCTTGTGACATCGATAAAGCGTGTAATGAAGTACAGGTATTGGTTAAAGAAATATACAAGACCGGAAACATCACAAAACTACTCACTTTTTCTGACGGAAAGAAAACTGGAGAAATCACATTAAACTTGAACGGCGACAATAAATATCCAGCAAGTGCTTTCGTAACTAAAACCAAAGACGGAAACTATCTAATATCTGGCACATACAAGTTGGATGAGGATGGCAGTAATTCTTGGGCAGCTGGCATATTCGTTATCAAGGCTGACAGCAATGGAAAGACTCTTTTCTCTACTTTCACAAACTTCCTTGACTTGAAGAACTTCACATCCTATCTGTCAGACAGAAAGCAGGAGAAAATAGAAGAGAAGAAAGCAAAGGCAGAGGCAAAAGGCAAAGAGTTCACAAAAGAATGTCAAATCCTTCCCTACAGAGTCATAGAAGATAACGACAAATACATTTTGGCAGGCGAAGCATACAAGGATGTATATAAAAATAAAACTGACAAGAACGGTATCTCTTATCAAGTACCGGACGGATACATATATACTCACTACTTCATTGTAGAGTATGACAAGGATGGAAAGATTGAATGGAGCAATGCCGCAGAGCTACACGTCAAGAAGTCATACTCGGTAAAGAAACATTTGTCCCTAAACAAAAACACCAATGCCCTACAGATTATCTATCCTTCATACAAATGCATCTATAACACTTCGTATGATGCAAACGGAGAGGAGATTTCTTCAGAGGAAATCGAATATGTCAAGGATGAAGAGTACTTGAAGGCAGTTTACGAAAACGAGACATGGCACTGGTACGGCAACACTTTCCTTTCGACTGACAGAATGAAAATCAAGGACGACAAAGGCAAACGCAAAGTGTTTAGCGTAGGAAAGATTTCCTTCTAAAACCCCTTTATTAAGGAAAGAAATATAAACACAAACAGCGGAAGCTTTTCAAATATTCTGGGGATAAATAGTAAATACCACATTTTATAGACAAAAAGAAAGCGGATTGCAAAGATAAATTGCAATCCGCTTCCTCTATTCATTTCAGTTTAATTCATTAATACATTTTCAAAGCTCAAGCAGAACGGAGCGGAAAATACAAATGTTCCAGGCGAGAAGATAATCTTTTGATTAAAAAATCATGAAAAATCCAAGCTGAAGCAAAAAACTAAACTAGAGAAATCTTGGCAAGATACTGGAAATGGTTGTCCTCATAGACTTTTTCCGCCTTTAAACCACAAGACTCACAAACAAGCTTGAGGCTATTGAAATCAACGAAAAGCCAGTCAAAAAGTTCATCCTTTTCGCCTCTAAAGGACATCCAATAGTCGATTTCTCCATAGTATCTACCCTCCTCTGTTATCTCCGCCAAATCCTCGTCATCATAGAGGAATTTCAAGTCAGAGCTGTCAAGAAGCACCTGTCCTCCAACGCTAAGCAAAGACTTGCAATGCTCAAGGAAACGAGGAAGATTCTTCATGGTCTGGGCAATACCTGCTCCGTTCATAAGAAGAAGCAGTGTGTCGAACTTCTCTCCCGACAATGCGTAGAAGTCCTGTCGCTGAGCATTGACTCCACGACTCAGCATGACCTCTACTGCCCCGGCAGATATGTCTATGGCAGAGACATCCACACCATTCTCCTTCAGCCAAAGGGAATGGCTTCCGGAACCTGCACCAACATCCAAGGTTCTGCCTTTGCAAAGCCCAAGCGCCTTTTTTTCTATTTCACTCATATCGTTCCATGAATGAAAGAACTCTGAGACCTTCCAATACTCTGTATCGACTATATTGCTCTCTACTTTAATTTTAGCCTTTCTATCGCCGTTAAAATAGGCTAAAAGAGCCTTTCCGTATGCGTCAACCATATAGATTACTAACTACAACAATATAATTTAAAAATTGAACTAAAAAGATTAATATAATTGCACTATACAGCAACTTCCTTAACAGTTCAAACTTTACAACATTTCTTATGCAAACAAACAATATTGAATAAATCACTACATCAACAAACAGATTAATAAAAAACAGGCATTCTCCTATTTGATTTGCAGCTATATTACGTAATAGAAAAAACTGAGACTCAAAACTAAGGAGAAATGAAAACGGATAAAACATAACCAGCAAAGATGCCGTAGGATACAGAATTTTCTCACTGACAGAAACACCTTTCCACCAATTGTTCTCAGGGTCATCAACAACCCTCGACTTACTGATAAAATCTCCTAATTTCCTGTCTTTCAGACATAACACAACGATTATATTCACCAAAATATACAATAAAGGGGAATACATACACTCCCAAAGCGAAATATTGCGAGGCAAGGAAACGACAACTATCAAATATAACAAAAATGCTAAACCTCCGAAAAGATTTCGCTTGAAAGAAAAGACATCAAACGAGGAAAAATGCGACGGTCTGTCAACCTTGATACCTACGACACGCTTACCCGGAGTCTTTCCGTCAAACAGAGAATCCTTGAACCAATAGACAAAGGCCATTACACCGACAAGAATAAGACGGACGAAAGTCTGCACGGAATGATCAGGCACTAAATCCGAAAGTTTATTAAGCAACCCAACTATATTAAACAAGATAAGAATATCTATATAGCTGGCGAAAATATATCTGATTCTACTAATTCTATTACTTTGTTCCATTAAAGTATAAATAATAATAGTTTCTTAAACAAATTGCTAAAAATATTAACATCTCCCATTAATCTCTATATACTTGCCGCCCCATATTATAATGAAGGAAAGTAATACCAACGCAAACAAAACTATAACCACATTCGAAAATTTCTTTGCCTTACAGAGTTTATGAATAAAAAAGCCTTGCCCAACAAAGAATGTCAAATATGTGCAGAAAGTGTTAAGTACCTGAGCAATTTGATACTTTTTAATATAGTCAATATCAGAAGAAATTTGTGAAACATCTGGCGAAATATAAAAGCAAGGTTTAAAATTACCTAACACAAAGAAAAAGATAATCATCGAAGACAAAATATAGATTGTTCTATTATCGTACTTGACAGACAATACAACCTGACTTTGCTCATCCTTAACCATGTAACTGCCTACAATAAGGTCGCCTATTGTCCTTCCAGAGAAATTAACAACAAGTAGCTCACAAATAGTATAGAAAACAAACAAATTTGCAGTAAAAAGATTATTTATTCCCATCGTAGGAAAGAACAATCTACAATAAAACAAAGCCAAAGGAAGATTACGCAGTAAAGAAAGCACTACAGGTATTTGCTTCCCGTCTTTACGAACAGATATACCAACTGTACGATTACCTAAACTTCTTTTATTAAAGAACAAGTCCTTTGTAAGAAAGTACAAAAAAGATACAGTAATGGTAAAATATGTATAATACTGCAACAACGTATCTTTGCCATCAGAATTATTAGAAAAAAATATGATACTTAAAATATTGAAAACCTTAGAAATCAACATCAATACCAGCAAATCTATAAGTGCAGAGCATAGCCACTCCGCTTTAGTAACCTTGTTACCTGCTTCCATAATGAACAAAAGTCTATTTACAAATCAATGAGAGCAATTAAACAAAAACAAAGTGAGGTACATACCCCACTTTGTTCTTGTAAATTTTCTGTTAGTTATTTATCAATGTGAAGTGACCGACATACATCTTTCTCAGCTCTTCGATCCAGATCTCGTACCAATAGTCTGTACTTGGAAGTCTGTGGCCGTTGTAAGTTCCATCCCAACCGTCGCTTGCAGGCAACTTAGCAATAACCTTGCCCGAACGGTCATAGATTGTAACTTTGGCATTAGGATAAGCCTCGGAAAGAACTTCGTCGATGAACAAGTCGTTGTCTCCGTCTCCGTTAGGAGTCACAATGACAGGAAGAGTGATTTGCGGAGAAACTATCTCTGTTTCGTATGTTCCCACACAACCTGCATCATCGCGAACTGTGAACACGTGCTTGCCATAGTTTTTAACAGTCAGCTTGCTGTCATACTGGAACTCCTCCTTGTCAACCTTGTACTCGTAGTTGCCACTTCCTGAACCCTCAAGAACTACGACCTCTGCATCCTTGTACTTGACTTGAATGACAGTGTCGATGATTGGATTAGAGACAACTTCCATTGAAACTACTTCAACAGCGTCCTCACAAGCCTCAGACTCTAGAGTCACCTTGTAAGTGTGGACTCCTGCGATTGAAGTCTCGCCACGGAACAAACTGTTTGTTGAAACTACAGTATTGTTCTCGTCCTCCCACTTGTAAGAAAGGACATCTCCCTCAGAAACTCTAAGGGCAAATCTGACAGCAGGGGAACCCTCGCAAACGACAGTATCAAGAGGGCTGACCTCGAACGTAATAGGATGAGATACAGAAACCTTGATCTTGTCCTTCACTACACAACCTCCAGGCTGAACAACCTTGAAGTAATATGTGTCAGTAGAGTTAGGAGAAATTGTAGCTGTCTTGTCAGAAGAAGGAGAAAGGGCAGAATTGTCTTCCCATTCAACCTTTGCTGTTGCAGGCTCAAGTGTCTCAAGACCGATTTCAAGACTTTCTCCGGCACAAATTGTAGAGACATCCTTTATAGTGTACTTTGGAGCAGGAGAAACACTTACAGTTCCATAAGTTCCGCCAATCGAGCAGCCCTTGTTTCTTGCTTCGTAAGTATAGATTCCGGCATCCTCCGAAGAAGCGCTCTCAAGGTACAAAGACTGGGAGTTGTTGTCCAATTCAACGCCGTCCTTCTTCCAAACGATGGACTCGATATCTTCGTCGCATCTCAAATCAAGTTGAAGTGTTGCGTATCCGTTCTCACAAAGAATCTTGTCCTCTGGAACTGTAAAGTCGTTCACAGGAAGAGCAATGATCTCTACATCAAAATATGTCTGGCAGACATTTGTGTAGGTCAAAGTATAGATTCCCGACTTGTCAGTCTTCAAGTCTTTGCCTACTGTTCCGTCGCTCCACTGGAAGTCTGTGTCTGTACTTACCACACTAGGGGAAACAGTAACCTCCTGACCACAGCTGTAGAACTTGATGTTTGATCCGGCAAGAGCGTTCTCTGGAGAATTGTCGTTGCCAGCCTCAGAAAGATTAACAGTTCCGGAAATCACACCCTTGTCAATATTGACCTCGTGAGTTATCGTATCTGCGCAATAGCCATCAGTTGCAATCAAAACAATTTTAGTTTTTGTCTTCAAAGGATCACTTATGAATTCTCCGTCATGAGTAGAAGAATTGTTTGGCAAGTTCCATGTGTATTTAACCTTTGAATCATAGAATTCTCCGTCATAAACGGCATTCAAAGTTACAGGAGAGTTAGGACAAACACTGCTTGAGCCTTCGATAGACAAAGAGTTCAACTTATGGATCTCCACATAAATATCTTCGCGCTTAGAGACACATCTTTCTTTTGTTGCCTGAATGATGAAGTAACCCTCAACGCTGTAATTACCGGTCTTAGTAACCGCCTCAGGAAGTCCGACAGGAACATCATCCTCATAGAACTTTGTCGTGATAGTAGTAACCTTCTTGCTTACATGCCACAAAGAGTTCATGTTCACAGGCTTGTTACATACAGTATCGTTATCGGTAAACAATCTTGGACGTGCAAAAATATGAATATCGAAAGGTACAGCCGAAGAAGTTGTAGAACCGTTAGTCTGGGCTACATAGTATGTAACGACCTCCTCTACGCTTTCAGGATCTTTCAACTGAGTCTTTATCTGAGGTGCAGAAGTCATTACATTACCGCCCTTCTTTGGATCTCCATCGTACCAAACCAAAGAGTAGCCAGCCTCGGAAGGAGTCACATAATCAGTAACCAAATCGTCCGGATCCTCGTCGCTTTCACAGAACACAGCCGAAGAAACCTTTGGAACAGGAGTTTTGCTTATTGTCACAGTAACCTTGACAAGTTCGCTTTCGCAACCGTCTCCGTCCTTTTGTGAAACATAGTATGTGAATGACTGCTGATCCTCCATTGTCCTGTCAAGTTCAGGAGCTGGAGACTCCTCGCCAATAAGATTCTTCTCTGCATCGTACCAAACCAAAGTATGACCTGTTGAAGGCTTTACTGCATCTGGATCCTGCTCAACCAAAGGAAGGAACTTGCCGGCTCCGGTAGTATCAGAAAGCACATAGTTGTAGTTTCCTTCACTTGGAGAGTTTACATGGGCAACAGTTACCAGAATCTCTATAGGGTCACCATAACAAATCTGACCCTTTACATTAGGAATCGAGTAATATGGAGTCAGCTCGTAAGTATATGTCGTTGTAGCAGTCAAGTTCTTAGTCTCAGGAATTACGGAACCGAGCAGCTTGTTGCCATTCAAACGCCACTCTACGTCAGTGAACATTCCACAATTTAGGCAGTTCAAGTAATTTACATTATACTTGATTTCACTGGCTTCATCACCGGAACAATATGAAACATTATCTCCAGTAATTGTAGCTACACTATACACATTCACTACAATCTTTGCTTTGTCACTTACAGAAACTCCGTCAGTCTGAGAAACCATGAATACAAGCATGTCACCATAGTCTGTATCAACTTCAGGAACATCGCTCAAAGGATTACCATCTGCATCGTACCAAACAAGAGTGTTGCCCTCGTCCGGAGTTACAAGAGTTGTCAAATCTACAGTAGAACCAAGACAAACCGCAGTGTCTCTAGTTGCCGGCTTAGTGGAATTAGTAATTTTCACTTCTACAGGCACACGCTCGCTCTCACACTTCTCAGGGGAAATCTCGCTTACATAGTAAACAAAAGAGTCTTCCTTGTCCAATGAAACCATAGGTTTTGAAAGAGGAGAACCACCTGTTTCCTCCTTGTACCACTGAAGCTTGTTGGTACTCTTGGAAGGAGTAGCCAACTCAGAAATGTCAACAGTTGCGCCTTCTGTCATAGGATACTCTCTGTCCTCAGTCTTAGGAGAGTCTGGAATTTCATTTACTGCCACATTCACAGCCTTAGGCAGACTTACACAAGAAGTCTTGTTGTCTGTCAATGTATAATAGTAAACCAAATTAGCATCCTCTGCCTTTATTTCAAGATCCTTTACCGAGAACAAAGTGTCCTCATCCAAGAACCACTTGACAGTGTAGCCGGCAGCCACGAACTGGGACAAATCCAATGTCTCGTTTCCGCACAAGCTCTGGTCCTTAGCGATGTTCTTGTCAGGCAATGCCATAACAGCCAATTCCAAAGGCTTAGTTGTCACAGGTGAAGCGTCAGGGCAAGAAGGGTCAGAAACTTTGACCTTGTACTCTCCTTCCAATGACACAACCAAAGTGTCAAACTTGCTTGCCTCTGCAACAATCTCGCCATTCAAGTAATAGTCATACAAATACTTGCCCTTAGGCTCTGACTTTACACGTAGGACTGTCGAATCTCCGTCACAGATAGCAGAGTCATCAATAGAAAGAGCGGCACTCTTGACACCCTCGCAATCGTCAGTAACACATTCACTGACAGCATTGTCCATAATGTCATCAGGCGCATAACCTGGCAACTGAGCGTAGGCTATATTCTCAATAATTTCATTACACTCCATTACTTCACCTGTCCATGAAACATTGAACTTTGTTCCGAAAGGAATAGCTTTGTCACTCGATATCTTCCAAACAATAGAATCCCCTTGCTGAACACCATCATTGTCTATTGAAAGTACTTTGATTTCTGCCGGTATTCTATCCACGATAGTAAATTCGTTGACCATATCGGTATGGACATGGATATTAGAGAACTTATGATTCGCAGCAGCAACACCTCTAAATCCAAAATAGCCTTCTTTGATTGTCAAACCTTCTGCTGTGAACGAAGGAGACTTGGAAGTATCTGTACCGAACCAAATCTGTAGAACATCGTCTGTTATCTTTACCTTCCATCTTGAAGGATTATTCTTCAATTGACATAGCTGGTTTTCAACTTCCTTGTTTCCATCGAAACAAGTTACAGTCATTCCTGCATACTGTTTGTTAAACCTTACTCGAATATCGTTTCTCACAAAGAACTCTCCGTCTTGATACTGGTCAATATCTGCATCAAACTCAAGATAAAGATTAGTAGATAGAGACTTCTTGAAATTAGCAGTCTGCTTGTCAGAAATACCAAGAACACCCTCGCGAATAGAGTTACCTACAGCAGTCCATTCCGAAGGAACATCCAAAGCATTCTGAACAATAGCTCCGTGCGTCTGCTCGTATTCAATAGAGTAAGTTACCTCGTCTCCAATCATAACCTTCTCCTTATCGACAGTCTTTGTAAGTCCGTTAGGTATAATTGGCTTAGGCACCTTGGCACAAGTAACTGTGATAAGGGCTGTATCGCAAATAGGAGAATTCTTGTCTCCGGAAATCCAAGCTGCGTTGATGACATCTTCGTCAGGAGTCTCGCACACATTACCAGAAGGGAACGAAGCAATAGCTGTATAGATGATTGAACCCTTCTGCTTAACCTGTAACTTAGGAATAGACCAAATGATAACATCACGACCGTCAGCAGTCTGCTTAACTTCCCACTTACCTCCGAACTCAGGTTCGCTTAGAGGACACTCGTTCACAAACTCGTTAAACTTTAATCCCTTAGGAAGTGTATCTTTGATTACAACATTGTCAACATCACGACCAGCCATAGGTCCATTACCCAAGATTCGGCGCCATACATAACCATCATACTCCTCGACCAAAATATTAGGGACGGTAATGTCTGACTCTGTACAACCACAAGCCAACCACTTTGTTACAGGCTCCTCTATAGACTTTCCATTTTTATCCAACTTCTGCCAAGAAGGGGTTACCGGATAGAACAATCCATCCTTTACAGACTTATACTTAGAGCTCCATGACCAGTCGTCCTCCCAATTAGGAGTGCTACCTCCTCCTGGGAACAACGCCCAAACTCCACGCATCGGAGAAGTTCCTCCCTTATGGATACGGCCACCCGCACCACCAAAGAATCGGGAAGTATGCATGGTTGTGGTAACAAACAAAGGAGCAAACTGAATGGTCATACGCTGATTCCATCGTCCATAATCATCGGTTCCTTCAACTATGTTTTCATGAGACACAACAACACCTTCAGAGCTGGCGATTACTTTACCTCCTTCATAGATTTCATTCTGTAGTCCCCAACCATTATTACAATCGGCCTCTCCGCTATAGCAGTCGATTCCTGAATCATATAGATAGTATGAAATACGATAGTTTCCATAGTTAATATATGGTTCAATGGCGTCATTCCACAAACGAGCCATCAACTGCAATCGAGCACCGTCCTGGCCATTTGCAAAAGAGACGTTTACGCGAGGTCTTCCTCCGTCAATCCAACCTGCCTCGGAAGAGTTCTCGAAATTGATAGTAAATTTTGCCATATTGCCGTCATTAACCTTTCTACGATCAACGTCCTTAGAAATAATCAACGAACGGGCAACCACATCAACGCAGTTTCTCTGCATTGTTGCAGTAACATAGTTAGGATATTCGTTAGTAGTCCAACCAAGGCCATTTGAACACTTGATCTCAGCAGTTGTACAGTAACGACCACTTGCTTTGTCCGAAGCCTTCAACTTATACCAAACCTGACCTACTGTCTTTGCCAAATTACCTGACTCAAAGTCCAAGTTCACACCAGACTTGTTATCACTCTTTAAACCAGCCACAGTACCGATATTCCAAGTTACTGTGTGATTTGACGGGTTGTAAACTCCATTTCCTGAAGCCTCAACAAATATAAAGTCTTCTGGAACATTCTCTACAATTATTACATTCTTAGCATCTACAGAACCATAATTACGATAATCCAAAAGGAACTTTATTTGGTCACCGGTATAGCAATATGTTACAGAGTCCTCGATAGCACGATAAATCTTCATGTTTGCCATAGGGTTCATCTGGCTTGGAGCATG